>CAVHPI010000017.1:0-39488 GCA_963637965.1 bacterium
CGATGGGTGGTGGTGAAGGCCGCGCTTCCGGTGGACATCCCCGTTCACGCAAGGGCCTGATCGCCAAGGGCTACAAGACTCGCAATCCCAAGAAGACTTCCAACAAGTTCATCATCGAAAGGAAAAAGAAATAATAACGGAATAAATTTCAGGAATTATGAGTCGTTCACTTAGAAAAGGTCCGTACATTCAGGAGGCGCTCGAGAAGAGAGTCATCGCAATGAATGAAGGGACAATGAAAAAAGCAGTAATCAAGACCTGGTCGCGTTCCAGCATGATTTCTCCTGATTTTGTAGGTCATACGATCGCAGTGCACAACGGAAACAAATTTATTCCGGTATATGTCACTGAGAACATGGTGGGCCACAAGCTCGGCGAGTTTGCTCCTACGCGTACATTCAGAGGTCACAGTGGTAATCGTTAACAGCTAAATTACTATGGGAGCTCGAAAAAGAGAAATGGCCGAAAGGCTTAAAGAAATAAAGAGTCGTACAGCTATAGCAAAGCTGAACGATGTACCCACATCTCCCCGCAAGATGCGTCTCGTAGCAGACATCATCCGCGGCAAGGAGGTCAATCAGGCTTTGGATATCCTCAAATATTCAAAGAAGGAGCCCGCAGGAAGGCTCTCCAAGCTCGTGCGCAGCGCCATCGCAAACTGGGAAGCCAAGAACGAGGATAATCGCAAAGAGCTTGAAAACGGCAATGTTTACATTCAGACCATTATGGTAGACGAAGGCCGCACTCTCAAACGCATCCGCACCGCCCCTCAGGGCCGCGCAGCACGCGTCCGCAAGCGCAGCAACCACGTCACCGTGATACTCGCCACCAAAAATCAACCGGTAAAGGAGGAAGCATAATATGGGACAGAAGACTAATCCTATCAGCAACCGTATAGGTATAACCCGTGGTTGGGACTCCAACTGGTGCGGTAATTATCCCGAGCGCATCAAAGACGACGCTCAGATTCGCGAATATCTCAGCGCACGCCTCTCCAAGGCTTCTGTAAGCCGCATTGTGATTGAGCGTACAATGAAGGTGATCACCATCTCCATCCACACCGCAAGACCCGGCATCATCGTCGGCAAGAACGGCGCGGAGCTTGAGACTCTCAAGCAGGAGGTCAAGAAGGTCTGCGGAAAAGACGTTCAGATCAACATCTACGAGGTTAAACGCCCCGAGACAGATGCCAATATCGTAGCCAACAACATCGCACGCCAGATCGAGGGCCGCGTGTCGTATCGCCGCGCCATCAAGATGGCTGTCGCATCCACAATGCGTTCCGGCGCCGAGGGTATCAAAATCCTCATCAGCGGCCGTGTAGGCGGTGCCGAGATGGCTCGCAACGAACTCTACAAAGAGGGCCGTACTCCTCTGCACACTTTCCGTGCAGACATCGACTACGCTCTTGCAGAGGCTCACACCAAAGTTGGTGTGCTTGGCGTCAAAGTTTGGATTTGCAACGGTGAGGTTTACGGCAAACGTGACCTCAGCCCCAACGCAGGTGTAATCGCAGCCAACAACGCAGGCGAGCGCCGCGGTGGCGAGCGTCGCGGACGTCGCGACGACCGCCGTGGCGGAGAGCGTCGCGGAGGTGACCGTCGCGAGCATCGCGATGGCGACCGTCGCGGTGGACGCCGTGGTGGCAACGCAGAGTAATCCGTTACGCTTCATATTAAAAAGCCAGTCCGTTTGGGCTGGCTTTTTTAGTTTAGAGTGGAGAGTGGAGAGTGGAGCATCTGCAAACACTGATGCGCCAATGGATTTATCGGATATGACAGCAAAAGCGCGGATATAGCGAAAACAGGCGGGCCCGGGTTCGGGTCCGCCTGTTTCGGCAGCGCTGCTTGCGCCTTGTTACTCGGCAGGAGTCTCTGCGGGGGTCTCTGCGGGAGCGGCAACCTCGCCGCCCTCAGCGGGAACGGCTATGGTGTTTGCGGGGAGCTCGGGCTGACCTGCGGCAGGCACTGCCATCTGCAGCTCTTTCTCGATACCGCTTGCACCGCCCTTGGCACTCTTGGGAATGAAGAAGGTAGCCACAACGCAGAGCACCAGCACAACTGCTGCCAGCACCCAGGTGGTCTTCTCAAGAAAGTCGGCAGTCTGACGCACGCCGAAGGTGCTGTTGCCTGCAGCGAAGTTTGCGGCGAGGCCGCCTCCCTTCGAATTCTGCACCAGCACGATGAGTGTCAGAAGCACGCTTGCCACCACAATGATTACCGAAATGGTGATGTAAATAGCTTGCATATTATCGTTAATTATTTGTTTCTAGTCTATTAGGGGGTGCAAATTAAGTATATTTTTTGCGATATAGCAAATTTTAAATCTCTACCACTGCGCAACTGAGGCATTGAAGATATCTTCCACCAGAGTTTCCACTATATCCTCGCACAGAGTCGACTCCACCTCGTCCAGCGACATCTCGGCGTCATAGTCCTGATATGCCGCAAATGACTTCTTCTCAAAATTCTCATCGGGATGCTTGACATTCTCGAAGGTTGCCCTGCAGGTCACCGTGAGGCGGTTCTGCGCCGGCGTCTCGTCTTTTGACACGCCCTGCGCCTTAACGTCGTAAGACTCCACCGTCACCACCAGCACCAGGTCGCCGTCCATCTCCACCTGCTCCAGGCTGGTGAGCTTCTTGAACTTGTCCTTGAGCGCCTCTGTGAGGTCGTTGGCCAGCGCCGGATTCACCTTCATCGCATTGTTCAGCACCGGCTCGATGGTGATGGACTTCACGTCGGGACGGATGGATGTCCCGGAAAACGAATAAATGCCGCAGCCCGCCAGGCACAGCAACGCCGCGCCGAGGGCCATCAGATGTCTGTAGATTTTCATTTGAGTCCCAACTCTTTGATTTTACGGTAGAGCGTGCGCTCCGATATACCAAGTTCCTCGGCCGCCTTGCCCCGGTTGCCGTGATGCTTTTCCAGCGCCTTTGCGATCAGGTCGGCCTTATTATCGCTGATGGAGAGGTTCAGCGGCTGCTCCGGCGCCGGCTGCGGGGCGGCAATCTCGGCGCTATCTTCTCCCTGCGGCTCGAATCCTGCCGGGGTGCTCTCTGCGCTGTAGCGCACCGGCACATAACTCGGCTCCTCGCCGGCAAAAACGCGCTCAGGCCCGTCGTCCACCAGCAGACTCGCCTTGCTGGGCCCCCTGCGGGAGGATGTAGAGAGCTCGTCCACACGCGTCTTAAGCTGCTCGATGTCCTGCTTGAGCTGCATTATCATCTTGAATATTATGTCGCGGTCGCTCATATAATCTGCCGACGCGCTGCCGCTCAGGGCGGGCACCGACACGTTGAGTTCGTTCTGCAGATATTTGGAGAGGGTGTGGCTGTCTATCAAGCGCTCGGTCTCCATCACCGAGATGCGCTCCGCCACGCTCTTGAGCTCGCGCACGTTACCGGGCCAGCGGTACTCCTCGAGGCACGCGACGGCATCGGGCGTCAGCTTCACCGACGGCATCGAATATCGGGTGGCAAAGTCCAGCGCGAACTTGCGGAACAGCTTGTGGATATCCTCCTTGCGGTCGCGCAGCGCCGGCATGCGGATGGGGACGGTGTTAAGGCGGAAGTAGAGGTCTTCGCGGAAGCGGCCCGACTCTATGGCGCGGCGCAGGTCGATATTGGTGGCGGCCACCACCCTCACGTTGGTCTTGAGCACCTTGGAAGAGCCGACCTTCATGAACTCGCCCGTCTGCAGCACGCGCAGCAGGCGCACTTGCGTGGAGAGCGGCAACTCGGCCACCTCGTCCAGGAAGAGGGTACCGCCGTCGGCCTCCTCAAAATAACCCTTGCGCGCCTCCGTAGCCCCGGTGAAGGAGCCCTTCTCGTGGCCGAAAAGCTCCGAGTCGATGGTCCCTTCCGGGATGGCGCCGCAGTTTATGGAGAGATAAACATTGTGCTTGCGGGGGCTGTTATAGTGGATTATCTGCGGCACAACTTCCTTTCCCACACCGCTTTCGCCCGTTACAAGCACAGAGAGGTCGGTTTTGGCCACCTGCAGCGCCACGCCGATGGCGTTGTCCAGCGCCGCCGAGTCGCCTATTATGCCGAATCTCTGTTTGATAGCTTCGTAATTCATACGGGCGAATTTACACTTTTTTCTTCACTTGTCCCTTAATATTACTATATTTGCCGCGCGAAAAAGGATAGTATTACAAATTATATAAAATCCAACAGAAATGAAAAAGACATTCGCTATTGCAGTAGCCTGCCTTGCCCTTGTTTCCTGCAACAAGGTGTCCAAGATGGCCGACCTTGCAGACCTCGTCAAGATTGAGTGCAATCCTGAGGTTCTGGAGGTAGTCGCAGACAACATCGACGCCGATGTTACCGTCACTTTCCCCGAGAAGTATTTCCACAAGAAAGCCATCCTCGAGGTCACTCCCGTAATGAAGTTCAACGGCCAGGAAGTTGCCGGCGAGCCCTTCGTTTACCAGGGCGAGAAAGTCACCGAGAACTACAAGACCGTGGGCACCGACGGCGCCAGCATCACCGAGCACGTCAGCTTCCCCTATGTAAAGGGCATGGAGAAATCCGAGCTCGTGGGCCGCGCAGTTGTCAAATACAAGAAGAAATCCTGGGCATTCCCCGAGGACATCAAGATTGCCGACGGCGCCAACACCACCTACAAGCTGGCACACAGCACCGGCGCATACGCTCTTGCAGCCGACGGCTATCAGTATGTAATCCCCGAGGAGGTCGAGGCTCAGATCCTCTACCTCATCAACAGCGCCGATGTCCGCTCCAACCAGCTTAGCGGCGAGAGCATCAAGGAGTATCGTGACGGCGTAAAGGATGTCATGAACGACGACCGCCGCACCATCGTGGGCACCGACATCGTGGCATACGCATCTCCCGATGGTCCCGAGAAGATCAACAACGAACTCTCCAGCCGCCGCGAGAAATCCGCAAAGAACGCCTTCAAGCAGGTATCCAAAAAGCTTGAGACCGGCGCCGTGAGCACCATGAGCATCGGTGAGGACTGGGAAGGCTTCCAGGAGCTGGTCAACAACTCCAACATCGAAGACAAGGACCTCATCCTCCGCGTCCTCTCCATGTACAGCGACCCCGATGTCCGCGAGCGTGAGATCAAGAACATGTCCAGCGTTTACGGCACTCTTGCAAAAGATGTCCTGCCCGAACTGCGCCGCGCGCGCTTCATCACCAACGTGGAGTTCCAGAACTACACCGCAGAGGAGCTGAAGAGCCTGGTTGCCAACAACATCGACGTGCTCGACGAGGAGGCTCTCCTGCACAGCGCAACCCTCACCGACGACGTTGACGCAAAACTCGACATCTACAACCACGCCATCAAGAAATACGACAGCGACCGCGCCAAATTCAACACCGCCTGCATCTATCTGGACCAGAACAAGGATTCTCAGGCAGAGGCAGTTCTCAACAAGATCAGCGACAAGGATATGGAGGGCGTGAACAACATGCGCGGCGTGCTTGCACTGCGCAAGGGCAACCTGAGCAAGGCAGCCGAGTTCTTTGCAAAGGACACCGACGCTTCCAGCAAGGTCAACAGCGGTACTCTTGACATCCTCCAGGGCAACTACGCATCTGCAGTCAAGAAGCTTGCCGGCACCGGCGACGAGAACGAGGCTCTGGCATACATCCTGAACGGCGACCTTAACAAGGCTGCATCCCTCCTGAAGAACGACAGCAGCGAGAAAGCCGCTTACGAGCGCGCCATCATCGCAGCCCGTCAGGGCAAGGCTGCCGCAGCAAAGGCAGAACTCGCAAAGATCAAATCTTCTGCAGACCTCAAGGCCAAGGCAGAGGATGACGTCGAATTCGCCAAGATCAAATAAAGTTTACAATTATAATCAAATTAAAAGGTCAACTTTTTAAGTTGGCCTTTTTTTGTTGCAACCCCCTCTCCATCACATATTTTTCTTTAGTTAAAAAAATTAAGATAAATTTGCCGCCCAATGTTCAGACACATCTACACATATAGCGAGCCTTTTCCCCTGGAAGCGGGCGGCACGCTGGACGGAATAGACATCTGCTACCACACCTCCGCCGAAGAGCGGGGCGGGCGGCCCGTCGTGTGGATATGCCACGCCCTCACCGCAAATTCCAATCCGGAAGAGTGGTGGGATTCCCTGGTGGGCAAAGGGCTGCTGTTTGACACCGACAAATACTTTATCGTGTGCGCCAACATCATCGGCAGCTGCTACGGCACAACAGGCCCCACAACCTATTCCAAGGCGCCTCTGGCCAACTTTCCGCTGATTACGATCCGCGACCTGACCCGCGCCCACGAGCTGCTGCGCGAGCATCTGGGCATAGAGCAGATAGACCTTCTGATAGGTGGCAGCAACGGCGGCTTCCAGTCGGTGGAATGGGCCACCGGCTATCCCGACCGCATAAAAAACCTCTGCCTGATTGCCACCAGCGCCATCGTGAGTCCCTGGTGCACCGCCACTCTGGAGGCGCAGCGGATGGCTCTGCGCGCCGACCCCACCTTTGCCGAGAGCAAGGACGCCCGCGGAGGTCAGGCCGGTCTGGCCGCCGCCCGCAGCATGGCCCTGGTGACCTACCGCAACTACGAGGGCTACGGCCGCACCCAGGCCGAGTCCAACCCCGACTTTCTGATTGCCAACAGGGCTGTCACATACCAGCAATATCAGGGACAGAAGCTCTGCAACCGCTTTGACGCCTACTCTTATTACGTCCTGACTCTGGGCGTGGACACCCATAATGTGGGGCGCAGGCGCGGCGGGGTAGAAAACGCCCTCAAAAACATCACTGCGCACACCCTGTGCATCGCCATCGACAGCGACATACTTTTCCCCGTGGAGGAGAGCCGCCGCATGGCCGAGGCCATCCCCGGCGCCAGCCTGGAGGTCATCACCTCCGACTTCGGCCACGACGGCTTCCTGCTGGAGAGCGCGCAGATTTCCGACTGCATCAAAAAACACTTCGACATATTCTGATTATGAAACAGTACAAAGTAGCCGTTGTAGGCGCCACCGGTCTGGTAGGCAGTAAAATGATTGAGGTTTTGGGAGAGGTAGGCTTTCCCGTAAGCGAGCTCGTGCCTTGCGCATCGGAGCGTTCCATCGGCAAAAAGGTGACCTTCGGCGGCCGCGAATGGAGTGTTGTCTCCCTGGCCGACGGCGTGGCCGCAGGCTGCGACATAGCCATATTCTCCGCAGGGGCATCAGTGTCCAAGGAATGGGCTCCCAAGTTCGCCGCAGCGGGCTGCCGCGTGGTGGACAACTCATCGCAATGGCGCATGGACCCCACCAAGAAGCTGGTGGTGCCCGAAATCAACGGCAACGTGCTCACGTCCGGCGACATGATAATCGCCAACCCCAACTGCTCCACCATCCAGATGGTGCTGGCCCTCGCCCCCCTGCACGAGCGCTATAAGATCAAAAGGGTGGTTGTGTCCACCTACCAGTCAGTCACCGGCAGCGGCATGAAGGGCATCGAGCAGATGAAGCGCGAGCGCGGAGAGCAGGCTCAGGACCTTCCCAACGCATATCCCCATCAGATAGACCGCAACGTAATCCCCCACATCGATGTGTTCCTGGACAACGGCTACACCAAGGAGGAGATGAAAATGACCAACGAGACGGTCAAGATATTCGGCGATGAGAGCATCAAAGTCACCGCCACCACCGTGCGCGTGCCGGTCACCGGCGGCCACAGCGAGGCCGTGAATGTCGAGTTCGAGCGCGACTTTGATCTTAACGACGTTAAGGCAATCTTTGCAGAAGGCAAGGCAGCCGGGTGCGTTCTCTGCGACGATCCCGCCAACAATGTCTACCCCATGCCTCTGGACGCCTTCGGCCGCAACGAAGTGTTCGTGGGGCGCCTGCGCCGCGACTTTTCACAGCCGAACACTCTGAATATGTGGGTAGTGGCCGACAACCTCAGAATAGGAGCCGCAACAAACGCCGTACACATCGCACAATACCTCGCAGAGCACGTTTTATAGCGTTTTTTTCTTGATTGGTGTTTTTAATATTGCAAATTACTTTTAAATTTGCAAAATTATAACCCCTTAGGGGGGCTTAACACCAAAATAATCAAGAAAAAACGATATGAAATTATCACCCCCGTGTGCTTTCTTGGCGATTGTGCTGTTGTTGATGACCACTGTCGGAATCATTCCGGCGCAGGCTGTCAACGATTATCAAGGACGTACCATCACCGTTACGGTATCCGACAATATGGGCCCCGTTCCGGGCGCCAATGTCGTGGTGATCGGTCAGACCATCGGCGGTTCCACCGATGCTGACGGTGTCATCGTCCTTTCCAAAGTGCCGGCTGACGCCGTGCTCGAAGTCTCCTTTGTCGGCTACGTCACCAAAAAGGTGACCGTCGGCAACAAATCCAAAATTTCAGTCTTCATCGAGGAGGACAAGCAGGCCATTGACGAAGCTGTGGTCGTGGCCTACGGTCACCAGAAGAAGGTCACCATCACCGGTGCCATCGAGACCGTCTCCAACGAAGAATTGATTGAGACTCAGGTCCCCAACTTCGCCAACGCCCTCGCAGGCCGTGTGGCAGGTCTTACGACCATCCAGAATAGCGGCCAGCCCGGTAACGATGCCGTGACCATCTATCTTCGCGGTCAGGGCACCTCTTCCGACAACACGCCGCTGCTGCTCATCGACGGCGTGCCTTCCGACGAGCAGGCCGACAAGTTGGGTCTGATGGACGTAAACGAGGTTGCGAGCGTCACAGTGCTCAAGGATGCCGCCTCCACCGCCATCTTCGGTTCCCGCGGTGCAAACGGTGTCATCCTCATCACCACCCGCCGAGGCGAGTCAGGCAAGACAATCCTCAGCGCCCAGCTCACCACCAGCGTCTCCTCCCTCCACTTCCCCTGGACCAGGGTAAACTCCTGGGAGCACGCCGCGCTGCGCAACCAGGCCCGCATCAACGACGGTTTCGAGCCCGATTATACCGACTATCAGATAGCCAAGTTCCGCGAGCAGAGCGGTGACCCCTTCTTCCCCAACCGAAACATGTACAAGGAGTCTATCGCCAAGTTCGCCCCCACCGAGCGCGTATCCATCAATATGCAGGGCGGCAGCAAGAAGACCCGCTACTTCACCAACGCCAACATCATCTATCAGGACGGTAACACCAAGATCCTCCCCAAGAAGACCCTGGGCTACAACGCGCAGTTCAACATGCTGCGCTACACCATCCGCAACAACTTTGACTTCAACCTCAACGAGCGCCTGAAGATATCCCTCTCGCTCTCAATCTACTACCAGCGCACCAACCAGCCTGTTGGCGGCACGGGCATCTTCGAGACCGCAATGACAACCCCGCCCACCAACCCGGGCCCTCTGACCGTTGCCGGCTACTACGACTCCGAAGGCAACGAGGTTCCCGCAGGTGTAGTAGTTGCAATGCAGAACTCCGGCAGCACCTCCGCGTGGGCTGTAGTGAACCGTTCCGGCTACTATTGCAACACCAACTTCAGCCTCATCTCGCAGGCATCCGTGGAGTATGACATGAGCCGCATCCTCAAGGGCCTCACCCTCTCCTCCACCGTAGCATACAACGATTTTGCCGGCGGCGCCCTCAGCGGTTATCTGCAGGGCTACGACGCCTACTCCTACTACCAGGCAAAGAACCCCGGCGAGCAGTCATACTACATCTCCACCCGCCGCAACCAGGACGAGACCTTTGCCATCGGCACCCGTTCCACATACGGCAACCAGATGCTCCAGTTACACCTGCGCGCCAACTATGACCAGCAGTTCGGCGACCACACCGTCGGCGCAATGGTCTTCGCACAGGCAGAGGCCAAGATGAGCAATGTGATGAACAAGCAGAACGCCGTCCGCACATCCCTCCCCTATAAGTATGCTGGCATTTCAGGCCGCGTCACTTGGGACTACAAGTCAAAATATATGGCCGAGCTCGACATGGGCTACAACGGCAGCGAGCAGTTCTCCCCCAAGAAACGCTTTGGCTTCTTCCCCGCCTTCTCAATCGGCTGGACCCCCAGCAAAGAGGACTTCATGAAGGACATCCAGGGTCTTGATTTGCTCAAGTTCCGCGCATCCATCGGTAAGGTCGGCAACGACCGCCTGGGCGGCGAGCGCTTCCTCTACTACACAACCGTAAGCAAGAGTTCCGCCGGCGCCAGCGGCTCCCTCTACAAAGGTCAGGGCGTGGATATCTCCTACCTCGGCAACGAGGATGTAAGCTGGGAGAATGTCGTCAAGCAGAACTACGCCATCGACTTTGGCTTCCTGAAGAACTTCACCGGTAAGGTCGATGTCTTCTTCGAGGACTGCAACAACCGTCTCTACATGCCCAGCACCACTCCCGCGGCCAGCGGTATCTCCGGCACCAGCATCCCCCGCCAAAACATCGGCGTCACCACCAACAAGGGCTTCGAGGTTGAGTTGAACTGGGGCAAGGAATTCAGCAAGAAACTGCGCATGAGCGCCGGCGGCCAATTCTCCTATGCACGTTCCAAGATAATCTATTGCGACGAGATTCTGCTCGACGAGAGCTACGCATACCGCAAGCGCACCGAAGGCTTCATGCCCGGCCAGCAGTGGGGTCTTGCCATCGACTACAGCAACGGCAACGGCTACATCAACACCACAGAAGAGCTTGACAAATGCAAGGAGATGTACGACATCGGCACTCCCCGTATGGGTGACTTCATCTATAAGGACGCCAACGGCGACGGCCGCATCGACGACCGCGACCTGGTGCCCATCAAGAACAGCTCGGTGCCCTGCATCAGCTACGGTTTCAACGTTTCCGTCCAGTACCGCCGCGTGGGAATTTCCGCCCAGTTCAATGGTATGGGTCAGGTTTCAGCCTATCGTATGGGCCTCGGCGTGTCCGAAATCGGCAATGCCGGCACCTACACCGACTATCACCTCCGCGCCTGGACAAAGGAGCGTTATGCAAACGGGGAGAGAATCGACTATCCCGCCCTCTCCACCTATTCCAACACCTCGCTGCGCGCCAATGACTTCTTCATCAACAACCGCGCATACTTGAGGCTCAAGAACCTCCAGGTATCCTACTCGATTCCCCAGAACAAGCTGTTCCGCGCCATTGGCGTCACCAGCGGCAACGTGATCCTCTACGGAAACAACGTGTTCATCATCGATGCACAGAGGGTAAGGGCGGTAGATGCCGAGACAAGCGGCCAATCCATCTCCTACCCTTTGAACCGGACATACTCTCTGGCTCTTAACATCAAATTCTAATTGAATCGGATATGAAAATCAGAAACATTATATGCTTTGCCGCCCTCGCCCTGTCGATGTGCTCCTGCAGCAAGGTTTCCGACTGGATGGAAAAACAGGACACCGGAGACCTGCAGTTTGATGACATCTGGACCAACGAGAACTATGTGGAGGGCTGGCTCAACAACTGCCTCGTCGCAATTCCCGGACACGGCTGGGTATTCAACGGCGGCGAACCCCTTTGGTGCCTCACCGACGAAGGCTGGTCGTCTTTTGATGCCAGCAGCACCCTTTCCCATTTGGTTTACGACGGCAATTTCTCCACTGCAAGCTGGCCCGCAGCCCGCGGCCTCTACTCAAGCCTGCTGTACTGCATCCGTAACATCAACATATTCCTGCGCTACATAGAACTCCCCGAAACTCCGGTCAAGAGCGAGGAAGCCCGCCGCCGCATGACAGCCGATGCCTATGTACTGCGCGCATATTACATGCTGGAGCTCTTCAAGGAATATGGCCCCCTCTACCTCTACAATGAGGATGGTGTTTCCGAAGAGGACAAGGTTCCCGAGTATCTCAACTATGTCACAGAGCTCACCGACACCTACGAGAATCTCCGCAGGGTCCCTGCGCTGGATTATGTCAACCATATTCTTGCCGACTGCGACCGCGGCCTCGCCATCGAAGAACTGCCCTGGCGCATCACCCGCAGCAACGAGGCAGCGCGTATGACCAAAGCTCTCGCGTGGACCCTCAAAGCACGCGCGATGCTCTACCTCGCAAGCCCTCTCTACAGCGAAGGCGGCGACTATTGGGAGCAGGCATACCAGATGCACAGGCAGGCAGTGGATCTGCTCAGCGAACACGGATACGCCCTGTTCACACAGTGCAGCAACACCAGCGTTTACGGCACAGGCGGTGCCAACGCATACCGCGAATTCTACTGCACGACACCCGACTATGTAGCATCTCCCAAAGACAAGGAGACCATCTACCTCTACGGCGGCACAGCTGCCGGCTGGAGCTTCAACTATATCGGCTCCCACCACACCAGCATCAGCTACTGCGGTTCCTGCCCTACTCAGGAGATGGTGGATGCATACGAAACGTCCGACGGTGTTCCCGTACTTGATCTGGCCAATCCCTACAAGGACGAAAAACACCTGCAGCCAAATTTCAACAGCGAGAACAAACTCTACAACGACCAGCGTCCCTACGACAACCGTGACCCCCGCTTCGAGCAGTGTGTAATGCACCACGGTACCCCTTATTATTGGGACAAACAGTACACGGTGGATATCTCCGCCGGCGGACAGAACTACCGCAGCACGCTCCCTTCCGATGTCACGCAGAGCCGCACCGGATACTACTACTGCAAGAGCATCCCGCCGAACTGTTCTCTCAACGCGCCCAGCAAGGGTCCAGCATTCCGTCAGTACAAGTTCTCCGAGCTTCTGCTTGACCTTGCAGAGTGCGCCGTTAACGCAGGCCACTACGATGACGCCGTAGAGGCCGTCAACGAAATCCGCGAGCGCGTGCACATGCCCGACCTTCCGGAGGGCATCGCCAACGACCCCGAGCAGCTGCGTCTGCGCGTCTACAACGAGCGCCGCGTGGAGCTCGCCTTTGAGGAGACCCGCTACTTCGACATCCGCCGCCGCCTTAACAAAGAGGATGAGATTCCCGGAATCAAATACCTCACCGGCGTTGACGTAACCTATGCCGGCGACTGGTCGGCAGCAACCTACAAAAGGGTATGCATCCGCGAAGAGGAGCCCCGCCACGGCTTCGAGCCCCAGTGCAAACTGAGCCCTCTGCCCAAGAGCGAAGTTTCCAACCTTAAAGTTATAACCGGAGTAGATTTCCAGAACTACGGCTGGGAATAGGTCATTAACATTCTTCAAATTAACAAGATATGCGAATAAGAGATAAAATAACACTGATTCTGCTGCTCATTGCCGCCTCATTCAATATGACGGCCCAGAACGCAATGATTATCAGCATCAAGGGCTATGTTACCGACGAATTCGGAAATCCGCTGTACAACGCTCTTTTGGTCAGCGAAAACGAAGCCAACCAGTATATCACCAACCGTGACGGCTCGTATGATTTCCAGATTGTGGACGGCAGCTCATATGTCACTGTCACCTATACCGGCTTCCATAACAAAAAAGTCACGATAGGTGAGATTCTCGACGGCAACAACATCATCGTCCTCAAGTCCGATGCAGAGGAAGAGGACAGCATGGTAGACCTCATCCACCACAAGATGCGCAAGAACCTCATTACGGGTAGTGTATCTTCAGTGAGCGGTTCATCGCTCGAGAAGACCCCGACACTGCGTCTGCAGGAGTCTTATATGGGCCGCGTTTTGGGACTCGGCAGCCTTGAGCTGGACGCCAACCCCAGTTCGTTCCCCGAGAGCGGCGACAACTGGGATTCCTACTATATGTGGAACATCCGCGGTACCCACTCGCCCAACGGCAACAACATCACCATTATGGTTGACGGAATCAAGTATGAGGGATATGACGGCCACATATTCACCTACTTCAACCCCCGCGAGGTAGCGTCGATCACGGTTATCCGCGATGCAGCAACCCAGGCATTCTACGGAATCAACGGCGGCGACGGCATCATCAGCATCACCACCCGACGCGGCCAGCAGGGTGAACCCCGCATCACCGTGGCCTACGACCACTCGATGCGCAGCATGGACACAGAGCGCTACAGCATGTACGATGCCTACACCTTTGCCACTATGCGCAACCAAGCCTGCATCAACGACGGGCTCAACCCCGAGTATTCCGATCAGGCGCTGCAGAACTACAAGGACGGCACCTGGAAAGGACACGACTACTACAACGAATTCATGAAGAACTACACCACATTGGACAAACTCTACCTCTCCATCGGAGGTGGTAGCGAGTATGTGCAGTATTTGTGCAACTTCCAGTGGATGCACACCGGTGCCCTCTTCAATCAGCCTGAGTACAAGGACATAACCTACAGCATGAACCCCGGAAGCGCAAACTACTTCCACGTGACATCCAACCTTGACTCAAAGCTCAACTACTTCATCTCTGCTTCATTCTCCCTGCGCGGCGACTTCAAGATAGAGAACGGTCTGGGCAGCGCGCCCGGCGACCGTATGAGGGTCCGCTATTCTGATATGCTCAAGCACATCATGATCACCGCCCCCACAATCACCAGCCTCTACGCTCCCGAAGGTTCTTATGTAGACGGCAAGGATATCTCCTATATGCCTCTGTTCAGCAGCCGCAGCAACTTGGGCGGTATCTGGAACACATCATACTACACCAACCCCTATGCAGAGCTTACCCACAGCGGCCGCACAATGAAATATGCGACCTTCGTGCACATGGATGCCAAACTCAACTTCGACTTCGGAATGATCACTCCGGGACTCGGCGGACAGGCTGGTTTCTCTTTCAAGGGCGGTGGAGACAAGGACATCGACTACTCCATCAACTACACGATGTATCAGGCCGAAAACTCCGACAACACCGGCTTCAGACAGTTTGGCGGAGAGGTTGACAGCAACGGTTATTCCAAGTACTATACCTTCTGCTACAGCTACGAATACTTCGGCAAGCTGAACTACAAACGCCAGTTCGGCGACCACTATGTTCAGGCCGTGCTGATGGGCAACCACCGCGAGATGACCACCCGCGACGTTGGCGGCAAGAACAACCTCCCCTACCGCAGCGAAACATTCGGCCTCAACGCAGTTTACTCCTACAAGGACAGATATGTAGTGAACGGCACCCTCGGCTACTCCGGCAGCGACGAGTACCCCACCGACAACCGATTCTTCTTCACTCCCGGCGTAGGTCTCGCCTGGGTGGCAAGCAAAGAGGACTTCCTCAAGAACAACGACATCTTGACATATCTCAAGCTGCGCGGCAGCTATGGCATCACCGCCAGAGCAAGAGCCACCAGCACCCGCTTTGCCTACAAGGCTGATGTCACCACCAGCAATTGGACACAAGGTTATCTTGGCAACCCGAACCTCGAGCCGGAAATGGTTAAAGGTCTTGACTTCGGCGTGGATCTGACCCTGTTCAACTGCCTTACCTTCACAGGCAGCATATTCAAGGAGAATGTGGACAACGTATATATCGGCAGCACAACCTACATTCCGGAATTCCAGGGCGTGTCTCTGGGCAACTATCCCGCCACCAACAGCGGTAAATACAAGAACCAGGGCTGGGAACTTGGCGTTGACTTCAAAAAGCAGCTCAACAAAGACTGGACAGTTAGCGCAGGAGTCTCCACTTGGTACAACAAGAACACCGTGATTGACGTCGGCGAGCTTGCTCAGGACGACACATACTACTGGCCCAATGGCTCTCCCTACTTCAGCCAGGGCTATTCCACTGGCGCTGTCCGCGGTTACCGCATTGACTATGAGGGCAGCACAACGGGCAACGGCCTCTTCAACAGCCAGGAGGAGATTGACGCCTGTGGCGTAGACTATAGCCAGCTGGGCACTGTACGTCCCGGAGACTTCCGCTTCAAGGACCTCAACGGTGACGGCGAGCTCAACTATAAAGATCAGGACATCTACGACTACACCAGCGTTCCCCGCCAGTATTTCAGCGCAAATCTCGGCTTGAAGTACAAGAGATTCGAGGTCAGCGCCCTCTTCTATGGGGTAAGCAAGTATATGCGCAGCATCAGCGACCAGTTCCTCTACGGCTATGCCAACGACGGTTACTTCTGCGACATCCACGAGAACGCCTGGACTGCAGAGCGCTATGCAAACGGCGACAAGATCACCGCTCCCGCCCTCTCGATGTCAAGCACCGTGAGCAGCGTCACCAGCGAATACAACTTTGTGGATGCAAGTTTCCTCAAGCTCAAGAATGCGGAGATTGCATACAACCTCTCCGAGAAACTCTGCAGCAAGCTGCACACACAGAACATCCGCGTAGCCCTTCAGGGCCAGAACCTCTGCACCTGGGACAAGATGCCCAGCAAGTATATGGACCCCGAGAGCGGCTATCTGGGAACCTGGGCTCCTATGAGAGTTTACAATTTTGCGCTTAACGTCACTTTCTAAAGAACTTATGAAAAGGATATACAAATTCATCATATCAATCTTCGCCTTCACGGGGGCGCTGACATCCTGCAGCGGCCTGCTGGAACCCGAACCCTATGGTCTGGTAGACTCCGAACTGGTGTGGACCAAGTATAACTACACCAGCAGTCTGGTAGGCACCATCGGCAGCGGCAGCGAATGGAACAACGCCTTTACCTATTCCGCATACAGCGACGAAGGCCACCACGTACAGGACCGCACCAGCGGATCGTCATACTACGACTGGTACACCGTAGATTTTCTGGCAGGCAACTTCCCGCTGAGTTCAAACTACAGCGGCTTGTACAACAACATCCGCGTCATCAACTACTTTCTGGAGAATTGCCACAAGATTTCGTTCACCAACATTACCGAAACCGAACTTAACTTCTGGTATGCAAAGGCTCACTTTTATCGTGCATGGCACTATTTCATGCTGATGAAGCGCTTTGGCCAGGCAGTGATCTTCACCGTTCCCTATAGCCTTGATGCAGACTTCTCCACAGTAAAGCTCAACACAGTGGAAGAAATTGCGGACTTCATCATCGAAGAGCTTGACACAGCGCTCGCTACCCCCGAAGATGAGACCGACCCCAACTCTTTCCGCTGGAGACTGAACTCCGGCCAGTACGGCAGAATCAACCGCGGCTTCGCCTGGGTGCTCAAGGCCCGCACAGCAATGTACGCAGCCAGCCCGCTCTACTACACCGAAGGTAGCAAATACACTTGGGAATATGCCTATCAGATAAACAAGGAGGCTGTGGAGCAGCTCACTGCCCACGACCACTCCCTGTTCAACATAGCTCCCAGCAGCAATGCATCAGAAAAAGAGGCATACTGCTGCTACGACTACTATCACGTTTACCCCGCAGGTGACGCAGTGGTCACCCGCAGCATAGACAAGGAGACCATTCTGGCAAACAGCTCCACCATCAATATGTGGCAGGGCAACGGTCTGCCCACTACCAAGGGCCGCCAGTCAGCCGGCTGCTGCCCCACACAGGAGCTTGTGGACGCCTACGAGACCATCGACGGCGAGCCTATCCTTGACCTGGAGCAGCCCTATCTTGACGAAGAGCATCTGCAGCCCAACTACAACAAGAACAACAAGCTCTACGATCCCGAGAACCCCTACGAGAATCGCGACCCCCGCTTCTACGGCACTGTTTACTACAACGGTGCACCCCGCTGGTGGGGCAAGCCGGACTCTCTGCGTGTGGAAACCTTCGTGGGCGGCAACTGCGGCATCAGCGAAGAGGCCAACTCTCTCTACTACACACGCACCGGATATTATCTGCGCAAATTCAACCGCGACATATCCGACGAGGACGGCAACTATGACGGCCGCGTACACGTAGCACGTCTGGCGGAAATGTACCTGAACCTGGCCGAGTGCGCCTGCGAGGCAGGCCATTTGGATGTGGCTGAGGAGTACACAAACCTCGTGCGCGAGCGCAGCGGAATGCCCGCTCTGCCCACAACTCTCACTCAGGATCAGCTGCGCCTGCGCATCCGCAACGAGCGACGCGTAGAGCTGGCCTTCGAAAACTTCCGCTTCGACGATGTCCGCCGCTGGAAGATCATCGACCAGACAGAGGAACACGTCACCGGCATGAAGATTACCAAAGACGAGACCACAGGCAAGCTCTCCTACGAGCGCATCAGCCTCGGCACCCGCACCAACAAGGGTGCAGACAAGTATCTGCTCTACCCTATGAGCGAGACAGAAGTCCGCAAGATGAAGACCCTCACCGGCGACGACTGGCAGACCCCCGGTTGGTAGAATTCCAACTTTTAGAAAAAAGCCCCGGCCTCAAAGAGAGCCGGGGCTTTTTTAGTTTAGAGGAGTAGAGAGTTGAGTGGGGAGGAGTAGGGCGGGGAGGGTATTGGGGGAGTTTGGGAATTTTTAGGTATTATGTATTGCAAGGTATTGGGAAATTTATATATCTTTGCAGCCGGTAGAACTAATTATATACAGAAACAATGAAAAAGACCATCTCGGCCGCTATCGGCAACACCAACTTTATCGTTGACGAAGACGCCTACGCGCGTCTGGACTCATACATCACAGCCTTCCGCAGCCGCCTATCCGCAGGACTGGGCAACAGCGAAGTCATCAGTGACCTTGAAAACCGCATTGCAGAGCTGCTGCAGGCCTCTCTCGTGGGAGAAAACCGGGTGGTGACCCTGGCAATGGCAAATGACGTAATCAGCTCCATCGGAATGCCCGACGGCTCGCAATTCAGCGCCGACAGTTACGATGCAGGCGCCGCCAGATACTGCAGCGCCCCGCGCGGCTACAGCGATTCCGTGCCGCACAAGCTCTACCGCGACATTGACCGCCGATCCATCGGCGGCGTCTGCAGCGGTTTGGCGGCCTACTTCAACATCGACCTGACCCTCATCCGCGTACTGTTCATATTATTGTTCCTTCTCGCGACCTGCGGATTCTGGTTTTATATAATCTGCTGGATCATAGTCCCCGCAGCCAAAACGCCGCTTGAGAAGTGCCAGCTGCGCGGCATCGAACCCACCTACGAGAATCTGTCCAAATTCACAAACAGCAGATAAGCGCCTATGGAAAACATTTCTGAGAACGTGCGCACGCAGATGCGCAAAGGGGTGCTTGAATACTGCATCCTGACCCTGCTGTCCAAGGAGGACGCCTACGCCTCCAGTATAATTTCCCGCCTCAAAGAGGCCAACATGATAGTGGTGGAGGGGACACTCTATCCCATGCTCATCCGGGAAAAGAACCAGGGTCTGCTCTCCTACCGCTGGGAAGAGTCGCCGCAGGGGCCGCCACGCAAATACTACACCATCACCGACAAGGGGCGCGAGCAGCTCGCCCTGATGGACGAAGCCTGGAACGAACTGATAGCCTCAATCGAACAACTCAAACACTAAACGCCATGAAGAAGACATTACAGGTCAACATCGGGGGTTACCCGTTCAACGTGGACCAGGAGACTTACAGCCAGATAGAGCTTTATTTCGCGGAGGTCCGCCGCTGTTATCAGGGCAGCAGCGATGCCGCCGAGATTGTGGAGGATATAGAAGAGCGCTTCGGCGAACTGCTGAAAGAGAAATGCAGCGGAGATGTCGTCTCCGCCGCCGATGTGCAATATGCAATCTCAGTGCTGGGCACACCCAGCTCATTTGACGCCGGATCGCAGGAGAGCGAGGCGTCCAAAACTGCCGGCACAGTGCGCAAAAGACTCTACCGCAACCCGGAGGGCAAAATGCTCGCCGGCGTCTGCAGCGGCCTTGCCACCTACATCAACTGGGATGTGGCCGTCATCCGCCTGCTCTGGATAATCCTAACCCTGGCGCTATTTCCCACGGAGGCCTTCTTCATCCTGCCTGCCATTTATCTGATTCTGTGGATTGCGATGCCCAAGGCCGACACAGTGCAGCGGCAGTGCGAGCTCCGGGGCGATGCCACATCAGCCCAGGGCATCGGAGAGCAGTATAAAAGCGACCGCAGCGGCGATTCCACCCCCGCTCTGCACACCCTCGGGCGGGTGCTGGGCATAATTCTGGGCATTTTGCTGTTCATCTCCGGACTCGGAGCCCTCTGCTTCGGCACCCTCTGCCTCATAGTTCCCGCAATATTCACGGCGGAGACTGGCCTCATAGCAGAAGCGGTGAAAGAGTTTGCAGAGGCGGGGATCATCTTTGACGGCAACTTTGGCCCGATAGGCATCGGCACAGCCATCACGGCAGTTCTCGCCTACTCCCTGCCCTGCCTGCTTGCCATGTACTACGGAATTCTGCTGGCGCTCGCGCTCAAGTCGCCGCGCTGGCGCCCCGGCCTGGTAATGCTGATTGCATGGGCCGTTTCTCTGGTGCTGTTCTGCGTGTTCGCCGGGATCGACGTTGCCAAGTTCATGTCGCTCGGCGCGATGCTCATTTAGAGCTTCAGTACAGCCATGAATGCGCTCTGAGGCACTTCCACATTGCCTACCTTGCGCATGCGCTTCTTGCCCTGCTTCTGTTTTTCCAGCAGTTTGCGTTTTCTGGTGATGTCACCGCCATAGCATTTGGCGGTGACATCTTTGCGTACCTGCTTTACCGTTTCGCGGGCAATGATCTTGGCCCCGATGGCTGCCTGCACGGCGATGTCATACTGCTGGCGCGGAATCAGCTCCTTGAGCTTCTCGCAGATGCGGCGCCCGAAATCGTAGGCGTGGTCGCGGTGAATCAGGCTCGAGAGGGCATCCACCGGCTCTCCGTTGAGCAGGATGTCCAGCTTCACCAGATCGGCGTCCTTATAGCCTATTATGTGGTAGTCAAACGACGCATACCCCTTTGAGATGGACTTGAGGCGGTCGTAGAAGTCAAACACAATCTCCGCCAGCGGCATGTCGTAGTTGAGTTCCACGCGGTCGGCGGTGATGAAGTGCTGGCTCACCAGCGTCCCCCGCTTGTCCAGGCAGAGCTTCATTATGGGGCCGAAGAAGTCGCTGCGCGAGATTATCTGCGCCCGTATGTAGGGCTCCTCTATGTGCTCTATCAGCGTCTGCGCGGGCAGCCCGGAGGGGTTGTGCACAGGCACCATCTCCCGCTGCGTGGTGTAGACCCTGTAGGAGACGTTGGGCACGGTGGTTATCACATCCATGTTGAACTCGCGGTAGAGCCGCTCCTGCACGATTTCAAGATGCAGCAGCCCCAGAAAACCGCAGCGGAATCCGAATCCCAGCGCCAGAGAGCTCTCAGGCTCGAACACCAGCGAGGCGTCGTTGAGCTGCAGCTTTTCCAGCGAAGAGCGCAGATTCTCGTATTCGTCGGCCTCCACCGGATACACGCCGGCATAGAGCATAGGCTTGACCTCCTCAAAGCCGGCAATCGCCTCCCTGCAGGGGTTCTCTATGTGGGTGATGGTGTCGCCCACCTTTACCTCCGCGGCATTCTTGATGCCGGAGATTATATATCCCACGCTGCCGCACTCGATTCTGTCCCGCGGCACAAGCTTCATCTTGAGCACTCCCACCTCGTCTGCCTGATATTCGCAGCCGGTGTTGAAGAATTTGACCTTGTCGCCGGTGCCGATGCTGCCGTTGACCACCTTGAAGTAGGCGATGATGCCCCGGAAGGGGTTGAACACGCTGTCAAAAATCAACGCCTGCAGCGGCGCGTCCGGGTCCCCCTTGGGGGCGGGGATGCGGTCCACGATGGCGTCCAGCACCGCCTCGACGCCGACGCCAGTGCGGGCGCTCACGGGGAGCACATCCTCCGGCTCGCAGCCGATAAGGTCCACTATCTGGTCCCGTACCACCTCGACCTGCGCCGCATCCATGTCGATTTTGTTGATGACGGGGATTATCTCCAGGTTGTGGTCGATGGCCAGATAGAGGTTGGAGATGGTCTGCGCCTGGATGCCCTGGGTGGCGTCCACCACCAGCAGCGCCCCCTCGCAGGAGGCGATGGCGCGCGACACCTCGTAAGAGAAATCGACGTGGCCGGGGGTGTCGATCAGGTTCAGAACATACTTTTCGCCCCCCTTCTCATAGTTCATCTGGATGGCGTGGCTCTTGATGGTGATGCCTTTCTCCTTCTCCAGATCCATAGAGTCCAGCACCTGGGCCTCCATCTCCCGCCGGTCGAGAGTGTTGGTAATTTCCAGCATGCGGTCGGCCAGGGTGCTTTTGCCGTGGTCGATATGGGCTATGATGCAGAAGTCTCTTATATTTTTCATTTTTCGGGGGGTAAATCTCTGCAAATATACACCAAATTTCGTTATTTTTGCAGAATAGGGCCCGCCGGCAGGCGCCCCCTCAATTGACATAAACACTAATCATATACAACTATGAACAAGATCGCCACAATGAACCTGGCTGCGGACAACATCCGTATTCTTGCAGCCTCTATGGTAGAAAAGGCCAACTCCGGCCATCCCGGCGGCGCCATGGGCGGCGCCGACTTCATCAACGTGCTTTTCTCTGAATTCCTCATATACGACCCCGAGAATCCCCGGTGGGAGAGCCGCGACCGCTTTTTCCTGGATCCCGGACATATGTCCCCCATGCTCTACTCCACCCTCGCCCTCACCGGCAAGTTCAAGATGAAGGAGCTGGAGTCGTTCCGCCAGTGGGGCAGCCCCACCCCGGGTCACCCCGAAGTGTGCGTAGAGCGCGGCATAGAGAACACCTCCGGCCCGCTTGGCCAGGGCCACACCTTTGCAGTGGGCGCAGCCATCGCAGCCAAATTCCTTGCTGCCCGCCTCGGAAATGAGGTTATGAACCAGACCATCTACGCCTACATCTCCGACGGCGGCATCCAGGAGGAGATTTCGCAGGGTGCCGGGCGTCTGGCCGGCCACCTTAAGCTGGACAACCTGATTATGTTCTACGACAGCAACGACATCCAGCTCTCCACCGCCACCAGCGCCGTGACCAGCGAGGATGTGGCCAAGAAATACCAGGCCTGGGGCTGGAAAGTGTTTGAAATCAACGGCAACGACGTGCGCGCCATCCGCACCGCCCTCAAGAAGGCGCAGGCGGTTTCTGACGCCCCGACCCTCATCATCGGCCACACCGTGATGGGCAAGGGGGCCCTCAAGGCCGACGGCAGCAGCTATGAGAACTGCTGCGCGACCCACGGCGCACCTCTGGGCGGCGACGCATACGTCAACACCATCAAAAATCTGGGCGGCGACCCGGAGAACCCCTTCAAGATCTTCCCCAACGTGAAGCGCCTCTACAACCGCCGCCGCAAAGAGCTCCTCGCCATCGTTGCAGAGCGCAAGGCAGCCAAGGCGGCCTGGGCCGCAGCCAACCCCGAGAAGGCCGCAAAAATGGAGAAATGGTTCAGCGGAGCCGCTCCCGAGGTCAACTGGGACGCAATTGCCCAGAAGGCGGGCGCTGCCACCCGTGCAGCCAGCAGCACAGTGCTGGGCGCACTTGCAGAGCAGGTGGAGAACATGGTGGTGGCTTCTGCCGACCTCTCCAACTCCGACAAGACCGACGGCTTCCTCAAGAAGACCCGCGCCTTCACGGCGGGCGACTTCGGCGGCGCGTTTCTGCAGGCCGGCGTGGCAGAGCTCACAATGGCTTGCTGCTGCATCGGAATGGCACTGCACGGCGGCGTGATTCCCGCCTGCGGCACCTTCTTCGTGTTCTCTGACTATATGAAGCCCGCAGTGCGCATGGCGGCGCTGATGGAGACCCCCGTGAAGTTCATCTGGACCCACGACGCATTCCGCGTGGGCGAGGACGGCCCCACCCACGAGCCCGTGGAGCAGGAGGCTCAGATCCGCCTTATGGAGAAGCTCAAAAACCACCACGGCAAGAACTCCACCCTGGTGCTGCGCCCCGCAGACGCTCTGGAGACCACAGAGGCCTGGAAGCTGGCTATGGAGAACACCGACAGCCCCAGCTGCCTGATTCTCTCCCGCCAGAACATCGCCAACCTGCCGGAGGGCAACGACTACAGCCAGGCGGCCAAAGGCGCCTACATCGTGGCCGGCAGCGACGAGAAATACGACGTGATAATGGTGGCCTCCGGCAGTGAGGTTTCCACCCTCGTCTCCGGCGCCGAGCTGCTGCGCAAGGACGGCGTCAAGGTACGCATCGTGAGCGCTCCCTCCGAGGGGCTCTTCCGCAGCCAGAGCAAGGCATATCAGCAGAGCGTGATCCCCGCCAAGGCCAAAGTGTTCGGCCTCACCGCAGGACTCCCCGTGAATCTGCTGGGTCTTGTGGGAGCCAATGGCAAGATTTTTGGTTTGGAGTCGTTCGGCTTTTCCGCACCCTACAAGGTGCTCGACGAAAAACTTGGCTTCACCGCAGAAAACGTTTACAAGCAAGTCAAGGCCATGCTCTAAAACATAAGAGTGGACAACGACAGCGAAATACTCCGGCTCTATAAGGCCGGAAGCCGGGAAGAGGCGTTCAACCAGATAGTAAAGACCTATGGTGAACGCCTCTACTGGCATATTCGCCGAATTGTCGTGAGCCACGAAGATGCCGACGATCTGCTGCAGAACACATTCGTGAAAGCCTGGAGCAATCTGGAGAAGTTCCGCGCAGAGAGCGGCCTCTACACCTGGCTCTACCGCATCGCCACCAACGAGGTGCTCACCTTTCTGGGCAAAAAGCGCATCACCAACGCCCTCTCCCTCTCCGACGAGCCGGAGCGGGTGGCCAATATCGTAAAGACAGACCGCAACTTCGACGGCGACAAGCTGCAGCGGCTGCTGCAGGAGGCCATCGCCTCCCTGCCGCCCAAGCAGCGCATAGTATTCTGCATGCGCTACTGGGACGAGACCCCCTACGAAAAAATTTCTGAAGTGCTCAAAACCAGCCAGGGAGCCCTCAAGGCCTCATATCACCACGCCTACAAGAAAGTTCTGGAGTATGTCAAAAAAAGAATTGACATTGACTATTAAACTTTTTTGCAACCGTTCAATCTAAAGGGTTGAGTTTTTTAAATGGTATGATAAAGGGCGACAACACATTGGAGAAGCAAGCCCTCGGGAACGACCCTATGAAGGTTCCCGAGGGCTACTTTGACACTCTGTCTTTTAGGGTGGCAGAGCGTGTTGCCGCCGGCGGTAGAGCAAACGGCCGTAAGGTCACCATCAAATGGTCGCCGGTATTGGCGGCCGCTTGCGTTACCGTATTTTTTATCGTGGGAGCTTTGCTTCTCCAGCCCGAAACGGTTGCTACAGAGCAGTTGGCGCAAGACGATGACGCCCGTATGATGGACTATCTCGGGGTCAGCTCGGCAGAGATTGCAGAATTGGGCACCAGGGCAGACGAGGGCGAGATTTCTTCCCAAGCCATCATAGATTATATGACCTGCTGCGGCGCCTCGGGGGCATATATCTACTCTCAACTGGCAGACGCCGAATAGTCACGACATTATGAAAAGATTTTTTACAGCGTGCCTCCTGGCACTATGTTGCATATGCTGCTTTGCGCAGAACGACGCAAAAGACCGTGAACAGAAGATGCGCGAGCGCTTCCAGGCAGACAAAATCGCCTTCATCTCGCAGGAGATGAACCTCACGGTGGAGCAGGCGCAGGTTTTCTGGCCTCTGTATAACGAATACAATGCTGCGGCAGACGCCCTGCACGGCGATGTGATGAAGGCCATCTGCACTCTGCGCCGCCACGCCGACCTCAGCGAGGCGGAGGCCGGCAAGGCGATAGACGACCTGCTTACGGCACAGAAAAAGGAGAACGAGCTCGCCTTCCAATACACCGAGAAGTTCAAGAAGGTGCTGCCCGCCAAGACAGTGGCCGCCTTTTTTGCGGCTGAGGATGCCTTCCGCACCCATCTGTTCAAGAAATTCAAGGACAAGCGCCCCGCAGAAGACGACCCCCGTCAAAGATAAAATTTCTCTGTAAGTAAGTAATAAGCATCGGACCCGACTGTGAGGGTCTGGACATCTGCCCCCCGGGCAGCCTCTCTGGAGAACTCCAGCATCAGGCGCCTGGGGGGTAGTGTTTCTGCAGTTTTCACAAAGCACTCCCGGTGCAGGAACCAGCCGTCGAACACCGCCTCAAGCATAAATTTGCGCCCTTCTGCGGCGGGGAGTATCACCGAGAGGCGGCCGCCTGCCTTCAGCAGCCGGGCAGCGGAGCGCAGCAGAGCGCTCCTGGGCAGGGTGGCGGTGCAGCGGGCCGCGTCGCGCGATGCGCTGCCGCTTGAGAGACTGTCGTCGTAATAGGGGGGATTGGAGAAGATGCGGTCGTAGAGCACCCCCGGGGCATAATCCTGCAGCGCAATCCGCTGCACGGAGAGATTCCCGGCCCACGGGCTGGCTGCGAAATTCTGCGACGCGTCGGCCGTAGCCCCCGCGTCGATGTCTATGGCGTCGATTGCAAAATTGCCGATGCCGCCTTCGCAGAGCCGCTGGGCCGCCATCAAAGAGAGAATTCCGCAGCCGCAGCCCACATCCAGAAGACGCGCGGCGCCATCCACACCCATCCAGGAGCCCAGAAGCACCGAATCCGCGCCGATTTTCATTGCGGTGCGGCTGTCGGTCATCGAGAACTTTTTAAAGCGAAAATCGGACATTTAAATAAACAGTCCGTCGCGCATCTCAAGGGTGCGGTCGCTCATCGCGGCCAGGTCCTTGTCGTGGGTCACAATCACTATTGTGATGCCGTACTTGTCGCGCAGGGTAAAGAACATCCTGTGCAGCTCGTCGCGCGTCTTGCTGTCCAGATTGCCGCTGGGCTCGTCGGCAAAGAGTATCGAAGGGCTGTTGATCAGGGCCCTGGCCACCGCCACCCGCTGCTGTTCGCCGCCGGAGAGCTCGCCCGGCCTGTGAGCGGTGCGGCCGCTGATGCCCAGGTCGCCGAAAAGCTCAACCGCCCGCTCCTTGACCTTGGAATTGAGAGTGCCCCCTATCATCGCGGGCAGCAGCACATTCTCCATTGCGGTGAATTCGGGCAGCAGATGATGAAACTGAAACACGAAGCCTATCTTGCGGTTGCGCAGGCGCGCAAGTTCCTTCTCGTCCAGAGAGAATATGTCGGTGCCGTCCAGCAGCACCTTGCCTGCATCGGGACGCGAGAGGGAGCCTAGTATGGAGAGCAGGGTGGACTTGCCCGCCCCGCTGGCCCCGACTATGCTCACCACCTCCCGGTCTGACGCAGAAAAATCGATACCCTTAAGAACCTTAAGGGTACCGAATGATTTTTCAATATTTGTGGCTTGTATCAAAGCTTTGGGGATGTTTGTATTATTCCTCCTCTTTGGACTCCTCTTCGTATGCCTTGAGCAGCTTCTCCTGTACATCCATAGGAACCTGCTGGTATTCTATGAACGACATCGAGAATGTGCCGTGGCCGCTGGAGATTGAGCTCAGGGTTGTGGAGTAGCGGTAGAGTTCTGCCAGAGGCACGCGGGCGCGGAGCACCTGGAAGCCCTTTTCGGCCCCCATGCCCTCGATGATGCCGCGGCGGTTCTGGATATCGCTCATAACGTCGCCCATGCAGTCGCCGGGAAC
The DNA here is from genome assembly GCA_963637965.1 of bacterium. GTDB lineage: Bacteria > Bacteroidota > Bacteroidia > Bacteroidales > UBA932 > Equibacterium. Next base: position 27,264 of record CAVHPI010000017.1, read on the forward strand.
CATCACTTCAACCATATAGATGGGCTCCAGCAACTTGGGACCCGCCAGCTTGAAGGCCTCCTTGAAGGCGTTGCGGCCGGCGATGATAAAGGCGATTTCCTTGGAATCCACGGGGTGCATCTTGCCGTCGTATACATAAACGCGGATGTCGCGGGCATACGAACCGGTCAGAGGGCCCTCCTCCAGCTTCTGGAGGATACCTTTCTTGATGGCGGGCATAAAGCTGGCGTCGATGGCGCCGCCCACGATGCAGTTGAGGAACTCGAACTTGCCTCCCCATTCCAGATCGATCGTCTCGCGGCCCTTGATGTTGAGCTGAGTCTCCTTGCCGTCAATCTTAAACTTGCCGGTGGGCTCCACGCCCTCCACGATCGGCTCCACTACCAGGTGAACCTCGCCGAACTGGCCTGCGCCGCCCGACTGCTTTTTGTGGCGGTACTGGGCGTTGGCCACCTTGGTGATGGTCTCGCGATAGGGAATCTTGGGTGCGAAGAACTCGACCTCGATCTTATAGTCGTTGTTGAGATGCCATTTGAGGATGTTGATGTGCTGCTCGCCCATACCCTTCACGATGGTCTGGCGCAACTCCTTGGAATATTCCACGCGCATTGTGGGGTCGGCTGCTGCGGCGCGGTTCAGGGCCTCGCCCAGCTTCTCCTCGTCCTTCTCGTCCACAGCCTTGATTGCGGTGCGGTATTTCGCAGCGGGGAACTCGATGGGAGGGAACACGGCCTCGTTGCCGGGAGCATTGAGGGTTTGGTTGGTCTTGACGGCCTTGAGCTTGACAGTACAGCCCATGTCGCCTGCCACCAGCTCGGTGACCTTGTTCTTGATCTTGCCGGCAACGGCGTAGAGAGATGTGATGCGCTCTTTGCCGCCGGTCTCCATATTCACTACATCCTGACCTTCGGAAATCTTGCCGGAAACCACCTTGAAATAGGTGACATCGCCAAGATGCTGCTCCAGCGCGGTCTTGTACACGAAGAGGGAAGTCTTGCCTGCGGGGTCCTCCTTGGGTGCGGACGCAACCTCGGTGAGGAACTCCAGCAGACGCTTCACGCCCATATCCTTCTTGCCGCTGATGCAGAAGACGGGATAGAACTCACCGTGCTCCACACCTGCGTTGAGGCCGGCGTGAACCTCCTCCTCTGAGAGGTCGCCCACTTCGAAGAATTTCTCCATCAGAGCCTCGTCGCTCTCTGCGGCCATCTCAACCATAGATGCGTGCATCTCCTGAGCCTTGTCCATCAGGTCGGCGGGGATAGGGCACTCTTCGCGCTTGCCCTCGTCGCCTGTGAACTTGTACATGGTCATCTTGAGCACGTCGATGATGCAGTTGAAATCTGTGCCGGGGTTCACGGGGAACTGCACGGGCACGGCCTTCTTGCCGTATGCCTGGTGCAGGCTGTCGAGAGTGGCGTCCCAGTTGGCCTTCTCGCTGTCCAGCTGGTTCACTGCAATCAGCATAGGCTTCTTGGACTGCGCCACATAGCGGGAGTGGATTTCGGTGCCGACCTCAACTCCGGCGGTGGAGTTCACCAGCATTATGGCGGTGTCGCACACGTTCAGGCCCAGAATCGCCCCCTCGATGAAGTCATCGGCGCCGGCGGTGTCCAGGAAATTGAACTTGTGGTCCAGAAATTCTGTATAGAAAGGAGTGGAATAGATTGAGCGCTGGAAGATCTGCTCTACCTCCGTATTGTCAGATACTGTGTTCTTTGCTTCGATTGTCCCCCTGCGGTCTATGACTTTGCCTTCGAACATAATGGTCTCGGCCAGGGTGGTCTTACCGCAGCGGGTGCCTCCAAGGAGCACGACATTGCGGATTTTGTCTGTAGAGTAATTTTTCATATCAAAATTAAGTTTTTCTTGAGTGTTTGACTCCCCGCAAGGGGGACATCTCTGCAAATCTAAAAAATAATATTCATTTCTTCAATAAGTCTGCCCGCTCCGCCGAACTTATCCATTATGAACAGTACATAGCGGATATCCACGCAGATGCAGCGCTGCAAATCGGGCTCGAAAATGATGTCGCCCGACATCGACTCCCAGTTGCCGTCAAAGGCGAGGCCGGTGAGGTTGCCGTCGGCATCCAGCACGGGGCTGCCGCTGTTGCCGCCGGTGATGTCGCCCGTCATTATGAAGCAGGCGGGCATCTCACCCTTGCTGTTGGCGTAGCGGCCAAAGTCGCGCGCGGCGTAGAGCTCCTTGAGCTTGCCGGGCACCACAAACTCCCAGTTGTCGGGGTCTTCCTTCTCCATAACCCCCTTGAGAGTGGTGTAATACTCATATTTGACGCCGTCCTTGGGGCAGTACGACTTGACGTTGCCGTAGGTCAGGCGCATGGTGAAGTTGGCGTCGGGGTAGATGGCCTTGCCGCCGTTCATCTCCAGCTGGCCGGCGATGTAGGCCTTGTGGCCGCGGCTGCTGAGGCTGCTGATGCCCGAGAGATCCTTGCGCATGGCCCGATACTGCTCCATCACCCCTTGCAGGACGCCCGAGGCGGGGTCGGCGGCAATCTTCTCTTCCGCGCCGGCGGATGCCAGGGCCGCCTTAAGCGATTCTTCACCGGTGAACACCGAATTGTCGAATAGATTGTCCACATAGGCATCGATATCGCCGCCGAACTTCTCGTCTATGGTCTTGTAGAGAGGGGGCAGGGACTCGGAAGATACCCTGTCGCGGCAGATGGCGAGCATCCGCTTGGCCACCTTGCGGTCTGTGGGGGCGCTGTAATCCTTGTAGAACTCGGCCAGGGCGGCATCACGTTCAGCGGCAGGAGCCTCCTTGAGAGCGGCATACTCGTCTGCAATCGAGAACAGTTCCACCCGGAACACGGTCTCGGTGAGGTAAATCATCACGCTATTGATGTCCTTGCGCGCAGCCACCGCAGAGTCTATGTCGGCCAGGGCGGTGCCGTACTTCTTCTGGCGGCTCTTCTTCTCCGACACCCATTCGGTAAAGGCGGCCTCCTCGCTCTCGCGGCGCTGCTCCACTCCCAGTTTTTCAAAGGCCTCGTTCATACCGATCCACTTTTTCCAGCCGTTGGTGCTGCCGGTGTACTTGCTGGCATACTGGATTTTGACCTTGGGGTCGGCGAGCATATCCTCCAGCAGTATCTTCTGACGCTCTCCGCGGCAGTAGATGCGGATGGCGTTGGAGAGGTCGCGCTGCTCGCGCACCTCGCTGCTGGTCATAAAGCGCTGCGTACTGCCGGGATAGCCCATAATCATGGAGAAATCCCCCTCATTCACACCCTTGAGGGAGATGTTCAGCGCCTTCTTGGGGGTGTAGGGAACATTGTCGGCAGAGTATGCCGCGGGGTTGTTGTTCTTGTCCGCGTAGATTCTGAACACGGAGAAGTCGCAGGTCTGGCGGGGCCACATCCAGTTGTCGGTGTCGGCGCCGAACTTGCCGATTGATGACGGCGGGGCTCCCACAAAGCGGATGTCCTTAAAGCGCTTGTAGCCTATCAGATAATAGGCGTTGCCGCCGTAGAACGACACCACGCTGGCGTTGACAAAGGTGTCGGCCGCGTGCAGGGGGGCCGCAAGCTTGTCAGAAATCTCGCGGAAAGCCTTGCGGAAGGCCTCCTCGTCGTTTTCACACCCCCTGGTGGCCTTGTTCACCTGGTCGGTGACGTCGGTAAAGCTCTCCAGGAATGTCACCGTGAGCCCCTCCACGGGGAGTTCCTCGCCCTGCGACATTGCCCAGTAACCGTTTGCAAGATAGTCGTGTTCCACGCTGCTGAGCTTCTGTATGGATGAGTAGCCGCAGTGGTGGTTGGTGAGCAGCAGCCCCTGGCCCGACACCACCTCGCCGGTGCAGCCGTTGCCAAAAATCACCACCGCATCTTTGAGCGAAGTGTGGTTGACGCTGTAGATTTCGTCTGCAGAGAGGCGGCAGCCCATCTGCTGCATTGTCTTGATGTTCATCTTCTCCAACAGGGGAAGCAGCCACATCCCCTCGTCGGCCGCCGCGCATAGCGACAGGGCCGCCGCGAGCATAATCGTAAAAATTCTCTTCATATTTTAAAAAATGATTGATATGGCGATGACGGCTATTACCGGCGGCGCCACGTATTTGATCAGATAAAACAGGCAGAGGGCAAAGCCCCTGGAGACCCTGATGCTGCCGCCGCTGGTGACTTCGTCCAGAAAAGCCTCCTTTTTTATGCGGTAGCCTATGCAAATCACCGCCAGCAGCGCCCCTATGGTCATCATATAGTTGGCGGAGACATAGTCCATCAGGTCAAATATATTGCGGCCGCAGACAGTGATGCCCTTGAGCGCCCCCTGCGAGAGGGAGCATAAGCTGCCGGTAATCACCAGTGCGACGGCGGCGATTGTTGAGGCCTTCTTGCGCGGCATTCCGCCCCCCATTCCCATCAGGGTGGAGACAACCACCTCAAACAGCGACACGGAAGAAGAGAGAGCCGCCAGAAACAGGGTCACAAAGAACAGTATCGAACAGAGACCTCCCAGCGGCATCTGCGTAAAAATCTGCGGTAGAGTCACGAACACCAGCCCGGGCCCTTCACCGGGGTTGATGTCAAACGCGAACACCGCCGGCATTATGGCGCACCCTGCGAGTATCGCAAAAAATGTGTCGCTGAGGGTGATTATGGCAGAATTCTTTATCAGATTGCAGCGCCGGGGGGTGTAGGCGCCGTAGGTCACCATCATACAGGCCCCCAGCGAGAGGGAGAAGAACGACTGCCCCATCGCCGCCAGCACAGAATCGAAGCCGAAGTGGGAAAAATCGGGCTTGAACAGATATTTGAGCCCCTCCCCCGCCCCGGACAGAGTGACGCTGCGGATGCCTATGAGCACTATGAGCACAAACAGCAGCGGCATCATCAGCTTGCTGCTGGCCTCGATTCCCTTCTGCACCCCCATATTTATTATGGCTATGGTGAGGCCGATGAATATCAGCGCATAAAATATCGGGGAGATGTCGCTGCTGATGAAGCCCGTGAACACCCCGACGCTGTCCAGCGCTTTTCCGGTGTCGAATTCCAGCATCAGGGAGTGGATCATATAGCGGATGGTCCAGCCCCCCACAACCACATAAAACGATATTATGGCAAAGCAGGTCAGCATTCCCAGCACGCCTGCCGCGCCCCAGGCCCGGCTCCCGCCCACCTTGACGTATGCCTGCTGGGGCGAACCGCCGCCCCGCCGCCCTATCACCATCTCCGCCAGCAAAATGGGGGTGCTGATTATAAGGCTGATGGCCAGATATACTATAATGAATGCGGCACCGCCGTTCTGCCCCACCATATAGGGGAAGCGCCAGAGGTTGCCCAGTCCCACGGCGCTGCCGATGGCGGCCGCCAGCATGCCGAAGCTGCCGGAAAACTGGTCGTTACTTCTCTTTTCGTTCATACACTGTAAATTCGTATTGCAGGGCGCCGGCCCCGTCTGCAAGAGGTTCGCCCTGAGATGTGCAGACCCACTCGGAGGGGTCTATTTCGGGGAAAAACGTGTCGGCACCCTCCACGGCGGTGTGCACGCGGGTTATGTAGAGGCGGCCGGCAAACGGCATCGCCTCGCGGTAGAGCATCCCGCCCCCCATCACAAACACCTCCGCTTCGCCACAGGCCATCCGCAGCGCCTCCTGCAGCGTTTTTGCCACGCAGAAGCCCTCGCCAGGGGCCAGAGTGCCGCTCACCACAATGTTGCGGCGCCCCTTGAGGGGGCGACTGCCGATGGATTCCCAGGTGCGGCGCCCCATTATCACCGTATGGCCGTTTGTCACGCTCTTGAAATAGCGCAGGTCGCCGGAGATGTGCCAGGGCATATCCCCGCCGCGCCCGATTGCGCCGCCGTCGGCCACTGCCGCGATTATGCTTATCATAGTCCTAAACTGCCACGGGGGCCTTTATTGCGGGCCACGGGTCGTAGCCCTCGAGGGTAAAATCTTCGTATTTGAAGCTGAACAAGTCCTTCACGTCGGGATTGATGTGCATCGTGGGCAGCGGACGCGGGGTGCGCGAGAGCTGCTCCTGAACCTGTTCAAAGTGGTTGCGGTAGATGTGCACGTCGCCGAACGTGTGCACAAAATCGCCCGGGCGATAGCCGCACACCTGCGCCATCATCATCGTGAGCAGGGCGTAGGAGGCTATGTTGAAGGGGACTCCCAGAAATGTGTCGGCGCTGCGCTGATACAGCTGGCAGCTGAGCCGCCCGTCGGCCACATAAAACTGGAACAGAGTGTGGCAGGGGGGCAGCGCCATCCGGTCCACCTCCGCCACATTCCAGGCGGAGACTATGTGTCGGCGGCTGTCGGGATTGGTCTTGAGGCTCTCCACCACATTGCGCAACTGGTCTATGTGACCGCCGTCGGGAGTGGGCCAGCTGCGCCACTGATGGCCATAGACCGGCCCCAGGTCGCCGTTCTCGTCGGCCCACTCGTCCCAGATGGAGACCTTGTTGTCATGCAAGTACTTTATGTTGGTGTCGCCCGCAATAAACCACAGCAGTTCGTGGATTATGGAGCGCAGGTGCACCTTTTTGGTGGTGAGCAGGGGGAACCCCTCCTCAAGATTGAAGCGCATCTGATAGCCGAACACGCTCTGGGTGCCCACGCCGGTGCGGTCGCCCTTGAGAGTGCCGTTGGCGCGGATATACCTCAACAAATCAAGATATTGTTTCATAATTCAAATTCAAAACCCACAAATATAGCAAAAAAGGGCGGCCCAAAACGGGCCGCCCCTCTATTAGTCAAGTCAATTTTTATATCAGTCCATCTTCATGCAGCGCACGGGGCATCCTGCCTGGCGGACATTGGCATAATACGGAGGATTGTTATTGTAAGAGCTGTTATCCCCGTCAGGATCGCCTTTTCCTGTGAACACATAGAATGTGGTCGAGCCCATATATGCTCCGGCAAAATAGCTTGTCTGCGAACTGTGCACGCGCACTGCCAGGCGGTCGTCGTGGGTTGAACCCTGGGCCTTATAATCGAATCCATAGTATGAAAACCAGCCGAGTTTGGCCGCATTTGTGTTTTCAGTAGAGTTGAGGGCGGAAATATAGCCTGCATAGGGATAGTAGGAGAATCCGCCGTCGGCATCAGGCACGTTCAGGCCGTATGTCACATAGCGGCAAGCGCCTCTGGTCACTGCATCCCAAACGCTGATAGGGGGTACCATATATCCGGGAGGGCACGGGTCGTAGATTGTCTTCTTGAGCTCGCTCTTGGTGGGAGCCGCAGTGTGGGAACTGCCGTAAGGGTTGCCCCAGAGGTCCACCGTAACAAGGGTAGCAGAGGGTTTTCCGTTATTGTTATACCACTCCATAGTGTTGGCGCTCATGCTGTAAACCGCTTCGGGGTTGCGCACCGAGTGCTCCATAGTGCTCTGGGGAGCCACAAAGCTGGCAGCGATGCCTACCTTAGCCTTCAAAGGGTCCTTGCGGCCGAACTGATACCAGAAGCCGTAGGTGGCCTCCTTTTCGGAGGGATTAATGCTGGTGGCGCCGATGTTGCGGTCCAGAAGCACATAATTGTCGCCCGCACGGCTCGTCATCTTGTGAGTGCCGGGGGTAGATGTGCACCAGATATGCCAACTCCAGAGAATCTTGCCGCCGCTCTTGACTGCCAGCAGGGCGTTGCCGCTGTTGCCGTTGGTCACCAGGGTCACTATGCGCTTCTGCGCGTCATACACGGGGTCGCTGGCGAATATGTCGCCCTCTTTCCAAACCACTGTCAGAGTTACGTCACTGTCGGTGATGTTCACGGCAGCCTTTGTGGTGGGATAGAGCTTCTGGTTCGTGAGCTGCGCATCGGTCCAGATAACACCGGCTGCGCCGTTACCCATCACGCCTGCATTAAAGGTATAGACACCGGCTGCGTTAATCATATAGCAGTTTGCAGTCTCCTTCTCGCTAAGATCGGTGATCTTGACCTCCTGTGTCAAGGTCAAGGTCTGCTCCAAACCTTCGCTGGTGAATTTGACAGTGGCGGTGCGCTCCATAGAGTTGTTTCCCTCAACCTTTACAGAGCAGCCTGCGGTGGTCTTGGTAACGGTCACCCAGGTCTGTTCGCAGGTTACCGCGTAGTCGTAATTGGCATTAACCTTCACGGCAATCTCTGCGCCGTCGGCAGAAACCGCCTCTGCGGTCTTGTCTATCTCAAGATAGGGGGCGTCACCGTAGAATACGTTGATTTCGGTCTTCTTCTCATCGGCAAGCACGATGGTGAGAATCTGGGTTGTCTGATTCACCTTGATATCCTCGATGAGGCCGTTGCCGCCTGCGGTGCCGAGGTCTGCCCAATTGAGGCCGTTGTCATAGGAGATCTGCCAGGTGTTGTCTTTGATCTGGAAGATGGGTGTCTTGCCATCGTCGCCCTTATCTCCCTTGTCTCCTTTCTCGCCCTGCCGGCCGCCGGCATTCACGCCCGTAGACTTCCAGGTCTTGCCGCCATCAGTGGAGATTTCCCACTCGGTGGTCTCTTCATTTATGCGCACCTTGGGAGAGACAGCCTCCACGATGGAGGTGTCACCCTGGTCGCCCTTGTTGCCTTTGGCGCCCTTGTCGCCTTTATCACCTTTCTCGCCCTTGTCACCTTTTTCACCTTTCTCTCCCTGAGGGCCGGTCACGGGCATCTTCTCGCCGTCATCCCCCACCAGCCATTCGCCGTTGAGAGTCCAGTAGTAAACGCCTTCGTAAAGAGCCACGCCTATTACCGGAGTTTCGCCTGCCACGCCGGCGGTGCCGTCTTCACCTTTTTCGCCCTGTATGCCCTGAGCGCCCGTATCGCCTTTCTCGCCCTTTTCTCCTTGGGCTCCGTCATTACCATTTTCGCCCTTTTCTCCCTTGAGGGAAGCGAGCCACTCAGCCTCTGTGCCTTCAAAGCCGTTAGCCTTAGCCACTTCGTAAGCGCTGGCACCGGTGCTGCCCTGAGCTCCGCCTGCGCCGTCCTTGCCATCCTTGAGGATGATGGGGTCGCCGTTGGTAAAGGTGATCTTGTAGCCGCCGTCCTCCAGCGGGGTCACTTCTTTGATAAACTTGTTGCCCTGGAGGGTGTTGACGAGGGTGTTGAGTGTACTGATGTCGCCGTTGAGGCCTGATGCCAGACTCTCGTAGGCTGCAACCTGCTTCTGCAGGTCTGAAATGGTGTTACGCAAGTCGGTGTCATCGTACTTTTCTTGGCAAGCGCCGATGCAAAGCAGCGCCAAAGCGCCGGTGATGATTGGTTTGAATTTCATAATATGAGGTTTGGTTAGTGTTGCTTACCATTTTTTAGGGGCAAGTGTTACCAAAGTTAAAAACTTAAACCCGCAAAAGCAAATCCCGATAATTATTTCATGCCATAGCGCATCCACGACAAGTACTTGTTGTCTTTCTTCTCACTCTCCACTCCTCCACTCCTCCACTCCTCTACACTAACCAAAACCGGCAGATGGTCGCTGGCCCCGCCGTTGTAGCGGGGGCCTATGTTGGTGCGGCGGGGTTTGCATCCCAGATAGGTCTTGTCCTCTTCCAGCAGGAAGTCGGGGCTGTAGATCTGCGCGGAGCGCGCCACAGGCAACGCTGCCGGTGAGACGAGAACCTGGTCTATCATCTCCCACACCCCCCGGAACTTGATGCTGCCGCCCGGGCCGGCGGTGAGGTTAGTGAGGCCGAAACGATTGCAGAGCCCGGAGACCGCCGGGGAGTCGGGGGTGTCGTTGAAGTCGCCCATAATCAGCACCGCCGCGCCGCCGCAGAGCGCAAACAGCGAATCCAGCGCCCCCGCCAGAGCATCGGAGACCGCCTGCCGCTTGGGGGCCGACTCCCGTACTCCGCCGTATTTAGATGGCCAGTGGTTCAGAAATATGTGCAGGGTGTCGCCCGCTGCCGATACGCCGGAAGAGCCGCCGGGGCGCCCAATCACCACCTCGGCATAGAGTATGTCGCGGGTAGCGAACTGCTCTATGGTGATGAAGCGGCTGTGCAGCAGTTGCACCCGGCGCGAGTCGTAGAGCAGCGCCACGTCAATCCCGCGCGGGTCGCGCCCCTCGCGGTGCAGCGCCCTGTAGCCGCACTTGGCCAGCGGCGTCTGCTGCAGCAGATTGTCCAGCACATAGCGGTTCTCCACCTCGCAGAGCCCCACGATGCAAGGCATCTCCCCGCCTAAGCTCTCCGCCGAGGCAATGATGGTCTTGGCAATCAGATTCCGCTTGGATATGAACTTGCGCCGCGTCCAGCGGTAGTCGCCGCGCGGGGTAAAAGGTTCGTCGGCCGAGAGAGGGTCGTCGTAAGTGTCAAAAAAGTTCTCGATGTTCCAGCACATCACCTGGGCACTGAGCCCCGTCGCCGCCAGAAAGGCAGCCGCCACCGCACATATCTTCTTCATAGGGGCAAGTTAGCCAAAAATTGAGTATATTTGCATCCAATTTTCTAAAAATCAAGCGAAATGTCTCTAAAATGCGGCATAGTAGGTCTGCCCAACGTGGGCAAGTCCACCCTTTTCAATTGTATAAGCACCTCAAAAGCCCAGAGCGCAAACTTCCCGTTCTGCACCATAGAACCCAACATCGGCAGCTGCAATGTCCCCGACGAGCGGCTCGCCGTGCTTGAAAATCTGGTGCATCCGCGCCGCGTGGTGCCCGCCACGGTGGAGATTGTGGACATCGCCGGCCTGGTGCGCGGCGCCAGCCGCGGCGAGGGGCTGGGCAACCAGTTCCTGGCCAACATCCGCGAGACCGACGCCATACTGCACGTGCTCCGCTGCTTCGACGACGACAACATCTCTCACGTAGACGGCAGCATCGACCCCGTGCGCGACAAGGAGATTGTGGACCTGGAGCTGCAGATAAAGGATCTTGAGACGGTAAACGCCCGCCTGGAAAAGCTGCGCAAGCAGGCCAATGTGGGCGGCGACAAAACCGCCAAGAAGGCGGTGGAGCTGCTCTCCAAATACAAGGCGGTGCTGGAAGCGGGTCGCAACGCCCGCGAAGTGGTGCCGGAGAACCCCGACGAGGAGCATCTGGCAAAAGAATTCTGCCTGCTCACCTGCAAGCCGGTGCTCTATGTCTGCAACGTAGACGAAAATTCTGCCAAGACGGGCAACCGCTACACCGAGGCGGTGGCCAATGCCATCAAGAGCGAGGATGCAGGGATGCTCATAATCGCCGCCAAAATCGAGAGCGAAATAGCCGAGCTTGAGACCTACGACGAGCGGCAGATGTTTCTGGGCGAAATCGGGCTGGAACGCAGCGGCGTGGAGCGCCTTATCCAGGCCGCCTACGACCTGCTGGGGCTGCAGACCTACTTCACCGTGGGCGAGCCCGAGGTGCGCGCCTGGACCATCCGCAAGGGCGACAAGGCCCCCCGCGCCGCAGGAGTCATCCACACTGACTTCGAGCGGGGCTTCATCCGCGCCGAGGTCATCAAATACGGCGACTTCGTGGCCCTGGGCAGCGAATCTGCCTGCCGCGCCGCCGGCAAACTGGGCAGCGAGGGCAAGGAATACACGGTGCAGGACGGCGACATAATGCACTTCCTTTTCAATGTTTAATCAAACCGATTCAAGATATGTACAGAACTCACACCTGCGGCGAACTCAGGCTCTCTGACGCCGGCAAACAGGTAACTCTGGCCGGCTGGGTCCAGAGAATCCGCAAAATGGGCGGCATGACATTCATTGACCTGCGCGACCGCTACGGCATCACGCAGCTTGTTGTGGACGACGCCTCAGACGCCTCCGTAAAGGAGAATCTCGCCAAACTGGGCCGCGAAGCGGTGATTCAGGCCGTGGGCAAGGTGGCAGAGCGCCAGAGCAAGAACTCCAAGATAGAGACGGGCGACATTGAGATAATCCTCTCGGCCATCAACATCCTGAACCTCTCCGCCACCCCTCCCTTCACAATCGAAGACAACAGCGACGGCGGCGACGAGCTCCGCGCCAGATACCGCTATCTGGATCTGCGCCGCAACCCTCTGAAGAATGCGCTGATGCTGCGCCACAGAATCGCCCACGAGGTGCGCAACTATCTCGACGCAAACGATTTCCTTGAAATCGAAACCCCTTACCTGATAAAATCCACCCCGGAGGGGGCCCGCGACTTCGTGGTCCCCAGCCGCATGAACCCCGGCGAGTTCTACGCGCTGCCCCAGAGCCCCCAGACCTTCAAGCAGCTGCTTATGGTGGCGGGCTACGACCGCTACTTCCAGATAGTGCGCTGCTTCCGCGACGAGGACCTGCGCGCCGACCGCCAGCCCGAGTTCACCCAGA
>CAVHPI010000018.1:0-37117 GCA_963637965.1 bacterium
TTTCAATCAACTGCCCTCTCGTTTCCGAAGGGGACTGCAAAGGTAGTAATCTTTTCTTTCCCTCCAAATCTTTTTCGAAATTTTATGAAAATTTTCCACGATTTTTTTCTGGCGGCCGGCAGAGAACCCGGAAAGCGGCCTATAATATATAAACTTTATTGCATATAAATAAATTTAATGTACATTTGCGGCGCAATGGAAACATCACTTCTTAGAATATCTCATTCCCGTGTCCGACGTTAAGCCAGTGGGGCGATTTCAGCTCGCCTATCACGCAGGCTTTACATTCTTTATATCGCGGGACAGCAGAATCCCATTGCAAAATTCTTACAAACCATATTATCATTCATTTGCGAAATGAATATTACTGTTTTGGTGGCTGATGAAAGCCACACGAAATACGCGCAGGCAATCTGCGACGAAATGGCAGTCTCCGCAAAGGAGCGGGGCACCGGGATTGCCAAGCGTTCTCCCGATTATGTAGCGGAAAAGATGAAGGCGGGCAAAGCCGTCATTGCAGTGACCGATGACGGCCAGTTTGCCGGCTTCTCATATATAGAGAGCTGGGAGGGCAAGCAGTTCGTGGCCAACTCAGGTCTGATCGTAGCGCATAAGTTCAGAGGGCTGGGGCTTGCAAAGACCATCAAGCACCGCATTTTCCGTCTCTCCCGGGAGCTCTTCCCCGCAGCCAAGATTTTCAGCATCACCACCGGTGCAGCGGTACTCAAGATGAATTATGAGCTGGGCTTCCGCCCCGTTGCATTCCAGGATCTGACGCACGACCCCGAGTTCTGGAAGGGGTGCGAAGGGTGCAAGAACTTCCACATTCTGGAGGACAACCACTATGAGAGATGCATCTGCACCGGTCTGCTCTATGACCCCAAGGAACATATTAAAATAGAGACGGACGACCACATCGATTAATCGGAAATAAAAAAATCTACAGATATGGAAAAGAAAAAAGTAGTTGTTGCCTACAGCGGCGGCCTGGACACCTCCTATACGGTGATGTACCTGTCAAAAGAGAAAGGTTATGAAGTTTACGCCGCCTGCGCCAACACCGGCGGATTCAGCGCAGAGCAGCTCAAGACCAACGAGGAGAACGCCTACAGGCTGGGCGCCGCCAAATATATTACATTGGACGTGACCAAAGAGTACTATGAGAAGAGCCTCAAGTATATGATATTCGGCAACGTGCTGCGTAACGGCACCTACCCCGTCAGCGTCTCGTCGGAGCGCATATTCCAGGGCATCGCCATCGCACGCTACGCAAAGGAGATCGGGGCTGACGCCATCGCGCACGGCTCCACCGGTGCCGGCAACGACCAGGTCCGCTTTGACATGACCTTTCTGGTGATGTGCCCCGAGATGGAGATAATCACCCTGACCCGCGACGGCAACCTCACCCGCAAGGAGGAGGTGGACTACCTCAACGCGCACGGCTACTTTGCCGACTTCACCAAGCTGAAATATTCCTACAACGTGGGCATCTGGGGCACATCCATCTGCGGCGGCGAGATTCTTGACTCCCGAGAGGGCCTGCCGGAGAGCGCCTACCTCAAGCAGGTAACCAAGAGCGGCAGCGAAATCCTGAGCCTCGGCTTCAAGGCGGGCGAAATCTGCAGCGTTAACGGCAAGGAATACGACGACAAAATAGCGGCAATCCAGGCCGTGGAGGAGATCGGCTGCGCATACGGCATCGGCCGCGACATGCACGTGGGCGACACCATCATCGGCATCAAGGGGCGCGTGGGCTTCGAGGCCGCCGCACCTATGCTCATAATCGGCGCGCACAAGTTCCTGGAGAAATTCACCCTCTCCAAATGGCAGCAATACTGGAAGGACCAGGTCGCAAACTGGTACGGAATGTTCCTGCACGAGAGCCAGTATCTGGAGCCGGTGATGCGCGACATCGAAGCGATGCTGCTCAGCAGCCAGCGCAACGTGACCGGCACCGTAACCCTGGAGCTGCGTCCCTACGGCTTCTCTACCGTGGGCGTGGATTCGGAGCACGACCTGCTCAAATCCAAGCTCGGCGAGTATGGCGAGACCCAGAAAGGCTGGACCAGCGACGATGCCAAAGGCTTCATCAAGGTGACTTCCACCCCTCTGAGAGTATATTACGGCGCGCATAAAGACGAACTGATATGATAAAGGCGGCCATTGCGGGAGGCACCGGCTACACCGCCGGCGAGCTTCTGAGAATATTGATAAACCATCCGGAAGTGGAAATCTGCTCAGTGATGAGCACCACCAGCGCCGGAATGGATATCACCGAGTTCCACAGGGACCTGCTGGGAGAAACCTCACTCAAGTTCACCGACACCCTGGGCGAGCCCGACGTGGTGTTTCTCTGCCTGGGCCACGGACTTTCCAAGGAGTTCATCGACAGCCACGACATCCCCGCCGGGTGCAAGATTATCGACCTGGGGCAGGATTTCCGCACCGAGCCCGATTATAAGGGGATGCACTTCATCTATGGCCTCACCGATGTATTCGGCAGCCAGATAGAAGGGTGCGACTACCTGGCCAACCCCGGCTGCTTTGCCACCTGCATCCAGCTGGGCACGGTGCCTCTGGCGGCGCTCAAGATGCTCGGCGGCGAGATTCACGTGACCGCCATCACCGGCGCCACGGGGGCGGGCCGCAAACTGTCGGCCACCAGCCACTTCCCCTATAGGGACAACAATATATCTGTGTACAAGCCCTTCACCCACCAGCATCTGGCAGAAATCGGGCAGACCCTCCGCACCCTCAGCGGCAAGGAGCAGAAAGTCAACTTTGTGCCGATGCGCGGCGACTTTGCTCGCGGCATCTTTGCCAGCATCTACACCGAGTGCGGCGCGAGCGCACAGGAAGTTGCAGAAATATACCGCGAATACTACAAGAATTCGCCGTTCGTATTTGTAAGCGACGCCCCCGTCAGCCTCAAGGAGGTGGTGAACACCAACAAGTGCCTGCTGCACATTGAGAGCCACAACGGCTATATCCATATCACATCAATCATAGACAACCTGCTCAAGGGGGCCAGCGGCCAGGCGGTGGAGAACATGAACCTAATGTTCAATCTGGAACGGACCACGGCACTGCGCCTCAAGGCAAACGCATTTTAAAGAATGGAACTTTTCAAGACATACAAACTGTGGCCGATAGAGCCCGTGAAGGGGCTTGGCTGCAAAGTTTGGGACAAAGACGGCACCGAGTATCTGGACCTCTACGGAGGACACGCCGTGATTTCTGTGGGGCACTGCCACCCCGACTATGTGGCGGCACTCGCCGCCCAGATTCAGAAGCTGGGATTCTACTCCAACGCAGTGGAGAATTCGCTGCAGGTGACTCTTGCCCACAAACTGGGCGAGGCGTGCGGCTATTCCGACTACAATCTGTTTCTGTGCAACAGCGGCGCCGAGGCCAATGAAAACGCGATGAAGCTGGCCTCCTTCGCCACCGGGCGCAGCAAGATACTAGCCTGCGGCAAATCATTCCACGGCCGCACCAGCGGCGCGGTGGCAGCCACCGACAACCCCAAGATCCAGGCCCCCTTCAACAAGACCGGCAATGTGCAGTTCACTCCGCTGAACGACATCGCCGCTCTGCAGAGCCACTTGGCCACCGGCCAGTTCGCCGCAGTGATCATAGAGGGCATCCAGGGCGTGGCCGGCATTTATGAGCCGAGCGGAGAGTTTCTCCGCGCAGCGCGCAAGGCGTGCGACGAAAGCGGCACCCTGCTCATCATGGACGAAATCCAAAGCGGCTACGGCCGCACGGGTGACTTCTACGCCCATCAGAAATACGGCATCAGGGCCGACATAGTCTCCATGGCAAAAGGGATGGGCAACGGCTTCCCCATCGGCGCCATCATCATCAGTCCCACCATCAAAGCGGAATATGGGATGCTGGGCACCACTTTCGGGGGCAACCACCTCGCCTGCACCGCCGCCATCGCAGTGCTGGACATCTTCGGCAGGGAGAATCTCACCGAGAATGCCCGCAGCAGGGGAGAATACCTCCTGGGCGCGCTCAAGGGCAACAAGGCCATAAAGGAGCTGCGCGGCCGCGGCCTTATGATAGGCATCGAGCTCAATGATGAATACGGCGATTTGCGCAACCGGCTGCTCTTTGAGAAGCATATCTTCACCGGCGGCGCCGGGGCTAATGTCATAAGGCTGCTGCCTCCGCTGTGCATCTCGCAGAGCGAGTGCGAGCAGTTCGTAGAGTCGTTCAACAATCTTACCGCTTAGAAAATCATGAGACACTTCACTTGCGCGGCCGACATCGGCCCGATAAAGGAGGCGCTTGAAAAAGCCGCCTATGTAAAGCAGAACCCCTTTGCAGACAATGCGCTGGGCAAGAACAAGACCCTGCTGATGGTATTTTTCAACTCCAGTCTCCGCACCCGCCTGAGCACCCAGAAGGCGGGGCTCAACCTGGGTATGAACGTGATTGTGCTTGACATCAATCAGGGCGCCTGGAAACTTGAGACCGAGCGGGGCGTGATAATGGACGGCGACAAGAGCGAGCACATTCTGGAGGCGATTCCGGTGATGGGCAGCTATTGCGACGTGATAGGCGTGCGCAGCTTCGCCCGTTTTGAAAACAAGCGCGACGACTACGACGAGGTAATCCTGAACCAGTTCATACAATATTCCGGCAAGCCGGTGTTCAGCATGGAGGCGGCCACCCGCCACCCCCTGCAGTCGTTTGCCGACCTCATCACAATCGAAGAGTACAAGAAGCAGGCGCGGCCCAAGGTGGTCATGACCTGGGCCCCCCACCCCAAAGCGCTGCCGCAGGCGGTGCCCAACTCCTTTGCTGAGTGGATGAACGCCACCGACTACGACTTTGTGATAACCCACCCCGAAGGCTACGAGCTCGACCCCAAGTTTGTGGGGCGCGCCCGCGTGGAATACGACCAGGACAAGGCTCTGGAGGGTGCTGACTTCGTGTATGCCAAGAACTGGGCCGCATACGCCGGCGACAACTACGGCAAGGTCATAAACCGCGACCGCAGCTGGACCGTCACCAAAGAGAAGATGGCCCTGACAAACGACGCCTTCTTCATGCACTGCCTGCCGGTGCGCCGCAATATGATTGTGAGCGACGATGTGATAGAGTCGCCCAAGTCGCTGGTGATACCCGAGGCGGCCAATCGCGTGGTATCGGCGCAGACCGTGCTTAAAGAAATACTGCTTTCTCTCTGATGAAGAAACTTTCTGTAATAAAAATAGGGGGCAATGTTATAGACAACCCCGAAGCTCTGGAGCGCTTTCTGGAGCGTTTTTCCTCGATTCCCGGGGCCAAGATTCTGGTGCACGGCGGCGGCGCCATCGCCACCCGCATTCTTCCCCGCCTGGGCATCGAGCCCAAGATGATAGACGGGCGCAGGGTCACCGACGCCGACACCCTCAAGGTGGTCACGGCGGTGTATGCCGGCCTCATCAACAAGCAGATCGTGGCCACGCTGCAGAAGTACAGCTGCAATGCCGCCGGCCTCTCCGGGGCCGACTTTGGCGCCATCACCTGCCGCAAGCGCCCCGCAAAACCGGTGGACTACGGCTTTGTGGGGGACCTGGACATGGTCAACCCCGAGGCATTCGACCTCCTGCTGAAAGCCGGCGTGACCCCGGTGGTGTGCGCCATAAACCACGACGGGGCGGGCACGCTGCTCAACACCAACGCCGACACCATCGCCACCGGCATCGCCGTGGCGATGAGCCCGATTTACGACACCGACCTTATCTTCTGCTTTGAAAAGGACGGCGTGCTGCGCGACAAGGACGACGACAGCTCCCTGATATCATACATCGACAGGCCTCTCTTTGAAGAGCTCAAGAGCGACGGCAGCGTCTCCGCAGGCATGCTGCCCAAGCTGCAGAACGCCTTTGCCGCCATCGGCAGCGGCGTCAGGAGCGTCATAATCAAGAATTCCGAGAACCTGCTGGAGCTCAAGGGGACAACCATCAGATAGCTTATGGAAAACTACGGCGACCTGGCGATTGACCTGCTCAAGCGGCTGATACCCATCCGCGCCTACTCCTTTGAAGAGGGGGAGCGGGCCGACTTCCTTATGGAGTGGCTCGAGGCTCGCGGTGTAGCGGCAGAGCGCCGAGGCAACAACATCACCGCGCGGCTGCAGATTGGCGACCGACTCCCCACCCTGCTGCTCTGCGCCCACATGGACACGGTGCAGATTGCCGACTCATACACCTTTGACGCGATAAATCCCCCCGAGGCGGAAGACCGCATTCTTGGGCTGGGCAGCAACGACGACGGCGGCAGTCTGGTGAGCATGATTGCCACATTCCTCCACTTCAGCGATGCCGGAGCCTGCCCGGTGAACCTGCAGCTGCTGCTCTCCTGCGAAGAGGAGCGCTCCGGCGCGGGAGGCACCCGCAGCCTGGGCGAGTTCATAAAGAGCCACGCCGACTTTGCCATAATCGGCGAGCCCACCCGCATGCGGGCCACCATAGCCGAGAGCGGACTGCTGGTGATCGACGGCACAGCCACGGGGCGCAGCGCCCACGCCGCCAGAGCCCATCTGGGAGAGAACGCCATCTACAAGGCGCTGGACGACATAGCCCGCCTCAAGGCGTACCGCTTCTGCAAAGTCTCCCCCTCTCTGGGCGAAGTCAAGCTTTCCGTGACTCAAATCAATGCGGGGCACGCCCACAACGTGATTCCCGACATCTGCACCTTTGTGGTGGACATCCGCCCCAACGAGTGCTACTCCAACGAAGAGATTCTCGGCCTGCTGCAGGCGGAGGTCTCCTCTACCCTCAAGGCGCGCAACCTGCTCAACAAGGCCAGCGCCACCCCGCAGGATTCGCCCCTGATGCGCACCGCGCAGAAGCTGGGGATGGAGATGATAACCTCCCCCACTTCATCCGACTGGATGCGGATGCCCATCGAGGCCATCAAAATAGGGCCGGGCGACTCCAACCGCTCCCACAAGGCGGACGAATATATACTGAAGAGCGAAATCCGCGAGGGGATCGCCGCTTATATCAGATTTATAGAGCAATTATCATTGTAAGACATATGCAGACACTCTGGAACAAAGGTGTAGACGCCGCAAAGGCGGTAGAAGATTTCACTGTAGGCCGCGACCGCGAACTGGACATGCGGCTTGCCAAATATGACGTGCTGGGCTCCAAGGCACACATCGCAATGCTCTCCAAGGTCGGGCTGTTGCCCGCCGGGGAAGAGAAGGTGCTGCAGGCGGAGCTGGACAAGATTCTGCAAAGCATAGAAGAGGGGACATTTGTGCTGGAGGACATCGCGGAGGACATCCACTCCCAGGTGGAAATTTGTCTGACCCGGACCCTGGGCGATCTGGGCAAGAAAATCCACTCCGGGAGGAGCCGCAACGACCAGGTGCTTGTGGATCTGAAGCTCTACCTGCGTGCCGAACTGCAGAACATCCGCGGCCAGGTGCTCGCCCTGTTCGGTAAACTGCAGACCCTGTCGGAAGAGAACAAGGATGTGATTCTCCCGGGCTACACTCACGGCCAGATTGCGATGCCGTCGTCGTTCGGAATGTGGTTCGGGGCCTATGCAGAAGCGCTCTGCGACGATATGTATATGCTTGGCGCAGCCTACAAGATAGCCAACCAGAACCCTCTGGGCAGCGCTGCGGGCTACGGCAGCTCGTTCCCGCTCGACCGCGAGCAGACCGCCCGCGACCTGGGTTTCGAAGATTTGAGCTACAACAGCATCGCGGCGCAGATGGGGCGCGGCAAAACCGAGCGCGCCGTGGCCGCGGCAATCGGCTGCGTCGCCTCCACCCTCAACAAGTTTGCCGCCGACTGCTGCCAGTATATGTCCAGCAACTTCAAGTTCATCTCCTTCCCCGACTCGCTGACCACCGGCAGCAGCATCATGCCGCACAAAAAGAATCCCGATGTGTGGGAGGTGATGCGGGCCAAGACCAACCGCATAGAGGGCTGCGAGGGGAGCATAGCGATGCTCACCACCAACTTGCCCCACGGCTATCACCGCGACTTCCAGCTTCTCAAGGACACCCTCTTCCCCGCCATCGACTCGATAAAGGAGTGTCTGGAGATGACCGTCTATATGCTGGAGAACATCAGCGTGAACAAGCATATCCTGGAAGGGACCGCGATGTACGACCCCATGTTCACCGTGGAGGAGGTCAACAAGATGGTTGTGGGAGGCGTCCCCTTCAGAGATGCCTACAAAACCATAGGCAAAGCGGTTAACGAGGGTAAATTCCAGTATTCGGGAGCCAAGACCGTAGAGGGGCTGGGGCACACCCACAAGGGGAGCATCGGCAATCTCTGCAACGGCGAGATCAGTCAAAAAATGAACCGAGCCGCTCGCTGGTAACGGCGTCGAACCAGGCAGACTGGTTCACAGCGAAGCCGCTGTCCTGCTCCACATTGATGGAGCATTTGTATTTGCGCTTCCACCCGCTCACCTTGCTGTTCCACATTCCGCGGGTGATGTAGGCGTATGCCACGGGGTTGACCACCAGAGAGAGTTTCGTGTGGCCCCCTTTCTCCATTATGCCCATCAAGTGGCGCTCAAAAGACTCGTCAAGCAGCACCGTGGGGCCGATTTTGCCCGTCCCTTTGCAGGCGGGGCAGACCTCCTGAGTCTCCACCACCGTCACGGGACGCACCCTCTGGCGGGTTATCTGCATCAGTCCGAACTTTGTGAGCGGGAGCACCGTGTGGCGTGCGCGATCCCCCTCCATAAGTTCCTGCATATGCTTGTAGAGGCGGTTGCGGTGCTCCTGGCTCTCCATATCTATGAAGTCCACGATCACGATGCCCCCCATATCGCGCAGACGCAACTGGCGCGCAACCTCGTCGGCGGCGCTCATGTTCACCTCCAGCGCGTTGTCTTCCTGCTCGCCCGCCTTGATGCGGGTGCCGCTGTTGACATCAATCACGTGCATCGCCTCTGTGTGGTCAATCACAAGGTAGGCCCCCTTTCTGAGGGAAACCACGCGCCCGAAGGCCCCTTTGACCTGGCGGGTGATGTCATAGCAGTCGAAAATGGGCTGCGGACGATTGTAAAAGTGCACGATTTTTTCCTGCCCGGGAGAAATCATGGCCACATATTGGCTTACCTCCTCGCAGATGGCGCGGTCGTCCACATAAATGTTGGTGAAATCGTCGTTCAGCAGGTCGCGGATAAGGGTGGTGACGCGGCTGTTTTCGCGGAAGAGCAGCTGCACATCCTTGCTCTTGGCCAGCTTTTTCCAGGAACTCTCCCACTTGTGGATCAGCCCCTTGATTTCGGCGTCCAGAATGGCGGCGCGCTTGCCCTCCGCGGCGGTGCGCACTATGGCGCCGTAGTTCTTGGGCAGTATGCTGTATATGAGGCGGCTCAGGCGGGACTTTTCCTCTTTCGAGGAGATTTTCTGCGAGATGCTCACCTTGTCGGAGAAAGGCAGCAGCACCAGATTGCGCCCGGCAATGGAGATTTCTCCCGACAGGCGCGAGCCCTTTGTGGAGATGGGCTCCTTGACTATCTGCACCATCACCGGCTGCCCCACATGAAGGTGGTCGCTGATGTGGCCCTCCTTTTCCAGCGGCTCGTTGATGGTGACTTTTTCGAAGAATGTGGTGTAGTTCTTCGATATGTCAATCTGCTTTACAAAATAGTCGAATGTTTTGAAGTTGATGCCCAGGTCGAGATAGTGTATGAATGCCTCCTTCTCGTCGCCGATGTCCACAAACGCGGCGTTGAGGGCGGGAAGCAGCTTCTTGACCTTGCCCAGGAAGACGTCACCGACAGAGAACTGGGCCTTGGCATCGCTTTCCTGGTCATACTCGATAAGGCGTCCACCCTCGGTCAGTGCGATCGAAGTGACACCTTTGTCGACTTGTATGAACAGGTTCTTTTCCATTGTGAAAAGGCTGGCACTGTGGCCAGCCTTGAAAACTTAAGAAGGGTTATTTCTTCTTATGTCTGTTCTTGCGCAAACGTTTCTTGCGTTTGTGCGTAGACATCTTATGTCTTTTTCTTTTCTTACCGCTAGGCATAATTATTAGGTTTTAAGTGATTATTTCAGGTTCTTGACTTGCTCTACGAAAGTCTTTGCAGGCTTGAAAGAGGGGATTTTGTGTGCCGGTATAGTGATGGTGACATTCTTTGAGATGTTACGGGCAGCCTTTTCTGCACGCTCCTTAACCACAAAGCTGCCGAAACCGCGGAGATATACGTTTTTGTCCTTGCTGAGAGACTCCTTCACGCATTCCATAAATGATTCGACAACACCGAGAACAACAACCTTCTCATATCCGGTAGATTTCGCGATCTCGCTTACGATATCTGCTTTAGTCATAACTCTATACTATTAATTTTATTGATGTTTTTCAGTGAAACTGGCTGCAAAAGTATGCTTATTTTTTTATTTATCAAATAGATATCACTAAAAATTTGCGCTTATCTTTGGCACAATGATTGACCGATAACAACGGCTTATTACAATTCTGACAATTTGACATACGATGAAAGATCCGTTTATACTTGCAGGAGAAGATATAGGTATGAACATCATACCCGTGATGAACATAGATGCCAGCGGAAAGCTGCAGGACGAGCAACTGCCCAAAGTGCTGCCGCTGTTGCCGCTGCGCGGTGCAGTGCTTTTTCCCGGTACGGTGATTCCGATGCCCGTGCGGCGCGAAAAGTCCATCCAGCTGCTCAATGACGCATACAAGTCGAACAAACTCATTGGCGCCGTCACCCAGAAGGATCCCAAGGTGGAAGACCCCGGGGCGGAAGACGTGTTCGCCACCGGCACCCTCGGCAGGGTGCTCAAGATAATCGACCTGCCAAATGTTCCTGTCACTGCCATAATCCAGGGGGTGAGCCGCTTCAGCGTGAAATCCGTGGACGTGGTGTTCCCCTACATGATGGCCAGCGTGGAATATCTGCCCGAAGACCTCTCCGCCGTCACCGACCCGGAGATGGACACCCTCGCCGACGGCATCAAGACCGCCGCGCAGCGGGTCATCAAGATGTCCTCCAACATGTCCCAGGAGGCGAGCATGGCCATCCGCGACATAGAGGACAAATCGTTCCTGGTGAACTTCGTGGCCTCCACCATCGAGGTGGAGAACCCTTTGGAAAAGATGCCGCTGCTGGAGGAGGGGCGCATAAAGGTGCGCGCCGCTCTGCTGCTGGCGCTGCTTGACAAGCAGATAGAGATACTCAAGATCCGCGAGGACATCCAGAAGAAGGTCAAGGTGGAGATGGACCAGCAACAGAGGGAGTATTACCTCAACAACCAGCTCAAGACCATCCAGGAAGAGCTGGGGATGAGCTCCAGCGGAGACGACGTGGACGAACTGCGTAAAAAGGCAGAGGGCAAGAACTGGCCCGCCTATGTGGCCGAGACGTTTGAGAAGGAGTTGCGCAAGATGGAGAAGACCAACCCGAGCACTCCCGACTACAATGTCATATACAGCTATCTGCAGTTCCTGGTGGAGCTCCCCTGGAGCGAGACCACGGAAGACAATCTGGACCTGAAGCATGCCCAGAAGGTGCTGGACGAGGACCACTACGGCTTGGATAAAGTCAAGGAGAGAATCATAGAGTACCTGGCTGTTCTCTCTCTCAAGGGAGATATGAAATCGCCCATTCTGTGCCTCTACGGCCCTCCGGGCGTGGGCAAGACCTCGCTGGGCAAGTCCATCGCCAAGGCCCTGGGGCGCAAATACGGGCGCATCTCGCTGGGCGGTCTGCACGACGAGTCGGAAATCCGCGGACACCGCCGCACCTACATCGGCGCGATGGCGGGCCGCATAGTGCAGACAATGAAGCGCGCCGGCACCATCAACCCCGTGATTGTGCTGGACGAGATAGACAAGGTCTCCACCGACTACCACGGCGACCCCGCCAGCGCCCTGCTGGAGGTGCTCGACCCGGAGCAGAACGTCACCTTCCACGACAACTATCTGGATGTTGACTACGACCTTTCCAAGGTGCTGTTCATCACCACCGCCAACAACGTGGAGAACATCAGCCCCGCCCTGCGCGACCGCATGGAGATGATAAACGTGTCGGGCTATCTGGCAGAGGAGAAGGAGGTCATAGCCAAGGACTACCTGCTGCCCAAGCAGCTGGAGCTGCACGGCCTCGCCGCAGGCGACCTGAAGCTCACCAAGCCTGCCATAAGGGAGATTATAGACAATTACACCCGCGAGTCGGGCGTGCGCGGCCTGGACAAGCAGATTGCCAAGCTGTGCCGCATCACCGCCAAGAAGATCGCCCTGGGCGAGGAACACGACATAACCCTCAAGCCCGAGCGGATACGCGAATATCTGGGGCTGCCCACCAACCACCACGACATGCAGAAGGGCAACGAGCTGCCCGGCGTAGTCACCGGGCTGGCCTGGACCGAGATGGGGGGAGAGATCCTCTTTATCGAGTGCAGCGTGAGCGAGGGGCAGGGCCACCTGACCACCACCGGCAATCTGGGCGACGTGATGAAGGAGTCGGCCACCATAGCCTTCCAGTACCTCAAGGCCAATGCCGCCGCAATCGGAGTCGATCCCAAGGTGTTCCGCGAGAAGGACTTCCACATCCACGTGCCGGAGGGCGCCATCCCCAAGGACGGTCCCTCGGCCGGCATCACGATGGTGTGCGCCATCGCCTCCGCCCTCAAGGGCAAGAGCATCCGCAAGGGCATCGCAATGACTGGCGAGACCACCCTGCGCGGCAAGGTGCTGCCGGTGGGCGGCATCAAGGAGAAGATTCTGGCCGCCAAGCGGGCCGGCATCCACACCATAGTGATTTCATCGGAAAACCGCCGGGACATCGAAGACATCAAGGAGATTTACATCAAGGGGCTCTCTTTCCACTATGTTGACAGAGTCGATGAAGTTCTTAAATTTGTATTCGATTAGGAACCAAACCTTCGGCAGATGAATGTCAAGATAGAGCCTTCTTGGAAGGAGGTATTGAGCAGCGAGTTCGACAAACCCTATTTTGCCGCGCTCGCTGCCGCTTTACACGCCGAGAAGGAGGCATCAGTCACCATTTATCCCCCCGGCAAGCTGATATTCAATGCATTCGAGCTGACCCCATTCGACAAAGTTCGGGTGGTGATTCTGGGGCAGGATCCCTATCACAGGCCCGGGCAGGCTGAGGGGCTGTCGTTTTCGGTGCCGGAAGGGGAGCAGCTGCCCCCGTCGCTCAAGAACATCTACAAGGAGATTTCTGCCGACACGGGGCTGGACATGAGCCGCAAGAGCGGTTCGCTGCGGGGCTGGGCAGAGCAGGGCGTGTTCCTGCTGAACTCGATACTCACGGTGCGCGCCGGGGAGGCGGCCTCCCACAGAGCGCTGGGCTGGCAGACCTTCACCGATGCAGTGATCAAGGCCATCAGCGACGGCAAAAGCGGCGTGGTGTTCCTGCTCTGGGGCAGGTTCGCCCGCGACAAAAAGGAGCTGATAGACACTTCCCGCCACTACGTGCTGGAGGCGGCCCACCCCTCGCCCCTTGCGGGCGGGGCGTTTTTCGGCTGCCGTCATTTCTCCAAAACCAACGAAATTCTCTCCGCCGAGGGCTACGGGGCCATCGACTGGAGCCGGTAACTTAACTTCCAACTGATGAAAATCGCAGTCTTCCCGGGGTCTTTCGACCCCTTCACCCTCGGCCATCTGGAGGTGGTCAAATCATCCCTCAGAATCTTTGACAAGGTGATTGTGGCCATCGGCAACAACTCCTCCAAAAGGCACTTCTTCCCCATCGACATCAAGGTGCAGATTGCCCGCGACGCCACAGCCGACCTGCCCAACGTGGAGGTATGCGCCTTCAGCGGCCTCACGGTGGACTTCTGCCAGGAGAAGGGGGCCAAATACATCGTGCGCGGCATGCGCACCACCACCGACTTCGAGCTGGAGCGGGCCATTGCCCAGGCCAACAAGAAGATGCGCCCCTCCATTCTCACGGTATTCATCCCCTCGGGGCACGAATACTCGTTCATATCATCTACAGTTGTGCGCGATGTGCTGATAAACGGCGGCAAGGCCACCGACTTCATCCCCAAGAATGTGGACATCGCCAAATATCTGAAAATGCTGGAATAGATGCGCCGTGGGCTCATAGCCTTGCTTGTGGCGCTTCTGCTGCCGCTCAGGTGCCTTGCACAGCGGGACACCCTGAACCTCTACGGCTCGCTCAAGGAGTATTTCGACGCCGTGTGCACGCTGCCGGTGGACAGCATCAACGCCCGCTGCGACGCCCTCATAGCTTCGGTGTCCGACGATAAAAGCCGCGCCGCAATTGCCGGGACAGCCTTCAACTACTTTCTGGAATGTCCCGTGATGGGGGCAGAAGGGGTGTCGGTGCACATTGCCGACAATTACTTCCTCAACAAGCGGCTCAAATGGCCGTCGGAGGCCACCTACCCCACCCTCTACGCCTTTGCCGAGTTCAACCGGCAGTCGCTGCTGGGAATGCCGGCCGCTCCTCTGCAGTTGGAGAACATCGACGGCGACACGGTGGATGTGCGCGAGGCCACCGGCGGGCCCAAAGTGCTCTATTTTTATGAGGACGGCTGCGCCACCTGCAGCGTGCAGACTCCGCTGATAGTTTCCTGCCTCAAGGGCTATGACGCCGATGCGCCGCTGACCCTCTATGCGGTCTACACCCAAAGCGACCGCACGGCGTGGGCCAGGTATGCCCTCACCGCCTTCCGCGGCATCGACAACCCCAAAATACGGGTCGTGCACCTCTGGGACCCCGAGGGCAAATCGCAGTTCCACAAGAAATATTCGGTGCTCACGACCCCCTCGCTGCTGCTGCTAGACGAGGACAACCGCATCTGCGGCCGCAAACTGGACGCCGCCGCCCTGGGGGCGCTGCTTGGGCAGAAAAAATCATTTGAGGAGTCGCTCTACTCCCTGATGGACGGGGTACGGGACAATATGGGGCTGGACACCGCCAGCGTGGCCGACGTGTGCCGCGCATTCCACAGCCGTCTTGAGAGCGACGCCCCCCTCTATCGCGAGACATTCTCCGGGATATACAATTACCTCCGGGGTCAGGGGAATTACGAGGCGATGCAGAGCGCCGCCCTCGTGGCCCGCGAATACATTGCGGGGCAGCCGCAGTATTGGTCGCAGGAGATGCTGGAGAGTGCCCGCGAGGCGCTGCGCATTTTCTCCCTGAACCCGCTGGGGAGCAAGGCTGCCGACGTGATGCTTCTGGACAGGGGGGGGCATCGGCGACATCTGATAGGGCATTGTGGCAAAAAATATGCAGTAATCTTCTTCAACCTGGTCTCCTGCGAGGAGTGCCGGGCCTGGAAAGAAGAACTTCTACAGATGCGCAAGACGCTGCGGCGCAGCGGGGTGCGCATCACCAGCGTTTATGTGGGGCCTGACAGTCAGGAGTGGCGCGACAGCCTGCGCAGCCGCGGCCGCTGGTGGAGAGACCTCCGCGCCGAATGGCCGCAGAGCGAGCTCTACAGCAAATATGACGTCAGCGTCGCCCCTAAAATTTACCTGCTGGACGCCACGGGGACGGTGATTGCAAAAGACATCACCCCCGAGACTCTGGCCAAATTGCTGCAAGAATGAAAAGTCAGACAGAAAACTTGAGTTATCAGGAGCGCTACCGCGAATTTACCCGCAGATGTATAGAGCGCAAATTCGGCTCACGGCGGGTGAGCCGCGGCGCCGCCTGCCAGGAATTCATCAAATATGCCGTGGACCTGTCCGCCTGCCCTATAGACAATGAGGGGCGCCGGATTCTGGTGTGGCAGGGGGCCGGAGCGCTGATGCGCATCGCAGACTTCGACTGCAGCGTCACCGGCAACGACACCTTCTCCATAAATCTGCCGGGCGACGAGTATCACACGGCGCTGCTGCTCAAGGATATCGAGATGTGCACCCACCGCCTGCCGGCGGCGCTTTGCATCGAGCCGCGCAGCTCCTGCTGCGACATCGCCTCGGAAGAGGTCCAGGAGTGGATAGACGCCTTTGACGCAGCTGGGCTCAATAGCGGCCACGAGTGCGTCACGGCCGCTGCCCTCACCCAATATCTGCAGGTGCCGGCAAGTTGCAAGATGGTGCTGGAGGGGTACGTCCAGCGCAGCGAAGCCCTCGAAGCGCTGCAGAGCGAATCACGCCGCCTCCCGGTGCACGTCACGTGCGTCACGGGACAGCTTTAATCTACAAGAGTTTAGAGGCACGAAGTGCCGTTGGGCAAGTCCCTTCCTGGGGGAAGGGATTTAGGGTTGGGGTCATCAATAAAAAATGTGCGGAGGGTGCTGGGGATTTGAAAGTGTAGAGTTTAGAGTTTAGAGTTTAGCGGAGCTTGGGCGGGGCGCTTTACAGCCCCTTCTCGCGGAATCTTTTGTAGAGGTCCACTATAAGGTCGGCAGTAGTCTCCAGGCCGTAGCGGCTGCTGTTGATGCACAAGTCGTAGCTGGTGCTGTCGCCCCACTTCTTGAAAGTGTAGTAGTTATAATAGTAGCTGCGCTTGCGCTGCCCGTTCTCGATATACTTGCGGGCGGCGTCGGCAGAAATCTTCTCCCGCTCCATAATCCGCGCCACGCGGTCCTCCATATCGGCCGTCACGAACACAGAAAACAACCCCGGCTCATTGCGCAGCACATAATCGGCGCAGCGCCCCACGAACACTCCGGACCCCTTGGCGGCGATGGTCTTGATAACCTTGCCCTGCAGGGTAAAGAGTTCGTCGTCGGTCAGCGTGCCGGGTTCGGTGAATGCCTGCGCGCTTGCATACACAGAGCTGCGAATGCCCAGAAACTGCGCAAAGCGGCTCATCGCAGCCGGCTTCTCGTCCTTGTCGGCAAATATCTCCTGTGAAATGCCGCTCTCCTTGGCCGCCAGCATAAGCAGATTGCGGTCGTAAACCTCTATGCCTAGTTTCTTGGCGATGAGCGACGCCACACTGAGGCCGCCGCTGCCTATCTGTCTGCCGACAGTGATTATGATGTTGCTTTCCATATTATTGTTGTTGTTCAATTTCGGGTTTGACTTCTGCACCGGCCACCGCCTGGGCCTTCTCAAACGAGCGCATCTCCCGGCGGATCATAAAAAACGCCACGACGGTGGCCACGGCATCCGATGCCGGCAGGCTCCACCACACGCCGTCCAGCCCCCAGAAAAGCGGCAGGACTGTCAGGAAGGGAACCAAGAACAGCAGCTGGCGCGAAAGGGAGAGGAAGATGGACTTGCCCACCTTGCCGATGCACTGGAAAAAGTTGGTGACCACAATCTGGAAGCCAACCAGCGGGAAGAGCACCACCATGATGCGGAACGCCTTGGCGGCGATGACGCGCAGCTGCACGTCGTGGGTAAAGAGCGACACGCACACGCCGGGCATCGCCATTCCCGCCGCAAAGCCCAGCGAGAGAGCTACCATAGAGCAGAAGATTGTCTTGTCCAACACCTCTTTCACGCGGGAAAACTTGCGCGCCCCGAAGTTGTAGCCGGCGATGGGCTGCATGCCCTGGTTCAGACCCATCGAAATGGTAATGAACAGGAATGCCAGCCTGTTGGCGATGCCGTAGGCGCCAATGGCCAAATCACCGCCATATTTCTTGAGCTGGTTGTTTATGAGAATCACCACAAAGCAGGCGGCGACATTCATCAGAAAGGGAGAGAGACCGATGGCCAGCGAACGGCTGGCGATACGCCAGTCAAAGTGAAAAATCTCGCGGGAGAAGTGCAGCGCCTGACTCTTGTCGCCGAATGCGCGGAGCACCCACACCAGCGCCACAATCTGCGCCAGCACGGTTGCAATCGCGGCCCCCTGGATGCCCATCTTGAACACAAAGATGAAAATCGGGTCCAGAATGGTGTTGAGAATCACCGCAAGCATTGTGGACACCATCGCCAGGCGCGGACGTCCCGCAGAGCGCAGCACCGAGTTAAGTCCAAAATAGAGGTGGGATATAACATTGCCCAACATTATCACGACCATATAGTCGCGGGCATAGCAGATTGTGTTCTCGCTGGCGCCGAAAAAGTAGAGAATCGGATCCAGGAACAGCAGCGACAGTATCGTGACTATGATGCCGATTGCGATGTTCATAATCACCACATTGCCCAAAACGCGGTTGGCCATCTTATTGTCCTGCTGTCCCAGCAGGATGGATATGAGCGTGGAGCAGCCGACTCCCACCAGGGTGCCGAAAGCTGCCGTGATGTTCATAAGGGGGAATGTCACCGCCATGCCGCTGATGGCCATGGCCCCCACACCCTGCCCGATAAAGATGCTGTCCACCATGTTGTAGAGGGAGGAGGCCAGCATCGCTATGATGGCAGGCGTGGCGTAGCGCCGCAGCAGAGTGCCGATTTTTTCAGTTCCTAACTCTTTCGGATCCATATCTTTCTCACATTATTTTTTTCTTGCAAGCGGGGTGACGCTGCCCGTGACCTTGTCGCCCACCTTAACCAGCGGCTCAACGTCGCCCGGAATGAATATGGTGAGGCGGGAGCCAAACTTGATGAAGCCGGCCTCGCCGGCCTGGTCGCATCGCTCACCCTCCACGGCGTAGCTCACCACCCTGCGCGCCACGATGCCCGCAATCTGGCGGTACATCACTTCGCGGCCGTCCTGGCTGCGCACCACCACTGAGGTGTGCTCGTTCTTCTCAGACTCCTTGGGCAGAAAGGCGAACCAGTGCGCCCCGGGATAATATCTGCTGTAGACGATGTCGCCCCCCACGGGGAACCAGGTTATATGCACATTGAAGAGATTCAGGAATATCGAAATCTCTGTGCACTCGCAGTCGAAATACTCTTTGACGTAGGTTTTCTGCACCTTCACCACCTTGCCGTCGGAAGGGGAAACAACCAGCGCGGGGTCCACGGTGACGGTGCGCTCAGGCACGCGGAAAAAGAAAACGATGATTCCCGCCAGAAATGCAAGCAGCACAGTCGCGGTCACCTTAAGCGTTGTGGATTTGCCAAGCAGCCACACCAGCGCGATGCCAACCACCGCCACCGATATGGCTATAATTATGAAAAGGAGTCCTTCTTTATGTAATTCCATATTTTAAAGGTTCAGTTGAACTATATTTACCAGAATCAGGAACACCGTGACCACCGGCACCGAAAACAGCGCCCCGTCAAAGCGGTCCAGCAGGCCGCCGTGTCCCACTATGATTTTGCCGGCATCCTTGTAGCCGTACTGGCGCTTGATGAGCGACTCGAACAGATCGCCGGTGATGCCGAAGAACACCACAATCAGCGAGATTGCCGCCCAATGCCAGAGCTGCAGTGAGAACAGGCCGCAGTAATGGAGCACCACCGCTGCGGCAAAAGTGAATATGACGCAGCCGGAAACTCCCGCCCAGGATTTGTTGGGAGAAATGGAGGGGCAGAGCTTTCGCGCACCCTCTCTCTGTCCCAGGGCCATCCCCATCACATAGCCCCCCACATCGCTCATCCACACCAGCACCATCACCGCAATGAAGAGGGCTGGGCTGTAGCTGCCGTCGCCGCCAAAGAGCAGCAGGCTGCCGGTCATAAACGAAGGGAGCAGATATACTGCCGGGAAGCAGAGCTTCTGCAGGCAGTCGGGCTCGCGATGGCTGTCGAACAGCGTCGCGGAGAGTATCAGCATCAGCATCGGCAGGGCAAGAAGCAGATAGCGGTAGCTGACGCCGTAGAGCCGGAAAATTATAAAGCAGAGGAACACTGCGCAGCAGAGGCCGGCCATCAGCACGCGTTCCGCAGTGTGCACGCCGCTCCCCATCGTCATACGGTAGAGTTCCTCCATCATGACAGCCATGCCCAGAGAGAAGAGAACCGCGTATAGCAGCGGGTGGGCCAGCAAAGCGCCGATGAACACCACCACCAGCAGTACAGAACCGATAATTCTCTTGAGCAATGACGATTTCATAGGCATTAGAAGAGTGTGGGAAGACTGTCGGAGCCGTCCTGATTGGGTTTATCCTGAGTCTCGGAACCGCTCTGCGGCGCCTCCGGGGAGGCGGCAGGTTGGGCTGCGGGCTTTTTCGGTTTGCGTCGCTTCTTGGCCGGCTTGGGCTCCGAAGTGTCGACATCCAGATCTATCACGTCGGAATCGGCGCCTTCGGCAGGTTTGTTTTCAGAGGACTTCTGCACTTGTGTAGCGGCGGGTACATCTTCCACTGCGGGAGCAGAGGCAACTGCAGCAGGCTCTTCTGCAGCGGGAGCCTTTACCTCGGGTGTGGCGGGTTTTGATTCCTCAGCAGGTTTTGCCTCCCGTGCCGATTCGGGTTCCTCGGCAGGCTTGTGTTCCTGTGCCGACTTGGCCTCCCGGGCAGGTTTTTCCTCCCGGGCAGGTGCTGCGGGCTTGGACTCGCCGCCGTCGGCAGGAGCATCGCCGCCTATAATTGCATTGGGGTTGACGCCGGCTGTGCGGGGGCCGAGTATGCGCTCCACATCTTCGGAGAATATCACCTCGCGCTCCAGCAGCAGCTGCGCAAGCTGCTCAAAAGCGTCCCTATGCTCCAAAAGCACCTTCTTGGCAGTTTCGTGGGCCTCGTCTATGAGCCGCTTGACCTCGCCGTCTATATCCTCCGCGGTCTTCTCGCTGTAAGGCTTGGAGAGCGACATCTCGCTGCGGCCGGTGGAATCATAATAAGAGACGTTGCCGATCTTCTCGCTCATGCCGAAGTAGGTCACCATAGCGTATGCCTGCCGTGTGAGCTTCTCCAGATCGTTGAGGGCGCCGGTGGAGATTTCTCCGTTCACCAGCTCCTCAGCCACGCGGCCGCCGATAGTGGCCGCCATCTCGTCCATAATCTGCTCGCGGGTGGTGAGCTGACGCTCTTCCGGCAGATACCAGGCAGCGCCAAGCGCCTGTCCGCGCGGGATTATTGTGACTTTGAGCAGCGGATTCGCGTGCGGCAGAATCCAGCTGACAGTGGCGTGGCCCGCCTCGTGATGTGCAATGGTGCGCTTCTCCTCTGCAGAAATTATCTTGCTCTTGCGCTCCAGACCGCCCACAATGCGATCGATGGCATCCAGAAAATCCTGCTTCTCCACAAACTTCTTGTTGTGGCGGGCGGCTATCAGGGCCGCCTCGTTGCACACGTTGGCTATGTCGGCGCCGGAGAATCCGGGAGTCTGCTTTGCCAGGAAGTCTATGTCAAAGCCGGGGGTCAGCTTGATTTTGCGCAGATGCACCTTGAAGATGGCCAGACGCTCCTTGAGCTCGGGCAGATCCACGTGAATCTGGCGGTCAAAGCGGCCGGCACGCATCAGGGCGCTGTCCAGCACGTCGGCACGGTTTGTGGCTGCCAGCACTATCACGCCGGAGTTGGAGCCGAAGCCGTCCATCTCGGTGAGCAGCTGGTTGAGGGTGTTCTCCCTCTCGTCGTTGGAAGAGAAGCCTACATTCTTGCTGCGGGAGCGGCCCACGGCGTCAATTTCGTCTATGAACACTATGCAAGGGGCCTTCTCCTTGGCTTGGCGGAACAAATCGCGCACGCGGGAGGCACCCACGCCCACAAACATCTCCACGAAGTCAGAACCGGAAATGGAGAAGAACGGCACATTCGCCTCGCCCGCAACGGCTTTTGCCAGCAGGGTCTTGCCGGTGCCGGGAGGGCCCACCAGAAGGGCTCCCTTGGGTATCTTGCCGCCCAGGGCGGTGTATTTCTTGGGGTTCTTGAGGAAGTCCACAATCTCCATAACCTCCACCTTGGCCTCCTCCAGGCCCGCCACATCCTTGAATGTGACCTTGTTCTGCTGCTTGTCGCCCTCGATTACCTTGGCCTGGGACTTACCGACATTGAATATTCCGCCGGCACCGCCGCCTCCCATTCCGCGCATAGGCATCGCGAACATCATTATGAAGAACACAATCATAAAAATGATCCAGATCCAGTCGGCCAGATTTGCCCAACTGCTGTTATGCTCTTCAATCACCACGTCAAAGCGGTCCAGCTCCGGCAGCCGATTAAGCACGGTGTCGAACTCGGCTTCCGCATCAAAAGTCTTGGATACCAGAAAGTAGAAATAAGGGCCGTTCTTGGGCTGGGCTCCCTCCTGGAAATAATTCTTGTAGCGTGCGGCGGCAGATCCCTTGATGTACACCTCGCCGCGCTGCAGATTGCGCACATACACGATTTTCTGCACGCTGCCGGTGGGCAGAATCTCGTCGCGGACCTCAAACCACTCCTTCTTGACCGGCTTGGAGCCGCCGCTGCTGCTCCACAGATACACAAGCCCGCCGAACAGCAGGATATAAATGAGGGTTATTCCCCATCTCATCGGGCGGGAAGGGCGCATGGGGCGCCGGCCGCCGCCGGGATTGACGTTGTTATTTGCCATCGTCGGTGTAAGTGGTTTTTTCCGCGTCGGACCAGAGGTCCTCCAGACGGTAGAATTCGCGATATTCTGTCTTGAAGATGTGCACGACTATGTCGCCGTAGTCGAGAATGACCCAGAAGGCGTTCTCTCGCCCCTGCTGGCGGATGGGATCCCGCCTGCACTCGGTCCACATCTTATCCACGATGTTGTCGCAGATGGCCACGACCTGTGTAGTGCTGTCGGCATTGCATATCACAAAACTGTCTGTGATGGCGGTACCGATGCCGGTGAGGTCCATCGCCACCACCCCGCCGGCCTTCTTGTCAAGCATTGCGGAGGCAATCACCCCTATTTCTTTTTTCTGCTGCTCTGTATTCATAAAAATCTGTAATTTCGTGCGGATTATCAAAAATGCAAATGTACAAAATTAAATGGTTCAACATTACCGGCTCGACCTTTTCTGATGTTGAAAACGCGCGCGCCGCTCTCTCGCACAAAGAGATTTGGGCCGCACGCTACCAAAGTGCCGGAAAAGGGCAGAAAGGCAACAGCTGGAGCAGCGCCGCGGGGCAGAATCTCACCTTCACACTGCTGTTGCGCCATAACAATTTTGATGCCCGACGGCAGTTTCTCCTGAGCCAGGCAGTCTCGCTGGGAGTGTGCGCATTCCTGCGGAAGGAGGGGGTCGAGACCCGCATCAAGTGGCCCAACGACATCTACGCGGGCCAGCGCAAAATCTGCGGCATCCTCATCCGCCACACCGTTTCGGGCGGAATGCTCTCCGACAGCGCGGTGGGCATAGGGCTCAACATTAACCAGACGGAATTCCCCGCCACGGTGCCGAATCCGGTGTCACTGGCGCAAATCACTGGGCGGCAATACGATGTGGAGGCCCTCCTACCCTCTCTTGCCGACTGCATCTACGCCGAATACGACAGCATCGGCCC
Organism: bacterium; assembly: GCA_963637965.1. Classification (GTDB taxonomy): domain Bacteria; phylum Bacteroidota; class Bacteroidia; order Bacteroidales; family UBA932; genus Equibacterium. Next base: position 23,210 of record CAVHPI010000018.1, read on the forward strand.
CGAGACCGACGTCCGCTACCACAATCTGCTATACCTCAAAGGAGAGGCGCACACCTTCACCGACTGCGCCACCGGGGAGAAATTCTCCGGCACGATAGAGGGAGTCGCCTCCGACGGACGGCTCAGAATCGCCGCGGCCGGGGGCGAAAGACTTTTTGCCTTTAAAGAGGTCGCCTACTAGATTTCTGCCATATTGGCAATGGTCTGACAGGGATCGCCGCTGCGGAACACAGAATTGCCTGCCACGAACACCTCGACCCCGGCCTTCGAAAGAGCGGCGATGTTGTCCTCAGAGACGCCGCCGTCCACCTCGATGAGACAATTGCTGCCGCAGCGCTCAATCATCCGGGAGAGCTTCTCCGCCTTGGAGATGGCCTGCCCTATGAACTTCTGCCCGCCGAAACCGGGATTCACCGACATTACCAGCGCCAGATCCAGCTGCGGCAGCAGATCCTCCAGCAGCGAGACGTTTGTGTGGGGGTTGAGCGCCACTCCGGCCTTTTTACCGAGGGTGTGAATCGCCTCCACAGTGCGGTGCAGATGTGTGCAGGCCTCATAGTGAACGGTGATGTATTCCACCCCTTTGAGCGATGCAAAACGCTCCAGAAAACGGTCGGGGTCGGTGATCATCAGATGCAGATCCAGCGGCTTGCGGCTCACCGCAGCCACGCTCTCCAGCACCGGAAATCCGAAGGAGATGTTGGGCACGAACACTCCGTCCATCACGTCGAGGTGAATCAGAGAGCAGCAGGAGCCGTTGAGCATCTCAATATCTCTTGCAAGGTTGCCGAAGTCGGCCGACAGAATGGAGGGGGCGATCATATTTTTCATAATGCGCTGTATTGCAGATGTCAGTTGTCCCAGAAGCTGGAGGACTTGTCGTATTTGAGCAGGCTGCTGAGCGTGGAGGAGTTGGCCGCGATGCGGAAGCCCCAGCTCTGCCACTTGCCGGTAGGTACCCACGAGACGCTGATGTTGAAGCAGTGCAGGTCGTAGGTAGCGCTCAGCTGCGAAGTGGTCATGGTGAGCGCGCTCAAGTCGAAGCCGGTGTTCAGCGAGAAGTTCAGCGCCTTGGTGAGCCTCAGCTGGCCGCTCATCGTGGCGGTGCGGGTAAACTTGTTGACCTTCTGCAGCTGGTTGTTGGAGGTGCTGTAGGAGGTGCTGTAGGCCATGTTGAGACTGAAGCTCAGGTTCCAGGGGATCTCAGGATTAAGATAGTAGAGCCAGCCGCCGGGGATATATTCGCCGGTGAGGGGGTGATAGTACACCCTGTAATACTGGCTCTCTTCGGAGCCCTTTACGGCATCTTTGCGGCCGTCGTTGCCGTTGATGGCCCCCTTGCCCTGCAGCGAGTAGGACATCGAGGCCGATGCGTTGGTGATACGGGCCAGACGGTGCTGTGTCTGCAGCATAAACCTGTTGCAGCGCACGCCTCGCTCGTTCACGTCGTAGGGGTCCAGAGTCAGGTTGCCGTTCACGCCCACCTTGCCGAACACGGTGGTGCTTCCGGAAATCGATATGGTAGATAGCTTGAGCGAGTCGGCCATGAAGTTATACGAGCCGCCTATGTTCAGCTGGTCTATCAGCTTAATCTTCTTGGTGCCGGTGCCGGTGGTGTCCTTGTCGTCACGCACCTTGGCCTCCAGGTTGTTGCCGAACGAGAAGCTCATCGATCCGCTCTTGCCCTTGCTCGGCGGGCTGTTGAGCTGTCCGGAGTAGATGTTGTAGTCCTTGGAGATTTCCTCGCCCGCCGCATTCAGGTAGGTCAGGGTGCGCCAACCGTTGGCCGCCGTGCCCAGCTCGGGATGGTAGGAGAGGCTCAGCGAGGGAGTTATCATATGTCTGATGGCCTGCAGCTTTCCCTTGGGATTGAACTGGAACAGACCGTAGATGCGGGTGCTCATCGAGATGGACGCCGAATAGTTCTGGGTTATGCCCAGCGTGGAGAACTGCTTGGAAGTGCTCGACTCCACCGCGTCGGTCTCGGGGTTGTAATACTGGCTGGTGCTGCGGAAGTACATATTGGCGCCGTAGCTGATGCCGGGAGAGAAGTTAAGGTACTTGAGCAGAGTGAACGAAGGGAGGCCGATGCTCAGCTTGTGGGTCATGCCGTTGTTGAACTTGTCGGTGAAGCCCTCCTGCATAAACTCGCTCGACTTGAAGCTGATCTTGTTCTGGAACGAGGTGCTGTAGCTGAGCGAAATCTGCTCGTAAATCTTCTCCTTGCCCACTCGGGTCTTTTTCTTGAAGGGGTAGAAGCGGTTCACATTGAACGACAGGTTGGGCAGGGTGAACACATACGAACTGTCCCTGGAATTCTGGCTGTGCAGCATGCTCACCGAGACGCTGCCGAACGAGAGTGTCTTGGAGTATGAAATCGAAGACGAAGTCTGGCTCTGAATGGCCTCCGACACGCTCTGCGAGTTGTAGCGGTTGTTAGAGGGGCTGGAGAAATTCACCGAAGCGCGGAAGCTGGTGCCCGGGCGCGCCTTGGAATCCTGCGCGTGCGACCATTTGACGCCGAAGTTGGTGGACTCGCTGTAGCCGGAAGTCCCCTTCTCGCCCGTCTTGTCCACCGAATATGTCATATTAAGGTCGCCGGAATATGCATATCTCCTTTTGTAACGGGAAGTGAGCTCGATGGCCCAGGAACCGTAGCTGTAAATATCTCCGGAAACGGAAAAGTCCAGGTGGTCGTTGACCACCACATAATAACCGATGTCGCGCAGATATAGGCCGCGGGCGTTCTCCTCGCCGTATGTAGGCATCATTATGCCGCTGGCCCTGTCGGGCATATTGGGCACGAATCCGAAGGGGAGCGCGAGCGGCAGGGGGACATCCTCCACCACCACATACGCCGGGCCGAACACGGTGTGCTGGCTGGGCTGGGTGATGGTCTTGGCCGCCGTCATCTGCAGGTAATAGTGGGGATGCTCCGCATTGCAGACAGTGTATTTGCCACCGGCGATGTTCACCGACTGATCGGCCATCATCTTGAGCCGTTCACCCCGCAGCTCACCCTCCTGCTGGTTGGTGACCATATTTTTGATGCGGGCCTTGCGGGTGTCAAAGCTGTAGTAGATCTCCTCCATCTTGTACTCCGCCTTGCCGTCCTTGAGCACCGGCTGCCCCTTCCACTTGTTTTCGTAATCCTTGGTGCCGCGGGCATACACCACGTTGTTGTCTAGGTCGTAGGCCATATAGTCGGCGGTAATTTCGGTCTTGCCGTATTTCACGGAGACATCGCCGTAGTAGTAGATCACCTTGCGCCCGCCGGTGAAATCCTCTATCACGGAGTCCTTGGCGGTGGAGAAGGCGGGGCGCTCCAGGGTGCTCTTGGGCCTTGCAGCCTTGCCCGCAAGGGAAGTGTCGGCCGCCGCGAGGGTGCTGTCCGCAGGGTTAAGGAGGGAATCCAGAGGGGCGTGGACGCTGTCTGCAGGGGGCAAGAGAGCCTCTGCGGCGGGCGCAGAAGCAGGTGATGCAGCCTTCTCGGGCAGGGGATCCGCGTTCTGGGCACCGCAGCAGATAAAGCGACACAGGGCGGTCAGCAGTATCAATATGTATTTCGCACGACGCACGCGGACTATTGAGAACAAATAATATTATCTTTGCAAAAGTAGGATTTTTGCGAGCTTTTTACAACATATATGCCGTTTTTGTTCTCCAAGAGGTTCCTTACCGCCGCACTGGCCACAGTTCTGACAGCCTCCGCCGCCCTTGCGCAGCAGGTGCGGCTGTCCACCGTGGTGCTGGACCCGGGACACGGCGGGCACGACTCGGGTGCCGTCTCGCTCGACGGCCGGCTCAAAGAGAAGGATGTGGTGCTGGACGTGGCGCTGCGGCTGGAAAAGCGCATCAACGGCGAATATCCCGACGTGAAAGTGATCTGCACCCGCAGAAGCGACGAATTTATCCCGCTGGACAAGCGGGCCGACATCGCCAATAAAAACAAGGCCGACCTGTTCATTTCGGTGCACGTGAATTCGGTGCCCAAGACCTCCAAGGCCCCCTCCGGCTGCGAGACATTCGTGATGGGCATGCACAAGAACGCCGCCAATATGGAGGTGTGCAAGCGGGAGAACTCGGTGATTCTGCTAGAGGACGACTATTCCACCAAATATCAGGGCTTCGACCCCTCCGACACCGAGAGTTACATCTTCTTCAACCTGATGCAGAACGCCTACTTTGAGCAGAGCCTGATTTTTGCCGACCTGTGCCAGAAAGAGCTGCGCAAGGGGCCCATCACCGCCGACCGCGGCATCAAGCAGGGCGGCTTGCTGGTACTCTGGCGCACCACCATGCCGGCGGTGCTGGTAGAGCTGGGGTTCATCACCAACGCCTCCGACCGCGCCACGCTGAGTTCGCCGCAGAAGCGCGAGCAGCTTGCCGGAGACCTCTTCAACGCCTTTGTCAAGTTCAAGGAGCAATATGAGAGCGGCGCAGACGGTGCGGACTCCGGACAGACGCCGGAAGCCGGGGCCTCCGCGAATGAAGAATCCCCTGCACAATCTGCCGCCGATAGATCAGACGCACCCGCCGCAGCCGAGAGCGCGGCAGCTGAACGCGCAGCCGAATCCGCCGCCGAAAGCGGGAATAATGGCACATATTATACGGTGCAGGTGTTCGCTCTCTCCAAGAAGCTGGAGAGCGGCGCGCCGCAGTTCAAGGGACGCAAAGATATCCACAGCTTCAAGGTCGGCGCAGTATATAAATATAGTGTCGGAACCTTCGGCAGCGAGGCAGAAGCGGCAAAGGCTTCAGCAGAAATGAAATCCGATTTTCCCGGCTGCTTTGTGGTCAAGATAGACAATTTTGGAATCAAAAAAAATTAAAATTTCTGTTCCGCCCTCTAACTAACGAACCATCAGAGCAATAAATTTTAAAAAATGTTTTAAACATCTTATTCACAACCGCTTACAGGCACCGCAGAATTTCAAATTAGATATCAGCGACTTACGCCGTTTTTGAATTTTGCAAGCGTTTCCAGGTTTTTTATTTATCTTTTTTTCAACCAGCTTTGTTGTGCAAACAGAACAGATGACAAAGCAAGACAACATACAGATTTGGGAAGAGTGCCTGTCCATCATCAAGGACAACACCACAGAGGAAGGATACAAGACCTGGTTCGCTCCGATACGGGCAAAAAGCCTCGTCGGCAAAGAGCTCACTCTGGAGGTCCCCTCCCACTATGTGAGGGAATACATCGAGAGCCATTACAGCGATTTGCTGCTCAAGGTGCTCACTCGCGTGATAGGTCCCGGCTTCAGACTTATATATAGTGTAAGGGTGGCCGGCAACGGCTATGTGCGCACTATGGAGAGCGGCCGCGAGACCCCGCAGAACCGCCCGGTGGCCCTGGAGGGCGACGCCCGCCGCTATCGCGGCAGCGCCTACGCCATCCCCGGCATCCAGAAGGTCAAGATAGAGTCCAACCTCAACTCCAACTACGATTTCGAGAACTTCGTGGTGGGCGAGTGCAACCGCCTGGGATATTCCGCCGGCCTCACAATCGCCGACAACCCCGGCAAGAACGCCTTCAACCCCCTCTTCATCTATGGCGGCCCCGGCCTTGGCAAGACCCACCTGGCGCAGGCCATCGGCATCGCCACCAAAGACAAATATCCCGACAAGATTGTCCGCTATGTCAACGCCCACACTTTTGTGGCGCAATATATGGACACCGTCGGAGTCCAGCATCAGATCACCGATTTCCTGCGGGTTTATCAGGCCATCGACCTCCTCATAATAGACGACGTGCACGAGTTTGCAGAGAGAAAGGGGTCGCAGAACGCCCTGTTCCAGATATTCAACTATCTGCACCAATCGCAGAAGCAGCTCATTCTCACCTCCGACAAGCCGCCGGTAGAGCTGCAGGGGCTGGAGCAGAGACTTCTTTCCCGCTTCAAATGGGGCCTCTCGGTGGAACTTTCGATGCCCGACTACGACACCAAGCTCGCAATTCTCAAGTCCAAATGCCTCCGTGCGGGGGTCGAGGTGCCGGAAGACATTCTTGAGTACCTGGCACGCAACGTAAAGGGCAACATCCGCGAGCTGGAGGGGACCATCGTAACCCTTATGGCGCAGGCCACCTTCACCAAGAAGGAGATGACCATGACAATGGCCCACGACCTCATAGAGAAGATTGTGGAGACCCCGCAGAACGAGGTTACCGTGGCCAAGATATCCAAGGCGGTGTGCGACTATTTCAAGATAGACCCGCAGCTGATGGCCAGCACCAGCCGCAAGCGGGAGGTGGCACAGGCGCGCCAGATCGCGATGTATCTCTCGCGCACCCTCACCAACACCTCCCTCTCCTACATCGGCAGCCAGATAGGCGGCCGCGACCACGCCACCGTGCTGCACTCATACAACACAGTGAGCGACCTTCTGGAGACCGACCGCACTTTCAAGAAGTATATCGGCGACCTCAAGCGCATAATCTGCCAGTAAAACACCCCAACATACAGCCTTATGAACGAGGAAAAAGTATTGGAAATATTCCGCGAGATATTGCGGATACCGCGCGAATCGGGGCACGAAGAGCCTATGACCGCATTCCTTATGGAATTCGGCAAATCGCGCAATTTGGAAACCAAGCGTGACGAAATCGGCAACGTGCTCATCACCCGCCCCGCCTCCGCCGGCTGCGAAAGCTGGCCCACGGTGGTGCTGCAGAGCCACCAGGATATGGTGTGCGAAAAAATCGGCAGCGTGGAGCACGACTTCCGCAAAGACCCCATCAAAGCCTATGTCAAAGATGGCTGGATGCGGGCCGAAGGGACCACCCTCGGTGCCGACGACGGCATCGGAATTGCCAGCGAGCTGGCGATTCTGGACAGCCCCGAGCTTAAGCTGGGCAAGATCGAGTGCCTCTTCACCATCTCGGAGGAGACCGGCCTCGACGGCGCCAACGCGCTCTCGGGCGACTTCTTCACCGGCAAGACTCTCATCAACCTCGATTCCGAAGACTGGGGACAACTGTTCATCGGCTGCGCCGGCGGACTTGACACCACGGCGGTGTTCGAATACACCCCCACCCCTCTGCCGGAGGGATACATGGCCACCAAAATCGCCATTTCCGGAGGCATCGGCGGCCACAGCGGCGACGACATCGACAAAGGGCGCGCCAATGCAGTGCAGTGCCTCGCCCGTATGCTATATGAGATGATGAGCTGCTGCGACATTGCGCTCTGCGAGATAGACGGCGGCGGCAAACGCAACGCCATCGCCCGCGAAGCCAGCGCCACTATCGCCTTCACGGAAGACGACGAGGATACCCTGGTGGAGATTTTCAACCGCCTCGCAAAGGACATAACTGCAGAATATGCCGCCACCGATCCCGGACTCAAGTTCTGCGCCGAGCCCGTCAGCTGGAAGGGAGACATAATTGACACCGACACGGCATACCCTCTGATTGCAGCCCTCAACTGCGCCCCTCACGGAGTGTTCGCGATGAGCGCGGAGGTAAAAGGGCTGGTGGAGACCTCCTCCAATCTGGCGTCGGTCAAGATGCAGGAAGGGAACACGATCCGCATCGGCAGCAGCCAGCGCAGCGCCATCGACTCCGCCCGCAAGGCGGCCGGAGAGAAATTCGAGGCCTGCTTTGCCCTGGCCGGGGCCGAGGTGACCCACGCAAATGAATATCCCGGGTGGAAACCCGACACCAAATCGCCGATTCTCAAGACCACGGTAGAGTGCTACCGCCACCTCTTCAACGAAGAGCCTATCGTGCGCGCAATCCACGCCGGTCTGGAGTGCGGCCTGTTCCAGGGCAAGTACCCCGATCTGGATATGATATCGTTTGGCCCTACCATTCTGGGAGTTCACTCTCCCGACGAGCGTCTGGAACTTTCCACGCTGGGCAAGTTCTGGGATCTGCTGATAGAAGTGCTTCAAAAACATTTTTCAAAATAGTCGCAAAAAAGTTCTTGTTTTAAAAAAAACGACTATATTTGCAGTCCCGTTGGGGAGAGATGCTCGAGTGGCTGAAGAGGCACGCCTGGAAAGCGTGTGTACCCCCAAAGGGTATCGCGAGTTCGAATCTCGCTCTCTCCGCGAATCCCTGGATGTGGCGCAGTTGGTAGCGCACCTGGTTAGGGACCAGGAGGTCGCTGGTTCAAGTCCAGTCATCCAGACTAAGGGTATGGAAGCCTAGTGCCGACATACCCTTTTTATATAAACACGGTGAGTTGTCCGAGTGGTTGAAGGAGCCTGCCTCGAAAACAGGTGTACGGCAACGTACCGGGGGTTCGAATCCCTCACTCACCGCAAAGCACAGAAAATCAGCGTCAAGCTTGCTTGAACGCTGATTTTTTTGTGCTTTGCATCGCCCCGCCGCAGGCGGGGAGGGATGTCGTCGCGCAGCGGCGAAATCCCGGAGAGTGAGGGGTAGGGCATCCCTGTCCGCCCGTTTGCTTTATTCGCGGAGACCGAGGGAAAAGTCGCGCGCAGCGCGGCTAATCCCTTCCGCCGCAGGGGAGAGAGAATGCACAGCCCGAAGGGCGAGCACAATCCCAATCTTATTTCTTAAATTTGCGCAAGTATGAACAGCAACGAATTCGATGTCATAATAATCGGCGGCGGCATAACTGGGGCCGGAGTGCAGCGCGACTGCGCCATGCGCGGCCTGCGCACGCTGCTGGTGGAGCGCAGCGACATTGCCACCGGCGCCACGGGGCGCAACCACGGCCTGCTGCACTCGGGGGCCCGCTATGCGGTGAACGACCCCGAATCGGCCGCAGAATGCATCAAAGAGAACATGATTCTGAGGCACATCGCCTCGCACTGCATAGAAGAGACCGACGGCCTCTTCATAACCCTGCCGGAAGACGATCTCGGCTACCAGCAGACCTTCGTGGACAAGTGCCGGCAGGCCGGCATCGCGGCGGAAATCATCGCCCCGGAGCTGGCCAGAAGACTGGAGCCCACAGTGAATCCCGCTCTAACCGGAGCGGTGCGCGTGCCCGACGGAAGCGTGGACCCCTTCCGCCTCTGCGCCGCCAACATGCTTGACTCCAAGATGCGCGGCGGCGGAGTGCTGCTGCACACCGAGGTCACCCGTCTGATAATCGAGGGGGGAGCGGTGCGCGGAGTCCTCGTCCGCAGCCGCACCACGGGAGAGGAAAATGCCTATTACGCCCCCGTCACGGTGAACGCCGGCGGCATCTGGGGCCACGCGATAGCAAAAATGGCGGGAATCGAACTCGGCATGTATCCCGCCAAGGGGGCGCTGCTGGTATTCGCCCACAGGGTGAACAATATGGTGATAAACCGCTGCCGCAAGCCCTCAAACGCCGACATTCTGGTGCCGGGCGACACCGTGTGCATAATCGGCACCACCTCCACCCGCATCCCCTTCGAGGAGTGCGACTCGGTGGCGGTGACTCCCGACGAGGTCAACCTGCTCATCGGCGAGGGGGCCAAGATGGCTCCCGCCCTGGCCTCGACCCGCATCCTGCGCGCCTACGCCGGGGTGCGTCCGCTGGTGAGCGAGGGGGGCGACGCCTCCGGGCGCAGCATCTCCCGCGGCATCGTATGCCTGGACCACGAGAGCCGGGACGGCCTTGGGGGGCTTATAACCATCACCGGCGGCAAGCTGATGACCTACCGCCTTATGGCGGAAATAGCCACAGACAAAGTGTGCGAAAAGCTGGGGGTGAGCGAGCGTTGCACCACGGCAGAGACTCCACTGCCCGGCAGCGAAGAGAGCTCTTACGAGGCCGTGGCGCGCAAAATCTGGGAAAAGCCCTCCACCGCGCAGAAGGCGGCCGCAGCCCGCATGGGCACCGGCGCCTCCCGCATCCGCAGCGGCAATGCACTGGACGACGCCCTCATCTGCGAGTGCGAGGAGGTCTCCGCCGCAGAGGTCAAGAATGCCATAGAGAGCCTGCAGGCATCGTCGCTCACCGACCTGCGGCGCCGCACCCGCATCGGAATGGGCACCTGTCAGGGAGAGTTCTGCGCCTGCCGCGCAGCGGGGCTGCTGGCCACCTCGCACGGCTGCATGGAGCGTGCCCGGGAAGATCTCGCAGATTTCCTGCAGGAGCGCTGGAAGGGCAACTTCCCCATCGGCTGGGGCGACACCCTGCGCGAGGCGGAATACACGCAGTGGGTTTATAAACACGTCTTGGGAATATGAAATTCGATACAGTGATAATAGGCGGCGGCCTGGCGGGGCTCTCTGCAGGTCTCGCCCTGCAGAAGCACAAGATAGACAGCGCCATCGTGAGCGCCGGGCAGAGCGCCCTCTATTTTTTCTCCGGCAGCTTTGAGTCGATGCAGGAGCCGCCCCGGACTATGGCGGAAATATTCCGCGAAGCGGGCATTTCGCTGCACTATCAGAGCGGATGGCGCCTGATGCCGATGGGCAAATTCGAGAGCGCGGCGTGTTCGATAGACGACGTGTCGCTGCTGCCATCCCCCAAAATCGGCCGCAAAGCCCTCATCGTGAGCTTTGTGGGCTACTACGACTTCTACGCCGGGTTCCTGGCGGAGGGGCTGGAGAAGCAGGGAGTCCAGTGCAGAGTTCAGCTGCTGGACCTGCAGAAGCTCTCGGCACAGCAGCAGAGCCCGCGCGAAATGCGCACTATGCAGATTGCCCGCACTATGGACCGCATCTGGGAGAGCGTGGTGCGCGAAATCCGCGTTGTGATGAGCGACGAGGACGTGGTGGTACTGCCGCAGGTGTTCGGTCTCAAAGACACCTCGGTGCCGGGACGCATCCGGGATGGCATCCCCGCGCAGGTTGTATTTGTGGGGACATTCCCCCCCTCTGTGGCGGGCATCCGCACCCATATGCAGCTCAAGCGCAGGTACGAGACCACAGGCGGGACTTTTCTGGCGGGCGACAGCGCCGTGGATGCGCACGTGCACGACGGCATTGTGCACAGCGTCGCCACGCAGAACCTGGGGAGCCACTTTCTGGAGGCCAAGCACTTCATACTCGCCTCCGGGGCCTACTTCTCCAAGGGGCTCAAATCCACTCCGGAAAAGATTTACGAGCCGGTGTTCGGTCTGGACGTGGTTCAGGGGGCACAGCGCAGCGACTGGTACAATCCCAGTTTCTGCGGCGAGCAGCCCTATCTGGGATACGGCGTGGCCACCGACGCGGCCCTGCACCCTCTGCACGACGGAAAGCCGCTGCAGAACCTCTTTGCGACCGGAGCCATACTGGGGGCTACCCGGCCTGAACTGGGCAGCGGCGGCGGACTTGCCGTGCGCAGCGCCCTCTTGGCAGCAGAAGAAATAATCAAATCGCGATAGTTATGGAATGGCAGGAATCCACCTCAAGCAAATACAATTTTGAGGAGTGCACCAAATGCACCATCTGCACGGTGTATTGCCCCGTGCTCAAGGTCAATCCGTTCTACCCCGGCCCCAAGCAGGCCGGGCCCGACGGCGAACGTCTCCGCCTGAAGGACCCCTTCTTCTTCAACTACGCGCTCAAATACTGCCTCAACTGCAAGCGGTGCGAGGTAGCCTGCCCCTCCGGGGTCAAGGTGGCCGACCTGATTCAGGCGGCAAGGCTCAAATATGACACCTCCAAGCCCAAACTGCGCGACCGCCTGCTGGCCTCCACCGACTTCATGGGGAGCGCCGCACGGCCGCTGGCCCCGGTGGTGAACGGCATCACCGGCCTTGCCACGACCCGTGCGCTGCTGGACGCCACGCTCAAGATAGACCACCGCCGCATCTTTCCCAAATACAGCGGCCGCAGTTTCGAGGGGTGGCTCTCCCGCCGGGAAAAGGAGCAGGCCGCTTTTGCGAGCCAGGTAGCCTACTTCCACGGCTGCTACGTGAACTACAACAACCCCGCGCTGGGCAAGGATCTGGTCAAGGTGCTCAACGCCCTGGGGTTCGGAGTGCAGCTGCTGCGCAAGGAGAAGTGCTGCTCCATAGCGATGATTTCCAACGGGATGACGCGCGAGGCGACGCGCAACGCCCGGCACAACGTCTCGGCGCTGCAGGAGGCCGTGGACCGGCATCTGCCGGTTGTGACCACATCGTCTACCTGCACGCTGACCCTGCGCGACGAGTATCCCGCCCTGCTGGGCGTGGACAACAGCAGCGTGAGAGACTCCGTCACAATCGCCACCCGATTCATATTCGAACAGCTTGAAAACGGCGCCCGGCTGCGCTTCAAAAAAGATTTCCACAAGCGGGTGGCATATCACACCCCCTGCCATATGGAGAAACTGGGCTGGGGCGTGTTCACAGAAAAGCTGCTGCAGAAGATTCCCGGGCTGGAGTTTGTCCATCTGGAGTCGGCCTGCTGCGGCATAGCCGGAACATACGGCTTCAAAAAAGAGAATTACGATGCGTCGCAGGCCATCGGGGAGGAGCTTTTCTTCCAGATCCGCAGGCTGGACCCGGAGGTGGTGGCGTGCGACTGCGAAACCTGCAAATGGCAGATAGAGATGTCCACCGGATATCGGGTCATGCACCCCGTCTCGATTCTGGCAGAAGCGCTTGAAGATTAAACAGCCATGCTCAAATTTCTGCAACAACCCTCTTACAAGCCGGCCCAGACGGGGGCGGCGGCCGATGCAAAATACCGCCGGCTGCGCCTGCAGGTGTTTCTGGGGGCATTTATCGGCTACGCCGGGTTCTACCTGGTGCGCAAAAACCTCTCGATGGCCATTCCAGCAATGGCGCCGCTGGGCTTTGACAAGACCGAGCTGGGGTTTGTGCTGGGGCTAAACGCCGCCGCCTACGCCATCTCAAAATTTATAATGGGCAGCGTGTCCGACCGCTCCAACGCCCGGGTATTTCTGCCGCTGGGGCTGGTGCTCACCGCCATATCGATGTGCTTCATGATTGTTCCGGTGCAGTTCATCGGCGCCGCGCACAAGGGGCTGGCAATAGCCCTGATGGGGGTGCTCAACTTTCTGGTAGGCTGGTTCAACGGCATGGGATGGCCCCCCTGCGGCAGGGTGATGACCCATTGGTTCTCCATAAGCGAGCGGGGCACGATGATGAGCATCTGGAACTGCGCCCACAATGTGGGCGGGGCGCTGGTGGGCCCTATGGCGACCTACGGGGCTCTCTGGTTCGGCAGCCGGTTCTACGGGGCGCGGCAGGAGCTCTACTTCCTCATCGGCACTTTCGCCTTTCCGGCGGCGGTGGCGCTGCTGATTGCGCTGCTGGCCTACATTCTGCTGCGCGACACCCCGCAGTCGTGCGGCCTGCCCTCAATCGAGGCGTGGCGCAACGACTATCCGCAGAATTACTCCGAGAAGCAGGAGCAGACCCTCACCACCCGTGAAATTCTGTTCCAGTATGTGCTCAACAACAAATATCTGTGGTACATAGCCCTCGCCAACGCATTCGTGTATATGGTGCGCTACGGCTGCCTGGACTGGGCGCCGACCATCCTCACCGAGAAGGGCATCGACCTCAAGAGCGCCGGATGGGCCTATTTCGCATACGAGTTTGCCGCCATCCCCGGCACCCTGCTCTGCGGCTGGCTCTCAGACAAGCTGTTCAAGGGGAAGCGGGCCTTGCCCACAATAATATTTATGGGGCTTGTGGCCGTGTTCATCGTCCTCTACTGGGCCTTTATGGACAACCTGACTGTGGTTATAATCTGCCTTATCGGCATCGGTTTCTTCATCTACGGGCCGGTGATGCTCATAGGAGTGCAGGCGCTGGACCTCGCCCCCAAGAACGCCGCCGGCACCGCCGCCGGGCTCACGGGTTTCTTCGGCTATTTTCTGGGGACATTTATCCTGGCCAACACGGTGATAGGGTTTGTGGCGCAGAGTGCTGGCTGGGGCTGGACCTTTGCGATGCTGCTGGGCGCCTGCGCCCTGGCCATCTTCTTTATGGCCCTGACGACAATTAAGACTACTAGAGTTTAGAGGCGCGGAAGGCGCCGACAGCAAGTCCCTTCCCGGGGGAAGGGATTTA
>CAVHPI010000019.1:0-33834 GCA_963637965.1 bacterium
CTCTAAACACTAAACTTTCTTATTGAAGTAGCGCCGGCGCTCGGTGGAGGTCTTCATCATCTCCTTCATCGTGGCCGCGTCCCCCTCCGCAATCGCCCTCTTGAGACGGTCAAACGCCTTCTCGAAGAGCTGCATCTGGGCGAGCAGCTGATCCCGGTTCATCAGGAACAACTCGCTCCACATATTCTCGTTGATATTGGCGATGCGCGTTAGATCGCGAAACGAATCCCCCGTATAATCCACCAGATGGGTAGAATCTTTGCTGCACATCAGGCACACCGCAATGCAGTGCGTCAGCTGCGAAAGAAACGCAATCATCTCGTCGTGCTCTTCCGGGCTCAGAGTCGAAATCCGGCCGAAGCCCAGCTCGCGCCCCAGACTGCACGCATACTCAATGGCGGCCGGAGTATTGCGCGTAGTGGGGGTCACTATGTAATTGGCCCCGTCAAACACATCCGGATTGCGGTTGTCGATGCCCGAGAGCTCCCGCCCCGCCATGGGGTGGGCGGCGATGAACTCCACATCGGGCCGCAGAATCTCCTGCACCCGGTAGACCACCGACCCCTTGACGCCGGTGACGTCGGTAATCAGTGTGCCTCCCGAGAGGCAGTCCTGATGCTTCTCTATCCACTCGATAAAGAGGTTGGGGTAGAGGGCGAACACCACCACATTGAATTTTGCCACAAACTCGCGGCTCACTTCGGTCGTCCCCTCGTCTATAATGCCGTCGCGCAAGGCGGTCCCGATGGTGGACTCGCGGGCCGAGAGGCCCCCCACATAGTAGCCCTTGCCGCGCAGGCGCTCTGCATAAGAGGCGCCTATCATGCCCAGGCCCACAATAAGTATCTTGTCGTTCTTATTCATATCTGATTCTGATGCCTAATTTGCCTATTTCGCCAAAAAACGCGGGGAAACTCTTCTCCACCGCCTCGCAACCCTCTATGCGTGCGCCGCAGAGGCTGCCGACTGCGGCGAGCGACATCGCTATGCGGTGGTCGTTGTGGCTGGAGAATGTCAGCGGCCCCTCAAGGCGCGCGGCGTGGAAAATCTCCACCTCGTCGCCGCAGGAGACCACCCGCGCCCCGATTTTCTCAAGCTCGCAGGCGATGTCGCCGATGCGGTCGCTCTCTTTGATGCGCAGCCGGCCGGCGTTCACAAACCGGGCGCCGTGCTTTAGCGCCGCCAGGGTAAAGAGCACCGGTCCGAGGTCGATGCAGTCGGCCAGGTCTATGGTGCAGCGGCCGCCGCAAAGGGCCGCGAAATGCTTCCGGTACACCCTGTCCCCCTGCAGCGAGCCGGTATTGAGGCCAGTGACGGTGACATCGCCCCCCAGACAGTTGTAGATATCCAGAAAGGCG
Organism: bacterium; assembly: GCA_963637965.1. Classification (GTDB taxonomy): domain Bacteria; phylum Bacteroidota; class Bacteroidia; order Bacteroidales; family UBA932; genus Equibacterium. The sequence continues at coordinate 1,359 of CAVHPI010000019.1, forward strand.
GCGTTGGACCAGTCTCCTTCCACCGTGCAGCCGGGCAGGTTATAGTTCTGACCGCCCCGGATGAAGACTTCATCCCCCTCCAGGCGGACATCCACCCCCGCGCGGCGCAGCACGTCGGCGGTGATGGCAATGTAGCCGCGGCTGCTGACCGGCGGCAGAATAGTGATGCGGCTATCCCCCTGCAGCAGGGGCAGGGCAAACATGAGCCCCGTGATGTACTGGCTGCTGAGGCTGCCGTCTATGGTGTAGTCTCCGCTGCGCAGGCGCCCGCTCACCTGCAGGGAGCCCTTCCCCTTGGTGCAGCTGATGCCCTGCGCGGCAAAAATCTTTTCGTACTCTCCGATGCCGCGGCTGAAGAGCTTCTCGGTGCCGGTAAAACGGCCGCCCCCCTGCAGCGCCAGGGCAATCGGAATCATGAAGCGCAGCGACGAGCCGCTCTCGTTGCAGGGGAGAGGCCCGCCGGCGGCGCCGCCGGCAGACACTGCAACGCAGTCCCCCTCGACTTCCGCCCGCCCTCCGAGGGCGCGTATGCAGCCGAGAGTGGCCTCTATGTCGCGCGAGAGGGCGACGCCTCCGACGCGCGCGCCGCCGCTCAGAAACGCCGCAATCAGCAACCTGTGGGCGTAACTCTTGGAGGGGGGCGCCGCAATCGTCCCTGCAGCGCGGCTCTTGTCTATGATGCAGACGCTCATTTTTGAAGCAGGATGTCTATCGCCTCCAGATACCCGTCGGTGCCGTGGCCGATGACAGAGGCCTTGCAGGCGGGGCGTATGTAGCTCGTCTGGCGGAATTGCTCGCGCTGCTCAACGTGGCTGATGTGCACCTCTATGCAGGGAATCATCACGCTCTTGAGGGCGTCCAGCAGCGCTATGCTGGTGTGGGTGTAGGCGCCGGGGTTGAACACAATGCCGTCCACGCCGTCGAAATAGGCCTGCTGGATGCGGTCTACCAGCGCCCCTTCGTGGTTGGACTGGAAAAACTCCGCCTGGACATTGCGCTCCGCTGCGTATGCAGAAATCTTGTCCAGCAGCGCGGCGTAGGTCTCGCTGCCGTAGATGCCCGGCTCGCGAATGCCCAGCATATTGATGTTAGGGCCGTTGAGTATCAGTATTTTCATTGCTTCTGAAGAATATCGAGTTGGAAAAAGCCCCCTTGAGGGCATCGCAGATTACTATTGACGTGAGCGCTGTGGCCACGGGGCAGATGCGGCGGATTATGGCCGGGTCGTGGCGTCCGGTGACCTTGATCGAGGCATTCTCGCCTGTGGCGAGGTCCACCGTCTGCTGCTCCAGGGAGATTGAGGGAGTGGGCTTCACGGCGCAGTTGAACACCACGGGCATCCCGTTGGAATAGCCGCCGTTGATGCCGCCGTTGTTGTTGGTGACGGTGGCGATGCGGCCGTCGCGGCTGCAGAATGCATCGTTGAGGCTGCTGCCTGTGCCGCCGCCGAATCCGAATCCGAGGCCGAACTCGACACCCTTGACCCCGCCCACGGAGAACATCGCATTGGCCAGAGTCCCTTCGAGGCTGCCGAACCAGGGCTCGCCGACCCCCACGGGGAGGCCTGCGACGGCGGTCTGGATGGTGCCCCCCACCGAGTCGCCCTTCATTCGGACGGCGTCTATCGCGGCGGTCATCCGGCTTTCCGCATCGCTTATGAGGGGAAACCGCCTGCTGTTAACCGCCGCTATCTGCTCTTTGAGCACATCGGGGTCGGCTGCGGCAAAAGGGGTGTCGCCGACCCCGGCGCAACTGAGAATGTGGGTGCCTACCGCAACTCCGATGCCCTCCAGCATCTTTTGGCAGATGGCGCCCAGCGCTACAATGGGGGCGGTGAGCCGGCCGGAGAAGTGTCCGCCGCCCCGCCAGTCTTCATAGCCCCGGTGCACGATGTGGCTCACATAGTCGGCGTGCGAGGGGCGCGCCAGAAGGTGGTTGGCGGCGTAGTCGCCGCTGCGCACATTGGCGTTCTCTATAAGTATGCAGAGGGGCTCCCCGGTGGTGTGGCCGTTGAACTCCCCGCTGATGATTTTGAAGTTGTCCGCCTCCACGCGGGCGGTCTCGTTTGCCCCGGAGGGGCGGCGGCGCGCCAGGCATTCCGCTATATGGCCGCGGTCCACCTCAATTCCGGCGGGCATCCCGTCCAGCACGGCCCCGATGGCCTCGCCGTGGCTCTCCCCGAAGAGGGTCAGAGTGATATATGCACCTATCGAATTTCTCATAACTGCAGGGCGTCTATGTTGATTTTTTCAAAGCTGAAGCTGCCGATTTTATCCACCCGGACCACCGTGATCTCACTGCCGGAGGCCTTCTTGTCGTGGGCGATGAGGCTGCGCAGAGTCTCTGCGGGGATGTCGTGCGATGTGGGCAGGCCGTATTTCTCAAGCACGGCGGATATGCGCTGCCTTGCGTCTGGGCTGCAGAAGCAGAGCATTCCCAGTCCCACGGCCTCGCCGTGGAGATATTCTCCGCCGCCGGCCGCCTCTATGGCGTGCCCCACGCTGTGTCCGAAATTGAGCACCCGGCGCAGCCCCTTCTCCGTGGGGTCCGCCTCCACTACGGCCGATTTTACAAGCAGGCTGCGGCGGATTATCTCGGAGAGGTCGTCGTGCAGACACACCGAATTCTCTATCAGGGAGAAGAGCTGCGCATCGCTGGTGGCCCCCATCTTGATGGCCTCCACCAGGCCGTTGTGGAGCTGGCGCTCCGGCAGGCTGAACAACGTGTCGGGGTCGATGAGCACCCTGCGGGGCATGTGGAAAGCCCCCACTATGTTTTTGACTCCGCCGAAGTCGACGGCCGTCTTGCCCCCCACTGAAGAGTCTACCTGCGAGAGGAGGGTGGTGGGGATGTTGTAGAAGCGGATGCCGCGCATGAAGGTGGCCGCCGCAAATCCGGCAAGGTCGCCCACGACTCCGCCCCCCACTGCCACCACAGCGTCGGTGCGGGTGAATCCGTGCTCCAGGAGAGAATTCATCACTTCTGCGTATGTCTCCAGGCTCTTGTGGCGCTCGCCGCAGGGGAATATGTGCACGGCGCATTGGCTGCAGCGCCCCTCAAGCGAGGCGGCAACCTTGCGGACATGCTCCCCGGGCACCCCCGTGTCGGAGACCAGAAGCACCTTTCCCCCATCGATTCCCAGTTTCTCGCCTGCGCGCTCTATTGCGCCCCGCTCTATTATGATATCGGGCAGGCCGTCGTAAATAATGTCGCTCTGGCACTCCTTGGAAATGTCTATGACGCTCTGCAGAAACTTGCGGTAGTGCCCCTCGAGGCTCTTGTCGCCCAGCTGCGAAGAGCGGCGGGAGATCATCTCCTTCTCGCGATCGAGGTCCTCCACAGGGCGCCCCGCCTGCTTTTTCTTGAGACCGATCTGTCTTGCGGCCTCAAGGCGCCTCTCAAAGAGCTCCGCCATCTGAGTGTCGATGACATCTATTGTGCGGCGCTCGTCGTCAGTGTTGAATTCTGCCATATCAAATAGTGTTCTGCACGCAAATATAGGGGGATTTTTTGATTGTTTTTGATAACTTTGCCGATTATGGCAAAATCTGATAAAAGCAATATTTCCCGCAACCTGCTGCAGTCGCTGCGCGACAAGTTCAGGGAGTCCCTCACATCGGTGCTGCCGGTGACCCTGCTTGTATTCGCCCTCTCGCTGACCCCCTGGGTCGATCTCTCGGCCAAAGAGCTGGCAGTGTTCGCAATCGGCGCGGTGCTGCTGATAATCGGCATCGGACTGTTCAATCTCGGCGCCGACCTGGCGATGACCCCGATGGGACAGCAGATAGGCTCCGGCCTCACCAAAAGCAAGAAGACGGCCCTGCTGCTCACCGTGAGCTTTGTTATGGGCCTCTTCATAACCATCGCCGAGCCCGACCTGGCCGTGCTGGCCACCCAGGTGGGGGCGGTGATAAATGGTACCACATTGATAGTTGTGATAGGGCTGGGCGTCGGGCTGATACTTATGATAGGCGTGCTCAAGATACTCTGCCACGCCGATTTGGCCGGTCTTCTGATGTACTTCTACATGATGCTCTTCTGTCTGGCGGCGCTGCTGATTTCCAGCGGAAGGGGGGCATTCCTCCCCCTGTCGTTCGACTCGGGCGGCGTCACCACCGGCCCCATAACTGTCCCCTTCATAATGGCGCTGGGCGTCGGCATAGCGATGACGGTGGGCGGCCGGGGCGCCAACGAAAACAGCTTCGGCCTCATCGCCCTCTGCTCGGTGGGCCCCATCTCGGCCGTGCTGCTGCTCTCTCTTTCCGCCTCCGGCACCCTGACCTTTGATTTGCCCGACTACACAATGGATGGTGTCCTGGGGCAGGGCATCGGCAACATCCTCTCCAAAATGTCGGTTGAGGTGGGCAAGAGCCTGCTGCTGATGATGGCCTTCTTTTTTGTGCTGCAGTTCACGGTGCTCAAGCTGCCCAAGACCAAGATAATACAGATACTATTTGGCCTGCTCTACACTTTTGTGGGGCTGGTGATATTCCTCTCGGCGGTGAACACCGCCTTTCTGCCCGTCGGCTTCAAGCTGGGAGAGCAGCTGGCGGCATGCCACCCCGCTGTGCTCATCGGATTCGCCTTCGTGCTGGGTATGGTGGTGGTGCTGGCCGAGCCTGCGGTGCACGTGCTCAACAGTCAGGTGCAGGAGATCACCGGCGGCGAGGTCTCCAAAAGACAGATGCTCATAGCCCTCTCGGTGGGCGTCGGAGTCTCCATCGGACTCAGCGTGGTGCGCATCTACTACGGATTCTCGCTGCTCTACTATCTGATCCCCGGCTACCTTATCTCCCTTGGGCTCTCGTTCTTCGTCCCCAGGCTCTACACCGCCATAGCGTTTGACTCGGGCGGCGTGGCCAGCGGCCCGCTGACCTCCAGCTTCATTCTGCCCCTTGCCATAGGCGCCTGCGTCACTCTGCAGGGAGTGCCCGCCGTGCTGGACTACGCCTTCGGCGTGGTGGCGATGGTGGCTATGACCCCCCTTATAACTATACAGTCGCTCGGCTTTAAGTCGGTGCTGGCGGTGCGTATGCGCGACAATGCCGCAATGCGCCGCATCCTGGCCTCTTCCGACGACCAGATAATTTATTTCGAGTAGTATGGAAAGCAACAACAATATAGCCCCGATGAAGCTGGAAGTGCTGATGGCGGTCGTAAACAACGAGAAGGCCGCCTACTATTCCAGCATCATAGGGTCGCATCAGGCCAACCTGCAGCTGGCGGTTCCCGCCAAGGGCACCGCGCCGCTCATTCTGGACTTCCTGGGTCTGACGGACCGCCCCAAAACCCTTATAGTGAGTGTGGTGCGCAGCGATCAGGCAGACGAGCTGATAGAGAGGCTGGAAGAGCTTTTCTCCAAAGGCAAGACCTATGGCGGCCTGGCCTTCACAGTGCCGATGACCAGCGTGATAGGCACCCTGGCATACGGCTTTTTGAGCAATGACAAACGAACAGTTAAACAAGACCGATAAAAGGACAATACCGATATGGACAATAAACACGAACTTGTAGTCTGCATTGTGAATGCCGGCTATTCGCAGACAGTGATAGACGCCGCCCGTGCGGCGGGGGCTAAAGGGGGCACCATACTGCGCGCCCGCGGCTCCGCAAACCCCGAGTCGGAGGAGTTCTTCAACATCAAGATACATCCCGAAAAGGAGATGGTGATGATTGTGGTGCCCAAGGAGATCAAAGACAACGTGATAAAGGCGGTCTATAAAGACGCCGGGCTCAAGGAGGAGGCGAGCGGAATCGCATTCTCCCTCCCCGTGACCCGCACCACCACAGTCAAAGAGTAGCCGCTTCTGATGAAGGAGAAGGATATTCTTCTGTCCAACATCAGGCAGGGGCTTCCGCTCTCTCTGCCGCAGCGGGTGCGCCTGACTCTGGTGCTGAGCGCCCCCGCGATAATGGCGCAGCTGGCCTCGGTGCTGCTGCAGTTCATAGACGCCTCCATGGTGGGCAGTCTCGGTGCGGGGCCGTCGGCCTCCATCGGGCTTGTCTCCACCACGACCTGGCTTGTCGGGGGCTTCTGTATGGCGGTAGGGCAGGGATTTTCCGTGCAGGTGGCCCACAAGGTGGGCGGCGGCGACGCAGATGCGGCCCGCAGCGTGATGCGGCAGGGGCTGGTGGTGTCGCTCCTGTTTGCCGCGCTGCTGGGGCTCATTTCAATGGCCGTGGCCTCTCCGCTCCCCCGCTGGCTGGGCGGCAGCGAGGAGATAATCTCCGACGCCACGTCATACTTTGCAATCTACGCCCTTTTTTTGCCGATGCTGCAGCTGGGCTTTTTCTGCACCACTATGCTGCAATGCAGCGGCGAAATGCGCATCCCTTCGCTGATGAACATTCTGATGTGCGTGCTGGATGTAATCTTCAACTTCCTGCTGATATTCCCCACCCGCGACGTAACGCTTTTGGGAGCGACCTTCACCATGCCCGGCGCAGGGCTGGGGGTCAAGGGGGCGGCGCTGGGCACCGGCATCTCAGAGTGCATTACCGCCCTGCTGCTGCTCTACTTCCTGCTGGTCAAGGACCGCCAGCTCTCGATTGCCGGCCGCAGCGGCAGCTTCCGCCCGGAGCGGGACTGTCTTGGCCGCGCCTGGGGCATCTCCTGGCCCCTCTGGCTTCAGAATATAGTGATGAAGGGGGCCTACGTGGCCAGCACTCTGATTGTGGCGCCTCTGGGGGCCGTGGCCATCGCCGCCAACTCCTTTGCCATAATTGCGGAGAGCTTCTGCTATATGCCCGGCTACGGTATGGGCAACGCCTCCACGACCCTTGTGGGGCAGAGCCTCGGAGCCTCCCGCAAAGACCTCGCCCGCAGCTTCTCCTGGATAACTTTGAGCCTCGGAGTGGCGACGATGGCCGCTCTTGCGGTAGTTATGTATATATTTGCCGTCCCCATAATGTCGCTGCTCAGCGTGGATGCCGACGTGGTGGCCCTCGGAGCGCGCTGTCTGCGTCTGGAGGCCTTTGCCGAGGCGGGCTACGCCATATCGATTGTGGCCTTCAGCACCTGCGTGGGCGCGGGCGACACCAAAATCCCCACGCTGCTTAACTTGATAAGCGTGTGGGCGGTGCGCATCCCGCTGGCGCTGCTTCTTACCCCCAAATACGGCCTTATGGGCTACTGGATAGCGATGTGCGTGGAGATAAATGTGCGCGGCGCGCTGTTCCTCTGGCGCATCAGCGGCAAAAAATGGATGAAACAATTAGTGTAGGTTATGAATACGATTAAAGATATGAATCTGGGCGGAGAACGCCCCCTGTTCGGGATCTGCGACACCCGGCTGGAAAACATTACAATCACCGACGGCGAGTCGGCAATCAAGCAGTGCCGCAATCTGGAACTGGAACATTGCAAGTTCTACGGCAAATACCCCCTCTGGCACGTGGACGGCTGCAAGGTGGCCGACTGCTATTTTGCCCCGGAGTCGCGCTCTGCAATCTGGTACACCGGCGACCTGGAGATGCGACGCTGCACCATCGACGCCCCCAAGTTCTTCCGCGAGATGCGCAACGTATATCTGGAGGATGTGCTGATAACCGATGCCGACGAGACATTCTGGAAGGTAGACGGCCTGAAGTTGCGCAATGTGGAGCTGAGGGGCGGTACCTATCCCTTTATGTTCTGCAGCAACGTCGAGGTGGACGGACTCAAAAGCGACTCCAAGTATGTGTTCCAGTATTGCCGCAATGTTGAGGTGCACAATGCCCACATCACCACCAAGGATTCTTTCTGGGAGTGCGAAAATGTCACTATATTTGATTCTGTCCTCGACGGGGAATATCTGGCCTGGCACTCCAGGAACGTGCGGCTGGTCCGCTGCCGTTTGAGCGGCGAGCAGCTGCTCTGCTATGCAGATGGCCTGGTGATAGAAGAGTGCACCTTCGATGCCGCCTGCGACCGCGTGTTCGAGTATTCCGGCGTGGAGGCCGACATAGTGGGGCATATAGAGAACATAAAGAATCCGACCACCGGACACATCAGTGCCGACAGCATCGGCAGCGTCACCGTTGACGAGTTTGTCCGCCAGCCGGCCAATTGCAAGATAACAATCAAAAAATAGAGTTCAAATGAGCTTTTCTTCAGATTTCGAGTCCCTTACAGAGCGTCGCGGCAGCGGCTGTTACAAGTGGGACTCCGCCCTGCCTTCAGGGGCAGACCTCACCCCCGCACAGCGGGAAAATGTAATACCGCTCTGGGTCGCCGATATGGACTTCCCCGCAGCTGCGTGCATCCGCCGCGCCATAGAGAAGAGGGCCGCGCACGGCATCTTCGGTTATGTCAAAGTGCAGGATTCGTATTATGACTCGGTAATCAACTGGTTCCGCAGCCGCCACGGCCTCAGCTTCGAGCGGGAGTGGATGATTTACACCACCGGCGTGGTGCCCGCCATCTCGGCGGCCGTCAAGGCGCTGGCGCGATCCGGCAGCGGAGTGATAATCCAGCCGCCGGTCTACAACTGCTTCTACTCTTCTGTGCGCAATGCCGGTCTGCAGGTGGTAGAGTCGCCGCTGCTGCGCCGCGACCTGCCCGACGGCCGCTACACATTCTCCATGGACTTTGAGGATCTGGAGGCCAAGTGCGCCGACCCGGCCAACACCATTCTGCTGCTCTGCAACCCTCACAATCCTGCCGGGCGCCTCTGGAGTGCCGACGAGCTGCGCAGGGCGGGGGAGATTGCCTTCCGCCACGGGGTCATCGTGATCAGCGACGAGATCCACTGCGAGATTGTCCCCGAGGGCAGCGCCTACACCCCGTTCGCCTCGCTGGGCGAGCAATTCATGCGCGGCAGCGTGACCCTGATGTCCCCCTCCAAAAGCTTCAACTTCGCCGGACTCAAGATATCCAATATCGTGTGCCGCAACAGTGCGTGGCGCAGCGCAATAGACAAGATGATAAACACCTACGAGATCTGCGACGTAAACCCCTTCGGCCCCGTTGCGGTGGAGGCTGCCTACAGCGATGAGGGGGCTGCCTGGCTGCGCGAGATGAACGATGTGATTACCCGCAACTACAATATACTGCTCGAGGAGTGCTCTGCGCTGCAGGGCTTCCCGGTGAGTCTGCTGGAGGCGACTTATCTCCCGATGATAGACGTCAGCTGCCTGGGCATCACTTCCGACGAGGTCGAGGTGGAGCTGCTGCGCGGCGAGCAGGTGTGGGTCAATGCCGGCACCATGTATGGCCGCGACGGCTACATCCGCATCAATCTGGCCTGCCAGCCCTCCCTTTTCCGCGAGGGTGCGCGCCGCATCGCCGCCGGTCTCAAACGTTTGCAAAACCGATAGAAAGTATGAAGAAGATTTTTTTTGCAGCCGCCCTGCTTTTTGCCTCTGCGGCCGCCTACTGCCAGAATCTCGATGATATCTGGAATTATCCCAAGTTGCTTGAGAAGGGTCAGGCTCCCAACAGCCTGGAGATTCTCCCTCCTGCGCCGACTCCTGCCGACGCCGTGTTCTCTTACGACATGGCTCAGTATTACTGGGGCAAGACCGTCCGCTCCAGCGAGCGCGGCAAGCAGGCCGCAGAAGATGCCATTTTGGACATCGACCACGTGCTGGCCAATTTCTCCCCGTGCATGGGGGTTACTCTCAGCCGTGAAAACACACCTGTTATCACCGATTTGCTGGCGGGGATTCTGGTCACCGACGGCCTTGCGACGGGCGATGCCAAGCATTATTACAACCGGATGCGTCCATTTGTCCTTTTTGAAGAGCAGTCGCTCACTCCCGGCGACGAGAGTTATCTTCGCGGCAACGGGTCGTACCCTTCCGGCCACACTTGTTTCGGCTGGGCCGCTGCGCTGGTGCTGGCGGAAATCAATCCCGAGCGTCAGAACGAGATCCTGCGCTACGGCTATGAGTTCGGGCAGAGCCGCGTGATCTGCGGGGTCCACTTCCAGAGCGATGTGGATGCCGGCCGTGTGATGGGGGCCGCCCTTGTGGCCCGCCTGCACGCCGACAAGGACTTCATGAAGAAGCTGGAAAAGGCCAAGAAGGAGTTCTCCCGGGTAGCGAAGTAGTCTTGCGGCCTTCCCCGTCTTACTTGTTGTCCTGTTGTTCCGTTGACTTGCAGTCTTTAAAGAAAACCCGCAGCGCGGCGCTGATGTCGCTGTAGGTCTGCTCAAAATCGCCGGTGTACCACGGGTCCGCCACGTCGCGCCCGCTGCCGCAAAGACTCATCAGCATCTGCACCTTTGACAGTCCGTCGCTGCCCCCGGTGCCGGACTCGGCGGGGAAAAGCCGCGAGATCCAATTCTGATTGTTGCGATCCATGATGAATATGCGGTCGTAGTATGCAAAATCGGTCGCGGCAAGGCGTCGCGCGCTATGCCTGCCGAAGGGGATGCCGTGCCGCCTGAGGCACTCTTTTGCCGGGGGATACATGTCGTTGCCCAACTCTTCTGCCGATGTTGCGGCCGAATCTATCTGCATCTGGACCCCGGCGTCAGATGCCATTTTCTTGCAGATGAACTCCGCCATCGGGCTGCGGCAGATATTGCCGTGGCATACGAAAAGGATTTTCTCCATAGATTATTGATTTGCACCGCAAAAATAGAAGTTTTAAATTAGTGGGACGCAATTACTAAAAATGAAATTTATGAAAAACTTCAAAAGGATTCTGACCGTGGCGGCCGCGGCCGCCGCGGCCGCCTCCTGCACCCCCAAGGAGAAGGTGCTGGTGCTCTATTATTCGCAGACCGGCAACACCCGCGCCGTTGCTGAGAAAATCTGCAGCCTGACCGGGGCTGATATAGAAGAAATCACTGCCGCGGATCCCTACAGCGGCACTTATGAAGAGACCATCAACCGCTGCCTTGCAGAGCGAGAGAGCGGCGCGATGCCAGAAATCAACCCCGTGGTGAGCGACCTTTCGCAGTACGATGTCATCTTCCTGGGCTACCCCGTGTGGTTTGGCACCTGCGCCCGCCCAGTGCTTTCGTTGCTCGGCAGCGAAAACCTCGCCGGTAAAAAAATCGTCCCCTTCTGCACATTCGGCAGCGGCGGACTCAAGAGCAGTATCGATGACATCACCGCACTGCAGGGCGGGGCTATCGTAGAAGAGGGTTTCGGCATCAGAGCCGCCCGCATGCAGGTCATGGAGCGCGAACTTGAAGAGTTCCTCAAGGCGCACGGCTACATAGAGGGCGAGTTTACCAAGCTCGACGAATTCGGCGAGATGCGCCCCGCAAGCGAAGATGAGGCGGCTATCTTTGACGAGGCTGTGGCCGGCTACCGGATGATAAACGCCCGTGCCACAGAAGTCGCAAGCCGCGCCATTCCCGGCGGCACCGAATATCTCTTCACCGCCGTCGACCTTCCCCGCGAGGGAGAAGAGCCGACGGAGAACCCTCACACGATGCAGGTCTATGTCACGGTTAAAGACGGCGCCGCCCCCGAATTCACTCAGGTCGTGAGGTAACCCGGGAGCACCGGCCCGCCGAATGTGCCGGTTATCGGAGCTGTATGCAATTCAGAAAGGCCATCGGAAGTGTTCCGGTGGCCTTTCTGCAACATATAACTTGTAATCTTACTTCCAGGCCACACAATCAATCTCCACCATCGCCCCCTTGGGCAGAGCCTTTACGGCAAATGCGCAGCGGGCGGGGTAGGGGGCGCTGAAGAACTCTGCATACACCCCGTTCATTGCTGTAAAGTCACCCATATCGGCCAGGAACACGGTGGTTTTGACCACCTTGTCCATACCCGAGCCCGCCTCTTCCAGAATGGAGCGGATATTCTGCAGCGACTGGCGGGTCTGAGCCTCGATGCCCCCTTCGGGAAAGGCTCCGGTGGCGGGGTCAATGGGCAGCTGCCCGGAAATATAAATGGTGCCGGCGTGCTCAATCGCCTGGCTGTAAGGGCCTATCGCGGCCGGAGCGTTGTTTGTGCTGATTTGTTTCATACAATCGGTATTTGCCCCAAATTTAAATGATTTTGCCGATACGGGAATTATTCATAAAATTTGTTGTATGAAAAAATGTCATCTGATGCTTCTTGGCCTGATATTCTGCGCGATATCCTGCGCAGAGGGCGACCGAAGCGTAGAAATCGCCGGCCACAGATTTGTGGATCTGGCCCTGCCCAGCGGCACCCTCTGGGCCGCAACCAACATCGGCGCAAAGGTCGATGCCGATGCGGGCGATTATTTCGCCTGGGGAGAAACCGCTCCCAAGAGCGACTATTCGTGGGCAACTTATGCTCTCGGCAGCGGAGAGGGCGATATGACCCGCTATAACATTCCCGACAGCTGCGAGATTCTCTATCCAAACGACGATGCGGCAGCGGCCGCTTGGGGCGAGGGGTGCAGGATGCCGACGCATATCGACTTTGCCGAGTTGCGCGACACCCTCAACTGCACCTGGAAGTGGACAGTCCGCACCGATTCCGGCGGAGATGATATCAACGGCTACCTTGTCACCAGCGTGCGCAACGGCAATTCGATATTCCTGCCTGCTGCGGGCTGCCGCGACGGCGGCGGCATTGTCAGAAGCGGCGAATTCGGCTGTTATTGGTCCAACGTCAAGAGCGCCCTATATGGCGACAATGCCTATTTTCTGGCAATTGAGCGTTACTTCCCCTACACCAGCTATGACTATAGATACTACGGCCTCTCTGTGAGGGCGGTTTTTTAGTCTGCAAGACTACGAATAGGTGGAGCGCAGCAGCGATTAAGGTTTTTAAGAATATTCTGCGAGTGCGTAATAACAATAAAGGGCAACCTTGCGGCTGCCCTTTAAGTGCTCCCTCAGGGGCTCGAACCCTGGACCCCAACATTAAGAGTGTCGTGCTCTACCAACTGAGCTAAGGAAGCGTTTTGTTTTGGGATTGCAAATGTAGACATAATTTTTGATTTACCAAATTTAAGGTGCATTTTTTGTTTAACTTTGCTGCCGTTATGGCAAAGGATTTTACAAGAGACCTGCAAAAGGTATTCAAATACACCCGGGAAGAGGCGGCCCGCCTGGGTAACCGAGAGGCGACATTGGACCATATTTTTCTGGCATTGCTGCGCAGCGGCGACGGGGATGTCTGCGGCCTCCTCTCAGGGATGGGGGTGAACATAGAGATGGTGCGCGGAGAGATGGATAGCGTGTTGCGGGAGCCAGAACCAATCCCTTACGAGCAGACGGACAGCATCACCTTCAGTTCCGACATAGACGAATTCTACCGCAACGTGTCGCAGGAAATCTCCCGCAGCGGCGTCAAGTCCCCCTCGATGGTGGTGGTGCTGCTGGCGATTCTCAAGAACTCCGGCACCATCGTGGCGCCGATTCTTGCCCGCAGCGGGGTGAATTATGATTCCGTGAAAAAGTTTAGAGTTGAGAGTTTAGAGTGTAGAGGGGTTGAGGGTGGAAAGAATAATGTGGTGAGCGGAGTGAAGAAGAGCGTAGATGAAATTAGGGGAGAGGGGGAGGCAGAGATGAGCGGGGAGACCGTTAATAATAGTAAGTGTCCTGCGGATGGCGCAGACAATGTGCAGGGGGCAAATGCCGCGGCAGCGGCGCAGTACGCAAAGTCCGCGGGCCGGAACGGCGGCAGAGAGGACGCCAAGAGCAATGTCGGCAGCATCCGGGCCAGCGTCGAAACCGATGCGGCCGCAGGAAGCCAGGCTTCAAAAAATCTTACGGATGATGACGCTGCCGAGCCGCAGCGCCCCAAGACCCCCAATCTTGACAAATTCGGCGTGGACCTCACAGCGATGGCCGCCGGCGGCAAACTGGACCCCGTGGTGGGTCGCGAGCGGGAAATCGAACGCCTGCTGCAGGTGCTCGTCCGCCGCAAAAAGAACAACCCCGTGCTGCTGGGCGAGGCCGGCGTGGGCAAGACCGCCATCGTGGAGGGGCTCGCACAGCGCATAGTGGACCGCCAGGTCCCCCGCACCCTGCTGGGCAAGCGGCTCGTGACCATCGATATGGGCGGAGTGGTGGCCGGCACCAAATATCGCGGACAGTTCGAAGAGCGCATGCGCGGCATAGTGGAGGAGCTCAAGGCATCGAAAGATGTCATAGTGTTCATAGACGAAATCCACACTCTGGTTGGCGCAGGGGCGCAGGCGGGCAGCCTGGATGCCGCCAATCTTCTCAAGCCTGCCCTCTCCCGTGGAGAAATCCAGTGCATCGGCGCCACTACGCTGGATGAATTCCGCAAGGTGATAGAGAAGGACGGGGCTCTGGAGCGCCGTTTCCAGAAGATTCTGGTGGAACCCACCGATTTTGACCAGACCCTTGCGGTGCTGGAGGGCCTCCGGCCCAAATACGAAAATTTCCACAATGTGAAATACAGCGACGCGGCCCTCAGGGCGTGCGTGACCCTCTCTGGACGCTACATCACCGACCGCATGCAGCCCGACAAAGCCATCGACGTGATGGACGAAGCGGGGGCGCGGCTCAATGCCGGCATTGAAGCTCTCGGCAATGCCGCGGGCCCCGATGCAGGACAGCTGGAGAAGTTGCGCGAGGCAAAGCGCTCGGCGGCCGCTTCCGGCGACTTTAAAGAGGCGGCCCGTCTGCGCGAGAGCGAGCAGGCGCTGCTCAGTGCTGCGGAGAATGCCCTTCCTGTGCCGGCCGACAGCGCAGAGCGCACCCTGCAGGAGGAGAACATCGCCTCCGTGGTCTCGATGATGACCAACATCCCCATCCACCGCGTCAGCGCCACGGAGGGGGAGCGGCTGCTCTCTATGTCAGACAATCTCAAACGGCAGATCGTGGGGCAGGACGAGGCGGTGAGCGCTGTGGTGCGTGCCATACAGCGCAACCGCGCCGGGCTTCGCGATCCCGGCAAGCCTGTGGGCACCTTCATATTCCTGGGCCCGACCGGCGTGGGCAAGACTTTCCTGGCCAAGAAGCTGGCGGAGTATATGTTCGACAGTGAGGACAACCTCATCCGCGTGGATATGAGCGAGTATATGGAGAAATATTCCGTGAGTTCGCTTATCGGGGCGCCTCCGGGCTATGTCGGCTACGACCAGGGAGGACAGCTTAGCGAGCAGGTGCGCCGCAAGCCCTACAGCGTGGTGCTCTTCGACGAGATAGAGAAGGCGCATCCCGACATCTTCAATCTGCTGCTGCAGGTGCTTGACGAGGGGCGTCTGACTGATGCCGCAGGGCGCAAGGTGGACTTCCGCAACACCATTCTGATACTCACTTCCAACATCGGCAGCCGGCAGGCGAGCGAGCTGGGGGGAGGCATCGGCTTCAAGACCGCCACCGACGCGGGTAGCGCTATGCGTCAGAATATCATTATAGAGAAGGCTCTGCGGCGCAAGTTCTCCCCCGAGTTTTTGAACCGCATAGACGACCGAATTCTGTTCAACCCGCTCTCTCGAGAGGATGTGGACAAGATTCTTGATATTGAGCTGGAGAAGTTCTACAGCCGGGTGTCGCAGATGGGATATAGCGTGGAGGTTACCGCCGAGACGCGCGATAAAATCTTGGACGAGGGTTACGACCCCGAGTACGGCGCCCGCCCGCTGAAGCGCGCTATCCAGAAATATCTTGAGGACCCCCTCGCAGAGCGCATCCTGGCCGGGGAAGTTGAGGGTTTAGAGTTTAGAGTTTAGAGTAGGCAACAGGCTGGGGTAGGTGGTGATTTTGATGCGCTATAGCGCTACTTGCCAACTCTCCACTCCTTCACACTCCACACTCACACTGATTTGATCTTGGTATATCGCGGGGAAATGGTTAACTTCGGCAAAATCGGGAAATTCAATTTAGCTACCAACCCCCGTTTTGTCAAATGGGCGATTGTCGGAGTCTTGACTCTGGCCTCTTTTGGCGGCTGCCAGAAGTACGACGATTCCGAACTGCGGAATCTCATCACCAATCTGCAGAAGGAGAACACTGACCTTCGCGGTCAGATAACCGACCTGAAGGGTGCTGAGAGCAGCCTCAACAGCGACATCAAGGCGCTGAACCAACTGGTCTCTACTCTGGAGACAAGCAATTACATCACTGATGTGACGGCACTTCCCGACGGCAGCGGCTACACCATTGCGTTTGCTTCCCTTCCAGTTCATCTATAGAATAAAAAAAGGCTCAGGTCGCCGCCCGCCTGCCGCAGCCAGGTGCTATTTACGCTAGTTCCAGCAGCTTACGGCAGAAGGCGCTCCAGGAGAAGAGCTGCTTCTGGGCGGCGATACCTTGGCCAAAATCGGGACGGCGGGAGTAGAAATCTTCAAGGGCGGCGGCGATAGCCTCCGGCGAAGGTTCCACCACATAGCCGCACTTGCCGTCCGGAACAATCTCCGGCAGCCCCCCGACCCGTGTCACCATCATCGGCTTGCAAAAGTGATACGCAATCTGCGTGATGCCGCTCTGAGTCGCGCTCCGATAAGGCTGCACCACAATGTCGGCTATATTGAAGAAATGCCGCACCTCGCAGTCCGCTATGAATTCCGGAAACCAAACGATGCGCCCCTGCAGCCCCAGCTCCTTCTCCAGAGCATAATACTTCTCGCTGTTGCCGTAGAACTCCCCCGCCACAATCAGCTTTGCGGCGCTGCTGCGCATAGAGCCGCAAGCAAGGGAGCGCATCAGCAGGTCCAGCCCCTTATAATCGCGTATCAGCCCAAAAAAGAGCATATAATCCTCCCCGGCATCCAGCCCCAGCGCCGCCGCGGCCTCTGCCTTGCTCTCGAGCGGACCGTAATGGTCGTAGAGAGGGTGGGGGGAGTACACGATGGGTTTGCCGCCAGAGAAAATCTCCAGATCGGAGGCCACCGACGCCGACATCGCCATAAAGCCGTCGACGCTCGCGGCAAAGTATTTGGCAAAAAACCTGTCGCCCGGGCGCGGGTCGTGCGGGATTATGTTGTCCACCAGGGCGACGACCTTGATGCCGCGCCGCCGCAGCCGCCGCGCCATATACCCCATGCACGGCCCGAAGTAGGGCATCCAGAAACGCATAATCACAAGGTCGGGCCGTTCTGCGGCGATGCGGCGGGCCGTCCGACCCCAGTTGAAGGGGTTCACGCTGCTTAGGCTGCGCACGATGTCCAGCCCCTCGGGGGCGGGCCCCTCCGAATACTGTGTCTTGCCCGGGAACAGAAAGCCGGGATACTGCAGCGTGAAGGTGTGGATTCTGACCTCGTGCCCTGCGGCGCCGAGCTCTGCGGTAAGCCGCTCGTTGAATGTGGCGATGCCGCCGCGATAGGGGTATGCCGGACCTACGATTACGATTTTCATGAATCAAATTTAAGAACAATATCCGCCACAATGAAAAAAATGTAACTTTGCTCTGTTATGAAAAGAATACTGCTTTCAATCGCAATCTGCATTGCGGCGGCCCTGAGGCTGAATGCAACGGGCAAATATATGCCAGCAACCGACCTGCGGCCGGCCAAGACCGTGTTTCTCTACGCATCCGACGCCAAAGCTGCCGCATCGGAGGCGGAAATCGAAGACCCCGTGATCGGCGCCGAACTGGAAACCCTGGCCCTGACCCAAGATGAGCACAACGGCATAGACAAGCCGGAGGAGATGATCGGCGGCAACGGCGAACTGTGGGGCGTCAGCGGCAACGCCCGCTTTGACCTATACTTTCCCGAGAAGCCCAACGGCCAGTTGGTGATAATGTGCCCCGGAGGCAGCTACTGGTTCGTGAGCGGCTACAACGAGGGGCTCTACGGAGCCGAGTGGCTCCTGCAGCAGGGAATAACCGTTGCGGTGGCCAAATACCGCCTCCCCAACGGCCACTGGAGCATCCCCCTGACAGACATCCAGATTGTGATGCGCTATTGCCGCGAGCACGCCGCGCAGTGGGGTGTAAGGCAGATCGGCGTGGCGGGCTTCTCTGCCGGCGGCCACCTTGCCGCCACCGCCAGCACCCTCTATGTCGATGCCGCCACCCGTCCCGACTTTGCGATACTGTTCTATCCGGTGATATCATTCTGCGACGAGAGCCTCGTGCACCGCGGCACCCGCACCAACCTTCTCGGAAGCGAAGAATACTGGAGTGGCCGCAGCGGCTCGACTGCCGACGATTATCTGCACCGCACAGCGCAGTACGAGGCTTTGAAGGAGCGTTACAGCCCGGATAAAAACGTTTCGGCCGATACTCCGGAAACCTTTATCGTGCTGGGCATTGAAGATAAGGTGGTGCCGCCGGCAAACAGCCTGCGCTATGCATCGGCCCTGCAGAAATGCGGCGTAAAGTGCGAGCTGCACATCTTTGACAATGCCGCCCACGGCTTCGGCTTCTTTCCCGAGGAGATCGATTATCTGGACCGGACGGTGCGTCCGGCCCTTCTGTCTAATCTCAAACGCTGGCTGGAGCAGATAAACAAATAGCATGAAAAGATTTCTACTGATAATTGCCGCGATTGCAATATCCTTTGTCGCCGGCGCCAAGAAGGGCGACTATAAATATTATCCGGCGTGCGAATTGCGCCCCGACCGCACGGTCTTCCTCTATGTGCAGGGAGAAAAGGAGGCCAAGAAGGCTCTCAAGGCCATTCCCGACCCGGTGCATGCCAAAAAGGCGGAGACTCTGGGCCTGACTCCTGCAGCGCAGAACGGCTTTTGCGGCCAGGAGCAGATGATTGACCCCAACGGAGCCACAATCTGCATCGGCGAATGGGCCCGATTCGACCTCTACTTCCCTGCCGAGAGCAACGGCAAAATGGTGATAGTGCTCCCCGGCGGCGGCTACAACTGCGTCTGCGGCCATATCGAGGGGCTCTATGCCGCCGACTGGCTCACAGAGCACGGCTATGCCGCGGCGGTGGTCAAATACCGCCTGCCAAACGGCAATCCGGCAATTCCCCTTGCCGACGTGCACGCCGTGATGCGCTACTGCCGCTCGCAGATGCCGCAGTGGGGCATCAGTTCGCTGGGCGTGATGGGCTTCTCTGCCGGCGGCCACCTTGCCGCCACCGCCCTGACCCTCTACGACGACGCTGCCACCCGGCCCGACTTCGGGGTGCTCTACTATCCGGTGGTGTATCTTGAAGGGCCTTATGCCCACAGCTATTGCACCGGCAAGCTGCTGGGCGACCTCAACGCCCGCCGCAGCGAAGATGCCGCCGCGCTGGAGAGCGACCTGCGCCGCTATTCCCCCATAGGCCTTGTTACAAACGACACTCCCCCCACATTCATAGTCCTTTCCAGCGACGATGCCGAGGTTAAGCCGCAGAACAGCCTTGACTTCTATGAGAAACTCCTCAAGTGCGGAGTCAGCTGCGAATTGCATATGTTTGCCCACGGAGTGCACGGCTTCGGGTTCGACTATTACAAGTTCAACAGCGGCGATGCTCTGTTTGAGGCGCGCGACAATCTGTTCGAATGCCTCTCCCGCTGGCTTCAGGAGCGATGATACTGCTTGCGCCCGACAAATTCAAAGGGACATACTCCGCCGCCGGAATAGCCGATATGCTGCGCGGCGAAATAAAACGCATCAACCCCTGTGAAGAGATAATTGAGGTGCCTCTGGCCGATGGCGGCGAGGGGTCGCTGGATGCTTTTATCCAATGCAATGGGGGCTCCGAACTGGTCTGGGTCAGCACCCGGGACCCTCTTATGCGCGAAATCGAAGCCCCGCTGGGGATTTGCGGCGACACCGTGTTTATAGAGATGGCCCGCTGCTGCGGCCTGATGATGATTGACATCAAAGAGCGCAACCCTCTCAAGACCACCACATACGGCCTCGGACTGATGCTGCTCGCGGCGCTGGATTTTGCCCCCCGCAGGATAATCGTGTCTCTGGGCGGCAGCGCTACAAACGACGGCGGCCGCGGCATGGTGGAGGCCATAGGGCTGGAGAACATCCCCCGCTTCGACGGCATTGAAATTATGGCGGCGTGCGACGTGACTTCTCCGCTGCTGGGCCCCGAAGGCGCCACGGCGGTGTTCGCCCCTCAGAAAGGGGCCGATGCGCCGATGCTCAAAATCCTGGAGGAGAGAATGCGCCTCTGGAGCGAGACGGCCGCCGGGTGGCTTGCCTCCATAGGCCGCGGAGAGCGCGCCGCGGACTTTGCCACTGTGCCCGGCGGAGGTGCCGCGGGCGGGGTGGGGGCAGCCCTGCACGCCTTTCTCGGGGCAAAAATGGTGAGCGGCTTCGGTCTATTTGCCGATATGGCCTCCCTGAGGCGGAAAATCTCCCGTGCGCGGCTTGTGATTACCGGCGAGGGGTGCCTGGATGCCTCCAGCCTCCGGGGAAAGCTGGTGGGGAGCCTGGCGCAGATGTGTGCGGAAATGTACAGGCCGCTGTATGTGGTCTGCGGGCGGTTCAGCCTCCGCAGCAATCCTCTGATACGCGATGTCGCAACCCTCTCCGGCGACCTGCGGCAGAAAATTGCCGCCTGGTGCCGGCCCGACTGGCGGAGCGATTACCTGCCAGATGAGGGACTGCTGTTCGGCTATGGAGGTGACGGGGGCTTCGGAGGTTTTGGGGACGGAAGCGTCGCTGTGCCTTTTCGGGATGCAGAAGGCTGCCGCGAGCGCCCCCGCTACGGCCTTATCGCCGGCTGCGACGAGGCGGGCCGCGGTCCTCTGGCGGGTCCGGTGTATGCCGCCGCAGTGATTCTCCCGGATGGGTTCTATCACCCCCTGCTCAAGGATTCCAAAAAGATGACCGCCCCCCAGCGGGAGCTGATGTGCGGCATAATAGAGCGCAATGCCGTAGCCTGGAGCGTGCAGAGCGTCTCGCCGGCGGAGATAGACGAAATCAACATTCTGCAGGCCTCCATCAAGGCAATGAAGCTTGCCCTGGAGGACATCTGCCGCCGCTGCGGCCTGCGGCCCGACCTGATACTCGTGGACGGCAACCGCTTCTCGGCGTTCACCGCCCCGGGCGGCGGCCGCATCCCCCACAAATGTATAGTGAAGGGGGATGACAAGGTGCCGGAAATTTCCGCCGCCAGCATCTTGGCCAAGACTTATCGCGACCGCTATATGCTGCAGATAGACAGGGAGTACCCGCAATATGGCTGGAGCGGCAATATGGGTTATCCCACAAAGGAGCACCGGGACGCCATCCGCGCCCACGGCCTGAGCCCCTATCACCGGAAAAGCTTTAAATTCAAATAGTCTTTGTGAAATTGTCCCACTGGCGGCGGAAGTCGGCAATCGATTGTCCGTTTCCCTCCAGGGAATTGATGATTGCCCTCTGCAGCTGCTCTGTGGTCAGATTCCAGCAGAGGTAGGCGGCCAGCAGGTCGTCCGTAAGGTATGAGGTGCCGAATATGGCGCAGTCGTCGCTGCTGATTGTAACATTGAGCCCTTCGCGCAGATATCCTGCGGCGGGGTGTTTGCGCAGGTCGGGAGTGTATCCCAGCAGCTGGTTGCTCAGCGGGCACACCTCCATCAGGGTGCCGTGCTCGCGGAACCGCGTGTGCGCCTCGGGGTGCATATACAGATTGGTGCCGTGGCCTATGCGCTTGAGATTCATCTCGGCGGCGGTCTCCACATTGCGGTTGCTCTGCAGGGTGGTCTCGCCGGCGTGCATTATCACAGGCACTTTAGCCTCTTCCAGCGCGGGGCGGTAATACTCCAGGCTCTTGCCGCAATCCTCCTTGCCCACCATGTCAAAGCCGAGGCAGATGCCGGGATACTTCTCGCAGAGGTGGCGGGCATAGGCGGCCCGCTCCGGCACCGTCTCCGCCGGAACCCCCTTGTAGTAGCAGTAGATGAGGCGCACGTCAAAACCGGGGTACTGCTCCCTGACGCCCGCGGCAATCTCCTGCACGGTGTCCACATAGCTGTCGGGTTCCAAGCGGCGCCCGCTCTCGTCAAAAAGGCTCTGCCCGATGAAGCGGAAGTCCACCCCCGAGATCCCCTCGCGGGCCATATCGGCAAACACTTTTGTGTAGAGCTTCTTGAAGTGGGGCAGATAATTGTTTATGGCGCGGTAGCGGTCGAATATCGCCTCGAATTTGGGCCAGATGTTCTCGTCGATGTCGTCGGTAGAGGATGTGCAGAGGCCGTAAATCTCATCTTCGAGGTTCGGACGGCTCTTGAGAGCCTCGCTCACCGCCGTCCAGCCTTCGGGTATCTCGCCCCCTTCGAACCAGGCGCGGTAGGCTATCTGCCCGTATTCGTGGTCGGTGGGCTTGCCTGCCAGATAAACATAGCAGTCTCCGCTCTCCAGGGCCAGGCGGATGGAATACCGCATATCAAAGGTGGCCTCTATGTGGGCGTGCAGCAGCCTCCCCTTGGGCATCCTGCGGAAGATGCCGTAGAGATCGGTGCCCCTCAATGAAGGCAGCGCCCTCTGAAAGTCGTTGCAAATCAGTTCTCCGTTTTCCACATCAAGCAGCTCCTGCCGCAGGTGGTCCATCTTCTGCGAGTAATCCATAAGCCTAAAAATTTTTCAAATATAAGATAATTATTCATAAGTTTGTAGGATTTTAAAATCTAAAAATGCGGACGAGACTCATTCCTGCCCTCATATTGATGACCCTGCTTTCCGGCTGCCACAGAGTGGAGGACGGGGTTCACACGCTGGACATCTATGTGACCAGCGACGTGCACGGGGCATATTTCAGCAGCTTCTATCTGGACGGCAGTCCCAAACCCAATTCTCTCTCAAAGGTCGCCACGGTGGTGGAAGAGGCTCGCAAGGCCGACCCCGACGTGATTCTCATAGACAACGGCGACAACCTGCAGGGGGACAACGGCGCCTTCTACTTCAACTTTGTGGACACCGTCTCGCCCCACATTTTCCCCCGCATCGCCGGCTATATGGGCTACGATGCTACCGTATTGGGCAATCACGACATCGAGGCGGGCCGCGCAGTGTTCGACCGGGTGTGTGCGCAGTATCCGATGCCCGCTCTGGCGGCCAACGCCCGCTGCACCGACAGCGGAAAATGCTATTTTGACGAATACACTATAGTGGAGAAAAACGGGCTGCGCGTTGCCATAATCGGCACCACCAACCCAAAGGTGACCAGCTGGGTCCCCGAAAATCTCTACGAGGGGATAAGCTTCCAGGCCAACGGAGAGATGCTTGCCTCTACTGTGGAGAGGGTCCGCAGCAGCGAAAAGCCCGACTTTGTGATAGTGGCGCTGCACAGCGGCAGCGGAGACGAAAATGTCGACGACTTTGAAAACGACGCCCTCTACATGGCCCGCACCCTGCCGGGAGTGGACCTTGTGATTGGCGGCCACGACCACCGCGCCCGGGTGGAACGCTATATTGATAAGGAGACCCCCACCGGGTATGTCAATCCCGGGCCGCGCGCCCACAATCTGGGCCACGCCCGCTTCCGTCTCACCTACAAGGGTGGCAAACGGGTGGCCGACAGCGTGTCCGTGGAGTTGATTCCGCTGGAAGAGGTCGCCCCCAGCGCCGCATTCGACAGCACTTTTGCGGCAGATTATGAGGCGGTCAAGGCTTTCACCCTGCAGAAGGTCTGCACTGTGACGGAGCCCTTCTCCCTTTCCGACGCCCTCAAGGGCCCATCGGCATATATGAACCTGCTCTACACCGTGCAGCTGGCTTCTTCGGGGGCCGACATCACCTTTGCGGCGCCCCTCTCAAGCCAGGGGGAGATTCCCGCGGGCGATCTGATTTTCAACAGCCTCTCACGCATTTACCCTTTCGAAAACAAGCTCTACACCATATCCCTCACCGGGGAGCAGGTGAAGAACTATCTGGAATATTCCTACGACAAATGGCTCAGCCTCAGCGGCCCCGCCTATAACTACGACTCCGCCGGAGGCATCATCTACAAGGTGCACAAGAGCCGCCCCGCCGGCAGCCGTGTGGAGATAATCTCGATGGAAGACGGCTCGGCGTTCGATGCCGGCCGCACCTACACCGTGGCAATCACATCTTATCGTGCGATGGGGGGCGACGGAATGCTCTCCCAGGGCGCCGGGCTTGACACCGGCAACCCCGACAGCTACATTTTGGCCCGCTATCCCGACATCCGCGGCCTCATCTACAACTATCTCTCCGGCCTCGGCACATACACTCCCGAGGTCAACACCAACTGGCAATTCACAGAATAAATATCAACACACTTCTGATTATTATGAACAGACTTTCAAGCAAACTTCTGATTCTGCTCTCGCTTCTGGCCCCTGCCGCCGCTTATGCGCAGCGTCCCGTGGGCCCTCTGCAGGCAGAATTCAAAATGCCCATCTGGCGCAACGCCACAGAGGCGGAACTCACCGTAGTGGTGCCCGAAAACGGCCCCAAGGTGGCAAAAATCGAGATCCAGAGCCCCGAGGGAGCCACTCTGCGCACCGCCTCTTACAAGCTCAAGGCGGGCGAGAACAGCTGCACCATCAAGCGCATCGCCTCTTTTGAGGAGGGGCGCTATCCGGTGTTGGTGACTCTGGGCGACACCACGATGAAGCGCCTGCTGCGCATCGAGCACGTCCCCGCAATTGAAGCGCCCAAGGAGCCCATCAAATACCGCAAGCTGATCTTCACCCCCGACAAGTATATGTTCGAGAAGATCTCCAAGAACCTCAAGGTGGAGTTCTCCAAGCCCGAGATGATTGAGGCTGTGCCCAACCGCGACACCAATGTGATTTACATCGTGGGCAACGACTTTTACCGTTCGGAGGATGGCAAGTATGTGATTACCGGCACCAGCAACCCCTACACCCGCTACAAGCTCTATGCAGACCGCCCGGTGTACTTCACGGCTGTCGCAGACCGTCCCGAAGGCCCTTACACATTTGTGAGCGAGCGTCCGCGCCCCGCACGTGACTCCCGCGAGAATGTGTTCGAGGTGGGCCCCGTGATCTGCAACGACCGTAAGGACGGCCCCTTTGAACTCTACGACCCCGCCAAGCACGGGACTTACAAGTTGCAGGATGTCCGCATTCTGCAGAATATCAATTCCAAGGACTACGGCTGCGTCAAGGCTGGCTATCGCACTTACTGGGCTTTCGTGCGCACTTCCACCGGCGACGAGGTGTTCCTGAGCGACAAGCCGGTGTTCAACGACATTCCGGTCTATGGCGTCGATACGTGGGACAACGGATTCAACACCAACGACAACTTTGGCAACAGCTGGTATTCCGCCGACAGCACCGAGCGCTTCATAGCCCGCGGACAGACTCTGCGCCGCGACGCCCCCTACGACCTGGCATACGATATGGTGGACACCCGCATTATGACTTCATATTCCACCAAGGACGGTATAAATTGGAAGTACAACCGGGCGCTGACCACAGGCGGCAAGCGCGACACCCCCTATAGCCAGCAGTATGGCGCGCGCGTGTGCTATCTGCCCGAGGCCGGCCTCTATCTGGTATTTGTGGAGGATTTCCACGGCGATATGCAGCAGACCGGCATGGACCTGGACTACAGCCGCGACGGCATCAACTTCTATGACGCTCCCGGCGAGAGCCCGTTCATCTACACCGACAACCGCGACGACTTCTACTGGGGCGGCATCTACGGCTTCAGCACCGATGTAGTAAAGTGCGGCAACAAATACTATCAGTTGATTTCCGAGGCGATGACCTGGCCTCACTTCTTTGCGGAGCCGCTGTTTGCGCGCAACCGCTTGAGCGAGGTCACCGGCGCCGATTTCGAGCGCATTTTCGGCGGCCGCGGAATGGCTCAGAAACTCCCTTACTTTGACGAGATCGGCGGCTGGGAAGGCCTTGCAAAACAGACTCGCGACGGCCACTGCTCCGTGGCTCTGATCTCTTACCGCGCCGACGGATGGTTTGGCGTTGAGGCGGGCGACAAGGCCGGCAGTTTCACCACAAATCCGATTGTGGGTGGCGGCAGGCTGTATGTCAATGCCGAGATTGCCGAGGACGGCTATATCAAGGTAGAGCAGGTGGGCGGCGGCGCTTCCAAGAAGGTTACGCTCCACGGCGACGATCTCAAGATCCCCGCATTTGACCTCTCCGACGGCGCAGTCAAACTCAAGGTCACTATGCGCAATGCAAAGCTCTATACGATGTATATCGAATAGCATAAGTTTGAAATTATGATTCAGGCGGGTCCCGGTTGCGTGGCCCGCCTTTTTTCGTCTGAAAAATTTTTATAAGTTTGTCAGATTCAAAAGACATCCCTATATGAACAGGCTCCCAAGCAGACTTCTGATTCTGCTCTCGCTTCTGGCCCCTGCCGCCGCTTATGCGCAGCGCCCCGTGGGCCCTCTGCAGGCAGAATTCGCAAAACCCATTTATCGCAACGCCACAGAGGCGGAGCTCACCGTGGTGGTGCCCGAGAACGGCCCCAAGGTGGCAAAAATCGAGATCCAGAGCCCCGAGGGAGCCACTCTGCGCACCGCCTCTTACAAGCTCAAGGCGGGCGAGAACAGCTGCACCGTCAAGCGCATCGCCTCTTTTGAAGATGGCCGCTATCCGGTGATGGTGACTCTGGGCGACACCACAATGAAGCGCCTGCTGCGCATCGAGCACATCCCCGACATCGAAGCCCCCGCGGAGCCCATCAAATACCGCAAGCTCATCTTTACCCCGGACAGTTATATGTTCGAAAAATTCTCCCGCAGGCTTAAGGTAAAAATGACAAAACCGGAGATTATAGAGGCTGTCCGCAACCGCGACTCAAGTGTCGTCTATGTGCTGGGCCAGCAGTTTTACCGCTCCGTAGACGGCCGCTATGTCATTCTTGGAATGGCCAACCCCTATACGCGCTATCATCTCTATTCAGACAAACCGAGATTCTTTGCCGCGGTGGCAGACACTCCCGACGGACCTTACGAGGAGGTGGATGTGGACGACCGTCCCCTGCCTGCGGCGGATTATATGGTGAAGGGTTTTGAGATCGGGCCCCAGATCTGCAGCGACCGCGTCAAAGGCACCTTTGAACTCTACGATCCGGCCAAACACGGAACATACAACTTATGGGATGTCCGCATTCTGCAGAATATCGATCCGCAGGACTACGGTTGCGTTATGGCGGGCTACCGGACATATTGGGCCTATGTGACTACATCCACCGGCGACACGGTGTTCCTGAGCGACAAGCCTGTGTTCCAGGATATTCCTGTTTACGGCCAGGAACAGTGGGACAACGGCTTCAACACCAACGACAACTTTGGCAACACCTGGTATTGCGACAACAGCGCGGAGCGATTCATAACCCGCGGCCAGACTCTGCGCCGGGACGCCCCCTATGACCTGCCGTATGATATGGTGGACACCCGCATAATGACTCTGTATTCCACAACCGACGGCGTAAACTGGAAGTATCATCACGCCCTGACTAGCGGCGGCGAGCGCGACACCCCCTACACCCAGCAATATGGCGCCAAAGTCTGGCATCTGCCGGATGCCGGGCTCTATCTGGTGTTCGCGAACGATTTCCGCGGCGACACCCAGCAGGCCGGCGTCGATCTGGACTACAGCCGCGACGGCATCAATTTCTACGATGTGCCCGGCGAGCGTCCGTTTATCTATAGCGACGACCGCAGCGATTTTTACTGGGGCGGAATGTATGGCATAGGGGAGCACATTGTGCAATACGGCACGAAATATTATCAGCCGGTATATCTCACAATGACCTGGCCCCACTTCTTCCCGGAACCGCTGTTTGAGCACGACCGTCTGAGCGATGTCTCTGCCGCCGACTTCGAGCGCATTTTCGGCGGCCGGGCAATGGCGGAGAAGCTCCCTTATTTTGACGAAATAGGCGGCTGGGAGGGGCTCGCAAAGCAGACCCGCGAAGGGTTCAGCTCCTTGGCCGTGGTTTCTTACCGCGCCGACGGCTGGTTTGGCGTGGAGGCGGGCGAGAAGGCCGGCAGCTTCACCACAAATCCGATTGTGGGGGGCGGCAAGCTGTATGTCAACGCCGAGATTGCCGATGACGGTTATATCAAGGTGGAGCAGGTGGGAGGCGGTGCCTCCAAGAAGGTCACGCTCCACGGCGACGATCTCAAGATTCCCGCATTTGACCTCTCCGACGGCGCAGTCAAGCTCAAGGTCACTATGCGCAACGCCAAGCTCTACACGATGTATATAGAGTAGGCAACAAGAATAATCATTTAAAAATGAAAGCGAGAAGACTGATTGCATTGCTGGCGGGGCTTTGTATGGGAGTCGCGCAGTGCCTTGCCTCTGACCGGGCGCGCTGGATAAGCGCTGCCGACGCGGCGGCCGACGGCGTCGGCACCTGGAGCTGCTTCAGGCAGGATGTCGTACTTGACCGGAAGCCCTCGCAGGCCATCGCGCAAATCTGCGTGGATTCCAAATACTGGCTCTGGATCAACGGTACTCTGGCTGTGTATGAGGGCAATCTCAAGCGCGGCGAGGCCCCAGGCAGCATTTATTACGACAATGTGGACCTCGCCCCCTGGCTCAGAAAGGGGCGCAACCGGATTGCCGTGCTGGTGTGGCACTTTGGCAAGAGCGGCTTCTCGCATGCCGACAGCGGCCGCTCGGGCCTGTATTTCAGCTGCCCGGAGATAGATCTGTACAGCGGCGAGGGCTGGATGGGCTGTCTGCATCCCGCCTACGGCATCTGCGGCGAGCCGGAGCCCAACTTCCGCCTGCCGGAGTCCAACATCCGCTTTGACCAGCGGCTGGACATCCCTCACTGGCAGACTGCCGACCCCGCAGCAACTCCGTTCGCTGCGGTAGAGGTTAGCGGCGGCGCCGATGCCGAGCCCTGGGGCAAGATGGTGGCGCGTCCCATCCCGATGTGGAAGGATTATGGCCTCAAGAAGCTTTCCGGGTGGAGCTGCGAGACTCTCGCCGACGGCCGCGTGAAAATCACCGCCCCGCTGCCGCAGAATATGCAGATGAGCGTCGCCCTTGAGGTGGAGGATGCCGCCGGCGGCAGTCTGATAAACATCGAGACGGACCACGTGCGCAACGGGGAGGTCTTCAACAACCGCGCGGAGTATATCACCGCTCCCGGCCGTCACCGCTACGAGTCGCTGGGCTGGCTCACGGCAGAGAACATCGTGCTCACCATGCCCGCCGGCGTCACCCTCAGGAATCTCTGGTACCGCCGCACGGGTTATGACACCGCCGTGGAGGGGACTTTCTCTTGCAGCAGCGATTTTATCAACCGTTTCTGGCAGAAGGCGCTCAACACGCTCTACATCAATATGCGCGACACTTTCTACGATTGTCCGGAGCGCGAGCGGGCGCAGTGGTGGGGCGACATCACCACGATGATGGGGGAGTGCTTTTATACTTACGATCTGAACGTGCATCAGCTGTTGCACAAGGCCATCCGCGAGCTTTGCCTCTGGGCATATCCCGACGGCCGCCTGCACGCCCCTGTCCCGGGCAACTACAAGGTGGAGCTGCCGGACCAGATGTTGACTTCCGTGGGGCTCTACGGCTTCTGGACCTACTATATGAACACTGGCGACCGCGAGATTATCGAGTTTGCCTATCCTTATGTGAGGCGTTATCTGGACGTGTTCTCGCTTGATGCCGACGGTCTGGTCAAGATCCGCTATGGCAGCGAGATTTGGAATTGGGGCGACTGGGGCAGTTATAACGATCTGGTGCTTATTTTCAGCGGGTGGTATTATATGGCGCTTGAATCGGCCGCGCGTATGGCCGCTCTCACGGGCAATGATGCGGACGTCGCTTCTTATCGGGAGCGTCAGGGGTGCGTGGCCGCCGGTTTTGAGAAGTGCTGGAACGGCAGTTATTATCGCCACAGAGATCACGTGGGCCGCACGGACGACCGTGTGCAGGCTCTCGCCGTGGTGAGCGGCATTGCCGGCGGCGATAAGTATGATGCCATTTTCTCTACTCTGCAGCAGGAGGAGAATGCGAGTCCGTATATGGAGAAGTATGTGCTGGAGGCGCTTTTTAAGATGGGGCACGGGGATTATGCTCTGCAGCGTTTTCAGAGGCGCTTCTCTCCTATGGTGGATGATGCGGCTCATTGCACTCTTTATGAGGGCTGGAATCCGGACAGTTATGGCACGGGCACTGTGAATCATGCTTGGAGCGGCGGTCCGCTCACTGTGGTGGCTTCCCAGGTGTGCGGCATCAGGGTCACAGCTCCGGGTTTTGCGGAGTTTGAAGTGGCTCCCGCCGAGTGCGGCATCGATAGGTGGAGCATTTCGTTCCCGACTGTGGCGGGCACTGTGGCGGCTTCGCGCGTTCCGCGCGGGGATGGTTGTCTGCTCAAGGTCACTGTGCCCGAGGGCAGCGCCGCGGTGGTGCGCGCTCCCGAGGGGTGGCGCATCAGGGGGGCTGCCGACTCTTCTTGCCAGAAGCTTTCCGGCGGCCGCCATCGCGTCCGCCTGGAGAGGCTGTAAGCAGTGCATTCCCGCTTTAAAGGCCGTCGGAGTCCCCGGCGGCCTTTTAGTTTGCGATTTTGCCGCGCATCAATGCTCCGCCTGCAAGGGGCTTGGCGGGTAGAAAAAATACCCGCTACGCCCCTTCAGGCATCCGCAATTTTGATGCGCAGTAGGCGACTCGTTACACTTGTTGCCTTGTGGTCTTCGATTACACTCTCCACACCTCAACTCCCAACTTCTCTAAATTCTAAACTCTCGTAGTCTTCAATTTACCGGGATGTCCATTTCCAGAAAGGAATCACCTCTATGGCGCCGTAATCGTCAGCGATGGTATTTTCTTCGTCATAAGTGACAATCACCCTGCGATCGCACGGATGGACTTTCGGGAGCCTTTTCAACGCCTCGATTTCCCTCTCTCGGGTATCATCCCCAAGAATACTGTACGATGCCTGAACGGCAAGCTTTTCTTCCGGAACATAAAAGTCTACTTCCACGTTGTCGGAATAGAACCACACTCTTTCATTGTCATCATCGTGGCCATACCGTCTGAAGAGATCAAGCGCCACCATGTTCTCAAATAGTATTGTATCGCAGTCCAGCAGTTGGAGTGATATAAGTCCATTGTCGATGAGATAGTACTTGCAGGTATTTTCCCTTTCTGAAAAGGCGGAACAGATGTTCCTCAACCGCAGCAGAAGCCAAGCGTCTTCCGAATGGGAGACATAGCTGGACACTGTCGGCACGCTTATTTTTCCGGAAATTCCTGACAGAATGTTTGCCAGGCGGTTGTATGATATGGGGTGCATGATGCTTTCCGTAATTTTTTTTACCATCAGTTGCAGTGCCTTGGGATTTGAGATATTGTTTCTCTGAACGATGTCCCCGAGGTAAATTTTCTGGAACAGGCTCGTCAGATAGTTCCTCTTTACCGTGATGTCCGCGATTTCCGGAAGTCCTCCCCATCGGAAATATTGATCGTAGGCCCTGAAGAAGGTTGCCCTGCTCTCCGTTGCGGACAGTGCCATTTCATCAGAAGGAACACCTTTGAACGACAGATACTCTTCAAGACTGAGCGGATACACTTCCACGGGAACATATCGTCCGCCGAGCGATGACATCACCTCCTTTGAAAGCATACGTGCGTTGCTACCAGTTATGAACACGCTGTATTTGCGGTCTGCAAGGTTCCGCGCGAACTTCTCCCAGCCGGAGATGTTCTGTATTTCATCGAGAAAGAGCATCGGCCGCCGGCCATACATCTCCTGATGACATTCCAGAATGAGATTGAAGTCTTCGCAATTGAAGCCTTCAAGGCGAATGTCTTCAAAATCCAGATAAAGCATGTCTGCCCATGTGTGTCCTGCTTCAATCATTGACTGTATCTTCTGATACAATAGGAAAGACTTTCCGCAGCGTCTTACACCTATGAATATGAGTGGATTGTAGTTATCCAAATCGAAATCTCGTTTTTGTACTGAATAACTCATCACGTCCTTTTGGTTGTCTAGCAGGACTTCCCTCAGCAGTTGTCTGGATATCGCCATATTATTAAATCATATTTAATAAATCTAAGCAAAAATATAAAATGCTATTTTATAGAGCAAGTTTTTGATTGTATTTTATCGGTCACAAACTTCAGCTGCCCGCGTTGTGTCGGGCTGATGCGGCACACTAAACTGGGGCGCTGCCCCAAACCCCGCCGCTACGCGCTTGCTATCGCTCACTTCCTCCCTGCCCGCGCTTTGATAGCTCCTGATGGCGCTTGACATCCGCGATTTTGCCGCGCATCAATGCTCCGCCTGCAAGGGGCTTGGCGGGTAGAAAAAATACCCGCTACGCCCCTTCAGGCATCCGCAATTTTGATGCGCAGTAGGCGACTCGTTACACTTGTTGCCTTCTCACTACTTGTAGTCTTGTTGACTTGTAATCGTTGGTTGACGAGTCTGATCTCCGATCAATTGCCTGACGGCATCTCTTCTATAATGAATTCGTATGCCGGATAATCCACGAACCCGCTGCGGATGCTAAATCCAAGCGGTTTTGCCAAATTGTTATCTTCCAGCCATCGGGCGATGTTAGGGAAATTGTTGATGTCCACAAATTGAACTCCGAACGGCAGTAAGGCAGAATTTGGCAAATTGACAGTAATCGTTCCGAACAGCTCATCTTCGTCATCCTTTGTACGCGTGTTGTACAGCGAAACGGCCAGAGATCCATTGCTCAAGTATTCTTGATACCGCAGTGTAACTGTTGATTTGTGCCCGCAGAACTCAATCTGCCAGGTCTTTTTTGAGAAAAAATTCACCATAATCTTAC
>CAVHPI010000020.1:0-31843 GCA_963637965.1 bacterium
ATAAAAAAATGTGCGGTGGGGTGCCGGGGGTTTTGAAAGTGTAGTGTTTAGTGTTTAGAGTAGTTTAGATTTTAGACAGGGTTATGAATAATATGGAATTCAAGAGGAGGCTGCCGTCGACGGCAGAAATCAAGGAGATGTATCCGCTGCCGCAGGAGCTGGCGGCCCTCAAAAGCGAAAACGACAAGGCAATCTGCGACATCATCTGCGGCCGCAGCGACAAACTGCTGCTGATAATCGGTCCCTGCTCGGCCGACCGCGAAGACGCCGTGCTGGAATATGTCACCCGCCTGCGCGAAGTGCAGCAGAAGGTTGCCGACGTAATCACGATAGTCCCCAGAATCTACACCAACAAGCCCCGCACCACAGGCGAAGGCTACAAGGGGATGCTGCATCAGCCCGACCCCCACAGCGGCTCCGACATGCTCAAGGGGCTGCTGGCCATCCGTCAGCTCCACCTGAACGTGCTGCGGCAGACCGGCTTCAGCGGGGCGGACGAAATGCTCTATCCCGACAACCACGGCTACCTCTCCGACCTGCTCAGCTATGTTGCAGTGGGGGCGCGCAGCGTTGAGAGCCAGATACACCGGCTCACCGCCAGCGGCCTGGACATACCCGTGGGGATGAAGAACCCCACCAGCGGCGACATCTCGGTGATGATGAACTCCATCCACGCCGCCACCCTGCCCCACACTTTCATCTACCGGGGCTGGGAGGTCTCGAGCAAGGGCAACCCCCTTGCGCACGCAATCCTGCGCGGCAGTGTGAATAAAAACGGCCGCACCGCCCCCAACTATCACTACGAGGACATGATAGGGCTCTACGAAAAATATGCGGAGTCGGGGCTGCCCAATCCGGCCCTGGTTGTGGACACCAACCACGCCAACTCCGGCAAGCAGTATGAGCAGCAGATCCGCATCGCCAAAGAGGTGCTGCACTCCACCCGCCACTCCGATGACATCCGCCGCCTGGTCAAGGGGCTTATGATAGAGTCCTATCTGGTGGACGGCCGCCAGGGGAGCGACTCGCAAGTCTACGGACAGTCGATAACCGACCCCTGTCTGGGCTGGGAAAAGAGCGAGCGGCTGATTCTGGACATCGCCGACCTGCGCCGTTAGCCGGGCGGTGGGCGCAAAAAGAGAGGGGACTGCTGTTAAAGCAAGTCCCCTCTCTCTTTTATGCCGGCACTTCGGGCTCTAAGCGTATATTTTGCCCACCAGCCAAAGCATCAGCCGGGTGGGAAGTATGCGGATGAGGAATGTCACCGCCTTGTAGTCGATCCTGGGAGTTACCGTGGGGCGCATGCGGCGCCTCTGCAGCTGCCGCACCACCGCCCCTGCAATTCTGGAGGCGGGCATGCCGTTCTGCTCGTCGCGTTCCATCCGCCCCACCGACATCTTGAATGTTGCATAGTAAGGGCCGGCGGCGTCTTCTGCCCGACGGGTGGATTTGCGTGCCGAGGTGAAGCCGGTCTTGGTGTCGCCCGGCAAAATGCTGCAGCACTGTATGCCGAATTTTCCAACTTCAAGGCTCAGAGACTTGGTGTAGATCAGCAGAGCCGCCTTTACGGAGCTGTAGAAGGTCTGATACGGGATAGGGACCACCGCCGCCACGCTGCTCACAGTGACAATGCGGCCGAAACCCGCCTTGCGCATATGCGGCAGCACCGCACGGATTACCCTGTGCGCTCCGAAGAAGCAGGTCTCAAACTGATACCTTGCCTCCTCCACGTCGGTATCTTCCACCGCCCCGGCAATGCCGTTGCCGGCGTTGCACACCACGGCGTCGATACTCCCCTCGGCTGCGACAATCCGCGCCACGGCGGCATTTACGCTCTCGTCGCTGTTCACGTCCATCACGACGGGGACAACCGTCCCGGCAGAGGCGCACTCCGCGGGCACGGTGCCGCGCCGCGATGCAGCATAGACCTTAATGCCTGCGGCGGCGAGCATCCGGGCCGTCTCAGCCCCGATGCCCGATGAACCGCCGGTAAGAAGCACCGTATGCACCTTGCGGCCCATTACTCTATGATGCCGTATTTGCGGAATACCTTCTGAATCTTCTCAAGCGCAAATTCCACCTGTGCCTGAGAATGTGTGGCCATCAGGGAGAAGCGGATGAGAGTGTCCTCGGTGGGCACTGCGGGAGAGACCACGGGGTTCACGAACAGTCCCTCGTCAAAGAGGTCGCGGGTCACGCGGAATGTCTTCTCGTTGTCGCGGATGTAGAGCGGGATGATCGGGGTGGAAGTGTTGCCGATTTCGCAGCCCATATTGCGGAAGCCGTCGATTGCGAAGCGGGTAATGTCCCACAGATGCTGTATGCGCTCGGGCTCCTGCTCCATAATGTCCAGACTGGCGTTGACCGCGCCGATTGCGGCGGGAGTTGCGCTGGCGCTGAATATGTACGAGCGGGCATTGTGGCGGATGTAATTTGCGGTGACGTGGTCGGTGGCGATAAAGCCGCCCAGCGATGCAAAGCTCTTGCTGAAGGTGGCCATTATAAGGTCGATGTCATTTGTGACACCCTTCTCATAGCAGAGGCCCTGTCCGTTGGGGCCGAAGACGCCCATGCTGTGGGCCTCGTCTACCATTACGGCGGCGTCATACTTCTTGGCCAGAGCCACCAGGTCATTGACCGGGGCGAGGTCGCCCTCCATGCTGAACACGCCGTCCACCACGATGAGCTTGATTTTGTCGCTCTCGCACTTCTTGAGCTTGGACTCGAGGTGCTCCATATCGTTGTGGCGGAATTTCAGGTGGGTTGCGGGGCTCAGGCGGCGTCCCTCGATGATGGAGGCGTGGTCGCGCTCGTCAAGCAGGATGTAGTCGTTGCGCCCTGCAAGGCAGGACACGACACCCAGATTGACCTGGAAGCCGGTGGAGAAGATTATCGCCTCCTCCTTGCCCACGAACTTGGCCAGGCGGGCCTCAGTCTGCTCGTGGATGTCCAGGGAGCCGTTCAGAAAGCGGCTGCCTGCGCAGCCGGAGCCATACTTTTTAACAGCCTCGATGGCGGCCTCCTTTACCTTGGGATGGTTTGCCAGGCCAAGATAGCAGTTGGAGCCGAACATCAGGATTTTCTTGCCGTCAATCACGACCTCATCGCCCTGTTCGCTGCTGATGGGGCGGAAATAAGGATACACTCCAAGTGCCTTGTATTCGTCCGGTGCAGTGAACTGAGCCAGTTTTTCCTGTAAAAGTTTCATATCCGATAGTTATTTGCTGTTTTGTCTGTTATAATGCGAAGGGCAAAGGTATAAAAAACGGGTTATTTGAAACCCGTTAGTTTTCAAGCCCTTTTGTAAATGCCTCCAGCACCTCGGCTGTGAGGCCTGTGGATGAGAAGCCGCCGTCGTGGTAGAGATTCTGCATCGTGACCTTGCGCGTCAAATCGCTGAAGAGGGTCACCAGATAATCGGCGCA
Organism: bacterium; assembly: GCA_963637965.1. Lineage (GTDB taxonomy): Bacteria > Bacteroidota > Bacteroidia > Bacteroidales > UBA932 > Equibacterium. The sequence goes on from CAVHPI010000020.1 coordinate 3,426, forward strand.
ATCGTCGGCGGAGGCGTTGCCCAGCGGAGAGATTTTGTCGGCATAGGTGTACATGTCCTTCATCCCGGCAATCCCCTCCCCCGCCGTGGTGAGAGTGGGCGACTGCGAGAGGGTGTTGACCCTCACGCCGCACTTGGCGCCGTATTTGAGTCCGAAGTTGCGGGCCACGCTCTGCAGCAGCGCCTTGGCATCGGCCATATCGCTGTAGCCGGCAATCGCGCGCTCCGCAGCTATATAGGTGAGAGCGACGATGCTGCCGCCGGAGGCCATCGCATCCTTTGCATAGAGGGTATTCATCACCTTGTGGAAGGAGATGGCCGATATATCCAGCGTCTTCTGCAGAAAGTTGTAGTTGAGAGCCTCGTAGGGGACATTCTTGCGCACGTTGGGCGACATTCCCACGCTGTGCAGCACAAAGTCGATTTTACCGCCGAAGTGCTCCATTGCGCCGTCCACCAGGGCGGCGAGGTCCTCCATATCGGTGGCGTCGGCCGGAATCACCTTGGCCGAGCAGATTTGCGCGAGCTCATTGATCTGCCCCAGGCGGAGCGACACGGGGGTGTTGGTCAGCACCAGGTCGGCCCCCTCCTCGCGGCAGCGCAGCGCGGCCCTCCAGGCGATGGACCGGTCGTTGAGCGCGCCGAATATTATACCTTTTTTCCCTTTGAGAAGTCCGTAAGACATATTATTCCTGTTTTTTGTCGATTAACATGAATGTAAGTTTACCGCTGCAGCACATCTCGCCCGCCACAGACGACCGGGCCTCCACCACGAACACGGGGCCCCGGTGGGCCATGATGCGCGCCTTGGTCTGCACCTTGTCGCCGGGCTCCACCACCCTCTTGAAGCGGATGCTGTCCATCCCGGCATAGAGGGGGATTTTACCGTCGAGGGCCTCGCGCATCAGCATTGCGCTGCTTTGCGCCATCATCTCGCAGAGCATGACGCCCGGCACCACAGGGTGGCCGGGGAAGTGCCCCTGCAAAAAGAATTCGTCGCCGCGGACGGTATATTCAGAATATGAATACTCCCCTTCCAGACGGGACTCGTCCACCAGCAGCATCGGCTCGCGGTGCGGGAGTACCTGTTTGAGTTCTTCGCGATTCATTTTTAAAATCAGAATTTGCGCAGTGCCAAGCAAACATTATGCCCGCCAAAACCCAGCGAATTGCTGGCGGCGATGTTGATGTCGCATTTGCGCGCGGCGTTGGGCACATAGTCGAGGTCGCACTCGGGGTCGGGGGTACGCAGGCCGATTGTGGGGGGCAGAATACCCTCCTGCAGCGCCTTGACACAGGCAATGGCCTCCGCGGCGCCGGTGGCGGCAATCATGTGTCCGGTCATTGACTTGGTGCTGCTCACGGGCACCTCGTATGCCTTCTGTCCGAGCACCTGCTTTATGGCGAGCGTCTCGCTCTTGTCGTTCAGGTGGGTGCCGGTGCCGTGGGCATTGATGTAGAGAGAGTCGCGGTCGGCATCATAGCGGGCCTCTTCCAGAGCCAGGCGGATTGCCAGCGCCGCCATCTTTCCGTCGGGGCCGGGAGCGGTGGCGTGGTAGGCGTCGCAGGTGACTCCGTAGCCGACGACCTCCGCCAGGATGTTTGCGCCGCGCGCCTTGGCGTGTTCCATCTCTTCCAGAATCATCACCGCGCCACCCTCGGCCAGCACGAATCCCTTGCGATCCAAATCAAAGGGGATTGAGGCGCGCTCGGGGTCCTCGCAGGTGGTCAGCGCCTTGCTGTTGGCAAAACCGCCGATGGTGATGGGGTTGATGGCCGCCTCGGCGCCTCCAGCAATCACGGCGTCAACCGTGCCGCAGGCTATGGCCCGGTAGGCCTCGCCGATATTGTTGGTGCCGGTGGCGCAGGCTGTGACCACATTGATGCAGGGCCCCTGCGCATTGAAGCGGATGGCTATGTTGCCGGCGGCAATGTTGGAAATCATGGTGGGGATAAAGAGGGGAGAAATTCTCCCGGCTCCCTCGCCGAGCAGCACCTTGGTCTGCTCCACGAATATCTTGAGACCGCCGATGCCGCTGCCCACATACACGCCGAGCCGCTCGGAGTCTATGTTCACGCCGCTCTCCAGGCCGCTCTCGCGCATAGCCTCGATGGCCGCCGCCATTGCGAACTGGCTGAACGGGTCGTTGCGCCGTACCTCTACTCTGGAAAGTCCAAGGGCGATGGGGTCAAAATCCTTGACCTGACCCACCACGCGCACGGGCAGAGGCACGTCGTCCATTCCCTGCACAAGTCCTATTCCGCTGCGGCCGGCCTTGAGGCTGTCCCAGAATTCGGCTGTGGAATTGCCCACGGGAGAGATGACTCCGGTGCCGGTAACTACAACACGTCTTTTTTCCATAATTTAATCGTTTTAGTTTTATTCAACATATAAATAGCGCCGGATGCTCCCCTTGGGGGTCTTGGCAAAGGGCTCCTTCTGCAGCCTGAAGCCTGCCACTGCGCTGTAGGCGGGAATCCGCTCGTTAAGAAGCTGGATGTTGCGCGCCATTATCGCCTGCAGGTCGGCTTCGGCAAGCCCGGAGCTGCCCGCCGCATCGCCGTTGGGGACGATGATGGCAAAGGGCTTGCCCTCCTTCTCTATCACCAGCGACTCCGCCACATAGGGCAGAGTGTCCAGCACCACCTGAATCTCCTCGGGGAATATGTTCTGGCCCGAAGAGTTCAAAATCATATTCTTGCAGCGTCCCACTATGAACAGGCTCCTGCGGCTGTCCACAGTGGCCACGTCGCCGGTGCGGAACCAGCCGTCGGAGGTCATCACCGCGCGGGTCGCATCGCTGTTCTTATAATATCCGGCAAAGAGCACCGGCCCCTTGATGAGAATTTCGCCGGGGAGGGCGGCCGGGTCGGGGGAATCTATCTTGAGGTCGAGGATTTCGTGCAGCCACTTGCCGCACTCGCGCAGCCGGTAGTCTCCCACCTCGCCCAGAGAGATTGTGGGAGCCGCCTCGGTCATTCCGTAGCCGGTGATAAACGGGAGGCGTAGTTTCTCCACAAACAGCCGCTCCAGATCCTCGGGGATGGCGGCGCCGCCCGTCACGAACACCTCAACGCCGCCTCCCATCGCCTCCATGAATTTATCGGCAAGGGAGCGGCAGTATTCGGGATTGTCCCTGTAGGCGGCCAGCTTTGCAGCCCCTTCGCTGCTCGAAATCTCCTTGCCCAGCGTGTGCTCCATCAGCTTGGTGAGAATCAGCGGCACGGAGAAGAAGATTCGGGGGCGGAACTTTGTCAGCGCCGGCAGCAGATTGCTGGGGACGGGCGGCACGCCCAGCACCACCAGATGCATTCCGCTGCAGAGGGGCTCCATCATGTCGTAAACCATCCCGAAGATGTGGCAGTAGGGAAGCACGCTCACGTAGCATTCCCCGCCGCGGTAGGGGAAATGGTTCACAATCATATATATGTTGGCGGAGAAATTCAGGTTGGTGAGCATCACCCCCTTGGGATTTCCGGTGGAGCCGGAGGTGTACATTATGGCGGCGAGGGCGTCGAAGTGAACCTCGGGGAAATGCACGTCGGCGGCCGTGTAGCCGCCCGGATGGGCTTCCGAGAATATCTCGTCGCGGCGGGCGTAGAGTTCGGCAAAATTGCCGCGGGAGGCCAGCAGGCAGCCGGTATTGGCGTCGATGGCCGCAATCAGAAGCGGCATCGATTCAAAGTCCATCCGGCAGAAAGTCGCCTTTTCCGTATAGAGAATCCTGGCTTCCGCGTGGTTTACCAGCCCCGCCGTGTCGGCAGGCATGAAGCCGTTGAAAATCTGTACCGACACGAACTCCCCCACCTGGGTGGAGAAGAATATCCTGGCCCAAGATGCGCTGCTGCGGGCGTTGAGTGCCACCTTGTCCCCCTTCCGGAGGCCGGCGGCACGCCACAGAAGCACATTCTTTTCCAGTTCGGAGGCAAATTGGCCGTAAGTCTGCGCCTCACCCCTGTAGTCCTCCAAAGCCGGAGAGTCCCAGTAAGTAACGACGCTGCACTCTAACTTGCGGACAAAGTTATCCTCTCGTTTAAAGTCGTGAATCATCAAAAAAGGGGGCCGGATTATGCCTGCTTTTTGGATTCGATCATTTTAACCACATCCTCCACGGTGCGCAGGCTCTCTGCGTCCTCTGCGGAGATTACAATGTCGTATGCCTTTTCCATCTCGCTCACCAGCTCCACAACATCCAGGGAGTCGGCTGCCAGGTCGTCAAAGATATCGGTCTGCAGTGTAATTTCGCTCTCGCTTGTGCTGAACTTGTTGGCCAGCATTTCGGTCACTTTTTTCTGAATTTCGTTCATATTGCGATTCGTTTGTTTCGGTTAAACGGTGGCAAAAGTAATAAAAAAGATAAAAAAAGAGCACGGACTTCTCCGCGCTCTCTCCAAAGCCAATTTACAATATGGCTTAAGCCTTTGCCGTAAGGTCCTCTACAGTAGAGTCCGCGGCGTTTTTCTTGACCGATTCGATGCCCTTTTCCATGGCCGTCGCGGAGGAGTACATCTCGCTGGAGCCGATCACCTGACCGTTGGAGGCCTTGAGGTTGAAGTAGGGCTGGCCGCTCTTGGCCTCGAGACGCTCGTAGCGGGCATCCAGAATACCGTTTTTCTTTACAGATTCAATCCCTTCCAGGCAGGATTTCATTGATTTGTAACCCTGGCTTGCCAGGATCACGCGGCCGTTCGTGGCCTTGAGCACAAACTGGGGGTCGCCGTTTTTGCGGAGAGTTATCTCAAATTTTCCCATAATGTTATATTTAGTTAGTCGCTAATTCAGACGAAATTATAAAATCTGAACCTATTTTACAACAAGACAGAAGTCCAGGTCGGCACAGATTTTCTGTTTGTCCAGATTCTGGCCGATAAACACGATTTTCTGCATGCGGTCGCCCACCTTGTCGTCCCAATCGCGCATAAAGTCGGGATCCTCCTCCGCAATCTTGGCCAAATCTTCCGCAGGGGCGGCAGCATACCAGTAACCCGCCTCGGTAAGCTTTTTCTCGCGGCCGGCGCTCTCGAATACATACGACATGTCGTTGTCGTCGGTAAACCAGCAGATGCCCTTGGCGCGGATGATGTTGGAGGTGAAGTTGCGGTTGATGAAATAGTCGAAGCGATTCATGTCAAAGGGGTGGCGTCGGTAGTAGACAAAGGTGCTGATGTTGTACTCCTCGCTCTCTCCCTCCTCTTCGTTTTCCAGCTCCTCATCTTCTCCCTTCTCAAGCTCGCGCACCCACGCGGGAGAAGATGCGGCACGTCCGAAATCGAAGCTGCCTGTGTATAGCAGTTCGTCCAGATCGACATCGGCATAGTCGCACTCGATGATTTTTGCGGTGGGCTGGATGGCCCGCACGATAGCCTTGACTTTGCCCAGCTCGTCGGGGGTCAGGTCGGAGGCCTTGTTCAGCAGAATCAGGTTGCAGAATTCAATCTGCTGGATGAGGAGGTTCTCGATGTCGTCCTCCCCAATGTCGTTTTTCTGCAGGGCGCCGCCGCAGTCGAATTCGTCTTTGAGGCGGAGTGCGTCCACCACGGAGACCACGCAGTCCAGATAGCAGCTGCCGCCGCGGTTGTAGCGTGCCCCAAGCGAGGGGATGGAGCAGATGGTCTGGGCAATGGGGGCGGGCTCGCAGATGCCGCTGGCCTCAATCACAATGTAGTCGAACTGCTGCTGTTCTACCAGGGAGGCAATCTGCTCCACAAGGTCCATCTTGAGGGTGCAGCAGATGCAGCCGTTCTGCAGCGAGACCAGACTTTCCTCTTTCTTGCCCACGACTCCCCCTTTTGCAATGAGGGAAGCATCGATGTTCACCTCTCCGATATCGTTTACAATAACGGCAAACTTGATCCCTTTTCTGTTTTCGAGAATGCGGTTCACCAGAGTGGTCTTACCGCTGCCGAGATAGCCCGTAAGGAGCAATATAGGTGTCTGTTTCATAATGTCTTGATTTTTTAAGGTGCGCGAAATTAGCAATTCGTTTTCTGAAACGGAAAAACATTTTTTGCAAGTCGGATTTTTTGCCCGCGGCGGGCGATGCGCGACATAATTTTGCACTCAAACGAATTTCGATGAAGGGAAGGATTTATGTGTTGACGGCGGCGCTGCTGCTCTGTGCCGGCGCCGCCTTTGGTAAAGAAAAGGGGCGGGAAGACATCGGCGACTGGGCCGTATCCACCAATCTGCCACATTGGGCGCTGCTGTCAAGCGCCAATTTAAGCCTGCATTATATGTTAGACGAGCACCTGGCCCTCAAGGCCGGGGCGCGCTACAATCCGTGGCGGTTCTCTACGCGCGACGGCTCGGCACTGTGGCTGCGCCACTTCTCTCCGCATATCGGCATACAATACTGGCAGAGCGGCGGGTTCGAAGGGTGGTATGGCGCCGCATCGCTGCTCTACAGCGAATATAATGTGGCGATACCGGTCCGCACGGACTGCATCGAGGGGGACTTTGCGGGGCTGGAAATAGGCGGCGGATACAATCTACCCCTGTCGGAGCGCATCTGCCTGGGTCTGGGAGCCGCCGCGGCCGCCGGAGTGCACAAGAGCGTGCGCTATGCCGCCCCCGTCTGCGGCCGGATACTCGGCAGGAAAACGGGCTGCGCTGCATTCATCAGCGAAATCACACTGTCGCTTTATTATAAATTATGAGAAGAGGTGCGGCCATAATCGTTGCAGCGCTGCTTTTGTCGGCAGCCTGCATCAGAGAGGACAGGAGCGAATGTCCCTGCTATCTGCACGTGGACCTGAGCCGCCTGAGCCCGCAGTCCACCCGCAGCGTGGACATCCTGCTCGCCTCACAGACCGCAGACCGGTGGCATCCTGTGCCGGAATCGGCAATCGGCGACACCCTGATAATGGCGGTGGACAAGAGCGAGTTCGACTTCTGCGCCTGGGGCAATCTGGGCGGCTCGCAAATCGACGGCGAGGGGCGCATAATACGCCCCGACGTTCCGCACGACAGCCTCTGGAGCTGCGTGGAGCACATCAGCACCCGCTGCGAAGACGCCTATGTGCAGGTCGTAGCGCAGCGGCAATACCGTCCCGTGACAATCATAGTGAGGGGTATGCTCTCCTCAATCAGCGGCATCAGCCCCGTGCTGACGGGGGTTAGCGGCGACCTTAGCTTCAACGGAGCGGGGCGCGGAGAGCTCTCCCGCCTGGTGCCGGAGCAGGAGGCGGACTCACCCGAGGGGATATTCATCTTCCGCACTATGCTGCTGACCCAGCCCAGAGGCGACGAGTTGCGCCTGAAACTGTTCTTCATGCAGGGCGGTCTGGCGCGCGAGAGCGAATATCCTCTGGGGGCGATGCTGCTCTCACAGGGAGAAGACATCAGCGCCGGGGGCGGCAACCCCATTCTGGTGGACCTGACGGTGGGTTCTGCCAGCATACTCTTCACCCTCAAGTGCAACGGCTGGACAACCCACGGAATCTATGAAATCACCTATTAACCGATAACCGTTATGAATAGAACATTGTCAATGCTGGCCCTGCTGCTGATGCTGCTGTCGGGCTGCAAAAAAGGGGGCGGAAGCGAGGGCGTCACCGTCTACTTCAGCCTTGCTCAGGCGGCGGTCAAGTCGCTGGAGGTGGACGACGAAACCATCTCCGACTGCAACATACTTGTCTACGACTCGGCCGGCATTCTGCAGGAGAGCGCCTACAGCCCCACCGGTGCCGTGCCCTATCTTAAAATGAACCTCAAAAGCGGGGAGATGTACCGCTTCTACTGCGTCTGCAACATCGGGGACATCAGCGACCGGGGCGACTTCGAGCGCGAGAGCACTCTGGAGCAATATCAATACAGCATCGACGACTGGAGCGGAATAGTGTCCGGCAGCGGGTGCGTGCCCATGAGCGGCAGCACCGACCGCATCAGCGTGAGCGACGGAATGAACATCTGCATATACCTCACGCGCTGCGTGGCGCTGGTCACCATTCGTATCGACGAGAGCGGCCTCACCGACTCCGACATCAGGGTGGAGAGCATCGCGCTGCGCAACACACCGCTCGAGGTGGGCATTTTTGAGCAGAGCGCAGTGCAGAGCACATCGCAGCTCTGCCCGGGGGGCGACAGCGCCGAGGCGGGAGAGCTGGCCACCTTCAACAACGGCGAGGCGGTGGGCTTTTACCTGCTGGAAAACTGCCAGGGGGAGCTTCTGCCCGGCATCACTTCGTGCCGTCAGAAATATTTCGAGAGCGGCAGCAGCTACGGCGACCTGTGCACCTACGTGGAGATGCAGGGAAGTCTCGACGCCCGCACGGGAGAGAATCCGCGCCACGGCACTTTCACCTACCGCTTTTATCTCGGCAGCAACCCCACAAGCAATTTCAGCGTGGTGCGCAACCACCATTACGACATAGTGCTCCGCCTGAGCGAAAGAGGGGTGGACGAAGTCAGCTGGAGGGTAGAGAGCGACCTGACATCCTACGCCACCGCGGTGAATGTAACTCCGTCGCAACACACGTTCTACGGCACGGGCGGCAGAGCGCAATTCGCATCCGAGGTGCTCCCCCACTCCGCCCCGCAGGGAGTGAAGTGGAGCAGCAGCGACTCCTCGGTGGCCACAGTTGACGGCAGCGGAAATGTCACCGCAACGGGCATCGGCAGCTGCACCATCCGCGCCACCGCCACCGACGGCAGCGGAGTGTTCGGCACCGCCAAGGTGAGCGTAAAGGCCAGCGCCCCCCGCCCGGTAAGCATCACCCCCAACTGCTGCACCGAATTCGGCTGGGTGCTGGGATGCGGCAGCACCACTAACGATTTCGAGGTCACAATAACCTACGACGACGGCAGCACCCGCACTCTCACGGGCAACGATGCGCTCGCCACGATAGACAAGGACGAGGATTGGGTGATCGGCGACGGCACCCTCTCGGCCCCGTCGTTCAGCACCCCGATGGAGATGCTGCTTGCGTACACCGACCCCGAAACCGGAGTCACGGTCGCCTACAGCAAGGAGGGCGATGCAATACTGGCGTCGGAACTTTTCACCTGCAAGAACAACAGCCTTATCATCAAAACATACGGCGAGGTTTCCGACACCCCTGCGGTGATAGAGGACATCGAGCTGTATCCCGCCGTCCGCGATTTGAGCGGCAGGGTCACATTCATCAGCGGCAGCCGCTATCTGGAATTTGACGGCAGCGGGTTCCGACTCAAGGGGAGCTGCACCGTAAACGGCAACCTCAGCTACAATTTCACCGGATACATAGAGGACGAGTTCGGCCATCTGATCACAAAGACCTTCAGCGACCTGTGCGTGATTTACCGCTGGCGGCAGCGCTGGTACATCGTGGAGCTGGACACTATGGTGCGCGAGCACATAGATGCAAGCTCTTCCAGCCAGGAGCAGCCGGACAACTTCAAGGTCACGGTGTATATGCACTATAACGATGCCGACGACGAGACGCTGGAAGAGTACTACTTCCCCGCCTCCTACGACGAAGACGGCGACCTGGTGCAGGGGGATTTCACATACACCTGGAACGGGGAGACGCTGCGCTGCCAGATGCAGGACCGACGGCGCTTCATATTCGACTGCGACCGCGACGGAATGCCCCTTCTGGACGAGTATTGCTACATAGGCGGCATCTATTACTACTACGAACCACTTGATTAAAAACCATATTTATTAACCAATCAATCAAAAACCTAAAAAAATGAAAAGGAAACTGTTTTTACTCCCGATCGCCGCAGCCGCGCTGCTCTTTTCCTGCAACGCTATCGAAGAGCCCGCCTCTGAATCGGGCGACGGAAAGGCCGTGGTCGTGAATTTCTCACTCGGCACCGCCACCAGGGCTACAAGCGGCATCAGCGACGATGCGGTGAACACCGCCTATGTGTTCGCATTCGACGGCGACCGTCTGGACGGTTCCGCCTCCGCAACGGGCAAGAGCGGCAGCATCAGCGTGACCCCCGGCAGCCGCACCTTCATCGCCGTGGTCAACCCCAACTCGGAGTTCAGCTTCACCGGAGTCAGCAGCCCCGATGACGTGATGTCACTGGTCTCCAGCCTCGAGAGCGAAGGCCTTGCAGATATGGTGATGGTGGGCAGCAGCACTGCGGCCATCACGGCGTCCACCACATCGGTAACGATTCCCGTGACACGCCTGGTGAGCAAGATCAGCGTAAACTCGCTCAAGTTTGACCTGACCGGGGCGCTGGAGGGCAAGAGCGTGAGCGATGTGGCCATCTACGTCAAGAACTACCCCACCACCGAGAGCTACTCCGGCGTGGAGGGAACGGCCTACACTTCGGGGCTCTATGCCGCCAGGCAGAGCACATTCGAAGTTTATGACCAGATAGGCACAATGGCCGACGGCGCCGCAGTGACCGGGCATCATTTCTTCTGCTACCCCCGCAAGACCACATTGAACGTCTCCGGCAGCAAAGCGATCCGCCTCTGCGTGACGGGCACCATCGACGGACAGAAGTATTACTGGTCGCTGCCGGTGAACAATGGCACCTTCTGGGACTCGCTGGCCTTCACCACCGGCGACGAGCACTTCGGAGTGATGCGCAACCACTCCTATGAGTACAGCATCACCATCACCCGCGCCGGCGTGCCCGACGACGGCAGCAGCCCCGACCCCACCAGGCCGGAAGATCAGGGCAAGGACGACCTCGAAGACGACGAGGACCTTTCTACCAGCGAACTGACATTCACTCTCAATGTGATACCTTTTGTAGAGGTTGCCGAGCAGGAGATTTCATTCTAGAGAGATATACTTTGGCGTTAGCATATGGCCGCCTGTCCGATGAGGATGGGCGGCCTGTTTGCAGATTTTTGAGCCAATTTGTATTTTTGCAAAGATTGACTTTTGCAAAATAGCCGATGGCGACATCATTCATACACAAATCCCTGCCGGAGACTTTTCTCAAGTTCTCCGCGCACGCTTTTTACTTCAGTGTGGTGCCGGCGTTCTTCTGGGCTTTCGCGGCGCTCTACAAGCCGTTCAACATGTCCACGCTGCTGGAGCTGCCCCGCACTTCATATTCGTTCAACATAACGATGATGATGTGCATCATACTGCTGGTGGTACTCTCCTCGCGCATGATTCTCTATTTCACCCGAGCCATACGCCATCTGAGCCTCAACTGGTATCGGGTGTGGTGCTTCGGGGAGATTCTGCTGAGCGCCTTTTTCGTGGCGCTGTATGTGGATCTTATCGCCGACTTCGCGGTGCAGTACACCGAGGTGCTGGTGGCCACTTTGGGATATATGTCGCTGGTGCTGGTGCTTCCGTATGCGTTTCTGGAGCTGTCGTTCACTCTGTCGGCGGCCAGCGGCCGAGCTGCGGCCGAGCCCGCCGCAGACGCCAAGCTGCATTTCTACGACAACCGCCACACCCTGAAGTTTGTGGTGAATGCCGACCGGGTGCTCTACATCAAGGCGGACGAGAATTACGTCACTGTCAATTACCTCGAGGGGGACAAGAAGAAGTCCTACGAGATGCGGGCTTCAATGAAAAGTCTGGAGGACACCTGCTCTGCCAACGGCATTCTGCGCTGCCACCGCTCGTATTTCATCAACCCGCAACACGTGAAGGCGCTGCGCAAGGAGAAGGAGAATATGATTGTGGCGGAGTTGGACTACGCCGACGATATCCCCATCCCCGTGAGCAAGCGCTACTACGAAGACCTCGCCGCGAAGCTTTAGAAAGACTGGATTTCTGCCAGGGCGGTATCGATGCGGCGCAGGGTCTCGTCCTTGCCGATAAACTCGCACACAGAGAAGATGTCGGGGCCCTGCCCGATGCCCATCACCGCGATACGCAGGCAGTTCATAATCTTGCCCATCGGCAGATTGCCCGCCTCTATCCACTCGCGCACGATGTGCTCCGCACTCTCCTTCTCAAACACCTCCAGATCGGCAATCAAGCCGCGAAGCTCCTTTACGAGAGCCACATTCTCCTCCTTCCAGAACTTGGAAACGCTCTTCTCGTCGTAGCTCTCCGGGGCACGGAACATATAAATCGTGAGATCAAACAGATCCTTGGGGAAAGTCGCCCTCTCCTTGATGATGGAGACAGCGGCGGCCGCGCGCTCTGCGCCGGTCTCGATCCCCGCCTCCTTGAGCTGGGGCAGCAGCAGCGTTGCGAGGAATTCGTCGCTCGCGGCGCGCATATACTGAGCATTGAACCACTTGGCCTTCTCCGGGCTGAAGCGGGCGCCCGACTTGCTCACCTTGTCAAGCGTGAACTGCTCGCAAAGCTCCTGCATGGAGAAAATCTCCTGCTCGGTGCCGGGATTCCATCCCAGCAGCGCCAACATGTTCACGAACGCCTGGGGCAGATAGCCGCTCTCGCGGTAGCCCATCGACACCTCGCCGCTTGGAGCGTGCCACTCCAGAGGGAACACGGGGAAGCCGAACTTGTCGCCGTCGCGCTTGCTCAGCTTGCCCTGCCCCTGCGGCTTGAGCAGCAGCGGCAGATGCGCAAACTGCGGCTGGCTGTCGCTCCAGCCGAATGCGCGGTAGAGCAGAAAGTGCAGCGGTAGCGAAGGGAGCCACTCCTCTCCGCGAATCACGTGGGTTATTTCCATCAAATGGTCATCCACGATGTTGGCCAGATGATATGTGGGCAGCGCGTCGGCCGATTTATAAAGCACCTTGTCGTCAAGAGTGGAGGTGTTGATGGTGATGTGGCCGCGGATTATGTCGTCCATCTCCACATTTTCGTTCTCGGGCATCTTGAAGCGGACCACCCACTGCTCGCCGGCATCCAGGCGGCGCTGCACCTCTTCTGCAGGCAGCGAGAGCGAATTGCAGAGCTTGCCGCGGCTCTTGGCGTCGTAGGAGAAAGTCTCCCCCCTGGCCTCGCACTCCGCGCGCAGGGCCCCAAGGGTCTCGGCGCTGTCAAACGCATAGTAGGCATTGCCGCTCTCAATGAGCTGCATGGCATATTTGAGATAGATGTCGCGCCGCTCGCTCTGGCGGTAAGGGGCGTGCGGGCCGCCCACGCCGACACCTTCGTCCACCTCTATCCCGCACCACTTGAGCGACTCGATTATGTAGTCTTCTGCGCCGGGCACGAACCTCTGGCTGTCGGTATCCTCTATGCGGAGGATAAAGTCACCGCCGTTCTTGCGAGCGAAAAGGTAGTTGTAAAGGGCGGTGCGCACGCCGCCGATATGCAGTGCGCCAGTGGGGCTGGGGGCAAAGCGGACTCTTACTTTATTCATATCAAGACAATAAAAAAGCCGCCCCTTTACGGGCAGCTTGGGGTTTTGGTAGTCGATAGGAGAATCGAACTCCTATTTAGAGATTGAGAATCTCTTGTCCTAACCGTTAGACGAATCGACCAGTCAGTTGCTTATTGCGGATGCAAAGATAGAACTATTTTCATCACTACCAAAAAAAAAGTAACTTTGGTGGCCAAATTTACCGGAAATGCCCAAGATACTTATAATATATACCGGTGGAACCATCGGGATGGTGCGCAACCCCCGCACCGGGGCGCTGGAGCCCTGCACCGCCGCAAACCTCACCGCCGCCGTGCCGGAAATCAGCCGTTTCGGGGCAGAGATAGAGACCGCCAACTTTGAGCGGGCCATCGACTCCTCCGACATGATGCCCTCCCACTGGGCGCTTCTGGTGGACATTATCGAGGCCAACTACAGCCGCTATTCGGGCTTCGTGATTCTGCACGGCACCGACACGATGGCCTTCACAGCATCAGCGCTGAGCTTTATGCTGCGCGGACTATCCAAGCCGGTGATTCTCACAGGCAGCCAGCTTCCGCTGGGAGCCATCCGCACCGACGCCAAGGAGAACCTGATCACCGCAATCGAGATTGCCGCCGCCACCGACCCCTCCGGGGCGCCGCTGGTGAGCGAGGTGTGCATCTACTTCCACGACCAGCTGCTGAGGGGCAACCGCGCCAGCAAGGCAAGCGCCAATTCCCTCACCGCATTCGTCTCCAGCAACTACCCCGTACTGGCCGACACCGGCACCGACATCGCCTATCACCGCGAGTTTCTGCGCCGCCCAACACCGCGAGAAGCGTTTGAGCCGTGGCGCAAGATGGATTCGGGCATAGTTATTCTCTCCCTGTTCCCGGGGCTGCAGCGGGAGGCCGTGGCGCCGGTGCTGGAGAGCGACCGGGTCAGCGGAATTATCTTCCGCACCTTCGGCTCTGGCAACGCCCCCCACAACGGGTGGCTGGTGGATTCGCTGCGGAGCGCAGTGGCGGCCGGCAAGACTATTGTGAACATAACGCAGTGCGCCACCGGCAGCGTGGAGATGGAGCGCTACGAGACGGGGCGGCAGCTGCTCGACGCGGGTGTGGTGAGCGGCCACGACAGCACCGTGGAGGCAGCCCTCACAAAACTGATGTATCTGATGGGGCGACGCCTGCCGCAGAGCGAAATCCGCCGCCTTATGAACACCGACCTGCGCGGCGAGGTTACTTTATGACAACGCCCCTGACTTCGAGGGCGGCGTTGTAGGTGCCGGTCATCTCCCACCCGAGGTCGCAGCCCACAATCTCCCACTCCGCCGGATAGCACTCCTCCAGAATGCCGGCAGCCTGGGCGGCGGCGATGGCCTCGGAGAGCATCTTCTCGACATCGGCGTTAACGCTCCCCTTCTGACGCACCTTGGGCAGCTTGCCACCTGCAAGATAGCGGCCCGTGGGGGCGTAATAGTCAAACAAGGCTCCCTCCTCGCCGGAGGCGGAGACGCTTTCCGGGCGCGGCTGCCCCATATAGCGGTTGTCAAAAATCACCATTCCGAGGCGGAACTGCCTGCCGTAGAGACCGCTCTCCACATTCACATTGCGGAAGCGCAAGAACACGCGATAGACCGCGCCGTGCAGACTCTTGTCGGCCAAAAAACCCATACAATCCTCGTAGAGAGTCTCGCGAAAGGCAAAACTCATCTTCATCTGGCCCCCCTTTCCCATCCTGACGGTATCGGTGGGGGCATCCACGGTCATCCGGACCCACGGAGTGCCGGCGCGGCGGATGCCGGTGTATTCTGCAGAGGCGTTGCACTCGAGGGTCAGCGAACCGCGCGAGGGGTTCACCGTGAGAGTCTTGGCATTGAGGTTGCCGTTGCCTGCGCGGGAAAAGGTATGGCGGTTGCCGAAGCTCTCAAGCGTGCATTGCGCCATATCAAAGCGCGAATTGTACTGCCGCAGGTTCCACACGGCAGTTGAGGTGCTGTCGCTGATAAGGCGGCCGGCGACAGTGTCTGCGTCGGGGCTGGTGCAATATACGGTGAAACCGCCCGCAAAGGAGGCATCGTGCAAGATATTGGCGCTCTGCGCAGAGGCCGCGAGCGCCGCCAAAACAAAGGCCAGAGTGGCCGTGAATCTTTTTCCCATACCGCAAAGATATAAAATTCGGGATTAAGGCGTACTCTGCGGCATCGGAGAAGGTTGCGCCCCGCAGAACAAGCGGAACCACAGCCATAAAGGCCAGTGCCGGAAAGCGCTTCATTTATGCGGTGGCCTGAATGAGGTATGCCCCGGTGGTGGTCACCAGCGAGCGGAGTTCCACAACAATCTGGCGGGTTTCCTGGGTGATGTGCAGCATCAGGGTCATCGCGCTCAGATTGAGCTGCTCGTCCTGGATAGCTTCGCCAATCTGCTGAGTAAAGGAGAAGAGCTGCCGGTCCAGCACCGCGCACTGGGTCAGAATGGCGCCGCAGTCCCCTTTGAGGCCGCTGCGGTAGTCGTCGCTGATGTCGTCCATCAGAATGAGCACCTTGTCGCGCAGAGAGCAGTACTGCTGCGCAAATTGAGGGTCTATGGGGGTAAAGTTGTTGTCGACGTGCTCCGATGCAGGCTCTGCGATGCGGATGAGGCCGTAGAGCAGCTGGCGCAGGGAGTTGTGGATCAGGTGGAAGTTGGTGCAGAGGCGCATCGCCGCAATCGGCGGCTGGGCGCGGCGCAGACAGATAATCTCTCGGCGGCGCAGGTTCTTGAGGTCGCGCTTGCTCAGGCTCAAATCGTGCTGCGCGCGGTGAATCGGGCGCAAGTGGAAAGAGAACAGGCCGTCGGTAATCTGCCGCAGTTGTTCAGAATATTTATCCAGAGTGTCGGCTATAGAGAGGTCCATGTGGCGCGAAAGCATCGGGATGATGGCGGTGCGGTCCTGCACAGAGAGCATTTCCTGGAACAGGGTGTCGCCCTTGCTCACCTCGCTGCGCTTCTTGTTGTACTGCTTCTGGCTATGGATTATGCAGAAGATTGCTGCGGCCACTATGATTACCACCGCCACCATTCCGCCAAAGTTCATCAGCAACGCCACCACAAAGCAGGCGGCAAATGCGATGCCGGCGGTGATAAACCAGCCGCCGATCACGGTGAGGACGCCGGTGATGCGGAACACCGCGCTCTCGCGGCTCCAGGCCCTGTCGGCCAGCGACGAGCCCATAGCCACCATAAATGTCACGAATGTGGTGGAGAGCGGCAACTTGAGCGATGTGCCCAGCGCAATCAGCAGCGAAGCCACCACCAAGTTGGTTGATGCACGGCACATATCATACGCCGCCTCGTTTTCCTGCGCCGTGTCGGGCACCTGGAAGCGGCTGTTTATAAACTGGGAGACCTTCTGCGGGGTGATGCTGACCACCGTGTGCCCCAGGCTGCGGCCCAGCCGCACCAGACTGCGGGCCACGCGGGATGAACCGAACATCTCGTCCCCCTCGTTCTTGCTGGATAGCCCCACCTCAGTCTCGGTCACATGGCGCGCCTTTTTGCTGGTAGCCAGCGCCAGCACCATGATTGCGCCCGACAAAGCCAGGAACACGAAGGGGGTCTTGGCCGAATCGTGCAGAGAGACCATCATGAATTCGTCGGGGGCGAGGCCGCCGCCGTTGGCCATAAAGTCGTTGTAAGAAGAGAAGCCTGCCAGAGGCACGCCTATGAAATTCACAAGGTCGTTGCCGGCAAACGCGGTGGCCAGACTGAAGGTGCCGATGAGCACGACAGCGCGGAACACGTTGACCCCGCACTCGTGGAGAATCTGCATCACAATAGTGGCGGCCACGAATATGCAGCCCAGGATTTTCCAGACATTATCGTTGATGTATGCCTTGACCTCGGGACTCATAAACGAGAGGTCCTTGAGCCCCTTGAAAAGCATGAAGTAGAGAATCGCCGTGATGGCCAGACCGCCAAATATGCCTATCTTGAAGCGCAGGTTGCGCTTAAGATCGAAAGTAAAAACGATTCGGGTGACATATTGCACCAGCGAACCGAATATGAAAGCGATGGGAACGCTCAGGAATATACCTATAATTACTTCGAGAGCCTTGGATGTATTAAGACAGTCGCTCATCGCCAGCGTGGAGCCGTCGCCCAGCGTCTTGAGCAGGGTAAAGGCGAAAGCCGCCCCGAGTAGCTCAAACACCATCGAAACAGTGGTGGAGGTGGGCATTCCCAGCGAATTGAACATATCCAGCAGCACAATGTCGGTGACCATCACCGCCATATAGATGTACATGACATCCTTGAAGCTGAAATACTGCGGCGTGAAGATGCCGTGCCGCGCAATGTCCATCATGCCGTTGCTGAGAACGCAGCCGCAGAACACGCCTACACCGGCAATCACCGCAAGAGTGCGGAATTTTGCGGCGCGGGAGCCGATTGCCGAATTCAGAAAATTGACCGCATCGTTGCTGACACCAACCCAGAGATCAAACGCGGCCAGAATAAAGAGGAATATTACCATTCCAAGATAAATCCAATCCATAACTGCTTTTTGGTGTAATTATTGTTCACTTTTTTCTTCGTGAGCAAAAGTATCGCGCACACGTGTTAACGCAGTTAAGGCTGGGTTAATTATTTATTTTGGGCTGTTAAAAAACTATATTTGTAAGAAATACGTATTAAATAAATGTTATGAAACGGTTATTATTGACACTTTCAGCCGCCATTCTGGCCATCTGCAGCGCCAATGCCGGCACGGTCACCAGAAAGTTCGGCGACCTCAAGAATTTCTCCGGAATCCAGATCTGCAATGCCTTTGAGGCGACCCTGATGCAGGGCGACGACTACAGCGCAGACGTCACGATAGACACCGACCTTGAAGAGTATCTCGACGTGAGCGTCGTGGGACAGATGCTCTACGTGCGGCTCAAAGACGCCCCCCTCAAAATCAAGAAGCTCGACCGCAAGAGCATGAAGGTGACAATCACCGTACCCTCACTCTCCCAGATTTCTCTGACCGGGGCCAGCAAGCTCACCAGCGACGACATCTGGACCAGCCCGATGGGCAAGTTCACCCTGGAGATGAGCGGTGCCAGCAAGGCGGAGAACCTCAAGATAGAGGGTTCTGAGCTCGACGCCAACATCTCTGGCGCCTCCAGCGGCACCGTCACCGGCGACTTTTCAGAGATTGACGCGGAAATCAGCGGTGCCAGCGCCCTTTTCCTGATCGGCAGCTATGACACGGTGGAGGCCGAATGCAGCGGAGCCAGCAAGATCAGCTTTATCGGCAGCGCCGACTCCATCCACAGCGAGTGCAGCGGCACATCTCTGCTGGACGCAATACAGCTCAAGGTAAAGCGGGCAGAAATCGAATGCAGCGGCGCCAGCAAGGCGACCATAGATGTTCAGAAGCGGCTCGAGGTGGAGCTCACCGGAGCCAGCAACTGCCAGTACCGCAGCGAAAACGAATCGCTCACGGTGGTTCCCGACATCAGCCGGGCATCGAGCCTAAAGAAGGTTAACTAATTTTTGCCCTGTCTCTGGCGCACTGCCTCGTACATAAACACGGCGGCGGCCACAGAGACATTCAAAGAGCCTATCGCACCCGCCATCGGGATCTTGGCCTGGATATCGCACAGGTCAAGCACAGAAGAGGAAATCCCTTTCCCTTCGCTTCCCATGACGATTGCGGTGGGCTTTTTAAGATTAATGTCGTAGATATAGTCGGCCCCCTTCTCCGTGGCGGCCACCACCTGGAATCCCGACTCCAGCAGATAGAAGATGGGAAGGCGCAGGTTCTGCACCTTGCTCACCGGAATGCGCATCAGCGCTCCGGCACTGGTCTTGACGGCATCGGCATTGATGGGGGCACCCCCTTTCGCGGGGAGGATTATGCCGTCGAAGCCGGCACACTCTGCGGTGCGGGCCACCGCCCCGAGGTTGCGCACATCGCTGACCCCGTCCAGCATCACGAACAGCGGCGCCGCCTTGTGGGCGAGAGCGTTCTCCACCATCTCTTCAAAGGGGACATACTCCACCTCGGAGATGTAGGCCACGACCCCCTGGTGGGAAGCCCCTTTGGCCACGGCGTCGAGCTTCTGCGGCGGGACCCAGCTGTAGGGGATGTTTTTTTCTGCAAGCTGAGCCATAAGCGCGCGCGCCTGCGGCCCCTCCAGCCCCTTTCTGAGTATGACTTTTTCTATTTTGCGCCCGGCGGCGATCGCCTCGCACACGGGATGCATTCCGTAGAGATAACTGCTCATTTTACTGTTCTATTTTTTCGGCCAGAGCGGCCCATTCGTCCATTTTGTAGTCGAGCTCGCGCTTGAGTTCGAGATATTTGCGGGTGAGCTCCATTATGTCGTCCCCTTCCGAGGGGGCGGAGAGATGGGTCTCGATGCCGGCCATTTCGCCCTCAAGGGCGGCGATGGCTTTCTCCACTGCGGAGAACTTGTTTTTGAGGCGGGACATCTCGCGCCTCGCCTCTCGGTCCTGCTGCGAATTTGCGGGGGCCTTGGCCGCGGAGGGCCCGGCGGCTGCCGGCTTTTGAGGCGCAGCGGCAGGGGGTGCAGCCTTGGCCTCAGCAGCGGCCTCAGGAGCTCTCAAGTCCCCCTTTGCAGAAGCGCTCCCCTTCCCCTTCGAAGCCTCAAGCGCCTCGAATCCCTCAATTTTCTTGCGGCGCAGAAAGTCGTCCACACCCCCCAGGTGCTCGCGCACCGCACCGTCGCCAAACTCGTAAATCTTGTCTACGAGGCCGGTGAGAAAGTCGCGGTCGTGCGACACGACCACCAGAGTGCCGTCGTATTTGGCAAGAGCCTGCTTGAGCACATCCTTGGAGCGGATGTCCATGTGGTTGGTGGGCTCGTCCAGCGCCAGCAGGTTGTATGGCTCCAGCATCAGCCGGGCCATCGAGAGGCGGGCCCGCTCTCCGCCGGAGAGCACCGCCACCTTCTTGTCTATATCCTCGCCGCGGAACAGGAATGCGCCCAGTATGTCGCGCAGCCGCAGCCGAACGTCACCCACGGCGATCTTGTCCAGAGTGTCATACACCGTGTCGTCACGGGAGAGGACATCGTCCTGATTCTGCGCGTAGTATCCTATTTTAACATTGTGTCCAACGGTAGATGTTCCCTTCACGGGGGTCAGCATCCCCATCAGGGTCTTCATCATCGTGGACTTGCCCTCGCCGTTGCGCCCCACGAAGGCGACCTTCTCTCCCCGCCGGATTTCCAGATTGGCTCCGGAGAGAATCATTTTGCCGGGGGCGTCGGGGTAGCAGATGTCGGCATCTACAACCTTGAACGCCACGTCGCCAGAGCGGGGGGCCGGGGGAAACTTGACGCACAGCGTCTGCCTGTCCTCCACCTCCAGCTCTATGCGATCCATCTTCTCCAGCTGCTTTATGCGGCTCTGGACCTGGTTGCTCTTGGTGGGCTTGTAGCGGAATTTCTCTATGAAGGCCTCGGTTTTCTCAATGGTGCGTTGCTGGTTTTCATAGGCGGCCTTCTGCTGCTCTATGCGCTCTGCGCGCAACACCAGATATTTGCTGTAGGGGACTTTGTAGTCGTGGATGCGGCCCAGCATAATCTCTACCGTGCGGTTGGTGCAGTTGTCCAGAAAGCGGCGGTCGTGCGAGATCAGCACCATAGAGCCGCCGAAGGTCTGCAGGTAATCTTCCAGCCACTGTATCGACTCTATATCCAGGTGGTTGGTGGGCTCGTCCAGCAGCAGCACGTCGGGCTTGCGCAGCAGAATCTTGGCCAGCTCGATGCGCATGTTCCAGCCCTGGCTGAAGGTCTCCGTGGGGCGCTGCAGCTCGCGGTCGCGGAAGCCCAGGCCCCGCAGGGTCTTGGCGGCTGTGACCTCGGGCGCCTCGCCGCTCTGCAGGCTCAATCGGTCGTTGATATTGTTCAGCTCCTCTATCAGGCGGGAATACTCCCTGGAGTCGTAGTCGGTGCGCAGGGCAAGTTCCTGAGAAATCCTGTCCACCTTCTCTCCCAGCCGCTTCAGCTCACCGAACACGGTGAGAGTCTCCTCCATCACGGTGCGCCCCTTGTGGTGTTCCATGTGCTGGGGCAGATAGCCGATCGTGACGCCGCCCGGCACCATCACGCTGCCGACGGTGGGGTGAATCTCCCCCACTATCAGCTTCAGCAGTGTAGATTTGCCCGCCCCGTTGCGCCCCGTGAGGCCGATGCGGTCCTTCTCGCTTATGTGCAGGCTGATGTCGTTCAGCAGATTGCTCCCTCCGAACGAGAGGGTCAGGTCGTTAATGGAAATCATTCGGCAGAGGCTTCTTGGGGCAGGTTCTCCTCGTCGTCGCGCTTCTTGCACACCACGATGCTCAGGCCGTAGAGCATAAAGAGCGGAATGGCGGCAATCAGCATCGAGAAGGGGTCAGCAGGGGTGATGAGGGCCGCCACAACGGTAATCAGCAGCACGGCATACTTCCAGCCGCGGACAAGGGTGTCGCGGTAGATTATGCCCAGCTGCGAAAGCACCGCCAGAAGCGTGGGCACCTCAAAGACAAAGCCGAACACCAGCACGGTGGAATTCACCGTGGAGATGTATGAATTAAGGGAGATGGTGTTCTGCACCGCCTCGCTCACCTTGTAGCCGTCAAAGAAGTTGACCATCAGCGGGAGAATGATGCAGTAGCCCACGGCGATACCCAGATAAAAAAGGAACGAGGCGAATATGAACGCCCGCCTGGTGGCCCGCTTCTCCCTCTTGTAGAGGGCCGGGGCTATGAATTTCCATATTTCGTAGAGCACATAAGGGCAGCACACGATAAACGAGCACATGAACGTCACCCTCATATGCACCATAAACTGGGTTGAAAGTTCGATATTTACCAGCTGCAGCCCCGTTTTCATCCCGAACCACTTGTAGAAGAAGAAATCGGGGCTTGTCGGTGCCAGTATAATGTCGTCAAAAAGGAATCCTTTGAAGCAAAAGAGAGCCACAAACGCCACGAGCAGAGCCACTACCACGCGGAAGAGCCCTCCCCGCAACGCCTCCAGGTGATCCCAGAAGGACATCTCCTTGGATTCGTCCAGCTTCTCTTCTTCTTCAGCAGCCATCTTTTACTCTACCTTTTTGGTGTCGGAGGGTTTGTCAATTTCATTGCGGATGTCGTTCATCTCGCGCTCGGCCTCCTGCATTCCGTTCTTGAACTCCTTGACGCCCTTGCCAAGGCCGCGCATCAGCTCGGGAATCTTCTTGCCTCCGAAGAGCAGGATAATTACCAGTGCGATGATGACCCACTGCCAGGGGCCGATGACCCCGAGGGGAAGTACCAACATTGTCAGCATATTCATGATATAATCTTTTAAAAGGTTAATGTATTGTCATTAAAGTTTTGCCAGGCGCTCCTTGAGGGCGGATATCTTCTGGGTGGCGTCGGAGAGCTTCTTGCGCTCGTTCTCCACCACCGCCGCGGGGGCGTTGGCCACGAAGCGTTCGTTGCCCAGCTTGGCGTTCACTCCCTTGAGGAAGCCCTCGTAGTGGGCGATTTCCGCAGCGATCTTCTGCTTCTCCGCCTCTACATCAATCATACCGTCCAGCGGCACGAAGAACTGCACGGTGCCCACCATAAAAGATTCGGCGGCGGCATCTGCATCTGTGGCAGGTTCTATGGCAGACACGTTGGCCATCTTGACCAGCACGGGTGCCATATTGGCGGGGAAGGCTCCCTTGTACTTGAGGCAGAGCGCCTCCTTGGGGGAGAGCCCTTTCTTCTGGCGCAGGGCGCGCAGTTCCACCACGGCGCCGGAGGCGATCTCGAAGTCGCCGATGAGGCTGCCGTCGCACTCTTCTGCCTTGGGAGTTGCGGCGTACATTATGGTCTCGCCCTCCTTGCGGGGTGCGATGTGCTGCCAGAGCTCCTCGGTGATGAAGGGAGTGAAGGGGTGCAGCATCTTGAGCAGGGAGTCAAAGAAGCCAATTGTGGCATTGTAGGTGGCGCGGTCCATCGCCTCGCCGTATGCGGGCTTGACCATCTCCAGATACCAGGCGCAGAAGTCGTCCCAGAAGAGCTTGTAAACCGCCATTATGGCGTCGCTGATGCGGTATTTGGCGTAGTGGTCCTCCACTGCGGCGATTGTCTGCGAGAGTTTGGCGCGGAACCACGCCACGGCCGTCTTCGACGCCTCGGGGGTCGGCACATCCTCCACGCGCCACATCTCGGTGAGGCGGTAAGCGTTCCAGACCTTGTTGCAGAAGTTGCGGCCCTGCTCTATCTGGCTCTCGTCAAAGAGGATGTCGTTGCCGGCGCTGGTGCAGAGCATCATGCCCAGGCGCACCGCGTCGGCGCCGTATTTGGCAATCAGCACCAGAGGGTCGGGGGAGTTGCCCAGGCTCTTGCTCATCTTGCGCCCGAGTTTGTCGCGGACAATGCCGGTGAGGAATACGTTGCGGAAAGGCTCCTCGCCCATGAATTCGTTGCCCGCCATCACCATTCTGGCCACCCAGAAAAAGAGGATGTCGGGGCCGGTCACCAGGTCGTTGGTGGGATAATAGTATGCCAGGTCGGCGTTGGCCTTGTGCTCCGGATGGCCGGGGCGCTCGGGGTCAAACACCGATATGGGCCAGAGCCACGAAGAGAACCAGGTGTCAAGCACGTCGCTGTCGCGCCTGAGGTCCTCCGCCCTGAGGGCGGGGTCGAGAGCGCGGGCCTTATCCAGGGCCGCCGCCTCACTCGGGGCCACCACAAAGCGGCCGTCGGGCAGGTAATACGCAGGAATCTGCTGCCCCCACCAGAGCTGGCGGGAGATGCACCAGTCGCGCACATTCTCCATCCAGTGGCGGTAGGTATTGCGGTATTTGTCGGGAATGAGCTTGACCTTGCCGCTCTCCACGCTCTGCAGGGCGTCCTTGGCCAGAAGCTCCATCTTGAGAAACCACTGCGTGGAAATCTTGGGCTCGATCACGGCGTTGGTGCGCTCAGAGTAGCCGATGGGCGATGTGTAGTCCTCGGTCTTTTCCAGGCAGCCGGCCTCGCGCAGCATCCCTTCTATCTTGCGGCGGGCGTCAAAGCGGTCTTCGCCCACCAGAATCTGCGCCTTGCCGTTCAGGCGGCCGTGGTCGTCGATAATGTCGATGACCTCAAGGTTGTGGCGCAGGCCGATCATATAGTCGTTGGCGTCGTGGGCGGGAGTCACCTTGAGGCAGCCGGTGCCGAAGTCCATCTCCACATATTCATCCTCTATCACGGGAATCTCCTTGTTGATGAGGGGGATGAGCACCTTCTTGCCGTGAAGCCACGTGTGGCGCTCATCCTTGGGATTGACGCAGATGGCAGCATCGGCCATTATGGTCTCGGGGCGGGTGGTGGCAATCACCAGATATTTGTCGGTGGGGTTGCCGCAGCCGTCGCTCACATAATATCTCAGATAATAGAACTTGCTCTGCGTGTCGCGGTGGATTACCTCCTCGTCGCTGAGGGCGGTGAGTCCCACGGGGTCCCAGTTGACCATGCGGGCGCCGCGGTAGATGTAACCTTTGTCATAGAAGTAGCAGAAGGTGTTTATCACCGCCTCGCTCAAATCGGGGTCCATTGTGAAGCGGGTGCGGTCCCAGTCGCAGCTGGCGCCCAGTTTTTTGAGCTGGTTGAGAATTATGCCGCCGTGCTCTTCCTTCCACTCCCAGGCGTAGCGCAGGAATTCCTCGCGGGTGAGGTCCTCCTTGCGGATGCCCATATCGCGCAACTTGGCCACCACCTTGTTTTCGGTGGCGATGGAAGCGTGGTCGGTGCCGGGGACCCAGCAGGCGTTCTTGCCGTCCATGCGCGCCTTGCGCACCAGCACGTCGTTGATGGTGTTGTTGAGCACATGGCCCATATGCAGGATGCCGGTAACGTTGGGCGGCGGAATCACTATTGTAAAAGGTTCGCGGCTGTCGGGTTCCGAATGGAAGAATTTATGGTCCATCCAGTATGCGTACCATTTGTCCTCTACGCTCGAGGGATTGTATTTGGCTTCAAGCTCCATTTTAAGTATATTCTAAAGCGTTGCGAATTTAGTCAATTCATCATAAACTTTATGCACGGGAAGGCCCATGACATTGTAGAAAGAGCCTTCTATGCGGGTGCAGGCGGCATAACCGATCCACTCCTGGATACCGTAGGCCCCCGCCTTGTCGTACGGTCGGCAGGTGTCCACGTAATAGGCGATTTCGCTCTCCGTGAGGGGACGGAAGGTGACCAGCGTGGTATCGCACACCGTCTCCTCTGCCGAGGCGGTGCGCACCGTGACGGCGGTGATGACCTCGTGGGTGCGGCCGCTGAGGTTGCGCAGCATCTCCAAAGCCTGCTCGCGGCTGTGTGGCTTGCCCATTATCAGGTTGTCCAGCAGCACCATCGTGTCTGATGTGAGCAGTATCTCATCCTCCGCAAGCGGCCTGTGGAAGCCGTGCGACTTGCCTCTGGACATCAGGGCCGGCACCTCTCTGTGGGGCGTCTGCGGCGGGAAAACCTCTTCGAAGCCGGTGCCGGTGTCCACGGTGAACTCAACCCCCAGCCCCTGCAGAAGCTCTCTGCGGCGCGGAGAGTTGCTCGCCAGAATTATTTTTTTGCCATTCATGTCCATAAGGGGGCAAATTTACTCAATTTGATTAATTTTGTCAAAATATGCATTTTGATATGAGAAAAAGACTATTTGCCACTCTGGCCCTGCTTGGGGCCCTCTCTCTCGCCGCCGAGGCCCGCAAGGTTTCGGTGGAGGATTTCGGCGCCAAAGCCGATGACGGAATCAACGATGCCGAGGCTCTGCGCAGCGCCGCAGCCTACTGCCGCTCCCACAAGGGGACCACGCTGGTATTCCCTGCCGGTGTCTACGACTTCAGCGACCCCATTGCGGCCAAGATAGAGCGCGAAGCCATCGACGGCACCTACGGACGCGGACTTCAGGTGCAGCGCCACCTGTTCCACCCGCAGAAGCCCTACGTCGTGGGACTGGACTTCACCGGAGCCCGCAACCTCACCATCGAGGCCACCGGCGCCACATTGCTCATCGAGGGGTGGATGGAGCCGCTCTCGTTTGTCAGATGCACCGACCTCACCGTCAAGGGGCTCGCGGTAGACTACAAGCGCCCCGCCACCACAGAAGCCAAACTCACCGAGATCGGCCCCGACTATGTGATAGCGGAGTTCGATCCGGAGCTCTATAAATATAGCGACTCCCTGGTGCAGGGGCGCACCCACTTCTACAGCACCCGCGAAGCCCGCATCTACGACCTTGACTGCACCGGCATGGACCTCGTCGCCCCGGGCAAAATTCTCTACAAGGTGGTCAGCTCCAAGCGGGCGGAGATCGGCGACGTGCTGGTGATCCGCATCGGCGGCCACTACCGCCCCTGCTTCATGCTGCGCGAGTGCAAGAATGTCACACTCAAGGATGTCACTATCTTCTCCTTCCCCGGAATGGGCATCGTGGGGCATCAGAGCGAGGACATTCTGATTGACCACCTCCAGGTGATACCCGCCGCAGGGCGCTGCGCCTCCACAGTGACCGACGCCACCCACTTCACCTCCTGCAGCGGCAATCTCACCATCCGGAACTGCCTTTTCCGCGGCAACGGAGACGACTGCACCAATGTGCACAACTATTACTGGTACCCCTACGCCGACAGCACCGACTCCCGCAAGGTGGAGCTCCGCGTGGAGAACGCCGACCTGCACGCCCAGTCTCTGGACTATCCCCACAAGGGAGACACCATCCGCTTCGTAGGGCGCCGCAATCTCGTGGAGCAGGGTCGCTACATCGTCCGCAAGGTTGACACCTCCTGGGTCGACTGGAAGGTTGTGGTGACTCTGGACAAGCCCGTCAGCAAGGAGATGTGCGACAGCTGCTTCTCTGCCAGCTGGAACCGCTTCCCCTATGTCAAGCTGCTCAACAACACCGTCAACTGCCACCTGGCGCGCAGCTTCCTGATCAAGGCTCCCTACTCTTACATCGCCGGCAACAAGATTTTCTGCAGCGCAGGCACAGCCCTCAAGCTCGGCGGCGAGCTCAGCTGGCACGAGTCGGGTCCCGTGCGCGGCTGCATCATCGAGAACAACTACATTTCGCGCTGCTTCGCATTCCAGAACGAGAGCCTGCCGGAAAACGGACCTTCCATACTGATGATTTCCACCGAGGCTCCGGAGACCCCTCCCTATGTCAACGGCAATGTTATCATCCGCAACAATGTGTTCGAGGCCAACGGCTGCTTCCCGATGGAATTCTTCGACACCGAAAATGTGCAGATCTACGGCAATCGCTGCGATGTGCCTCTTTCAGTCAAGCAGCACCACTGCCGCGGCATAGAGGTGAAGTAAACCTCCTGCGCCCCGGCACAAAAATCCCCGACAGACGCCTGCCGGGGATTTTTATATCTATTGAATTCTATATCAGGTCCACAAGGGAGCCGATGTTGTCGATTATATGGTCGGCGCCGGCCTCGCAGAGGGCCTCGCGGCTGCCGTTGCCCCAAGTGACCCCCACGGTGCGGGCTCCCGCCCGGGAACCCATCAGAATATCCACCGGCATATCGCCTACCACTATAGCATCCGATGCATCGGTCTTGAGCTCCTGCAGCGTCTTGAGCACCGGCGCCGGATCGGGCTTGGGCCTGGGGGCATCGTCGACTCCCAGCACATAGCAGATGTAGGGCTCGAGCCCCATACTGTGTATGAAGCCCACCAAAGAGGGGCGCTTGCGCGACGATGCAACGCTCAGCTTCAGGCCGCGCGCATGCAGCTGTGCGAGGGCATCGCGAACCCCGGGGAAGGGCTGCGGCACCAAACGCTCCCGCCACTCCTCAAACACTTCGCGGTAGAGGGCGGCGCAACTTGCCATCTCCTCCACCCCCATTCCGGGCTCCAGCATCTTGAAGCCCTCGGCCAGAGGAAGACCTATCGTGGCGCGGATAGCCTCCTCGCCAGGCACAGGATACCCCTTGCGGAGCATCGTCTCCTGCATAGTCTTCACTATATTCTCGCAGGTATCCCCCAGAGTGCCGTCAAAATCAAAAATTATAAGTTTTGTCATAGCCCGCGAAGATATGAAAAAAAGTGTAGAGCCTAAACCCTACACTCTAAACTCTAAACCCTAAACTTTTAGGCCCCGGCAGCCCACCGCACATTTATTATTGATAACCCCATCCCTAAATCCCTTCCCCTGGGAAGGGACTTGCCGCCGGCGCTTTACGTGTGGTTGTTCAAAATTCCAATGGCGCATCAATGTTTGCGGATACACAAAGGGTCGTAGC
>CAVHPI010000021.1:0-27950 GCA_963637965.1 bacterium
CCCTTGCGTGAACGGGGATGTCCACCGGAAGCGCGGCCTTCACCACCACCCATCGGGTGATCTACAGGGTTCATAACGACACCGCGGTTGCGAGGTCTGCGGCCCATCCAGCGGACGCGGCCGGCCTTGCCGTGAGACTCCAGGTTGTGATCGGTGTTGGACACTGTGCCTACGGTTGCGCGGCAGGTCACGAGCACCATGCGGGTCTCACCCGAAGGGAGACGGAGGATTGCGTGATTGCCCTCGCGAGCGGTAAGCTGGGCGTAAGTGCCGGCGGAGCGTGCCATTACGGCACCCTGACCGGGACGGAGCTCGATGCAGTGAACCAATGTTCCGAGAGGAATTTCACCAAGCGGAAGAGTGTTGCCAATTTCAGGAGCGACACCGGAGCCGGAGGCGATTACCTGGCCGACCTTGATGCCGTTAGGAGCAACGATATAGCGTTTTTCGCCATCTTCGTAAACCACAAGGGCAATGCGAGCAGTGCGGTTGGGGTCATATTCGATGGTCTTGACGGTAGCTGTGTATTTGTCTTTGTCGCGGAGGAAGTCGATGACACGGTACATTTGCTTGTGACCGCCGCCGATATAGCGCATTGTCATCTTGCCCTGGTTGTTGCGGCCGCCCGACTTGCGGATGGGCTGCAGAAGGGACTTCTCGGGAGTAGTGCAGGTGATCTCTTCGTAAGTGCTGATCGCCTTGTTTCTCTGACC
The DNA here is from genome assembly GCA_963637965.1 of bacterium. Lineage (GTDB taxonomy): Bacteria > Bacteroidota > Bacteroidia > Bacteroidales > UBA932 > Equibacterium. The sequence goes on from CAVHPI010000021.1 coordinate 714, forward strand.
GGGGGTTACCGGTTTGAATTTACGTACTGCCATAGTTTTTCCGGTCCTTAAATGTTACTGTAGAAATCTATCTTGTCATCCTGGGCCAAAGTCACATAAGCTTTCTTATAGTGATTTGCGCGCCCGGTCAGCATACCGGCTTTGGTAAAGCGGCTTTTCTTTTTGCCGTGGTAGTTGACAGTGTTGACGCTCAAGACTGCAACATTATATGTCTGCTCAACCGCCTGCTTGATCTCTACTTTGTTTGCATTGCGGTCAACAATGAAACCGTAACGGTTCAACTTATCGCCTTGAGCCGTCAGTTTTTCGGTTACGAGTGGCTTAATTAATATTCCCATCGCTTTAGATTATTTTTGTCTTTCGGCAAGGATATCCTGCACGCCGTCCACCAGGATCATGCGGTTTGCATTCATGATGGTGTAGGTGTTGATCTCGTCGACAGTGATGACTTTGACCTCAGGAAGGTTGCGAGACGATAAGTAAATGTTGTTCGAGTTCTCGGGAAGGACTACCAGAGTCTTGCGGCCGTTGGCCTTGAGTGCGTCAAGAATCTTGATGAACTCCTTGGTCTTGGGAGCTTCCATGGCAAAAGGCTCAATCATTGTGATTGCCTCCTCCTGCGCCTTGTAAGTGAGGGCGGAGTTGCGGGCAAGCTGCTTGAGCTTTCTGTTGAGCTTGAAGCCGTAATCGCGGGGCTTGGGACCGAAGATGCGGCCGCCGCCAACATAAGTGCCGGCCTTGATGCTACCGTGACGCGCTCCGCCGCCGCCTTTCTGACGGCCCATTTTCTTGGTGCTGTGAGCGATCTCGCTGCGGTCCTTACTCTTGTGGGTACCCTGACGCTGGTTAGCCAGATACTGCTTAACATCAAGGTAGATTGCGTTATCGTTCGGCTCGATGGCGAAGATAGCGTCGTCAAGAACGACTTCCTTGCCGGAAGCGGTTCCATCGATTTTGTAAACTGCCAATTTCATAATGCTAAGCCTCCAATGTTACATAAGACCCTTTGGCTCCGGGAACCGAGCCTTTAACTACGATAAGATTGTTTTCGGGGATAACCTTGATAATCTGAAGGTTGAAAACTTTTACGCGGTCACATCCCATATGTCCGCCCATTCTTGTACCGGGGAAGACCCTACTAGGCCATGCGCAGGCACCCAGTGAACCGGGCTTGCGAAGTCTGTTGTGCTGGCCGTGAGTCTGTCCGCCTACACCGGCGAATCCGTGGCGCTTTACGACGCCCTGGAAACCTTTACCTTTGGAGGTGCCGGTTACGTCGACCCATTCTGCAGATGCTAAATCTGCGACGGTGATGGTGTCTCCGAGCTTGAGGGAGTCGATGTCAAACGACTTGAACTCCACCAGTTTGCGCTTCGGAGTGGTTCCTGCCTTCTCAAAATGGCCCTTGAGAGCCTTGCTGGCGTGTTTCTCTGAAATTTCGTCATAGGCAAGCTGTACAGCGGCATAACCATCTTTTTCTACTGTACGAATTTGCGTAACAACACACGGACCAGCCTCAATTACGGTGCAAGGTACGTTCATACCGTTTGCATCGAATACGGAAGTCATTCCGACTTTCTTTCCAATTAATCCAGGCATTGTAGATAATTTGGTGTAAATAAATTAGTTGTAAAAGTCCGCACTTTTTGCGGGGCTGCAAATATACGATTAATTCTCAAATTATCAACAAGTTTTTTACTACATTTGGGTTTGCGCCGCGGCCCTTTCAGCTGCGGCCGCAGCTGCGCATCAGACTGCGCATACGGCTGCTGAAGGCGGTGTCGGAGAGCAGATCTTCCAGAGTCAGGTGCATTCTGTAGCGCCAGTAGTGGTTGTGCACGGCGGGGATATTGACCCGCTCGTCGGCGGGGTCGCCGCCGTAGCAAAGGTCGGCATCGGCGGCCAGATAATCCTGCAGCGGGATTATGGCCAGCATAGCGGGGCTCTCAAGATGTGCGCGCAGGATGCGCTCGGCAATCTGCGGCGTGCAGTGCAGCGGCGCTTCGCCTTCCATCTTTAACATATTGCTGCAGTAGCGCCCGGTTGCGGCGCGGTCCTCTTCCCACCAGGCCCTTAGCGGCGATGTGTCGTGCGACGAAGTGGTGCAGACGCTGCAATACGGGTAGCGGGCAGGGTCGGCAAATTCCTCCGAGGGATCCTTGGGCATCCGCTGCACTTCCAGGCTCAGAATGCCCAGCTGCGCCATCACCGGGGCCACACAGGAGGGTATCATTCCCAAGTCTTCTCCGCAGCAGAGCATTGATGTGGCGTGCATCAGCGCGGGCAGCTTTTCCAGGGCGCTGCGGCGCCAGAGGCTGTCGTGGCGGCGGTAGAAGAAATCTTCGCTGAGAGCGTCGAATGCGGCTCTCAGACCGGGGTCCAGCGCCTTGTAGGCGGGGGTCAGGCGGGCGGCGATGCGGGGGTGGCAGAACCCTTTGCGGCGCGGATCCTCCACAAACAGCCCGTCGCTCTCGTTGCGAGAAAGGAGATTGCCCCGTGAAAGGTCAAACCCAAATTGCTTCAATTCCGCCGCGCTGTAGGGCAGGGCGGGTGAGAAGTGCCCCATTATGCCGCTTTTGTGGCGCGAGGGAATCTCCCAAATGCGGAAAAAGCCCAGCAGGTGGTCTATGCGGTAGGCGTCAAAGTAGCAGCTCATCTTCTTGAGCCGCTCCCGCCACCACCTAAAGCCGTCACGGGCCATCCGCTCCCAGTTGTAGGTGGGAAAGCCCCAGTTCTGCCCGTCGGCGCTGAAGGCGTCGGGCGGGGCGCCGGCCTGCATGTCCAGGTTGAAGAGCTGCGGGGCGGCCCATACGTCGGCGCTCAAGGGGCTGACCCCGATGGGCAAATCCCCCTTGAGGGCGACGCCTTTGCGGTGGGCGCAGGCGGCCGCCTCTTTCAGCTGCAGATGAAGCTGATATTGCACCCAATATATGAAGCCGGCTCTCTGCGGGTTGGCTTTGACATATTCCAGCGCCTTTTTGCGGGAATATACGGCGTATTTGCCCCATTGCGAGGTGATGGCGGATCCTGAATCATCACGCAGGCAGCTGAATACGGCATAGGGGAGAAGCCATCCGGAGTTCTCTTTGACGAAGGCGGCAAAACCGGCGTCGGCGGCAAGGTTGCCCTCGAGGCCTCTGCAGAACTTGTCGAAAGCCTTGTGCAGCAGCCGCATCTTTTCGCGGAACACCCGCTCGTAGTCGAGGGAGGGGAGGGCGTTCAGCTCCCGCTGCAGCATTTTGAACTCCTCATCTGTCTCCACTCCCGCCTCTGCAAGGTTTATATATATGGGGTGCAGGGCAAACGAACTCACGGCATTGTAGGGGTAGGAGTCGGTCCAGGTGCCGGTGACGGTGGTGTCGTTGACGGGGAGCAGCTGTATTATGTGCCCCCCGCAGGCGGCGGTCCACTCTGCCAGAGGTTTTATGTCGCTGAATTCTCCCACGCCGAAGCTGTTGCGGCTGCGCAGGGAAAAGAGGGGGACGGCGACTCCGGCGCACCGCAGCGCGGGGCGCAAAAAGCGCGGGGCGCAGTCTTGCAGAATCAGGGCGCGGCCCCTTTCGGGGATGCGGCAGGTGCGGTTCTCCCCCTCCTCCCAGTGGAGGATGCGGCCCGTGGCGGCCTCCGCTATTACATATTTATAATGGAATACCCCGCCGCCGTCTGCGGCACTGATGTTCAACCGGCCGCTCCAGAGGCATCCCCCGGCCGCGCAGTCCTGAGGTCTCCCGGCCGTGCCGTCTACCTCGTTGGCTTGCAGTCTTGCAGTTTTGCAGTCTCCCTCGGAAAGTCTGAGGGGCTCTATCCAGCTCCCCAGAGCGGGGATGTCGCCCGCGATGCCCAGCACTTCCCCCGGGCGGATGTCTGCCGCATTTGTGCGCAGCAGAATGTTGAACCGGCTTTCCGGGGCCTCTGCAGGGGCCTCTCGCCGCAGAATCACATCCCTGAAGGCGGCGGACCAGAGGGGGGAATCCTCCGGACGGTCGCTCCAGAGGTCGCGAACCTCTATGTCGGAGGCGCCGGAGGGGACTGCGGGCAAAGTGTGGCCGCGCCATTCGCGCCGCAGCACCTCGCCCCCGCGCCGCAGCTGGTAGCGGTAGCGGCGGCCGCGGCCGAATTCCTTCAGAGGCAGAGAGGCCCGCCAAAGGCCTCCCAGGGACTCCATTTCATAAACTTCGCTCCCGCGGCAGAGCACGATGCGCTCGCCGCTGCCGGCCAAATAGTGCAGAGAAAATATTAACGTGCGGGAGTTTGCCATTGTGCAGAAAGCTGTTTTGCGATGCGCAAAATAATAAATTTAGGTTAAATGGTTAAAATTTTAAACCTTTGCAGACAGAAATTTGAGCTATGAATACACTTTTTGACAAAATCTGGGACAAGCACGTGGTGCAGATTGTAGAAGACGGTCCCACTCAGTTGTACATAGACCGGCTTTATTGCCACGAAGTCACAAGTCCCCAGGCCTTTGACGGCCTGCGCGAACGCGGCATCAGACCCCTGCGCCCCGAGCAGGTCGTCTGCATGCCGGACCACAATACCCCGACCCACGACCAGGACAAGCCCATTGCCGACCCTGTCTCCAAAAAGCAGGTTGACACTCTGGCCGCGAATGCGGCGGAATTCGGCCTCGAGCACTATGGAATGCTGGACGAGCGCAACGGCATAATCCACGTCGTAGGGCCCGAGCGCGGCCTTTCGCTGCCCGGAATGACCATCGTGTGCGGCGACTCCCACACATCCACCCACGGCGCGATGGGTGCGGTGGCCTTCGGCATCGGCACCAGCGAGGTGGAGATGGTGCTCGCTTCGCAATGCATCCTGCAGCAGAAGCCCAAGTCAATGAGAATCAATGTGGAAGGGGTCCTCGCAAAAGGGGTCACCGCAAAGGATGTGGCCCTCTACATCATGAGTAAGATGACCACCAGCGGCGCTACGGGCTACTTTGTGGAGTATGCCGGCAGCGTGGTGCGCGACCTCTCGATGGAGGGACGCCTTACACTTTGCAACCTCTCGATAGAGATGGGGGCGCGCGGTGGCTTTGTGGCTCCCGACGAAAAGACATTCGAATACATCAAGGGACGTGAACACGCCCCCCGCGGCGAGGCCTGGGACCGCGCCGTGGAATATTGGCGCACTCTGCGCAGCGGCGACGACGCCGTGTTTGACCGCGAAGTTACCTACCGGGCCGAGGACATCGAGCCGATGGTCACCTATGGCACCAACCCCGGCATGGGCATGGGCATCAGCGGCACAATCCCCGCTCTGGAGAGCGTGAGCGAGAGCGGCCGCGCCTCTTACCTGCGCTCGCTGGACTATATGGGCTTCGCCCCCGGCGAGAAGATGCTGGGCAAGAAGGTCGATTATGTGTTCTGCGGCAGCTGCACCAACGGCCGCATAGAGGACTTCCGCGCCTTTGCCTCAATCGTCCGCGGCCGCCGCAAGGCAGAAGGGGTCACCGCCTGGATAGTCCCCGGCTCCTGGATGGTCAAGACCCAGATAGAAGACGAAGGTCTGGACAAGGTGCTGGAGGCGGCGGGCTTTGAGATCCGTCAGCCCGGCTGCAGCGCCTGCCTGGCGATGAACGACGACAAAATCCCCGCAGGCAAGCTGTCGGTGTCCACGTCAAACCGCAACTTTGAAGGGCGTCAGGGCCCCGGCGCACGCACTGTGCTGGCCAGCCCCCTCACTGCGGCCGCCGCTGCGGTGACAGGCGTCATCACCGACCCCAGAGAACTTATGTAAAGCAGAATCTAAATGAAACAGAAATTCAACATAATAAAGAGCACTTGCGTCCCTCTCCCGCTGGAGAATGTGGACACCGACCAGATAATCCCCGCCCGCTTTCTCAAAGCCACCACGCGCGACGAGAAGTTCTTCGGGGACAACCTCTTCTGCGACTGGCGCTACAACGCCGACGGCACTCCCAACAAGGACTTTGTGCTCAACAACCCCGCCTACGGCGGATGCATACTGGTGGCGGGCAAGAACTTCGGCAGCGGCAGCAGCCGCGAGCATGCCGCGTGGGCAGTGGCCGGCTACGGCTTCCGCGTGGTCATCTCCAGCTTCTTTGCCGACATCCACAAAAACAACGAGCTCAACAACTTTGTGCTGCCCGTTACGGTGAGCGGAGATTTCCTCTCGGAGCTGTTCGAGAGCATAGAGGCCGACCCTAAAACCGAGGTTGAGGTGAATCTGCCGGAGCAGACAGTCACCAACCTCTCCAGCGGCCGCAGCGAGCGCTTCGAAATCAACGGCTACAAGAAATACTGCCTGATGAACGGGCTGGACGACATCGACTTTCTGCTTGAGAGCAGAAACAAAATAGAGAAATGGGAAACCGCTAACGCCCGTACCTAACAGGATATGAGACGAGTAGAGATAATGGACACGACTCTGCGCGACGGAGAGCAGACCAACGGGGTCAGCTTTGTGCCGCACGAGAAGCTGCAGATGGCCACGGCGCTGCTGCAGGAGGCGAAGGTGGACCGCATTGAGGTCGCCTCGGCAAGAGTATCCGAGGGGGAGAAGGATTCGGTGAGGGGCATCTGCTCCTGGGCCGCCAAAAACGGCCTGATAGACCGCGTTGAGGTGCTGGGCTTTGTGGACGGCACAGTGAGCGTGGACTGGATAGACGATTGCGGGGGCAAGGTGCTCAACCTGCTCTGCAAGGGGAGCGAGCGCCACTGCCGCGAGCAGCTGGGCAAGACTCTCGAAGAGCACGTGGCCGACATCCGCGCCACGCTGGGATATGCTCTCTCCAAAGGCTTTATCGTGAATGTTTATCTCGAAGACTGGAGCAACGGAATGAAGAACTCCCCGGAGTATGTCTTCGGCTTTGTGGAGGCCCTCAAGGACTCCGGCATCAAGCGCTTCATGCTCCCCGACACTCTGGGCATCCTGAGCCCCGAGCAGGTCGTCTCCTTTGTCAAGACCATGGTGGGCCGCTTCCCCGGCCTGCACTTCGACTTCCACGGCCACAACGACTATGACCTGGCGGTGGCCAACACCTACGCGGCGGTGCGTGCGGGCTGCTGCGGCGCCCACACCTGCGTAAACGGCCTCGGAGAGAGGGCGGGCAACGCCCCTCTGGCAAGCGTGCAGGCGGTGCTGGTGGATATGGCGGAGGTCACTACGGGGGTTGACGAGAGCCGTCTGCACCCTCTGAGCCGGCTGGTGTCCAGCTACTCGCTGATGCCGATTACCGGCAACAGCCCCATCGTGGGGGACAATGTGTTCACCCAGGTTGCGGGAGTGCATGCAGACGGCGACAAGAAGAATAATCTCTACTGCAATAATCTCATCCCGGAGCGCTTCGGGCGCAAGCGGGAATACGCCCTGGGCAAGACCAGCGGCAAGGCCAACATTCTCAAGAATCTGGAGAACATGAACCTGAACCTCACCCCGGAGCAGACGCGCCGCGTGACCGACAGGATAATAGAGCTGGGCGACAAGAAGGCCGCCGTGACTCCCGACGACCTCCCCTTCATCGTGAGCGATGTGGTAAAGCACGACATTACCCAGGAGAAGGTGCGCCTGATAAGCTATATGGTGAGCAATGCCTACGGCCTCAAGCCCACCGCCAGCGTCAAGCTGGAGGTCTGCGGCAAAGTCTATGAAGAGCAGGCGTGCGGCGACGGCCAGTACGACGCCTTCGTGAGGGCGGTGCGCCACATATTCCGCGACCACCTGAAGATGGACTTCCCCTGGCTTAGCGACTATGCGGTGTCGATTCCCCCCGGCGGCCGCACCGATGCCCTGGTGCAGACCCGCATCGACTGGGACTGGAAGGGGCGCACCATCCACACCCGCGGACTCGACGCCGATCAGGTGGGGGCTTCGCTTAAGGCGACAATGAAAATGCTGAACATAATAACCAACGAAAACGAATAGACTTTTATGAAACTTAAAATAGCAGTTTTGCCGGGCGACGGTATCGGCCCCGAAATTTCTGAACAAGGCGTAGCGGTGATGCAGGCGGTTTGCGACCGTTTTGGCCATGAGGTATCTTTCAAGAGTGCCATCTGCGGCGCCGACGCGATTGACAAGGTGGGCGACCCCTTCCCCGAAGAGACATTCCAGACCTGCATGGAGGCCGACGCTGTGCTCTTCTCGGCAGTGGGCGACCCCCGCTTCGACAACGACCCCACCGCCAAGGTGCGCCCCGAGCAGGGTCTGCTGGCGATGCGCAAGAAACTGGGGCTGTATGCCAACATTCGCCCCATCGAGACATTCGACTGCCTGGTGCACAACTCCCCGCTCAAGGACGCCCTGGTGCGCGGCGCCGACTTCGTGTGCATCCGCGAGCTCACCGGCGGCATGTACTTCGGCGAGAAATATCAGGACGACGACAAGGCCTACGACACCAACTATTATACCCGCAAGGAGGTGGAGCGCATACTGCGCACCGGATATGAATACGCCCGCCGCAGAGGCCGTCACCTCACCGTGGTGGACAAGGCCAACGTGTTGGCGTCCAGCCGCCTGTGGCGCAAGATAGCCCAGGAGATGGCACCGCAGTATCCCGATGTCAAGACCGACTATATGTATGTGGACAACGCCTCGATGCGAATGATTCAGGAGCCCAAGTTCTTTGACGTGATGGTCACCGAGAACACCTTCGGTGACATTCTGACAGACGAGGGCAGCTGCATCACCGGCAGCATGGGACTTCTGCCCAGCGCCTCCACCGGAGAGCACACCCCCGTGTTTGAGCCGGTGCACGGCAGCTGGCCCGCCGCAAAGGGGCTCAATATAGCCAACCCGCTGGCGCAGATACTCTCCGCAGCGATGCTGTTTGAATATTTCAACCTGGCAGAGGAGGGCAAGCTTATCCGCCGCGCCGTGGCCGCATCGCTCGACGCCAATGTCCGCACCCCCGAAATTCAGGTTCCCGGCGGCGCCAAGTATGGCACCAGGGAGGTCGGCAGCTGGATTGTGGACTACATCAAAAACGCCTAGTTGGTATTATCTTTGCTCTATCCGGCCCGGTTCAAATTTTAAGAAATGAAGAAATTTTTTGCGACAATGGCCTGTGCGGCCGTCAGTGTGGCGGCAGTGGCGCAGAGTGCCGATTTTGACCTTGCAAAGGCGCTGGATGTGCAGAATTCCATACTCAAGCAACTCTCTGCCGGATATGTGGACACGCTGCAGTTCGGCAAACTGATAAATACCGGGGTTAACGCCATGCTCGCCTCGCTGGACCCCTACACCGTCTATTTCCCCGAAGAGGAGGAAGAGGATGTGCAGATGATGACCACCGGCATCTACGGCGGAGTGGGAGCCATCATCAAGAAGCGTCCCGAGCAGGCAGTGCTCATCACTCAGCCCTACAAAGGGAGCCCTGCGGCCAAATTCGGGCTGCAGCCGGGCGACAGCATCGTGGCCATCGACGGCAAAAGCGTCTATGGCGAGAGCAGCCAGCAGAGCAGCGACCGTATGAAGGGTCAGCCCGGCACCACCGTCAAGTTCAAGGTGGTCAAGGGACGCACCGGCCAGATGCAGGAGATCAACGTGAAGCGCGAGCGCATCCACATGTCGGACATCGACTATTACTGCATGCTCAAGGGCAATGTGGGCTATGTGTCGGTCACCGGCTTCACCCAGGGGATGAGCTCCGAGTTCCGCGACGTGCTGCTGAACCTCAAGAGCCAGGGGGCCGAGAGGCTCGTGATTGACCTGCGCGGCAACGGCGGCGGCCTTATGGACGAGGCCGTCAAGCTGATGTCGCTCTTCGTGCCCAAGGGGACCGTGGTGGTCACATCCAAGGGGCGCGCCAAGGGGACGAATGTAGAATACCGCACCCAGACCGACCCTGTGGACACGCAGATTCCCGTGATGGTGATGATAAGCAGCGGCAGCGCCTCCGCCTCGGAGATTGTGGCGGGTGCCTTCCAGGACCTGGACCGCGGCACAATAGCCGGCGTCCGCTCGTTTGGCAAGGGCCTGATACAGAGCGTGCGCCCCACATCGTTCGGGGGCACTCTCAAACTCACCACCGGCAAATACTACACCCCCAGCGGCCGCTGCGTGCAGGCAATTGACTACAGCAACCGCAACGAGGACGGCAGCGTGGGCACCATCCCCGACTCGCTCACCAGCGAATTCAAGACCGCCGGAGGGCGCATTGTGAAGGATGGCGGCGGCATCACCCCCGACATTGTGGTGGAGCCGCGCCGCTACAGCCGCCCCACCGTGAGCCTGGTGTATAATGACATTACCGGCGACTACGCCATCAAATATTTTCTGGAGCACGAAAGCATAGCTCCCGCCTCTGACTTTGCGCTCACCGACGCCGAATACGACGACTTTGTGAAGTTCTGCGAGGGGCGCGAGTTTGACTGGCGCAGCGGCAGCGACGCCGAGATGGAGAATCTTGAGGAGGCTGCGCGCTACGACGGCATCTACGACAGTTGCAAGGCGGAAATCGAGGCCCTCAAGGCCAAGTTGGACATAAAGAAGTCCGACGCCCTCTATATGGCTAAAGACGAGGTAAAGCCGCTGCTGGAGAGTGCCATTGTGGCAAAATATTACTTCCCCGGCACCAGCGCCGTAGTGAACCTGCGCTACGACGACCAGCTGGATAGCTGCCTGGAGAAGTGGACCGCAAACAAATAACTGCCGATGGGTCTGGTCTGCTACTCTCTCACCGCAATGGATGTGGATTATTGTCTGGCGTGGACGCTGGCCGATATTGGACCGCATGCGGTGGAGCTCAGACTCGACGACCTGCTCTTCGACAGAGACGATGTCCGCTATTTCATGCAGAACAAAGGCGACTGCCCCGTGGTGGCCGCCTATCGTTTCAAGGACCCCGCCCTGGCGGAGGAGTATGACGACCGGCAGGGCGACGGCAGCGACGCTCCGGACCCCAGCGACGTGGACATGGCGGTGCGCATGCTCAGCGCGGCCATAATGTCTGGGGTCGAATATGTGGACCTGGACCTGGACTTCCCCGCCGCGGAGCAGAGATGGCTGCTGCAGCTGGCGATGAACTACGGCTGCAAAATCATATTATCCTACTTTAACCCCCACGGCATCGACAGCACAGAAGACCTGGCGGCCATTGCCACCAGATGCTATGCCCGGGGGGCCGACATCGCCAAGATTGTGACATTTGCCCGCCACAGGGGAGAGTCGCAGCGGGTGCTGGCCCTCTACGACCGTTTTGAAGCCGGCAAGTTGATAGCCTACGCGATGGGCGACGAGGGGGAGGATTCGCGCTACGAGGCCTTCCGCCGCGGCATGCCGCTGCTCTATGCCGCCCCCCGGCGCAGCGGCGTCACCAGCAAGGGGCAGCCCCTGTTTTTCGATTTCAGGGACAGGCAGCACAACAACTGCTGGGGCGATGTGGAGCCCCCCACCGCCCAGAACCTCACCATAATCGCCGTTGTGGCGGCCTCGCTGGCCCACGGGGTCACCGTGCTGGAGAATGTCTCTCTCAGCGAGGATATCCGCGCGGCGATAGATGTGGCAAGGGCATTCATGGCCACCGTGAAATACGACAAAAAAGAGCGGACGCTCACAATCACCGGCAGGCAGAATCTCCCGCTGAAGAAGCTCAAGACACGCGACACCTCGATATTTGTGGGGCGCTGCGAGCTGCTCTACCGCCTGGTGGTGCCGCTGCTGACATACGCCGTGGAGCCGGTGATGATTGTGTACGGAGACGGAGCCCTTGCAGAGCGCCCTGAATCCAACGCCCATCCCGAGATTGTGCGGCACGGCGGCTGGGTCCACGTCCGCAGAAAAAGGATGCCTATGGCTATAGGCGGCACTCTGCAGAATGGCACCTACAACTTCACCGTCCCCTCCAACTCATATTTCGCCCCCGGGCTGATGATGGTGCTGCCGGCGATGGCGGCTTACCCTGACCGCCCGGTCACCTTCAACGCAAAGGAGCCGGAGAGCCTCTGCCTGCTGCGCCAGGTGTCCTGCATCCTCTCCCGCATGGGCATAAAGATAGAGGAACGGGCCTCGGATGACAACCGCAGCACATTCACCTTCTGTCAGCGGCAGAGCTACAAGCCGTGCCGGATGGAGATGGACGGCGACTGGGCCGCAGCGGCGCTTTGGCTCACGCTGGGCATTGTGGCGGGGGAGAGCGGCGTGGACCACATGCGGGAGAACACCCTGCAGAGCGAGAGCTTCATACTTGACGTGCTGGAGACGGCCGGTGCCGACGTGGAGCGCTACACCGACCCCGAGATGGAGCATCTGGGCGACACAATCGGCTATTATTCCGCTTTCCGCTCGCTGCCGGTGGCGATGGACACCGACATAACCACCTGCCCCGACCTTCTGGGGCCGCTGATTCTGCTGGCGCTGCGCAGCGAGGGGGTCAGCAAGATCCGCGGGGTCAAGGCCTGCGGAGAGGCGACAAAGCAGTTCGTGCTGGAATTCATCAAGCTCGGGGCCAAGATTTCGCTCGACGACGGGGTGATTACAATTGAAGGGAGTTGCGGCAACACCCTGCACGCCACAAAACTGGACTGCCACGGCAATCCGCGACTGGCGCTGGCGCTGGCGGTGGCGGCGCAGATGAGCGACGGCGACCTGGACATTCTGGGCTTGGATGCCTTCGAGCGCATCTGGCCCGACTTCCCGCTTCTGTAGCACTGCTTGCAAATCAGAAAAAAAGACCTACCTTTGCATCTGCTCTGCCGGCGGCTTTTGCCGCGCAATGATGCGCCCGGATGGCGGAATCGGTAGACGCGCTGGTCTCAAACACCAGTGGCCGCGAGGCTGTGCCGGTTCGACCCCGGCTCCGGGTACAAACACTTCCAGAAGGCCGGATCAGTGGCTTTCTGGTTTTTTATTGACAATAACCTAATTACTGCTTCTAAACCATGAAGAAACTTTTTAGCGCGGCACTGGCTCTCGTGTGCCTTCTGGCTGTTTCCTGCCAGAAAATGGACAACCTGACAGAGAGCGACATTCAGGGCGAATGGATTGCCTTCGCCACTCACTACTACTACAACGGAAAGTCCATCGAATTCGATGAGAATGCCGACGGCATCTTTGCTCTCCTGTCAGACGGCACCTCAAAGCAGATTTATGACCCTTTCGAGAGAATCAAGTATTTCTTTGTATTCAATTTTGCCGAGGACGGCACATATACAATTGCCAATGACAAGGGCGGTACCTGGTATATTGACGGCAACACCTGCTATATGACCTTTGGCAACGAGACAATCCCGAACGAATACAACGACGGCGTCCTCGATATCGAGTGGAATATTTACGAAGATATCACCGCATATCAGGTAATCAAGAATGTGGAAGACGATTCAAAACCCTCTGATGATGCCTGGGTGGGCAGCGACGGCAAGAGCCACTCCATGCGTGAGGTGCTCAGCTATAAGAAATATACGGATGAGGATGAGGAAGACAGCAATGTGGCTGTAGACTAGCGGTATTTGCTCTCGTCCTCGAGCATTCCGAGATATGAGCAGTAGCGGTCGGCGCTGATGACGCCCTCCTCTACTGCTTTTTTTACGGCACAGCCCGGCTCGTGGGTGTGGGTGCAGGGAGAAAATTTGCAGCTGTCCATAACCCGCAGCATCTCGGGGAAATAGGTGCTCAGCTCCTCCTTTTTGAAATCTATCAGCCCGAAGCCCCTGATGCCGGGGGAATCTATCACGAATCCGCCGCTGGCGATGGGGTACATCTCGTAGAATGTGGTGGTGTGGCGCCCCTGCAGGTGGGCGGTGGAGATTTCTGCGGTGCGGATGAGCTCCAGCGAGGGGTCGATGGCCTTTATGAGCGATGATTTGCCAACTCCGGAGGTGCCGCTCATAAGGCTGATGTTCCCCATAAGACGCTCCCTCAGCACATCAATGTTCTGTCCGGTCTTGGCCGAGACCTCCAGGCATTCGTAGCCGGCGCCGCGGTAGATGCGCTCAAAGGCCTCCAGAAGGGGGTTGAGGTTCCCGTCAATCAGGTCGCATTTGTTTATGACGATGGTCGCCGGTATGCCGTATGCCCCGCAGGTCACCAGAAAGCGGTCCACAAAGGCGGTCTTGGTCTCGGGAAAGGCCATCGTGACCACCAGATAGGCGTGGTTGATGTTGGCGGCGATTATGTGCGCCTCGCGCGAGAGGTTGGCGCTGCGGCGGATAATGTAGTTGCGCCTCGGGTGCACGCGCTCTATCACCGCCGTCTCCTGCTCCAGAGAGTAGTCTACGACATCTCCCACCGCAATCGGGTTGGTGGCCGTGGAGCCCTTGAGCCGCACCTTGCCCCGCAGCACGGCGGGGAAGAGGTCCCACTCGGGGAGCCGGGAGAGGAGATAGTGGCTGCCGGTGTGTTTTACCACCACAGCCTCCCCTTTATTCGGTATTTTGCCATTCATCAGGGCAAAATTATCTATTTTTTGGTTTAAAGTTGTATTTTCGCGCCCGATTTTAAAGAAAGGATAAATGACATTGACATTCAGGCCGAGGCTGTTCGAGTGCCTCAAGAATTACAACTCCAAGCTGTTCATGCAGGATGCTGTGGCCGGCATCATTGTGGGCGTGGTGGCCATTCCGCTGGCCATCGCATTCGGTATCGCGTCGGGCGTGGGCCCCGCAGAAGGTCTCATCACCGCCATAGTGGCGGGATTCATCATCGCCGCACTGGGCGGCACCAAAGTGCAGATCGGAGGCCCCACAGGGGCTTTTATCGTAATTATATACGGCATAATTCAGTCACACGGCCTCTCTGGGCTGCTGATAGCCACCATCATGGCGGGCATCATTCTGGTGGGGCTGGGGCTCTTCAAGATGGGCGGCATCATCAAGTTCGTGCCCTATCCCATAGTGATAGGCTTCACCGCCGGCATCGCCCTCACCATCTTCTCCACCCAGATGAACGACCTGCTTGGAATGCACATTGAGAATGTGCCTGCAGGTTTCATCGACAAGTGGATCTGCTATTTCCAACATATCGGAGACATTGACCCGCTCTGCCTGGGCATCGGAGTGCTCTCGCTGCTGATAATCGTGCTGCTGCCCAAGCTCTCCAAGAAAATCCCCGCTTCGCTGGTGGCGATTGTGGTGATAACCCTGCTGGTGTGGCTGCTCAAGAAGGCCGACCCCTCGATTGCCATAACCACCATCGCCGACAGCTATGCGCTGCCCCACGGCATCCCCGCGCCCCATCTGCCCCGTCTGGAGCTGGCCGAGGGGGAGAACTGGTGGACAGTGGTGCAGGACCTCTTCCCCTCCGCATTCACCATTGCGGTGCTGGGAGCCATCGAGAGCCTGCTCTCCGCAGTGGTGGCCGACGGCGTCACCGGTGACGTGCACGACTCCAACACCGAGCTTATAGCGCAGGGTGTCGCCAACATCTGCACCCCCTTCTTCGGCGGTATCCCCGCCACCGGAGCCATAGCCCGCACGATGGCCAACATCAACAACGGCGGAAGGACCCCCGTGGCCGGCATAATCCACACCGTAGTGCTGCTGCTGGTGCTGCTGTTCATGGGCAACCTGGTGGGCATGATACCCATGACCTGCCTGGCGGCGGTGCTGATTGTGGTCAGCTACAACATGTCGGGCTGGCGCTCTTTCGTGGCTCTGGCCAAGAACCCCAAGAGCGACTTTGCAGTGATGATCACCACCTTCATCCTCACCGTAATCTTCAACCTGACGGTGGCTATCGCGGTGGGGCTGCTGCTGGCCATAGCGCTGTTTCTGCGCCGCACCAACGAGACCACCGTGGTGCGCTCGTTCACCGGCGAGCTTGACCCTTCCAACAACAACGACGTGTGGATAGACGACCTCAAGATGCTGGAAATCCCCAAGCAGACCGAGGTTTACGAGATAGACGGCCCTTACTTCTTCGGGGTGGCGAACAAATTCGACGAAATCAGCCGCAGCGTGGGCAAACAGGGGCAGAAGGTGCGCATCCTCAGGATGAGAAAGGTGAGCTTCATAGACTCCACAGGCATGCACAACCTGGAGCAACTCTATCACCGTACCAAGTCGTGCGGGGTGCAGCTGGTGCTCTCGGGCGTGAACGAGCACGTATATCATACCCTCGACAAAGCCGGTCTGGTGGATCTGATAGGCAAGAAGAATATCCGCAACCACATCAACGGAGCTCTGGAGAGGGCCCGCGAGATAGTGGGGGAGGAGAAGACTGCCTAAACGTGGTATTCCAGGCCGTGGCTGTCCAGAAAGTCCAGCAGCGGCTGCTCGGGGGATACCTTGAACTTGCGTGAGTAGAATTCGCACTCGCGCTTCTTGCGGTCGTCGTAGAATCTGATGTAGAGCAGGGCGTTGCCCTTGTTCTTCTTGCAGACTTTGGCGAACTCCTTTTCAAAGCCGGCGTTGACCTTCTCCACGGGGATGCTCACGTGGAATTCGCGCACCATTGTGTCCTTGATGTTGGAGAGCAGGTGCATCTCCTTGATGCGCAGGGAGTAGACGATGGGGGCTGCGGCGCCCCCCTTGCCCTTCTGGCTGTCGTCGCCGCGGCGCTCGTAGCGCTGCTCCACGGCAAACTTTATCAGCAGAGGGGTGTTCACTGCCACGTGGCTCATATAGATCTCGAAATCCTTGCCGAACAGGGCAAACTCGTGCGACGACGAGAAGTCCTCCAACACGAATTTACAATACGGGCGGTTGCTCTTGGTGGTGAGGCGGTCGCTCTTGGCCACGATGCCGGCGATGGTGTACACCTTGTTGGCATAGGGGAACTCCCCCTTGGTGTGGCCACCCTGCGAGGCCTGATTGCTGAGCTTGAGCTCCGCCTCGATGTCGGCGATTTTCTGCACCGTGCAGTCGGCAAAGTTGTTCACCTCAAAGCGGTAGATGTCCAGCGGATGGGCGCTGAGGTACATCCCTACAACTTCCTTCTCTTTGGAGAGCAGCTCCATGCGGTTCTCGTCCTGCACCATGGGGAATTCGGGGCGGATGGGCTTGATCTCCTCCATGTCGCCGAAGAGGGTGTTGGTGTTGGAGAGGGTGTCGGTGTGGAACTTGGCGGCATACTTTATCACCGCGTCTATAAACAGCTCGTCTTTGCCGGTCTTGGCAAAATACTGGCTGCGGGTCGCCTCCTTGAAACTGTCGAACGCCCCGGCGCTTGCCAGGCACTCCAGCACTTTGCGGTTAACCACTGTGTTGGGCACCCGCTCTATGAAATCGAAGAAGTCCTTGAAGGGGCCGTCCTGCTCCCGGATGCGGATGATTTCGTCCACCACATTGGCGCCGACCCCCTTGATGCCCGCCATTCCGAATCGGATGTTCCCCTCGCGGTTCACGGAGAAGCGGGTGTCGCTCTCGTTGATGTCGGGCCCCAGCACCTGGATGTGGCTTCTGCGGCAGTCGTCCATCAGCTTGGTGATTTCGTCCTTCTTGTCGAGGTTGCAGCTCATATTGGCCGCCATGAATTCGGCGGCGTAGTGGGTCTTGAGGTAGCCGGTCTGATATGCCAGCCAGGCGTAGCAAGTGGCGTGGGACTTGTTGAAGGCGTAGCTGGCGAACTTCTCCCAGTCGCCCCAGATTTTCTCCAGCACGGCGCTGTCGTGGCCGTTTTTCTTGCCCCCCTCTATGAACTGCGGCTTCATCTTGTCCACGATGGCCTTCTTTTTCTTGCCCATCGCCTTGCGCAGGGCGTCGCTCTCGCCTCGCGTGAAGCCTCCCAGCTGCCGCGAGAGCAACATCACCTGCTCCTGATATACCGTGATGCCGTAGGTGTCCTTCAGATACTTCTCCATGCAGGGGATGTCGTATGTGATGGGCTCGCGGCCGTTCTTGCGGTCGATGAAGGAGGGGATGTAGTCCATGGGGCCCGGGCGGTAGAGGGCGTTCATCGCAATCAGGTCCTCGAACTGGGTGGGCTGCAGCTCGCGCAGGTATTTCTGCATGCCGGCCGACTCAAACTGGAACACGGCCACGGTGTCGCCGCGCCCGAAGAGCTCGTAGGTGGGGGCGTCGTCGATGGGGATGGCCTCCACGTCCAGCTCTATGCCGTGCCGCTTGCGGATGTTCTTGACGCACTCCTTCTCTATGCTGAGGGTGCGCAGCCCCAGAAAGTCCATCTTGAGCATGCCGACCGCCTCGATGTATGAACCCTCGTACTGGCTCACCAGCAGGCGCTCCTTGCTCTCCTTGTCGTCTATGGTGCTCAGGGGGATGAAGTTGGAGAGGTCTTCGCGGCCGATTATGGTGGCGCAGGCGTGCACGCCGGTCTGGCGGATGCTCCCCTCCAGGCGGGCGGCGTAGTCCACTATCTCCTTGACCTCGTCGCGGGCGTCGGCATAGAACTGTTTGAGTTCGGGCACGTGCTTCAGGCAGTTGGGAATGCTGATCTTGATGGTCTTGGTGACCTTTTTCGACGGATCCTCGGGGTCGGGCTCGGTGATGTCGAACGGCCGGTCCGGAATCATCTTGGAGAGGGCGTTGGTCTGATCCGGCGGCATATGCTGTATGCGCCCCACATCCTTGATGGCGCTTTTGGCCGCCATCGTGCCGAATGTCACCACGTGCGATACGTGGTCCTTGCCGTAACGCTGCTCCACATAGCGGTAGACGTCGGCGCGCCCCTCGTCGTCGAAGTCGATGTCGATATCGGGCATCGAGATTCGGTCGGGGTTGAGAAAGCGCTCAAACAGGAGGTCGTATTTGAGCGGGTCTATGTTGGTGATCCACAGGCAGTAGGCCACCACGCTGCCGGCGGCGCTGCCTCGGCCGGGGCCCACCCAGATGCCCATCTTGCGGGCCGCGGATATAAAGTCGTTGACTATCAGAAAATAGTCGGGGAAGCCCATCTTTGAGATGGTTTTGAGCTCAAATTCGATGCGCTCCGCCGCCTCCGGCGTGAGCTCTCCGTAGCGCTTCTGCGCGCCTCTGTAGCACATGTCGCACAGGTAGGCCACAGAGCGGTTGAACTCCTCGCCGCGGGGGGTGCCCTTCTTGTCGCAGCGCCCCTCGTCTATTATGGCGCTGTAGCGCTCCAAATAGGTATCCACATCGGCGAGAAACTCTTCCGAGGGCTCGAATTTGGGCAGGATGGGGTCGGAATCGATGTCGTAGCACTCCACCTTTTCTGCAATCTCCAGCGTGTTGGTGACCACCTCCGGATGGTCGCTGAACAGGGCGGCCATCTCCTCCTGGCTCTTGAGATACTCCTGCTGGGTGTAGCGCAGACGGTCCGGGGAGTCGTAGAATTCGTTGGTGGTGAGGCAGATGAGCCGGTCGTGGGTGGGGCCGTCCTCCGCCGCCACAAAGTGGACGTCGTTGGTGGCGATGACCTTCACTGCGTGCTTTGCCCCCAGCTCAAAAATCTTCTCGTTGACCATCTGCTGCTGCACGAAGACCTTTTTGTCCCCCCCGGGAATCTTGGTCTCGTGGCGCATCACCTCCAGGTAATAATCCTCTCCGAAGAGATTCTTGTACCAGAGGATGATTTCCTCCGCCTTTTCTATGTCCTGGGCGTAGATGGCGCGGGCCACCTCGCCCGCCAGGCAGGCGCTGCTGCAGATGAGTCCCTCGTGATACCTCTCCAGCAGCTCGCGGTCTATGCGGGGCTTGTAATAGAGCCCTTCTATGAACGACAGGGAGCTGAGCTTGATGAGGTTGTGGTAGCCGGTCATGTTCTTGGCCAGCAATATCAGGTGGTGGGCTCCCTGCTCTTCGCGTCCGCCGGCGTGCTTGAAACGGTCGCCGCTGCGGGCCACGTACATTTCGCAGCCCACGATCGGCTTCACGTTCGGATGTTCTTTGGCCACATTGAGAAACTCCTTCACGCCATACATGTTGCCGTGGTCCGTGATGGCCAGGGCGCTCTGTCCGTCGGCCTCGGCGGCCTTGAACAGTTTTGGAATCGCGCTGAAGCCGTCAAGGATGGAATATTGCGTGTGGACGTGGAGGTGTACGAAACTCATTGGGCCTGCTGTGTTCGTTTATTTGAGGGTGACGAGGGATTCGCCGGTCATGTCGGCGGGCTGCTCAATGCCCATCAGGGCCAGCATTGTGGGGGCGATGTCTGCCAGGCGGCCGTCGCGCACGCTCTTGACGTCGTCGTCAACCACCACGAACTGCACCTTGTTGAGCGAGTGGGCTGTGTTGGGGGTGCCGTCGCCGTTCACAGCGTGGTCGGCATTGCCGTGGTCTGCGGTGATGAGCACGCTGTAGCCGTGCTCGCGGGCAACCTCAACCACCTCGCCGGTGAGGCGGTCGATGGTCTCCACTGCCTTGCAGATGGCGTCGTAAACGCCGGTGTGGCCCACCATGTCGCCGTTGGCGAAGTTGAGGATCACCATATTGTGTTTTTCTGTCTTGAGGTCCTCCATCAGCTTGGAAGCCACCTCGGGAGCGCTCATCTCGGGCTGCAGGTCGTATGTGGCGACTTTGGGGGAGTTGACCAGTATGCGGTCCTCATTCTCGAACGGAGCCTCGCGGCCGCCGTTGAAAAAGAAGGTGACGTGGGCGTATTTCTCGGTCTCTGCAATGCGCAGCTGGGTGCGGCCGGCGTTTGCCACAACCTCGCCCAGGGTGTTGTGCACGTTCTCCTTGTCAAAGAGGATGTGCAGTCCGGTGAACTTGTCGTCGTAGGGGGTCAGGCAGCAGTAGTAGAGGGGGATTGTGTGCATCCCGAAGTCGGGCTGGTCCTGCTGGGTCAGCACGCCGGTGATTTCGCGGGCGCGGTCGTTGCGGAAGTTGAAGAAGATCACCGCATCGCCCTCCTTGATGGTGGCCACGGGCTTGCCGTCAGCGCCCACCACGCACACGGGTTTGATGAACTCGTCGGTGACGCCTTCGTCATAGGACTCCTGGATGGCCTGCACGGCGCTGGTGGCTTTTTTGCCGACGCCGTTCACGATGAGGTCGTAGCCCTCCTTGACCCTCTCCCAACGCTTGTCGCGGTCCATTGTGTAGTAGCGGCCTATCACGGAAGCCACCTTGCCGCAGCTCTGGGCCATCTTGGCCTCAAGCTCCTCTATGAAGCCCTTGCCGCTGCGGGGGTCGCAGTCGCGGCCGTCCATCAGGCAGTGGACAAACACATCCTTGAGACCCTCCTGCTTTGCCACGGAGAGGAATTCGTAGAGATGGTCCAGAGAGGAGTGCACGCCGCCGTGGCTGGTGAGCCCCATAAAGTGCAGCGCCTTGCCGCTCTTCTTTACATAGTCGTAGGCTGCGGCAATCTCCTTGTTCTGCAGCAGACGGTGCTCGCGGCAGGCCATATTGATCTTGACCAGGTCCTGATACACGATGCGGCCGCCGCCGATGTTCAGGTGGCCCACCTCGCTGTTGCCCATCTGACCGTCGGGCAGACCCACATCCTCGCCGCAGGCGGCAAGATGAGAAAAAGGATATTTGGCCCTGAGGGCGTCGATGTGCGGCTGGCCCTGGGTGTAAATGGCGTTGCTGCGGTCTTTTGAACCCTCGCCCCAGCCGTCAAGAATCATAAGTAAAACCTTCTTGTCCATAATATGTCGTTTAATTTGTTAAATTTGCGGAATTTAATTCGCAGAGGTGCTGTTTTCAATCAGGCAAAGTTACTTCAAAATATGACTAAACAAAACAATAAGGCTAAAGCATCGGGCAAGAAAAACTCCCGTAAGGACAACGCTCCGCGCAGGAGCACAAAAGAGCGCCGCAGCAAGAGCACGGTGGAAATGCAGGGGGTTGTGAGCCTGACCCGCGACGGACTCGGATTCGTGGAGATCGAGGGGCAGGAAGAGGACATTTTTGTAAGGCCTCACCGCCTGCGCGGGGCCCTGGGCGGCGACACCGTGGTGGTGGCCGTCAACAGTCGGCGCACCGGCGCGCGGCGGGAAGGGGAGGTGGTCCGCATAGTGGAGCGCTCTGCCAAGCCGCACATCGGCGTGCTTGCGGTGCGCGGCCGTCAGGTCTGGGCCATCGTGGAGAGCGCGCGTATGCCGTATGACATCCGCATCCCGCTGGGAGAGGGGGAGGAACTCCCCACCATCGGCGGCATCAAGGCGGAGAACGGCACCAAGGTGGCCGTGCTGGTCACCGACTGGCCCCGCAAGAGCCCCGAGCCGCTGGGCAAGATAGTGGATGTGCTGGGCACCCCCGGCGAGAACAACACCGAGATGCACGCCATCCTGGCCGAATATTGCCTCCCCTACCGCTTTGAAGAGGAAGTGGAGAGTGCCGCGGCCAAGATTCCCACAAAAATCACCAAGGCGGAGATTGCCCGCCGCAAAGACTACCGCAAGGTACTCACCTTTACAATAGACCCCGCCGACGCCAAGGACTTCGACGACGCCCTGTCGTTCATCCGTCTGGACGGCGGCCGCTACGAGGTGGGCGTGCACATCGCCGATGTGTCGCACTATGTGCGGCCTGGCGACATTGTCGATAAGGAGGCCTACAACCGCGCCACATCGGTGTATCTGGTGGACCGCACCATCCCGATGCTGCCCGAGGTGCTCTCAAACAACCTCTGCTCTCTGCGTCCCGGCGAGGAGAAACTCTGCTACTCGGCAGTGTTCACAATGGACGAGAAGGCCAACGTGCTGGACACCTGGATAGGCCGCACCGTGATAAAGTCCGACTACCGCTTCAACTACGACCAGGCGCAGCAGATAATCGAGGGTGGCGACAGCCCTATCAAGGATGAGATGCTGACCCTCTGGTCGCTGGCCGAGAAGCTGCGCAAGAAGCGCTTTGCCAAGGGGGCCATCAACTTCGACCGCCCCGAGATGAAGGTTGAGGTGGATGCCGAAGGGCGCCCGGTGAACGTCTATCAGAAGATAGGCCGCGAGTGCAACTTCCTGGTGGAGGAGTTTATGCTTCTGGCCAATCGCGGCGTGGCGGAGTTCGTCTCCAAGAAGTGCGGCTACAAGAAGCCGACCTTTGTATACCGTATCCACGAGGCGCCCAATGCCGACAAGCTGGGCAGCTTGCGCACCTTTGCCGGCAACCTGGGCTTCAATATGGGCCCCACCGAGACTGCCAAGCAGACTTCCAAGAGTCTCAACTCCCTGCTGGGCGATGTCAAGGGCACTGCGGGTGAGGCGGCAATCGAGATGCTGGCGCTGCGCTCTATGGCCCGCGCCCGCTATTCCACCGACAATGTGGGCCACTACGGACTGGCTTTCCCTTATTATACCCACTTCACCAGCCCCATCCGCCGCTATCCCGACATGATGGTGCACCGCCTGCTCACCGAATATCTGGAAGCCTACAACGCCGGCACCAAACTCTCCAAACTGCCCGACAAGGCGACCTACGAGACCTGGTGCACCTACTCGTCAGACCGCGAGCGCATCGCCTCCGACGCAGAGCGCGCCAGCATCAAGTACAAGCTCACCGAATTCATGCAGCCCCGCATAGGGCAGGAGTTCGAGGGCACCGTCAGCGGCCTCACCGAGTGGGGAATGTATGTGGAAATCGAGCCGACCAAAATCGAGGGCATGGTGTCGCTCAAGGCCATCAAGGAGGATTATTTCGCCTTTGACGAGGAAAAATACCGCGTCACCGGCAAGAACACCGGGCGGGTGTTCACCCTCGGCGACAAGGTGCGCATCCGCGTGCTGCGCGCCTCGCTGGAGCAGAAGCAGATAGATTACGAGCTGATTCTGGGGGGCATATCCTAGCGGAACAGTTCGTGCAGCACTTTGAGGGACCGGATGTTGAGTCCCAGCGAAAGATGGCAGGATAGATATTCTGCCATCTTTTGTGCAAATGCACCCCGTCTCTCGCCGGTAAGGGGCAGGGAGAGCGCCTCCTGCCGGGGCAGGGAGAGCAGCTGGTGCAGCAGCAGCGACTCTTCTTTAGAGAATGTGGGGGCCAGAGCGTCTCCGGAGATGAATTCCGCCATGGAGCTCTGGAAAAGCGGCCGGGATGCCGACCAGTTGTCTTTGGGGCGGAAGCCCATCGCGCAGCAGAAGTCCACCAGAAAGCAGAGGTGGAAGTTGGCCGCGCTGCCCTCCAGCGCCTCGAGCTGCAGAATCTGCCCCTGCAGAAAATCAAACATGTCGGGGTCCATAGCCCCGTCCAGCAGGCAGCGGTACAGCAGTTCGCTTATGAACAGAGCGATGGCGCTCTTGTAGGGGTCGCTGCGCAGCGAATCCAGAGGGTAGGGGCGGTCAAACTCGCTCAGGAATTCCATCTCGCCCCGCCCCGGAGTGGCCACCGCATCCAGGATGCTGAGGCTGTGGAAGTGCCCCTGGCTGCCGCGACCCTTGGCGGCGCCGCGCAGAAAGAAGCCCGTGCGCCCCCTTTCGCTGTCCAGGGCCTGCACCACCAGCGACTTCTCTCCGTATTTTGTGAGATGGAGAACTATTATGCGTGTTTCTCTCTGAGATGGCATACGAGCTTTTCGACAGCCTTGCCGCGGTGGGAGATGCGGTTTTTCTCTTCCAGCGAGAGCATCGCCATTGTGGTCTCCATCCCCTTGGGAATGAACACGGGGTCGTAGCCGAATCCCAGCGAGCCCATCGGCTCCAGCGAGATGTTGCCCTCGCACACCCCTTCGAATGTGGAGATTTTGCCCTCCTCGATGAGGGCTATGACGCATCGGAAGCGGGCGGTGCGCTCTTCAAAGGGGACTCCCTTGAGCTCCGCAAGCAGCTTGATCACATTTTTCACGGGATCCTTGGGCACGCCGGCATAGCGGGCGGAATAGACTCCCGGGGCGCCGTGCAGGCAGTCCACCTCCAGCCCCGTGTCGTCTGCAAAGCAATTCCGGTGAAACTTGTCCCAGATGAACTGCGCCTTCTGCACGGCGTTTTCCGGGATGGTCTCGTGGGTTTCGGGGATGTCATCGGTAAAGCCCAGCTCGGCGGGGGTGATTATAGAAGTTTCACTCCCCAGAATCCTTGCAATCTCAATTACTTTATTGCGGTTCGCGGTGGCGAAAATGATTTTTGAAGTCTCCATACAAAAGGCAAATGTACGCAAAAGTTGTGTATCTTTACACCCCTGATCAGAGGCACCACCGGTACCGGTGTGATAAACAATGGAATTGTGCGGCGGAAAAGATTTCGCCGGGCTGCACAATCGCTGAACGGGGCAAATTTCAATCCGGCGAAATGCGAGTTAGACTTATGTATTCGTTAGAAGAGCAAAAGGCAATAATCAACAGGTCGGTCTGCAATCTTAAATTCGTGAAGGAGCCCGCCGGGCTCTACGAGCCGCTGGAATATATGATTTCCATCGGCGGCAAGAGGCTGCGGCCCAGGCTCTGTCTGGCCGCATACAACCTCTTCAGCGACAATATTTCCGACCAGATAATATCGCCCGCCCTGGCTCTGGAGATATTCCATAACTTCACCCTGCTGCACGACGACATAATGGACCGCGCCGACACCCGCCGCGGCCAGCTGACCGTGTGCCGCAAGTGGAACGACAATGTGGCGATACTCTCCGGCGACGTGATGAGCATCATCGCCTACCGATATCTGGCCGCCTGCCCCGCCGACAAGCTGGGCCGCGTGCTGGAGATGTTCACCCATATGGGGATGGAGGTGTGCGAAGGGCAGCAATACGACATGGAGTTCGAGAGTCAGCCCGTGGTCACCATAGACGAATATATAAATATGATAGGGCTCAAGACGGCCGCCCTGCTGGCCTGCTCCGCCAAGATGGGGGCGGTGATAGCGGGGGCGCCCGACGCGATGGCCGACGCCCTCTACGGCTTTGCCTGGCAGGTGGGTCTGGCCTTTCAGATATCCGACGACTATCTTGACACCTTCGGCGACGAGCACATCTTCGGCAAGAAGATCGGGGGCGACATCGTGGCGGGCAAGAAGACCTGGCTGCTGGTGGAGGCGATGCGTCGTGCCGCAGGAGATGACCGCAAGGCCCTGGAGGCGGCCCTGCGTCTGGACAGCTCCCGCGCAGAGGAGAAGATAGATGCAATGCAGCAGCTCTATATCAAGCTGGGCATCAAGCGAGACGCCACCGCCGCCATAGAGGAATACCACGGCAAGGCGATGGAGGCGCTCGAGGGCAAGGGTTTCAGCAGCGAGCAACTCGCCCAGCTGCGCGAATTTTCCGCGCAGCTGGTGCACAGAGAAGACTAGATATGGCAGAGAAGCTTGAGATAATGGCCCCTGCGGGCAATTTCGAGTGCCTGGCCGCCGCAATCCAGGGGGGCGCCGATTCGGTGTACTTTGGAATCGGAAGGCTGAACATGCGCTCCCACTCCGCCAACAACTTTGCCCCCGAGGACCTTCCCGCCGTGTGCGACATCTGCCGCAAGGCGGGCATCAAGGCCTATATGACCCTCAACATAACCATCTATAATGAGGATTTGGAAGATATGCGAGCCACCCTGCGCGCAGCGCGCGATGCGGGGGTTGATGCGGTGATAGCCTCCGATATGGCGGTGATAGCCGAGTGCCGCGCCCTGGGACTGGAGGTGCACATCTCCACCCAGCTCTCCATCAGCAACAGCGAGAGCCTGCGCTTTTATGCGCAGTTTGCCGACGTGATAGTGCTGGCGCGCGAGCTCACGCTCTCTCAGGTGCGCGAAATCCACGACATAATAGTGCGCGACGGCATCCGCGGCCCGCGCGGCGAACTGCTCCGCATAGAGCTTTTCTGCCACGGGGCGCTCTGTATGGCCGTCTCTGGCAAGTGCTACCTCTCCCTGCACGCCCACGGCGCCTCCGCCAACCGCGGCAGCTGCTATCAGGTGTGCCGCCGCAGCTATCTGGTCACCGACAGCGAGACGGGCGAGCAGCTTGAAATCGACAATAAATACATAATGTCCCCCAAGGATCTCTGCACCATAGAGTTTATGGACAAGATAATAGAGGCGGGGGTCACCGTGTTCAAGATCGAGGGGCGCGCCCGCAGCGGGGAGTATGTGCGCACTGCCGCCCGGGCCTACCGCGACGCCGCCGACGCGGTGCAGGAGGGGCGCTACACGCAGTCTCTGGCGCTGTCGCTCAAGGAGCGGCTGGCCACGGTGTTCAACCGCGGCTTCTGGGACGGATACTATCTCGGGGCCAAGATGGGGCAGTGGAGCGATGTCTACGGCAATAAGGCAACCCGCACCAAGCGCTACATCGGCAAAATCACCAATTATTTCGAGAAAATCGGCATAGCCGAGGTTCAGATAGAGACCGGAGAGCTTTCTGTGGGCGACCCGGTGCTGATTGCCGGCCCCACCACCGGCTCCATCGAGCTCAAGGTGGAGGAGATCCGAGTGGACCTCAAGCCGGTGCCCAAGGCTCTCAAGGGCGACCTGTGCTCCATCCCCGTCGGGGTCAAGCTGCGCCGCAGCGACAAGATTTTTCTTTTTAGTTGAGAGTGTAGAGTTTAGAGT
>CAVHPI010000022.1:0-27267 GCA_963637965.1 bacterium
CGAGACTCCGACTTTTGTCCCGGGAGTTTTGTCGACCCTCGTGGCAAAGAAAATTGCCACAAAGAAGGCGATGAAGCCGATGAGGATATTCTGGATGGACTTGACCAGCACCGCGGCCGTCTGGGCCTCTCCGCCCAGCGCCGTGCCGGCCACAACCACAGCACCTGTGGAATCCACAGTACCTCCGATGAGCGAGCCGCCCATTATCGGGCTCATTCCCACCGCCTTTATTATCATAGGCTCGAATACCATCATAAGCACCGTAAAGATGATGGAGACCGACACCGTCATAGCTATGTCGTCTTTCCTGGCCTTGGAGGCCGCACCGGTGGCAATGGCAGCCGATGTACCGCAGACGCTGGTGGCTGCGGCCATTGTAATAACCAGCGGCTTGTTGTCAATTTTGAGCACCTTGACTCCTAACCACCACATAAAAAGAATCACTACGGGGGTGACGATCCACGCGATGCCGAGGCCATAGAGGCCAAACTTGGCGATGGACGAGAACAGCACCGAAAAGCCCATTATCACAAGCCCCGTCTTGATGTAGAATTCGGTTTTGACAGCGGGACGCAGCCACTCGGGGACGCCCACGGTATTGGAGACCAGAAGCCCGACTATAAGGGCCCAGAAAGCCCATTCGAGATAGCGGTTAAGGGTGAATTCTGCGCTGATGAGCCGCACCGCCACAGCCAGCGCAAAAAGCGCCGCGAATGCGGGGAGATATCGTCTTACGCTGCCGCCCTGGATTTTTACCGCCACGGTAAACAGAATCGCAAGAACGGAGAATGTCAGTGCAAGTTTGCCTGCGAACCGCCCGGTAAACTGACTTGCGAGACTGTCAAGTTTCACATTCTCCCAAATCGCCCAAGTATTGAACTTGAGCGCAGAAAAGTCATACCACCCCGTGAGGACCGACACCGCTGCGGCAATGATGATTATAAAGCCGAGCCAGCAGGCCATCCAGTCCTCTGACCTGAAATTTTCTTTCATAATTCTTTCTCTGTGTTATTTGAACATAGATTACCGGGCGCCGAAAATGGCGCTGCCGATGCGCACGATGGTGGAGCCCTCCTCCACCGCGATGCGCCAGTCGCCGCTCATCCCCATCGAGAGCTGCGGCAATCCGGCTGCAAGCTGCACGGCGCGGGCGGCGGCAAACTCGCTGCGCACCTGCTCCATATCGTCGGTAAAGGTCGCCATAGCCATAATGCCGCAGATGCGCACGCCCTCATAACGCTGCGCATCCCGGGCCACCTGCAGCGCCTCGTCGGGGGTGAAGCCCCCTTTGCTCTGCTCGCGGGCCACGTGAACCTCCAGCAGGCAGTCCACCTTGCGGCCGACGGCGCGGGCGGCGGCATCCACCGCCTGCAGCAGATGCAGAGAATCCACCGACTCTATCATCGACACAAAGCCGATTATGTTGCGGATCTTATTGGTCTGCAGATGCCCTATAAAGTGCCATTCGATGTCAGAAGGCAATTGCTGAGCCTTGGAGGCCATCTCTATCGGGCGGTTCTCTCCAAAGAGCCGCTGCCCGGCATTGTAGGCCTCTTCCAGAGCCTCCACAGGCTTGAATTTGGACACCGCCACAAGCCTGACTCCCTGCGGAATCTGGCTGCGGACGGCGTTCAGATTATCGGCTATTATGCCCATTACTTGCGTTTGCCCTGGCTTTTCTGCTGCTGACGCTGCTGCTCCTGCTGGATCTTGTAGGCCTCCTCCAGACGCTGCTGGAAGCGGGATTTCTTGGCAGGGCCCTTGCTCTCGGCGGCCATCTTCTTGGCCATCTGCTTCTTGAGCTTCTCTTCGCTCACCACAAACTTGCGGATGAACCAGTTCTGACCGATGGTGATGAGGTTGGAGAGGAAGTAGTAATAGTTGAGGCCGGCGGAGAAGTTGTTGCAGAGGAGCACCATGAAGATGGGCATGAACCACACCGTCATGAACTGCATCCCCGGCATCTGCTGGTTCTGGGCCGCAGTGGCACCCGCCGTCATCTTGGAATAGACAAACATCGAGATGCCCATCAGCAGCGCAAACAGGGAGATATGGTCGCCGTACATCGGGATTCTGAACCCGAAGTCGAGGATAGAATCGTAGGAGCTCAAGTCGTGCGCCCAGAGGAAGCTCTGCTGGCGCAGCTCGATGCTGGAGGGGAAGAAGCGGAACATCGCATACAGAATGGGGAACTGCAGCAGCACCGGCAGACACCCGCCGAACATGCTCACTCCGCTCTTCTTATACAAATCCATCGTGGCCTGCTGCTTTTTCATGGCATCGGCCTCTTTGGGATATTTCTCGTTGATTTTGGCAATCTCAGGCTGCAGCACGCGCATTTTTGCGGTGGACTCGTAGCTTTTGATGGTGAAGGGGGATATCACCAGCTTGATGAGCACCGTGAGCAGGAATATGATGAGGCCGAAGCTTGCAAAATACTTGTGCAGCCAGTTGAACACCGGAATGATCACATACTTGCATATCGAGCTCACCAGCCAGCCGCCCAGCGGGAGCAGCTTGTCGTATGCGCGGTCATACCCCTTGAGCGTGGGATAGTGGATCGGGGCAAAGTTGAACTCAAAGCTGCGGGAGAAGTCGGCGCTCTTGACGCCCAAGTCGGCGGTGAGGCTGGCTCCGGCATTGAAAAGCCGCTGCGCGGGGTCATTCTCCGGATAGGCTTTTACCGCCACATCGCCGCCGGTAAAGCCGTCGCTGGCATAGAAGATTGCAGAGAAGAACTGCTGCTTGAAGGCCACCCAGGAGGCATTGCCCGCCAGACTCTCGCGGCCCGTATCCTTGCGCAGCAGCATCTGCTTGATCTTGTCGCTGCCGCTGTAGCGGAACGCCACGCCGGAATAGTTCTTCTCGTTGGCGTAGCCCTTCTCCAGACGGGGGATGTCGGCGGTCCAGGTTATCCTGCACTGCGACGCCGAGCGGGGGATTATGCTGTCCATCGCCACAAAGCGCATGTCAAAGCCCAAATCGTAGCTGTCGGGGCGCAGAGTGTAGTTGTGCTCGATATATGAGTCGCCGTCCACATAGAGGCGCATCGAGATGCGGTCGTCGGTGGCGCTTGCTATCGCAAAATTGAAATCGGTGGTGTTGATATACTGCCCGGCGTCCAGCTCCACATCAAACTGGCTGGCGCCCTTGGGGAGCAGATAGAGGGCCGTGCTGTCGTATTTGAAATACTTCTTCAGCATCACCTCCCCTATCTGGCCGCCGTGGGTTGTAATGCCCACCTTGACCTTGTCGTTTTCCAGATATACAATCTCCTCCTCGCCGTTGTAGGCCATCGAGTTGAGCTCTGCAGTCTTGTAGAGCTGCGGCTGCAGGGAGTCGCCCCCCGCCTGCAGGGAATCTGCATCCGCAAGGTAAATACCCTCTGCGGCAAGGCTGTCAGCATATCTGAGCGCCTCTGCCCTGGAGATCGAGTCGGCCTCCATGCGGGCGCGGTTTGTTTTTTCGAATTGTTTGGTGTTGTACC
This sequence comes from bacterium, assembly GCA_963637965.1. Taxonomy (GTDB): domain Bacteria; phylum Bacteroidota; class Bacteroidia; order Bacteroidales; family UBA932; genus Equibacterium. The sequence goes on from CAVHPI010000022.1 coordinate 3,488, forward strand.
AGCTGAACAGCAGTAAAATCAGGCCTATCAGCGCAAATCCAATCGCACTTTGTTTGTTCATTATCCTTTTTTGCGTCTATTTCCTATTCTTCGCAGGCGTCGCTCTCCAGCGATTTTATCTTGGTCTCCAGTGCGGCGAGCTCGCCCTTGGCCTGCTCTATCTTGCCGCGGTAGTCACTCACAAGAGCCTCCGCATTCTTGGATTTCTCAAAGAAGCCGATGTTGTTCTCCCAAGTGGCGATGTCCTGCTCCAGCTTGGTGTACTGCTGGATGAGACGGTCCCTCTCGGAGAGGGGACGGTTCTGGGCGGGACGGCCGCCGCGGCGCTGGCCGCGCTCGGCAGAGGCCACATCGCCGAACTTGGCGGAGAGTGCATCGCGATATTCCGCCTGCACCTTGTCCTTATCTTTATAGGGGATGAATCCGATTTCGCGCCATCTGTTCTGGAATTCGCGCATTGCCTCGCGGTCGGCTTCGCTGTCGCCGGTCGTCTCGTAAGCCGCGATGTCGGCAATCAGCTGCTTCTTGGCTACGAGGTTGTCGCCCATGCTCGCCCCCTTGCCGGAGCCGTTCTTCTCCTTGTTGTTGAAGAATGTGTCGCAGGCGGCGCGGAAGCGGTTCCACACCTGCTCGCTCTTCTTCTTGGCCACGGGGCCTATCTCCTTCCACTGCTTCTGCAGGTTGATGAGCACGTCGGAGGTCTTTTTCCAGTCCTCGCTGTTCATCACGGACTCGGCCTTCTCGCAGAGCTCCTCCTTCTTGGCCAGATTTGCGGCCAGCTGGTCTTTGAATTCGTTGTGGAACTGCTTCTTGGCGGTGAAGAACTTGTCGCAGGCGGCGCGGAAACGCCCGTATATCTTCTCGTTCTCTTTCTTTACGGCAAAGCCGATGGTGCGCCACTCCTTCTGCAGCTCCTGCATCTGATTTGTGAGCTGAGCCCAGTTGCTGCCGGCGTTCAGGTCAGAATTTGCGATGGCCTCGGCCTTCTCGCAAAGCGCTGTCTTGGCAGCCAGATTGGCCAGCTGCTTCTCCTTCTCACCCTCATAGTGAGCCTGGTATTTCTTGTTGATGACGGCTGTGGCGGCCTTGAAGCGGTCCCAGATCTCCTCGCGCTTCTCCTTGGCCACGGGGCCGAGCTCCTTCCACTCCTCGTGCAGCTTCTGCAGCTCGCGGAAGGCCTGCACGCTGTTGGCGCTGTCGGCAAGGGCCTCGGCCTTCTTGCAGAGATCCTCCTTGAGGGAGAGATTCTTCTTGAAGTCCATTTCGCGCAGCTCGTTGCTTATCTTTACATAGTCGTAGAATACCTCGACATTGTGGTGATATGTGTCGTAAAGGTCCTTGGCCTTTGCGGGAGGCACCGCCCCGATGGCGCGCCAGCTGTTCTGCAGCTCGCGGAACTTGGGGTAAGCCGCGCCCAAGTCGCCGGGGTTCTCCGCCAGGGACTTGAGTTCCTGCAGAATCTTGCTCTTGGCCTCGAAGTTCTCTTCCCGCTTCTGGTTCTGCTCGTTCATAAAATCGGCGCGCATTGTGCGGTATTTGCCGTAGAGCGCCTTGAAGCCGCGCTCGACCTCTGCAAAGGGGTTTGTGGATGCCGCTTCCTGAGCCTCTGCGGCAGCGGCCTCGCCCTGCTCGACAGCAGCTTCTGCAGAAGCGCCTTCATCGGCATTTGCGGCCGCCTCGGCGGCATTTTCGGCAGCGGCTTTGGCGGCAGCCTCCTCATCGAAGCCGGCCTCGGCCTTTTCCTTCTTCAAAGTCTTGTAGAAGCAGGCCTTGATCACCTCGGCGTATTTGTTGAGGGAGCGCATATCCGCGCCGTCTATATACTCCTTGAGCGAGTCGACAAGCTCCTTTATGCTCTTGGAAGAGAAGTCGATCTCCTTCTCGGGTTCGGCTTCAGAGCTATCGGCGCCCTGCTCCGCGGCAGGTTCCTCGGCAGCCGGCTGCTCTTCCGCAGGCTTCTCTGCAGGGGTCTCCCCCTTTATGTCAGAGAGCACATCCTTGGCTATGCCGGCCACGTCAGAGGCAACATCCTTGATTTTTCCGGCAATTGCATCGGTAATGTTTTCGATGGCCGATTTGGTCTCGGCCGCAGCTGACTGTTCCTGAACGGGATCTGCACCTTCAGTCACATTCTTGTTAAGGTCCTCACTCATGGGTTCAAAAGTTTGTATACAATAGACTGCGAATTTATAAAAAAATCCAAACAACTGCCGATTTTTTATATTTTTGTGCGTTATGAGATTTGACATTATCACCGCCGTGCCGGAGCTGCTGAGCAGCCCGCTGAATTATTCCATAGTCAAAAGGGCCCGCGACAAGGGGCTGCTGGAGGTCGTCGTGCACAATCTGCACGACTGGGGCAGCGGCAACTACAAGCAGATAGACGACTACCCCTTCGGGGGCGACGCCGGCATGGTGATGAAAATCGAACCGGTATACAATCTGATAACTCACCTCAAGGAGGAGCGCGATTACGATGAGATAATCTATACATCGCCGGACGGCAAACATTTTGACCAGGGGGACGCCAACAGCCTCTCCTGCATGGAGAATGTCATAATCCTTTGCGGGCATTACAAGGGGATTGACCACCGCATCCGCGAGCATCTCATCACCCGCGAGATTTCCGTTGGGGACTATGTGCTCAGCGGGGGCGAGATTCCCGCCGCCATAATCGTGGACGCCACGGCGCGGCTCATTCCCGGAGCCATCGGCGACGAGACCAGCGCCCTCTCCGACTCCTTCCAGGACAATCTGCTTTCCCCTCCCGTATACACCCGTCCCGCCGACTTCCACGGCTGGAAGGTGCCCGATGTGCTGCTGAGCGGCAATCCCAAGCTCATCAAGGCCTGGCAGGACGAGCAGTCTCTGGAGCGCACCCGCCGGCTCCGTCCGCAGCTGCTGGAGGACTAACCGGGAGTTATGGGCTTGGCGCAGCGCCTGTGCGCGGCAACTTCTTAGACTGCAAGAGCACAGGCTCGCAAGAGTAAAAACCCCCTGACCGGGTCCGGCAAGGGGGTTATAGCAATTCACTATCAATTATGAATACACACAACGATAAATCAAATTTAATAAAAAAACATTCACAAAAAATATATCTTTGTCCGAAATAGTTAACAGCGTATGAGCAGACTCATCCTCCCCCGGAACTACCGGCCGCTCCTGACCCTTTCGGAAACAGAGCAAGCCATCAAGAGCATCAAGGACTTCTTTCAGCAGAGTCTCGCCTCGCAGTTGCGTCTGCGCCGCGTCACCGCCCCCCTGTTTGTGGAGAGCGGCCTCGGCATCAACGACGACCTCAACGGCATCGAGCGCCCCGTCTCCTTTGCAATCGGCGACATGGGCGACCGGCGGGCGGAGATTGTCCACAGCCTTGCAAAGTGGAAGAGAATGACCCTGGCCGACTACGGCATCCGCCCCGGCTACGGCATCTACACCGATATGAACGCCATCCGTCCCGACGAGGAGCTGGACAACCTCCACTCCCTCTATGTGGACCAGTGGGACTGGGAGGCCGTGATGGAAGAGAGCGACCGCAACCTGGAATATCTCAAGAGCAAAGTGGACGGCATCTACAACGTGCTGCTGCAGACAGAATATATGGTGTACGAGAAATATCCCTCCATCGTCCCTATTCTGCCCTCCAAAATAACTTACATACACGCCGAACAGCTGCTGCAGCTCTATCCCGGCCTCAGCCCCAAAGAGCGCGAAAACGAGATTGTGCGCCAGTACGGGGCGGTGTTCGTCATCGGAATCGGCGGCGCGCTATCAGACGGCAAGCCACACGACGGCCGCTCGCCCGACTATGACGACTGGTCCACGGTTGCGGAGAACGGCCTCAAGGGGCTCAACGGCGACATCCTGCTCTGGAATCCGGTGCTGGAGTGCGCCTTTGAAATCTCCTCGATGGGCATCCGCGTGAACCGCGAGGCACTGCTGCGCCAGCTGGAGATCAGCGGCCAGACGGCCCGGAGCGAGCTCTACTTCCACCGCCGCCTGCTCGGCGGGGAGTTGCCCCAGAGCATCGGCGGCGGCATCGGACAGAGCCGTCTGTGCATGTACTTCCTGCGCAAGGGGCACATCGGAGAGATTCAGTCCAGCATCTGGCCCGCCGACATGCGCACCGCCTGCAAGAACCATAACATGCAATTAATCTAACACGATATGAAACAGAAAAGATTCATCCTGCCGGAAGAAGAGATTCCCCGGAAATGGTATAACATCCAGGCGGAGATGCCCAACAAGCCGCTGCCGATGCTCAACCCCAGCACCCACGAGCCGGTCACCGTCGATGACCTGAGCCACATATTCTCCCGCGCCGCATCGGAGCAGGAACTCAACCAGACAGATGCCTGGATCGATGTCCCCGACGAGGTATGGGAGCTCTACAAGAGCTACCGCTCTACCCCGCTGGTGCGCGCATACGGCCTTGAAGAGGCCATCGGCACCGGTTGCCACATCTACTTCAAGAACGAGAGCGTGAGCCCCGTGGGCTCGCACAAGCTCAACAGCGCCCTGCCGCAGGCATACTACTGCAAGAAGGAGGGCATCACCAACGTCACCACGGAAACGGGTGCGGGCCAGTGGGGTTCCGCCCTCTCCTACGCCGCCAAGGTGTTCGGCCTCGAGGCGGCCGTATATATGGTCAAGATTTCTTACGAGCAGAAGCCTTACCGCCGCAGCATAATGCACGCCTACGGGGCGCAGGTGATCGCCTCCCCCTCGATGAGCACCCGCGCCGGCAAGGACATCCTCACCGAATGCCCCAACCATCAGGGTTCGCTGGGCACAGCCATCAGCGAGGCGGTGGAGCTGGCTATGACCACCCCCAACTGCCGCTACACTCTGGGTTCGGTGCTCAACCACGTCACCCTGCACCAGAGCGTCATAGGCCTTGAGGCGGAGAAGCAGATGCAGATGGCGGGCGAATACCCCGACATAGTGATCGGCTGCTTCGGCGGCGGCAGCAACTTCGGCGGCATATCATTCCCCTTCATGCGCCACAACTTCACCGGAGAGCGCCACACCCGCTTCATCGCGGCCGAGCCGCTCTGCTGCCCCAAGTTCACCAAGGGCGAATTCCACTACGACTTCGGCGACGAGGCGGGCTTCACCCCTCTGATTCCGATGTACACCCTCGGCCACAACTTCCGCCCCGCAAACATCCACGCCGGCGGCCTGCGCTATCACGGCACCGGCATGCTGGTGACCCAGCTGGCCAAGGACGGCTTTGTGGAGGCTGTGGACATTCCCCAGCTGGAAACATTCGAGAAGGGTCTGCTGTTTGCCAAGGCCGAGGGCATAATCCCCGCGCCCGAGTCGTGCCACGCCATTGCCGCCGCCATACGCGAGGCAAAGAAGTGCGACGAAGCGGGCAAGCCGCAGGTAATCCTGTTCAACCTCTCCGGCCACGGTCTGATAGACGTGAACGCCTACGACCAGTATCTGGCGGGCGACCTTGAGAACGGCGAGGTGAGCGACGAATACATCAAGGCCAACATCGCGGCCCTCAACGAGCAGATAAAACTTTAAGCGCCTCAAAGGATGTACTGGAACGCCAAGATGGAGTGCATGCCGCGCGAAGAGCTTGCGGCTCTGCAGAGCGAGCGGCTGGTAAAGCAGGTTAAATACACATACGACAATGTCGGCTTCTATCACGACAGGATGGATGCCGCCGGAGTCTCCCCCTCCGACATCAAGGGCATCGGAGATCTGCACAAGCTCCCCTTCATGACCAAGCAGGATTTGAGGGACTACTACCCCACCGGCACCTTTGCCGCCCCCATGAGCGACATTGTCCGCTTCCACGCCTCCAGCGGCACCACCGGCAAGCCCATCGTGGCCGGCTACACCCGCCACGACCTGGATTGCTGGAGCGAAGGGGTGGCCCGCTGCCTCACCGCCTACGGCCTCACCAAAGAGGACATAGTGCAGGTTTCATACGGCTACGGCCTCTTCACCGGCGGCCTCGGGGCCCACGACGGAGCCTCCAAGGTGGGCTGCGCGGTGCTCCCCACCAGCAGCGGCAACACTGCCAAGCAGCTCCTTCTGATGAAGGACCTCGGGGTCACCGCCCTCTGCTGCACCCCCTCCTACGCGCTGTTTCTGGCAGAGAGCCTGCACGCGAGCGACACCCTCTCGCCGGATGACATGCGCCTGAGGGTGGGCGCATTCGGCGCCGAGCCCTGGAGCGAGAACATGCGCGCAGAACTGGAGAAGAAGCTGCACATCAAGGCATACGACATCTACGGCCTCACCGAGGTCAGCGGCCCCGGCGTGGGCGGCGAGTGCGAGTGCCAGTGCGGCACCCACATCTGGGAGGACATGTTCTACCCCGAAATCATAGACCCCGTGACGCTGCAGCCCCTGGGCGGCGGATGCGAGGGGGAGCTGGTGTTCACCACCCTTACCAAGGAGGGGATGCCGGTGATCCGCTACCGCACCCGCGATCTGACCAGCCTCAATTATGACAGGTGCAGCTGCGGCCGCACCGCCGTCAGGATGAACAAGATCATGGGCCGCACAGACGATATGCTCATAATCCGCGGCGTGAACGTGTTCCCCACCCAGATAGAATCGGTGATTATGGAGTTTGCCGAGTGCAACGGGCAGTACTTCATCACCGTGGACCGCAAGGACAACACCGACACCTTCGGCCTTGAATTGGAGCTGCGCCCCGAATGCTACAGCGACAGCGTGGGAGAGATGAACGCCCTCACCCGCAGCATCGTGGGCCGCATCGCCAGCGTTGTGGGCATCAAGTGCGACGTGCGCATCGTGGAGCCTGGCAGCATAGAGCGCTCCGGCGGCAAGGCCAAACATTTCAAAGACTTACGCAAAATCTAAATAAAAGCTATGATCATCAAACAGCTCTCCATTTTTCTGCAGAACAAGATCGGCCGCTTCACGGAAGTCACCAACATCCTGGGCAAGTCCGGCGTGGACATGCAGGCATTCACAGTATCGGAGAATTCTGACTTCGGCATCCTCCGACTGATTGTAGACGACACCGACCGCGCCGTGGAGGCACTGCGCACCGCCGGTTTTGCAGTGAACACCACAGACGTGGTGTGCCTCGTGTGCCCCGACAAGCCGGGTGCCATCGCTCCCTACATGAACCGCCTCTCGCAGGGGGGCATCTCCATCGAGTATATGTACGCCTTCAGCCAGTGCGGCTCGGCCAAGGTCATCATCCGCCCCGACAACATCGAGCTCTGCGAGACTCTCATCAGCGAGTAATTCCCGCCTCAGCGCAAAAAGACCGACCCTCCGATTCGAGGAGCCGGTCTTTTTACGCATTGAGATGAGTATAAAAACAAAAAGGCCGCTAACTGCGGACCTTAATATCAAACACTCATGAAAAACTTGGTGACCCGCTTGGGGCTCGAACCCAAGACCCCAGCATTAAAAGTGCTGTGCTCTACCAACTGAGCTAGCGAGTCAAACTCCCTTGAAGCAACCTTGCGTTACTTTTTGGGAGTGCAAATGTATGGTTTTATCGGCAATAAACAAAATTTTTTATTCCAAAGCAAAATCTTTCACGCTTTTGATGCCGGTCAACCCGAAATAAGATGCCTTGACAGTGCCCTGTATGTAGATTTTGGAGCCCAGCTTATCCGGATGGTCCACCAGGTTCACGCTCTCGCGCAGGTCGCTGCCGCTGGCCAGCTCCACCGCCGCGCACTCTTCTCTGGTGGTGCAGTCGGGGCTGGCGGCAATCGCCAGGTTGCTGTTTTTGGTAAACGGCGCCTCGAATTTGATGGCGCTGCTGGAGAGGTCGCCCCCCACGATGTAGCCCCACACCCACACAGTCTCCTCCGGATGGGCCGCCGCCTGGGCTATGCTGTAGGCCGTGGCGCTGCTGAGCCCGTCGCCCGATGCGTCCTGATATTCGTCCACAAGGATTGTCTGGCTCAGATAGGTGGCCGATGTGTCCAGCTGCACGGTGATGCTCCCTTCGCTGTCAAGAGTGCCCGTGTCCAGCGTCAGTGTCAGCATCTGTCCTGCCGAGAGCAGCTTGCTGAAGAGTTTCTGCCGCGAGCCGTCGCTTGCCACGGCAGAGAATGTGGCGTTGCCGGCATCAAAATAGCCGTAGCGGCTCTCGGCCGACGTGTAGCCCAGCGAGCCGGCATCCTGGCTCACGGTGAGCGTGCCGGGATATTTTGAAATGTAGCGCTGGGTCATGTTGACCTTCACCCCCGCATTGATCATTTTGCAGAGGAATCTGACGCTGACCTTCTCTCCGCTGGCGGCCACAATGCTCAGGTTGTCGCCATAGACGGGGTTGTCCCAGGCCGGAGAGGGGGCGTCCTGGCTCACCAGGGATAATTCATAGGTACCGGCGGGCACGGCGATTTTCTGGGGACGCGCCCCGTAGAGCCCGTCATAGACGCTCTCCCCCGCCGCGTTCTTGATTTTAAGCACGAACTGGTTGGTGTCGGGCAGCGCCGCGCCGCCCGCCCTGGTTGCAAAGGTCGTCTCCTGCCTGATGCTCAGCTCAAGAGTGGCCTGTTCGTTTTCAGAAAGTCCGCAGCCGGCAGCAAGTGTCGCCGCAGACGCAATTGCGAAGGCTGCATAAATTCCCTTCGCCACAAGTCTTCTTCTCATTTTTACCTCCGTTTTTTTAGGTTGTTAAACAAAATAGCAGCGGCGAAGTTAGCCCCCGCCGCTGCCTTTGGAGATAAAAATCCGGGATATTTTCTAAAACATTTCTGTTTTTAAAATCGGTTAAAGGTCCTTGGGAGGATACAATTCGTCCCACCAGGAGGAATCCTCCTTGAGATACTTTGCGAACCAGGCGGATATGGTGCGCAGCCACTGGCGGCGCTTTGCATAATCGCGAATGCCGTGGTCCTCGCCGTCAACCACCACGAATGCCGTTTCGCACCCGAGCAGCTTGAGGGCGGTGAACATCTGTATGCTCTCTCCGATGGGGACGTTGGTGTCGGCCGAGCCGTGCAGGAACAGCAGCGGGGTGTGGATCTGGTCTGCCATATAGAGCGGGCTGTTGTCCACATAGAGGTCCTTGGCGTTCCAGGGATAGCTGTTGGCCATTGAGACCTCGCTGTATGAGTAGCCCCAGTAGCCCTCGCCCCAATAGCTGGTGTGGTCGCTGATGCCGGCGTGGGAGATGCCGGCGGCAAAAAGGTCGCTCTTGGCCAGCAGCAGCTGGGTCATAAAGCCGCCGTACGATGCGCTGAAGCAGCCGATGTGCTTGCGGTCTACATATTTATTGTCCTGACAGAAGTGCTCCACAGCCTCCAGGATATCCTCCGCAACCCCCTGGCCCGCGGTGTTGACGTGCCTCGAGGCGAATTCCTGGCCGAAGCCGGATGCGCCGGAAGGGTTCACCACCAGGAACACATACCCCTGCGCTGCGTAATACTGGGGGGAGTAGGAGCCGATGCTGTAGCGGGCGCTGGGGCTGCAGCCGCCGTAGTAATGCACCAGCAAGGGATATTTTTTGCTTGCGTCAAAGTCGGGAGGGAGCACATAGAAGCAGTTGATCAGGTCGCCGCGGCTGCTGGTGAATTCGTAGCCGCTCCCCTCTCCCATTCTCACTCCGGCAAGTTTCTCTGCGCTGTAGTCGGCCACCATGGTGTTCTTGCCCTTCTTTGTGTTGAGCATCCACACGCGGTCGGCGGTGGTCAGGCTTTGCCCGGCATAAATCAACAGGGGACTCTTCTTGCTTATCGAGAAGTTGTAGAGATATTCCTCCTGATTGGCCAGACGCTCGCTCTTGGCGGTTTTGGGGTCTATGCGGTAGAGATTCACGCAGTCCTTGTCGTCGGCCGAGAGGTAGATTTTGCCGTCGTATGCGCTCCACTCTATCTCCTTCACGGAGGGGTCGAAATCTTTGGTGATGGGGGTCACCGCCTTGGTGGCGATGTCCACAATGTAGATCTGGTATTCGGTCATATTGGGGATGCGCCCTTCGGGGAGCACCTGCCCGATGTGGTCAAAGGCCTCGGCGCTGCCCACCACGGCCGCCTGCGTGCCGTCGGGAGAGAAGATTGCCGATGCTATAAAGCCGTCCTTGAGGGCGAGGGTGTCCACCGCCATTGTCTCAAGGTCCATTCTGAGCAGGGTCTGCAGGGTTGTGGGGCGCTTGCCAAGGTCATAGCCGTCGGTGGTGAAGAGAACGTGGCGGCCGTCGGAGCTGATGTCGTTGATCCAGGCGTTGCGGTGGCCGAATGTCAGACGCTTCTGCGCGCCGGTGGCAAAGTCATATTTCACAAGGTAGAAGCGGTTGCGCCAGCCGCTCTGGCGGTCGTCGGGCACCAGAATCTGGTGCACTTCGCCCTCCTTGGGCCCCTCGGTCATCATCGTGTATATGGCGTAGTCTTCGGTGGGGGCGATTGTGAAGCCGCCTTCGGGGATGTTCTCCGCGATTACGGTGCGCTGCTGGGTGGCGGGGTCCACCGTAACGATGCGCCGGCCGCTGATGCCGCTCTCGGTGAAGTAGAAGCTGTCGCTTGCGGGCATCCAGCCGTCGAATTTTTCGGGGCGGAGCAGCAGTTTGCCGCTGGCGGCGTCATAAATCTCGTAGCGGCGTTCGCTCTCGCCGTCATCCTTGATTATGTAGCCGCCCACTATGTAATATTTGCCGCCGGCACTCAGGCTGGCATAGTTGCAGCCTACGCCCTGGGTGTTGATGTCCAGCGAGAGTATGCGGGTGGCGTCGCTGCGCAGCTGCAGGCTGCCTTTGGTGGCCAGGGAGACCTTGACCGGGGCCGCATCGGTGGTGTCGGTGATGTATTTTACGGCAAATGCGTGGGTGCCGGGTTCAAGGGCGATGCCGCTTTCGGCGGCAGGCTTGCCGTCCACAAAGAATTTGTGCTTTTCGGGGCCGGCATAAATGAGGTCTGCCTTGGCAAATGTGCGGTTTTCAATGTAGAATCCGGCGATGTGCATTTGGGGTTTGTCGCTTTTGGCGGGCAGGTCCGCCGCTTTTGCCTCATCCATATAGTTTTGGGGCACGGCGCGGGAGAGCATCTCCTCAAAGGGGTTGTATTTGGCTCCGGCTGCATCGGTGGAGTCGGTCACATAGGGCGCGTCCAGTGCGAACGGCCCTCTGTAGCAAAGCTGCGGCACTGCAATCGTATCGACAGGCTTTCCGGCGGATGCGGGGGCCGCGATTTGTTCCTTTTCGGGTTTCAATTTGCCCCCTTCCGACTGAGGCTGTGCCTGTGCAGATGCATCGGGCTGCGTGCAGAGCGCCATTGCGCAGGCCGCGAGAATCAGAGCTGATCTATTCATAATTGTGCGATTAACAAATTTTTGCAATGTACAAAAATTGTAAGATTTCTAAAAATAGATATCTTTGCAAGTACAGTTGCGGGCGTGTTGTAATTGGTAGCCAAGCCAGACTTAGGATCTGGTGCCTTGCGGCGTAAGGGTTCGAGTCCCTTCGCCCGCACAAGATTAAGGGGGCAAAGCCCCCTGCGACCCCCCGCGCTCCGCTAGCCGCTGATGCGGCACACTAAACTGGGGCGCTGCCCCAAACCCCGCCGCTTTGCGCTTGCTGTCTCTCAGCCCCTCCCTGCCCGCGCTCCGCTAGCCGCTGATGCGGCGTATTAATCCGCCCGCAGGAATGCCCCCCTATCGTTTATAAGACTACGAGAGTTTAGAGTTTAGTGTGTAGATCTCAAGTAATTTCAGGCGCATCAAATGCTACGCACAAAAGGGCTTGGCGGGTAGAAAAAATACCCGCTACGTCCCTTTGTGCATTCGCAACCATTGATGCGCCAATGGCAGCTATCTTCTGAGAATCCCTTGAGCCATCACCCCAAAGGTGGAGTTCACAACTTTAGCCGGACGATTGCACTCAATGATTGCAAACTGGAGAGCCACCTATCAAGATTCAGCCGCTTATTTGCATTATCTTAAGTTAGCGGTTTCTTCTTGTCGCGCCCTCAGGCCTCGGCCCGACTGCTGCGCCGCCCGGGCTTGGCGCACCGGGCTGCGGCAGGCTGGCGGCGCCCTGCGCCTTTTTTTATTCTATAGATGAACTGGAGGGGAAGCAAACACGGAACCCGTAATTGCGGATGCAGTAGACGGGATTGCGGTGGAGGCGGCTGGCAGAACGGCAGTAGTCAGCAAAGTAGCTCCAGCTACCGCCGCGCAAAACGCGGTCGGAGCCCGTCGTCGGGCCGGTCGGGTCAGTCACAGCATTGCTGGGGTAGTCGCCATACCAGTCGGCGCACCACTCCCATACATTACCGTGCATATCGTAAAGGCCCCAGGCATTGGGCTTCTTCTGACCAACGGGGTGTGTCTTGCTGTCACTGTTGTTGTCATACCAAGCATACTCGCCGAGGCTGTCACTACTGTCGCCGAAGCTGTATGCCGTGGTGCTGCCTGCGCGGCAGGCATACTCCCACTGCGCCTCTGTGGGCAGTGTCCCGCCAATCCATTTAGCGTATTCACTTGCACCGTACCAGGTGACATTCACAACCGGATAATCTTCATATCCACTTTGCGGAATCCAGTTGCCGTAGCTGTATTTTACGCTCATATCATCTGTTGCAACAATGATCTGAGTACCATAATCGGCGGTGGTATATTTGCCATCGCTACCGATGCACTTGTCGTTGAGGAATTCACAGAACTGGGCATTTGTCACTTCGTATTTGCCCATATAAAAGTCTTGCGTCAAGGTCACCTGATGCTGGGTCTCGTCGCTGCTGCGGTCAGTTTCCGTAGTAGGCGAGCCCATCGTGAAGGTGCCGGCCTTGATGAGGACCGTTACCGGCGTACCGACGGCCTGAGTCAGTGTGAATGTTTTGGTGGAATATTCGCAAGTAAATGTCACTTTGGCCGTGCGCGCTGCGCCGGATGTGTTCTGAAAATATAGCAATGACGCCCCGTCGGACAGCTGGCTTGTCTGAACCCACCAGGCATCACAGCTGATGCTGAATGCTGTGTTGATATTCAGCTTCACTGTCAAAGCGCCTGCAGCGGCAGTGACGGATTCGCTCTCCTTCTCCAAATCAAATATGAGCGCAGGCTGGCCCGCCTGCTGTATGATCAGGCTCTTGGTGAGGCCGTCGCAGCTGAATTCGACGGTGGCCGTGCGGGGTTCGTTGTAGGTAGTGTTTGCGGCCACCACAATTTTTACACCTTCAGCGGTTTTGGTCACGGTGGCCCAGCTGGCGGAGCTGGTTGCGGTGAATGTGCTGTTCGCAAGCACCTTCACCTCGATGGTTTCTCCGTCTTTGTCTGCAGTTACGCTGCTCTTGTCTATCTCAAGATATGCCGCGTTGTAAGGAAGCGCTATTTTAGTTCCGTCAGCCAAAGTGAGCGTCAGCTTCTTGTTGGACTCGTCCACCGCTGCATCGGTTATCACAAGGCCCGAGGTGGCGCTGCCCGCCTCGCTCCAGCTTGCGCCGTTATCATAGGACACCATCCAGTTGCCGTCCGCTATCTTGAACTGCGGGGTCACGCCGTCCTTGCCAGACTCGCCATCATTGCCGTTTTTCACTATAACAGCATCGCCCTCGGCGAACGTAATCATATACCCGCTGCCATCGGACAGAGCCGTGACGTCTTTGATGTAATTGCCCGTCTCAAGACTGGCTATCTGGCTGTTGAGCGTCGCTATGTCGCTGCTCACGTTCTTGTCAGCATCCTGCAGTTCGTTGATTTTGTCTTTCAGCCCGTCTATTTCCTTTTTTTGACTCTCAATGAGTTCGCGTAGGGACGAGTCGTCGTACTTGTCGCACGCATTGACGAAGGTCAGAGCCGCAATACTGAGAAGCAGCCCTTGCGTTAGACGCAAGAAGGATTTGAATTTCATGTGGTTAGGTTTTGGTTCAGTCTTCAAATGTACCCATTCTTGAGCGATTATACAAGTTAGACCCCGAGAATTCCCTACCCCACTCTCTTTTGTGTTTTGCATTGAAGTCAGACAGTTTGCTCTCCTATGGAATGATAATCACCAACATTTTCGAGACTGTTCCGCAAAATGGGACAGCCTCAATTCATATTTGTATATGAAAACCAATTAACACTTCGCATTATGAAAAATGAAAAGAAACGGGAGATGAAGAGACATCTGGCCAATTTTCACATCGCAGGCTTCGGCTACTGGGACGGTTGCGAGGCCTTTGAACACCTCAAAATCGGCACCAGGCTCGATCTGGTCAGGGAAGATGACAACGCCTTCGATCCGTATGCAGTCGCAATCTACTACAAGGACCTGAAGCTCGGCTTCATCCCTCGCGCAGACAACAAGGAAATCAGCAAATACCTTGACATGGGCTGGGAGAACCTTTATGAAGTCCGCGTGACCAGAGTGACCCCAGACGTCCATCCCGAGGAACAAGTTGAAGTTGTCGTGCACATCAAGCGACGTGAGCAGTAGTTTGAACGCCTAACCTGATTCTATAGACAAAGATGGTCTTATAGGTCAATGCCGCAACAATAGCGGCCCCGTAGCGACGGGATCAAAGTCCGCAATTTTTTCTAACTTGGCGGTCTCAAATTTAACAAAATGAACAACGAACAATATATGCGGCGGGCCATAGAACTGGCCGTGAAGAATGTCAGTGGCGGCGGCGGACCCTTCGGCGCCGTGATAGTCAAAGACGGAAAAGTTATCGCAGAAGGAGTCAACCGCGTCACATCGCAAAACGACCCCACAGCCCACGCAGAAATCCAGGCCATAAGAGCGGCCTGCAGCGCCCTGCACACATTCGATCTGAGCGGCTGCGAAATCTACTCATCGTGCGAACCCTGCCCTATGTGCCTGGGGGCAATCTATTGGGCCCGCCTCAGCCACCTCTACTTTGCCGCCACCAAAACCGACGCGGCAAAGGCCGGCTTCGACGACGCCTTTATCTACCGTGAGTTGCCGCTGGATATCCACAGCCGCGCCCTGCCCACCGACACCCTGACGCTTGCAGAAGCGCAGGAGCCGTTTGAGCAGTGGCTCAAAAACGCAGAAAAGATAGAATACTAATCCTCGGTCTCGGCAGTCTTGGGGCACCTGCGGCTCTTCCACCAGAAGAACTGCAGCAGGGCAATCACCACGCACACCACGCCCAGAGTGTAACCCAAAGTCTTGGGCAGCGCCAGCGCATTGGGGCTCACCAGAAGGAATGTGCTGCACACGGCCGTCATAAACAGCGCCGGAATCAGCGCGATGACGTAAGGCTTGCGCCCGCGCGCCAGATACACCGTGAGCATCCACAAAGTGAACACCGAGAGCGCCTGATTTGCCCAGCCGAAATACTGCCAGACCACATTAAAGCCATTGGGATTACCCACCTGCCAGAGCAGCAGCCCCAGCGAAGCGGCAAAAATAGGGATGCACACCAGAATGCGCTTCATAAAGGGACGCTGATCGATGTGCAGGAAATCGGCCACAATCAGCCTTGCGCTGCGCAGAGCCGTATCACCGCTGGTGATGGGGGCGGCCACAACGCCCAGCATCGCCAGAATGCCGCCGATGGTGCCCAGCCAGCTGTCGCAGATCACCTTGACCACCGTGGGGGCCGAAGTCGCCATGCCATTGACGCCGGGCATCGCCGCAAAAGCCTCCATTCCGGGAGTCGGCTTGCCATAAAAGAAATACATCGACACTGTGGCCCAGATAAGCGCCACTATGCCCTCGGTAATCATCGCACCGTAAAATATGGGGCGGCCCTGCTTCTCATTGGTCATGCAGCGGGCCATCAGAGGGCTCTGGGTGGCGTGGAAGCCGCTGATTGCGCCACAAGCGATGGTGATGAACAGGCCGGGGAAAATCGAATCTGTCCAATTGGGGTCGTTCTTCATTCCCATATTGCCCAAGCCGTTCCATATTTCCGGCAGCGTAGGCCATTTTATAACAAGCACCACCAGCAGCCCCAGCGCCATGAATATAAGCGAAATGGCAAACAGCGGATAGATGCGGCCGATGATCTTGTCTATCGGCATCAGCGTGGCCAGCAGATAATACAGAAAGATTACCGCAAACCACATCGTCATGGAACCGCCAAAGTTGTGCAGGATTGTGGCGGGGCTGTAAACGAACACCGCGCCGACAAGCAGCAGCAGAATCACGGTGAATATCAGCATCACGATGCGGGTCGTATTGCCAAGATATTTGCCGATGAGCTCCGGGAGCCCAACTCCGCCGTTGCGCAGCGAAAGCATACCGCTCAGGTAATCGTGCATCGCACCGGCAAAAATGCAGCCGAACACAATCCAGAGGTAGGCCGCGGGTCCGAACTTAGCCCCCATAATGGCACCGAAGATGGGGCCCGTGCCTGCAATGTTCAGGAACTGGATCATAAAGATTTTCCAGTTGGGCATCGCTATGTAGTCGATGCCGTCGGGATGGGCCACCGCCGGGGTCTTGCGGTTCGGATCGGGGCCGAACACGCGTGCGACGAATTTGCCGTAGAACATATAGCCCAGAATCAGGGCCAGCAGTGCAACGATGAATGTTACCATATAAATAGAACTAATTTCAAATGAGCGTTTTGTGGCCGCCGGGCCGCAAACGGCCGCAAAATTAAAAAGCAAATCGATACGATGTAACACTTTTTAACCAAAAGCGCTATATTTGCCGCCCGTTTATGAGAAAAGTCACAGATACTCAGCGCAAAAAGCTGCTTGGATATGGAGCCGGAATTCTTGCCGGAGCCTCCTACGGCACCAACCCTCTATTCGCAAAACCGCTCCTACAGGCAGGACTCGGCGTGCCCGAGATGCTCTTTTTCAGATACAGCATCTCCGCACTTCTGATGCTGGCGTGGCTCTTGCTGCGCAGAGAGTCGCTGCGCGTCAACTTCAAGCAGCTGCGGCTGCTGATACTCCTGGGCCTGCTGTTCTCCTGCAGCAGCCTCTTTCTGTTCCTCTCCTATCTGTACATCCCCTCGGGCCTGGCCACCACGCTGGTCTATCTCTACCCGGTGTTTGTAGCTCTCACGATGGTAGCGCTGCGCATCTATCCAGGTTGGCAGACCTGGCTCTCCATCATAGCCACATTTCTGGGTATAATTCTGCTGGCCAAACCCACGGAAGGGGCCGCGATCGGCCTGCCCGGCATACTGCTGGCAATAGCGTCGGCGCTGAGCTACGCCTTCTATCTGGTGATTGTGAACCGCAGCAAACGCATCCGCAACATCTCGGAGCACGTCCTCACCTTCTTTGCCCTGCTCACCGGCACGGCACTATTCTCGATTCTGCTGGTATGCAACGGCAATTATGCCGCAGGCAACCTCGATTCAGTTCTCGACTGGGGCTGCGTCATAGGGCTGGCCGTGTTCCCCACCATGATTTCCATGCTGACCCTGGCTCTCTCCACCCGCTATATCGGCCCCACCAAGACCTCGGTGCTGGGTGTGTTTGAGCCCATCACCGCAATTATGATAGGCACTCTGATATTCGGGGAGCAGCTCACCATGCAGATGATTGCCGGCATCGCTATCTGCGTGGGGGCAATCGTATTCATGGTATTGAAACCGGGAAAATAAGTTTTCACCCTCTCACAAGGGGCGCGCAGCGTCCGTCTTTCGCCACACATCCGTCAATTTGACAAGTGTGACGAATGGATAATCTTCCGTTTTTTGTCACAAAAAACGGCATTTTAGTCACAGAACGCACTCTTTCGTGGCAAAATCCCGTCACAGGCGGAAATGTTTTCCGCAGATGGTGCACCCACCATACTTTTGCATCGAGTCAAATCGACAGAATTATGATTGCACCTATGTGGACACGGCTGGACAATGCCGCAATAATATATCCCTCCTGCAGAACCCGCCGCTATGCGGCACAATTCCGCATGAGCGTGACGCTTGGCAGCGAAGTTTCGCTGCGCCTTCTCAACCAGGCCCTCAATAATCTCATGCCCCGCTTCCCGGGCTTCTCCTACACCCTGCGCGGCGGCTTCTTCTGGTGGTATCTCCACCGTCTGGAAAACAGTCCGGTGGCAGGGCGCGACAACACAATGAACATATTCTCCATAAAGAAAAACGGAGGCTATATGTTCAAAGTGGGCTGCAGCGGCTGCACCATCACCCTGGACATCTTCCACGCCCTGACCGACGGACACGGAGCGATGACATTTCTGATGAGCCTCACCGCCGAATACCTCCGGCTTAAGGAGGGCGCAGTGATAGAATACGGAGGCTGGGTACTCAACCCCGCCGACAAGGCCTCCCGCAGCGAACTGGAAGACAGCTTTGATTCGTTCGCCGGCCTCAAGGGCAAGATGGACAAGGAGAGCAGTGCCTGGCACATCCCGGGCAAGGAGGAGTCTTATCAGGTGCTGCACAACATCCGCATTTCGCTCTCGGCAGCGGCAGTCACAGCCAAAGCCAAAGAGCACGGCTGCACCGTCACAGAGCTGCTCACATCGCTTATGATTGCGGCGATGCAGCAGACCCGCAGCCTCTACGGAGAGGGGCAGAACCCCAATTTGAGGGTGGAGGTACCTGTGGACCTGCGCTCGATGTTCGACAGCGACACCCTGCGCAACTTCTCTTCCTACGTCCACCTAGGAGTGGACGTGAGCCGCGGAGACTACTCGCTGGAGCAGATCATAGAGCAGGTCAAGCTGCAGAAGGAGAATTACCTCAGAGAGGCCCCCATCACCGCCCGCGTGGCAGCGAATGTGGCGCTGGAAGAGAACATTCTGGTGCGCTGCATCCCCCGCTTCATCAAGAAGCCCATCATAAACATTGTGAACAGCATCAAGGGGGACCGCTACTGCACCCACACCCTCTCCAACATCGGCAATATCAGGGTGCCCGACTCTATGGCGGCCTACATCCGCGACATCGACTTCACTCTGGGCAGAGCCCGCGGCCGCTCCGGCGCCTGCGCCTGCGCCAGCTTTGGCGACCGTCTCAACCTGAATTTCACCCGCAAGATAGAGGAGAGCATATTCGAGCGCTATTTCCTGGGCTGGCTGGACGCTGTCGGGCTGGACGCCTCCGTGCAGTTCGACACCGTGGCGGAGCCCTGCCCGCGCCGCAGCGCCCCCGTCAACATCCCTATGCAGCGCGCCCACATAGGCTGGAACACGATTATCATCTAGATCTAAATAATAAATAATACCGTTATGATTAACTACATTGACCAACTTACTCAGACAATAAAGGGCAACTGGAATGAGAAAGCCCTTTGCGACTGGCGCGGAGAGGAGTTCACCTTCGGCGAAGTCGCAGCAAACATCGCCCGCCTGCACATCCTCTTCGAGAAGACAGGCATCAAAGAGGGGGAGAAAATAACAATCTTCACCAGCAACTCCGCCCGCTGGGCCAACACATTCCTGGCGATCAACACCTCCGGAGCAGTGGCCGTGCCCCTGCTCTCCGACTTCACACCGGAAGCGGTCTGCAACCTTGTGGACCACTCCGAGAGCGTCGTGCTCTTCACCGACAAGCGCTCCTGGGAGTCGCTTGACAAATCCAAAATGCCCAACCTACGCTATGCGGTGAATGTACCCGACTGGACTCTCCTCTGGAGCGCAGACGACTCTGTTGCCGGCATTTTCGCCGGCCTTGACGCTGATTTCAAGCAGAGATACCCCAGCTTCGGCCCCGACGATGTAAACTATCACATCGAAGACCCCACCAAGCTGGCGGTGATCAACTACACCTCAGGCACCACCAGCGCCCCCAAGGGGGTCATGCTTCGTTACGAGTGCTTCAGCGCCTCAATCGACTTTGCAATCCGCCACATCCCCGCCAGCAGCAAGGACTCCATAGTGTCGATGCTCCCCATGGGCCACATCTACGGCATGGTGTTCGAATTTATGTACCCGCTCTGCTTTGGCGTCACCGTATATTATCTGGGCAAGACCCCCGCAGCCAGCACCCTGCTCAAGGCTGTGGCAGATGTCAAGCCCTACCTTATCATCACCGTGCCCCTGGTCATGGAGAAAGTATACAAATCTTCCATCAAGCCGGTGCTTGACAAGTGGTATATGAAGGTGCTCACCTCCATTCCCGGCATCAGCAACCTCATCTACAAGGCGATCGTCAAGAAACTCATCACTGCCTTCGGCGGAAATGTCCAGCAGTTCATCATGGGCGGCGCGGCCCTCAATCCCGATGTGGAGAGGGTATTCCGCAAGATGGGCCTCCCCTACACCGTCGGCTACGGCATGACCGAGGCGGCTCCGCTGCTGGCCTACACCCAGCCCTGGAACTTTGTGCCGGGCAGCTGCGGCCTCAAGGTTGACAGCGCCGAGGTCCGCATCGATTCCGAGGATCCCGAAAACATCACCGGAGAGATTCAGGCAAAAGGCACCAACATCTGCAGCGGCTACTTCAACAACCCCGAGGCCTCCAAAGACCTCTTCACCAAAGACGGCTTCCTTCGCACCGGCGACTTGGGCGTGATGGACTCTAAGGGCAACATCTTCATCAAAGGGCGCTGCAAGACCATGATTCTCTCCGCCAACGGGCAGAACATCTATCCCGAAGAGATAGAGGCGGCCATCAACTCTATGGATTTCGTGCTGGAATCGCTGGTTGTGGACCGCAACTCCAAGCTGGTGGCGCTGGTCCGCTTTGACAACGACGCCATCAAGACCAAAGGGCTCACCGCGCTGGACATCCACGACCTGCCGGAGAAGATCCGCACCAGGGTCAACCGCAACCTGCCTGCATATAGCCAGATTGCCAAGGTAGAGGAGAAGCGCGACACATTCGACAAGACTCCCAAAGGAAGCATCAAGCGTTTCCTTTACAGTTAGTATTTATTATTTAGTTAGGTCCGGTCCGGTCGTTCCAGATTTCTGGGGCGGCCGGATTTGGCTCTAAATCGATTGTCCGTTCGCAAAAAACTGCGATATTTGATCTCGTATTTTTAGAAACGTTATTGAAATGAAAGAAATCAGCAATCCCTGGAAGGGATATGAAGGATACAACTGCTTCGGCTGCTGCCCCGACAATCCGTCGGGCCTGAGAATGACTTTTTCTGAAGAGGGGGACTACATCGTGAGCCGCTGGCAGCCCGACGGCATGTTCCAGGGGTGGATAAACACCCTGCACGGCGGCATCCAGGCCACTCTGATAGACGAAACGGCCGGGTGGGTCGTGTTCAAGAAGCTCTGCACAAGCGGCTATACCACCAAGATGGAGGTGCGCTACCACAAGACGGTCAGCACAGCGGAAGGCCCCGTCACCCTCAAGGCCCGGCTGGTAAGCCGCAAGCTCTCGATGGCCTTCATCGAGGTCAAGCTATACAACAGCCGCGAAGAGTTGTGCACCGAGGGAACCTGCATATATCGCGTATATCCGCACGATGTCGCCGTTAAGGAATTCCACTTCATAGACCCCGAATAATTAGTTATATTTGCCTAAAAACCACAATTTATGATACCTACACCCCACATTGCGGCTACAAAAGAGCAGATAGCCAAAACCGTGATAATGCCCGGCGACCCGCTGCGCAGCCAGATGATTGCAAACACATTCCTGGAAAACCCCGTGCTTGTGAACAATGTTCGCGGCGTGCAGGGCTACACAGGCACCTACAAGGGCAAGGAATTCACAGTGATGGCCAGCGGAATGGGCCACCCCGCCATCGGCATCTATTCCTACGAACTCTTCAACTTTTATGATGTGGACACCATAATCCGCGTGGGCAGCATCGGCGGCGTGAGCGACCGCACCCCCTTGCGCAGCATCGTGATCGGCAGCCGCGCATATTCCGAGACCAACTACCTGATGTTCTACCGCGACAACGGCAACAAGCCGGGCTTCATTGAGGCCGACGCAACGCTCAGCGCCCGCGCCGCAGCCACCGCAGAGCGTCTAGGGCTTGTGTACAACATCGGCGACATCTTCTCCAGCGACACTTATTACAGCGATTGCGACGACCTTGCCACCTGCGCAGAGCACAATCTGCTGGGCATCGAGATGGAGAGCGTGGCCCTTTATCTCAACGCCAAGCGCGCCGGCAAGAAAGCCCTTACCGTCTGCACTGTATCAAACAACATCCCCACCGGGGTGGAACTTCCCAGCGAAGACCGTCAGAACGGCTTCAAGGATATGATCCGCCTCGCCCTGGAGATGTCGTTATAATTTCCGATACGGCGATCTACTTGGTTCCGAAGATGCGGTCTCCCGCATCGCCCAGACCCGGCACGATATAGCCGTGTTCGTTAAGATGAGAGTCCATCCCCGCGCAGAATATGTCCACGTCGGGATGGGCTTTTTTCAATGCCTCAAGCCCTTCGGGAGCGCAGATGATGCACAGGAATTTAATTGAGCGGGGATTGCGCTTTTTGATAAGGTCAATGGCCGCGATTGCGCTTCCGCCGGTAGCCAGCATAGGATCCAGAACAAACACGTCGCGGCTGCTGATGTCCAGCGGCAGTTTGCAGTAATATTCCACCGGCTCCAGAGTTTCCTCGTTGCGGTAGAGGCCGATGTGCCCCACTTTCGCTGCAGGGACAAGCGCCAGAGCGCCGTCCACCATTCCCAGTCCGGCGCGGAGCACCGGCACAAAGGCCAGCGTCTTGCCAGATATGCACTTGCACTTTGCGGTAGCCACGGGAGTCTCTACATCTTTTTCTTCAAGCGGCAGGTCGCGGGTTGCTTCGTATATCATAAGCATGGCGATCTCGCTCACCAGTTCTCTGAAATCTTTTGTGCCGGTCGCCTTGTCTCTCAACACGGAGAGTTTATGCTGGATCAGCGGATGATCAAATATCAGTACTCGTCTTTCCATTATTTATAGTAAGGTTTTTAGTTCCTCTTTCAAAGTCTTTGCATCTTTAAATATGACAGCATTGATGCCAAGTCGCCGCGCCCCGGCAACATTTGCCGGATTGTCGTCTATAAAGAGCGTTTCAGCGGGGACAAGATTGTATCTTTCGAGGAGTATGCGGTAAATCTTCTCGTCGGGCTTGATGCACTTCTCTTCGCCGGATACTACCATTCCGTCCAGCAGGGCAAACACAGGGTATGTATTGCGCACATAGGCATCGAAAGTATATGCAGACCAGTTGGTGAGGCCATACAGCTTATAGCCCTGATTTTTCAGGTCCTGCACGACCTCGAGCATTCCGTCCACCGAGCCGTGCATCATCGGCTCCCAATTGGATATATAGGCTCTGATGGGTATTTCCCACTCAGGAAAGAGAGCGACACGCTCATTGGTGACTTTGTCAAGTTCGCCGCCGGCATCAAATTCCGAATTCCATTCCAGAGTGCAGATATTGTCCAGGAACCAGTCGGACATTTCTTTTACAGAGAGTCCTTTGCGACCGGTATTGCGTTCAAATATCTCCCGTGCCTCATTCTGCTGGAAGTAGTAGTCATAAAAATAATGACGGTCCCAGTCCACCAGAACTCCGCCATAGTCGAAAACAATATTCTTAATCATAATCCCACAAAATAAGCAAATATATCCAAACAAAAAAAGTCCCGGCTGAAGATTCAACCGGGACTTCCGTGAAGGTGGCGGCTACCTACTCTCCCACATGGTATCGCAGTACCATCGGCGCAAGCGAGCTTAACTTCTCTGTTCGGGATGGGAAGAGGTGGATCCTCGCCGCTATAACCGCCTTATTTTGTGCAGCGCAGCAGTTTCACCCGCTGCGCCGCTATGGCTTTGAGAGAGAACTCGAGGCTCTTGCACTCGAAGTTGTTTTCGTTTTTCGAAGCTTTCGGGCTATTAGTACAGATCGGCTTTGACATTACTGCCTTTACACCTTCTGCCTATCAACGTGGTAGTCTCCCACGACCCTCTATGGAAATCTCATCTTGAAGCCGGCTTCGCGCTTAGATGCTTTCAGCGCTTATCCTAACCGAACGTGGATACCCGGC
>CAVHPI010000023.1:0-22663 GCA_963637965.1 bacterium
AGTGTAAGGAGGATTGCCGGAGACCCCGTCGTTGGATTTAAGATCTATTTCCACGGGAGTTTCGCCGCATCCGGTAACGGTGATCTTGCAGTCCTTATTCTTCTTCCAGGAGAGAGCATAGAACTCGAGGGTCTTGGTGCCGGCGGGGATGGTTATCGTAACGTCGCCGCTCTTGCTGCTTGTTCCAAGCTTGACCATCTCCGTAACATCTGAACCGTTGACAACGGCGGCCTGCTTATTATTACCGGAAAATGTCTGGTCGTATGCATTGGCGCCGAGCGTCCAGGAGACATTGCTGGTGAAAGGATATTGGCAGTCGGCACCGAACTTCACGGTCACATCAATGGTCGCGCTCTTTTCGCCGCAGGTCACAATGAACTTGCCCTCCAGTTTCCCTGCAGCGCCAGCCGTAGAGACTGCCGGATCGGGAGTGATTGTTATGGTGTTGCCCTCCGCGGCGGCAGTAGCCCAAACATATCCTTCCGTAAACGAAGCCTCGTCGGTGGCCACGCTGAACTCGCCGGACGCATTCACCGTCACGGTCTTCGCAGAGAGGTCATCAGCGCTCCAGGAGAGGGATGCGGGATCCACTGTGACATAATCCGCAGCGGCGTCAATTGCCATCTCCACAGCCGCCATCTCCACATACTTCTTGTTGCTGTTCAGGCTGTAGACATAGCCGGTGACCTTAACCGCTTTGTTCACGAACTCGGAGAGGTCGATTACGGTGGCATACAGGGAAATGAAATCAGCGCTTGCGGTGCCTTCCGTTTCCAGATTGTAAAAATCTCCGTTCTTCACAAGTGTGCCGGAAACCGTGGCGTATTTCACGGTCGCAAGCTCCGAGTTGAAATAAGCGTCGATTTCTGCCGCACCCCAGGCCTCCGCCTCGGGATATTCGCATACTGCGCTGCCAGTCTTCTCTATGTCAGATCCTTCAAACTCAAGGGAGGTGTAGTATTTGGTGCCTTTGCCGGAGAAGGTCGCAATTTCGCCCGCAGTAAGGCCGTGTTCCTGTTTGTAGACATAAATGCAGCCCGTGCCGTCGTTCATTATGAGCTTGTCCTTAGAGGCGACAACCATCACCTGGCCGTTCTTTACGCTGTAGTTCCCGTCTTCGGTGCCGGAAGTCACAGCAGCCGCTATCTCCGATACAGTTGCCTCCTTAGTCTCAACTTCCGGCTGCACTTCAGCCTCCTTGCCGTTGAGGGAGACAAGCTGATTGCCCTGAGTGATTTCCGACTTCTCGTAGAAGAGGGTCAGCTTGCCCAGAACCACAACCTCGTCGCCAACCTTGATCTGGTCTTCGGCAGTAAACTTTTTGCCGTCCAGATAGTAGCCGCGGTACACGAGGAGCGCGTTATCCGCATAATCCTTGTCCACAATGTTGTATGTGGCGTTGCCGTAGCTGGTGTTGACCTCTGTGATTTTCGAAATCTGGCCTTTTACATAGACATCGTCGTCTGCCGAATATTTGCCGCCGGCGATGAGGGTGAGCGCTGCGGAGACGTTGTAGGGAGACTCCTTGGTGCCGTTACCCTCGGGTTTGCCGATGGTTTCTGAACTGCTGTCGCCGTCGGGACCCTCCTGATTAACGGTGAGGGTGGCGGTTGCGGTGCCTGTGTAGAATTCGATTGCCGCGGTGCGGTTGCCTGCTGTGTTCTCAAGCACGCTGACTGTGACGTCAACGCCGTTCTCTGCAGCCTTGCCGCTATTGGGAGTCACTGCGAGCCACTCTGCAGCAGCGTCTGCAATGCGGACGCTCCAATCGCGGTTGGTGCTCAAGTTTACTGTAAAAGAGCTCTTCTCTGCCTTGAGATTCTGCACGGTCTCGCCGTTGATCGTGATGAAGGGGTCCCCTTCATTCTCTGTGGGGTCACATCCTGACAGCGCAAAAAGCGACATCAGGCCTGCCAAGACGGCCATCAATCTGAAAGATTTCATATTAAAAGAATTTATGTGTTGACTTATGAATGACTACAAATATATCATAAAAAATGATAAAGACCTCACTTTTATTCTGCAGAAGTGAGATATCCGTCGGC
This sequence comes from bacterium, assembly GCA_963637965.1. Classification (GTDB taxonomy): domain Bacteria; phylum Bacteroidota; class Bacteroidia; order Bacteroidales; family UBA932; genus Equibacterium. Next base: position 2,046 of record CAVHPI010000023.1, read on the forward strand.
CACCGCCTGCTTTTTGAGACGGGCTATGCGGGTGGCGGTGTCGGGGTGGGAAGAGAGGAGCTTGCTGACATAGCTCGCGGCGCTTGAAGAGGAGGAGCTCTGCAGCGACTGCAGCTTCTCGAAGCTCTTGATCATCGACACGGGGTTCTTCCCCTTGCTCTTGAGGAATTCATAGCCGTAGTCGTCGGCCTGATTCTCCTGCTTCTTGGAGTAGCGGGCATTCATCACCGCCTCTCCGATAGCTCCAAGCTGGGAATCGGTGAGGGTGGCGAGGGTGGTGCTGGTGGAGGCCACCCCGTCCATCACCGCACTGGTGAGGATTGCGCTCTGCATCCCCTTTTTGGAGTGCTTGAGCGCCACGTGGCCTATCTCGTGGCCGATAACCCCGAGCACCTCGTCGTCTGTCATAAGGTCCATCAGACCGCTGTAAACCCGCACGCTGCCGTCGGCGCAGGCGAATGCATTCACCGAGCTTGTCTCATACACCTTGAAGTTGAGGGCGATGCCGTCCACATCGGTGAGCCCTTTGGTGAGGTTGGACAGCCGCTTGCTGTAGGTGCTGCCGCTGGCGCTTATCTTGCTGGAGGCGTCCAGCTTGGCCACATAGGCGCTGGTGTATGCCATAACCTGGGCATCGGTGATTGTGGCGGCCTGCACAGCCTTGGCCGCGCCGCTCAGGGCGCGGGATGTATCAAGCTGTCCGCCCGACAGAAGGCCGCAGCCGGACACTGTGACCGCAGCGGCGATGATGGTAAGAATGCGTTTCATAGAGCCAAGATATGAATTTTCTTCTTACATTTATCCCATTAACCAATTCTTAACCACTGAAACTATGAAAGGCATCGGCATAATCGGCTGCGGAAAAATCTCGCAGGTCAGACATATCCCCGAATTCCACTCAAACCCCCGCGCAAGGCTGGTGGGCTACTACGACCTTGACACCTCCCGCGCAGAGCAGATGGCTGCCCGCTACGGCGGGCGGGTCTACGGCTCGATGGACGAGATGCTCGCCGACCCCGCAATCGACGCGGTGGCGGTGTGCACTGCCAACAGCTGCCACGCCGGCGACACCGTCGCCGCCCTCAAGGCGGGCAAGCACGTGCTGTGCGAGAAGCCGATGGCGGTGACAATCGAGGACTGCGAGAAGATGGTGGCCGCCGCCCGCGAATGCGGCCGCTGCCTGATGATAGACCAGAACCAGCGCTACGCGATGGCGCACGCCCACGCCCGCCGGCTCATCAAGGAGGGGGCCATCGGCCGCGTCATCTCCTTCCGCACCACATTCGGCCACAGCGGCCCCGAGACCTGGAGCATCACCCCCGGCCCCGGCACCTGGTTCTTTGACCGCAAGTCGGCCGTGATGGGAGTCGTGGCCGACCTGGGCATCCACAAGACCGACCTCATCCAGTATATTCTGGACACCACCATCACCGCCGTCACCGCCCGCATCGACACTTTGGACAAGCGCTACAGCGACGGCAGCCCCATCGGGGTGGATGACAACGCAATCTGCATATTCGAGATGGCCAGCGGCGCGGTGGGCACAATGACCGCCAGCTGGACCTATTACGGCCAGGAGGACAACTCCACAATCATCTACGGAGACAAGGGGATCATGCGCATCTACGACGACCCCGCCTGCTCCATCAGGGTGTTTGGCCGCGACGGCAGCGAAAAGACCTATGACATCGACCGCATACAGACCAACGACAACCAGACCAAGTCGGGGGTTATGGACGCATTCATAGAGGCGCTGGAGGCGGGCACGGAGCCCCCCATCAGCGGCGAGAGCGTGCTGAGCGCGATGCGCGCGGTGTTCGGCGCTTATGAATCTTCCGAGAAAGGGTGCAGGGTTGAGGTCAACCGCTAGGATCTGAGCAGGCGGGAATTCTTCCTGTCCTCTATCATCGCCCGATAGCTCTGATAGACGCCGTCCACCACGGTGTCCCAATTGAGATACAGCTCTCTGCGGGCGGCTTCGCTGACACGCCCGTAGCCCTCCGTATCGCCCAGGATCTGCTCTATCTTTGAGGCGTAGGCCTCTTCCGAGGGGTCGCTGATATAGCCGTTGACATCCTCCTTCACCGTGGCGGAAGTGCGGGCGCCGCGTAAAAACAGCGTGGGGGTGCCCTGACAGGCCGCCTCTATCTGCACCAGCGAGTTGGCGTCGTAGAGCGAGGGGAACAGGAACAGCTTGGCGCGGGAATAGAGGTCCTGCAGCTGCTCGCGGCCGCGCACCAGACCCGTCATCACCACGCAATCTTCCAGGCCGAGGCTCTCGACCATCTCGCGGAGCCGCTCCTCGTCCTGTCCCTGCCCGGCAAAAATCATCTTGAAGCGGTGGCCGCGGTCGTGCAGAATCTTGAGAGCGCGCACGGTAAAGTCGATATTCTTGATAAAATTGATGCGCCCCACAAAAAGAAACACCGTCTCATCCGCCCCGATGCCGTAGAGGCTGTTGACCCTTGCAGCGGCAGCGGCGGGATCGTCCACCGGCACATGATCTGTGGCGTTGAGCACCACCCTGCAAGGGGCCGTGAGGCCGTATTCGCTCTGATAGAGCTCTTTGATGGAGCCGTTCACAGCCCAGCACTCGTCGCAGGAGTTAAACACGATCATTATGGTGGACAACACTGCGCGTATCAGCGGAGCCAGCTTAATCTGGTTTTCAAAATCCTGCCGATACTGGGAGTGAAGGGTGGCCACCAGCGGCAAATTATGCAGTTTTGCATAGATAACCCCTGACATCCCTATGGTAAAAGGAGAGTGGATGTGCACGATGTCCACCTTGCTGCGGGCCATCGGAATCTGATAGGCGGGATCCACCGCTCCCAGCGGCAGCACATAGTCCATATTTTTGGAGGCTATGCTCATGCAGCGCACTATCTCGTAGGGATATTTATTGTCTTCCGACTCGTCGTAACCTTTTACACTGGGGCAAAACACCACCACCTCGCACATTTTGGCGAGGCGGGTGGCATAATTGTCCACTACTTTTACCACACCGTCCACCATCGGGTAGAAAGTGTCAATGTAAAGGCCGACTTTCATAGGCCGCTATTCTCCCCAGAAGGGGATTTCGGCAAGGTTGCAGATTGTGCCGCCGTAGATGGTCTTGATATACTCCAGACCGCCCTCGTAGCCCTCTTGTGTGGTGGTGTCGGTGGTTTCGCGGGGCACGACGATGCCAAAGCCGCGGAAAAACGCGTCGGCGCTGGTGTGACGGCAGCAGCAGTCGGCCTGCCAGCCGGTGATTATGAGGGTGTCAACCCCCAGCTCGCGCAGCACAAGCTCCATAGTGGTCTCAAAAAATGCGCTGTAGGTCTTCTTGGGGATTACATAGTCGCCCTTCTGAGGCTTGAGGGCGTCGATGACCTCGGCCCCCCTGGTTCCCTCCACGGCGTGGGCGGGCCAGACCTTGAACTCCTTGTCGATTTCCGGAGTGTGGCAGTCGTTTGCGTAGATCACCGGCACCCCGGCCTTGCGGGCCTTCTCGCAGAGAGTGCTGATGGGTTCGATGATGTGGTTGATTCTGGAGTCGGAGATCGGCCCCGTGACGAAGTCATTGAGCATATCAATGACTATAACTGCATACTTTTTCATATCGAAGTTGTTTTTGCAAAGGTAATGTATTTTTGAATTAACTTTGCTCTTACTAACAACTACCGTAACCGCAACTATGCCTACTCCGCACCCCGAATGGGCCATAGATCTGGACAGGATCGTGGCCGCCAAGTTCCCGGGCAAGAAAATCCCCAAATGGTTCATAAACCTGATGAAGCGCTTTGTCCACCAGGACTTTCTCAACGAATTTCTGGTGCGCGGCTATGAAGGGGTGGAATTTTGCACCGAAACGATGAAGTATCTCGGCGTGGACCTTGAGGTGGAGGGGCTGGAGAACGTGACGGTGCCCGAAGGGGCGCGCCTCACCTTTGTGGGCAATCACCCGCTGGGTGGCGTTGACGGCGTTGCGGTGGGCAGCGTGGTGGGCGGGAACTTCCCGGGAGGCGTCCGCCTGCTGGTAAACGACTTTCTGATGGCCCTCAAGGGGCTGGCGCCCATCTGCGTCCCCATCAACAAGACCGGCGGCCAGTCGCGCGCCCTCGCCGCAATGGTGCGGGAGGCCTACGACTCGCAGAACAATATGATAGTGTTCCCAGCAGGACTCTGCTCGCGCAAAATCAAGGGGCAGATAACCGACCTGCCGTGGGGCAAGAATTTCGTGCAGATGAGCGTCGCCACCGGCCGATATGTGGTGCCGATGCACTTCATAGGGCGCAACTCCAACCGCTTCTACAATGTGGCCAATCTTTCCAAGAGGCTCGGGCTCAAATTCAACATCGCGATGCTGTTTCTGCCCGACGAGCTCTACCGCCACCGGGGCGGCCGCTTCAAGATAATATTCGGCAAGCCCATACCGCCGGAAACCTTTGACAAGAGCAAGACACCCGCGCAGTGGGCCGCCTGGGTGCGTGAACAGACCTATAGCCTGTAGGCTTTTTTAATATTTTACAGTTGTGGAACAGTACAGACAACAGACAGGCAGCGAACTGCTGCGGATAGCCACGGAGCGCGGGCTGCTGGAGGGCAAGTTGCTCCAGAGCCCCGACATAGAGGAGAAGTGGCGCTCTCTGGCCCCCGAATATCTGGCCGACGCCGTGGGGGAGTTCAATTCCTACCCAGAGGTCGTGCTGGCCTGGGCAGCATATCTGGGAGCCGCCGTCGCCTTCGGCTGGGATGCCGACTGGGAGAGCTACAAAGAACGCGACTACCGCTTTTATTGCGGGGAGCGCGGCTTCGACTTTCTGGACGAGCACATCACTGAAAATATTCTGGGATACCAGCTTGGCGGCGACGAGGCGCGCAATCTGGCGCAGGCCTTCAGCTTTCTGGCCTCCGCCGCAATGAACCTGCTGCGCCACAGCGGCGCCGAGGCGGGGAGCACCGACGCCTACCAGGCGGTGGTGTACACCATAGACGCGATGTTCTCTACCGGCGCGGCCGTGATGCTGCACCGGTTGGGATATAAATACGAAACCGCCATTTAACCGACCTATGGAAAAGATAATCGACCATATAAGCCTGGACCTTCTGGAGGCGGAGCTGACGCCGGAGCGGATGTTCTGCCGCACCAACAAGGGGGGCAACCTCATTTACATCGTGGATGCTCACAACGCCCCCAACGTGATGCAGGAGATCGGACGCCTGCGCGAGATTGCATTCCGCGAGGCGGGCGGCAGCAGCGGTCTGGCCGCCGACATCGACTCCTTTGACACAATGGAGCGCCCCTACAGACAGATTGTGGTGTGGGACCCCGATGCCAGGGCCATTCTGGGGGGCTACCGCTACATTCTGGGACCTGACGTGGCGCTGGACAGCGACGGGCAACCCAAACTGGCCACCGCCCACATGTTCCACTTCAGCGATTTCTTTATCAAAGAGTATCTGCCCCACACCATGGAGCTGGGGCGCAGCTTTGTGGCGCCTGAATACCAGAGCTCCAAGGCGGGGGCCAAGGGCCTCTACGCGCTGGACAACCTCTGGGACGCGATTGCCGCGGTGGCGGGCGAGCATCCCGGCATCATCTACCTCTTTGGCAAGATGACCACCTACCCCAGCTACGACCACCTCTGCCAGGATTTGATATTCCACTTCCTCTGGAAGCACTTCCCCGACCCCGAAGAGCTGGTGCGCCCCTACAAGCCGGTGATGCCCGAGTCCAACCCGCGCCTGATGGACCTGCTGCTGCGCGACGCCGACTTCAAGAGCGACTACCGCAACCTCAAGGACGCCGTGCGGCGTCTGGGGGCCAACATTCCGCCGCTGGTCAACTCATATATGCAGTGCTCCCCCTCGATGAAGATGATGGGCAGCGCGGTGAACGACGAATTCTCCGACGTGATAGAGACCGCCATAATGATATGCATAAACGAGATGTATCCCGAGAAGCTGGACAGGCACCGCCACCCCTCTTTCGGCTCTATGGTAGAGCGCATAAAGGGGCGCTTCCCCCGCATCTCCGACGAGTCGCTGCAGCGCATCAAAGACCGCCGCGACAGCCGCAAGACCGCCATCTTTGAAAAACTGAAGGATAAGTTGAATCCGGGAAAATAGCTTGAGGGGAGCATAATAAAATCAAAGGGAGGGGACTTTTTCAAGTTCCCTCCCTTTTTGGTAAAATCATTAACCTTTTTGACACTAAAGATTGTGGTCCCAGTAGGGCATGATCCTACGACCCCCTGATTATGAGTCAGATGCTCTAACCAACTGAGCTATGGGACCGTTTCCGGTGCAAATATATGCAAACTATCCGGAACTATAGTGTGTGTCGCTGTTCTTTTTTGTCAGATTAGTTGACTTTTATCTCTACATCCACACCGCTGGGGAGCTCGAGGCGCATCAGCGCGTCGATAGTCTTGGGGTTGGAGGAGTAAATGTCAACCAGACGACGGAAAGAACTGAGTTGGAATTGCTCGCGAGCCTTCTTGTTGACGAAGGTAGAGCGGTTCACAGTGAAAATCTTCTGGTCGGTGGGCAGCGGAATAGGGCCGCTGACAACCGCACCGGTTGACTTGACTGTCTTTACGAGCTGGTCAGTTGACTTGTCAACCAACGCGTGGTCGTAAGATTTCAATTTGATTCTGATTTTCTGGCTCATTATTAAATATTTATTTGAATTTTATTCAATAAAGTTGCGTCCGTGGCTCTCCACAACCTCCTTGGCGATAGAGGCGGGAACCTCATCGTAGTGGCTGAATTCCATAGAGCTGGTGGCACGGCCGCTGGAGAGAGTTCTGAGGATAGTGACATATCCCGACTGCTCTGCCAGAGGCACGAGAGCCTTGATGATGCGGGCTGTGCCCTTGCTGTCCATATCCTGGATCTGACCGCGGCGGCGGTTAAGGTCACCCACGATGTCGCCCATATACTCCTCGGGAGTAACTACCTCGAGTTTCATGATAGGCTCCATCAGCACGGGAGAGCACTTCTTCAGGCCCTCTTTGTATGCCATCTGGGCGCAGACCTCAAACGACAGCGCATCTGAATCGACAGGGTGATAGGCACCGTCCAGCAGGCGGACCTTGAGGGACACGAGCTCGTATCCTGCAAGCACGCCGTTTGCCATGGCTGCCTTGAAGCCCTTTTCCACAGCGGGAATATACTCGCGCGGGATGTTGCCGCCCTTGACCTCGTCGATGAACTGAAGTCCGGTAACTCCCTCGTCTGCGGGCGAAAGCTCCGCAACGATGTCTGCATATTTGCCTCGGCCGCCGGTCTGCTTCTTGAAGGTCTCGTGGATCTGGAAAGTACCCTTGATGGCCTCTTTGTAGTTGACCTGCGGTGCACCCTGGTTGATCTCCACTCCGAATTCACGGCGCAGACGGTCCACAATGATGTCAAGGTGCAGCTCGCCCATACCGCTGATGACGGTCTGGCCAGTCTCCTGGTTGGAAGATACCGTAAAGGTCGGGTCCTCCTCCGCGAGTTTTGCGAGTGCCAAGGAAAGTTTGTCTACATCACCCTTGGTCTTGGGCTCTACGGCGATACCGATCACAGGATCGGGGAACACCATAGACTCCAGCACGATGGGTTTGTCTTCGACGCAAATAGTATCGCCGGTGCGCAGCTCCTTGAATCCCACTGCGGCGCAGATGTCGCCTGCCTCCACAAAGTCGATGGGGTTCTGCTTGTTGCTGTGCATCTGATACAGTCGTGCAACGCGTTCTTTCTTCTGAGTGCGGGTGTTGAGCACATAGGTGCCTGCATCCAGGCGGCCCGAATATGCCCTGAGGAAGGCGAGACGGCCCACATACGGGTCGGTCGCGATCTTGAAGACAAGTGCGCAGAAAGGCTCCGAAGCGCTGGGCTTGCGGATCTCCTCTTCACCCGTCTTGGGGTTAGTACCTGTAACGTGGTTGACGTCCATAGGACTGGGAAGGTAACGGATCACCGCGTCGAGAAGGAACTGCACGCCCTTGTTCTTGAAGGAAGAACCGCAGAGAGTGGGCACGAGCGCCATATCCAGGGTACCCTTGCGCAGAGCTGCGATTATCTCCTCGTTGGTGATAGTGTCGGGGTCCTCGAAGAATTTGTTCATTATTTCGTCGTCAAATTCTGCGGCGGCCTCAACCAGTTTTCCTCTCCACTCTTCCGCTTCTGCCTTGAGATTGTCGGGTATCTCCTTGATCTCGTAGTTCACGAGTTCGTCGCTCTGATTGTAATAAATGGCCTTCATTTCAATCAGGTCGATGATACCTTCGAAGTTGTCCTCAGCCCCGATAGGGAGGCAGATGGGCACTGCGTTAGCGCCCAGTTTGGAGTGCATCTCCTCAACCACTGCAAGGAAATCGGCTCCGGTGCGGTCCATCTTGTTTACATACGCAAGCTTGGGGACGTGATATTTGTCGGCCTGACGCCATACGGTCTCAGACTGAGGCTGTACACGGCCTACCGCGCAGAAGGTCGCCACAGTGCCGTCGAGCACGCGCAGCGAACGCTCCACCTCGACGGTAAAGTCGACGTGACCCGGAGTATCAATAAGGTTGATTTGATATTTATGACCGTCGTGGTTCCAGAAAGCGGTGGTAGCTGCGGAAGTAATTGTGATACCGCGCTCCTGCTCCTGTACCATCCAGTCCATTGTGGCAGCGCCATCGTGCACCTCACCGATTTTGTGAGTTTTACCTGTGTAATAGAGGATACGCTCACTTGTGGTGGTTTTACCTGCATCGATATGCGCCATTATACCGATGTTCCTCGTGTATTTTAAATCTCTTGCCATCTAGCCCTACTCTGCAACTCTTAGAAACGGAAATGGGCAAATGCCTTGTTGGCCTCTGCCATCTTATGCATATCTTCTTTACGCTTGTATGCGGCGCCTTCGTTGTTGTAGGCAGCCACAATTTCTGCGCATAACTTTTCGGCCATTGAGTGACCGGAACGCTTACGGGCGTAGAGTACCATATTCTTCATACTGATGGAGATTTTGCGTTCAGGTCTGATCTCTGTAGGAACCTGGAAGTTCGCACCGCCCACGCGGCGGCTCTTGACCTCGATCTGGGGAGTGATGTTCTCCAGAGCCTGCTTCCAGACTTCTATAGGAGCCTTGTCAGAATCTTTCATCTTCTCGCCTACCATATCAATGGCATCGTAAAAAATAGAATACGCGATACTCTTCTTCCCCTGCAACATAAGGTTGTTCACGAAACGTGTAACAAGCACGTCGTTGTACTTAGGATCAGGAAGTAGAATCCTCTTTTTAGGCTTCGTTTTTCTCATTTTTCAACTGTTTTTTTAGATAATTTGACTTACTTCTTCGCTTTCTTGGGCCTCTTGGTGCCATAGAGGGAACGTCCCTGGAGACGACCGTCTACACCAGCAGTATCCAATGCGCCGCGGAGAATGTGGTAGCGTACACCGGGAAGGTCCTTTACACGACCGCCACGCACCAGCACGATGCTGTGCTCCTGCAGGTTGTGCCCTTCACCGGGGATGTATGCGTTGACCTCTTTCTGATTGGTGAGGCGTACACGGGCAACCTTACGCATTGCTGAGTTAGGTTTCTTAGGTGTTGTGGTGTAAACACGAACACATACGCCACGTCTCTGAGGGCAAGCATCCAGCGCGCGAGATTTACTCTTCTCTACGATAACCTCGCGTCCCTTGCGAACTAATTGTTGAATTGTAGGCATAAAAAGTTATTAATCTTTTATTTAACTAAATAACCGCTTTTTTGCGGGCTGCAAATATATTAATTTTTTAAGGAATATCAACATGTTTTACACAAAACTTAAAGCGGCGATTTCCGTAAAACACTATATTTGCTGCCGTTATGCAGATAGAACCGGTTGCGCACATAGAGAGCGGATTCAGCGAAAAATTCGGAATTCCGCGCCAGAGCCGCCTTGCACCTCTCTGTCGGGCGACCATTGTATTCGAGCCCCGCTTCCGCAGCGATGATGCCGTGCGGGCCCTGGAGTGCTTCTCGCACATCTGGCTGATATGGGGCTTCAGCGCCGCCCGCTGGGACGGCAATCTCACCGTGCGCCCGCCCCGCCTGGGGGGCAACACCCGCATCGGGGTGTTTGCATCTCGCTCTCCCTTCCGCCCCAATTCGCTGGGAATGTCGGCCGTGCGGCTGGAGAGCATCGAGCTCTCGGCCGACCGCGGACCGCTGCTGCACATTCTTGGGGCCGACCTGCTGGACGGAACTCCTATATATGATGTCAAGCCCTATATCCCCTACGCCGACCGCATAGAAGAGGCCGTGGACGGCTACACCGCCCCCACCAAGGGGCACCGGCTGGCCGTGGAGGCGGCTCCGGAGGCCGCCGCCGGTGTCAGCTCCGAGACTCTCGCCCAGATTTCGGACCTTATAGAACTGGATCCCCGGGTGGCCTACGACAGCGACCCTGACAAAGTGTGGGGAATGACATACGATGGCCTGAACGTCCGCTTCCGCATCGCCCGCGACACGGCCGTGATATTTTCGATAGACCCCGTACATTTTTAAAAAAGTTTATGTAACTTTGAATCGTCTAGCCGGCCCCCGCCGGTTAGATAACTACATACGAAGACGTTACTTGACGTTTATCTTCCGCTATCAAACTTCGCAACTTTGAATTACTCAAGGAAGATACGGCAAAGGGAGCGTCCACTTGTGATGACTATACAGTCACCGCGTCTTTGGCGCGGATTGTCTCTATATCATCCTGACGTGGGCTGGCTGCCTTGCTTATCTCTTGAGTAGGCAGCGAAGGCCTGATGGCGGGATGAGTTTGAGCAAACTCCCACGTCTCTTTTTTACACCTGTCCGGATTCGGGCCGTTGCCGGACGCAAACCATAGGATTATGGCCATTATCGATGTTGTAAAGGTCGAGATGAGCGATTTTGAGTTCTGCCGGAAGTTCCCATCCGACGATCTCAGGCTCGGAACCCAGTTAGTCGTCTATCCGACTCAGGTCGCAATCTTCGTGAAGGGCGGGCAAATCTGCGACAAATTCACAGAAGGCACATATACTCTCAAGACAGAGAATATCCCGCTGCTCAACAAGATCATAAATCTTCCGTTCGGAGGCAGCTCCCCTTTCAAGGCTGATGTGTGGTATGTGAGCCTCACCACCAAAATGGATATGAAGTGGGGCACCACGACACCCATCCAGCTTGAGGACCCCAAATACAACATCATAGTCCCCGTCAGGGCATACGGCCAGTACGGCATCAAAGTATCTGATCCAGAGGTCTTCCTCAAGTCACTGATAGGCACGATGCACGTATTCTCCGCAGACAAAATCAATTCATATTTCCAAGGGCAGATGCTTTCGAACCTCAACAGTTCCGTAAGCGCCAAGATTTCATCGGAGGGAATATCCATACTCGATGTAAACACGCATCTGGTAGAAATGTCTGAGTATTGCGGCAGGGAGATCAACAAATCGTTTGAAAAGTACGGTCTGGAATTGACCGATTTCACATTCATATCAATCAATGTCCCGCCCAACGATCCCAGCGTAATCAAACTCAAGGATGCCAAAGATCTTGCAGCGCGGCTCAAGATCACCGGCCGCGATGTCTATCAGATGGAGCGCAGCTTCAATGTTCTGGAAAAGGCTGCCGGCAACGAGGGTATCGGTGGCGGTATGGCGGCGATGGGCGCCGGCCTCGGCGCCGGCCTCGGAGTGGGATCTGCCATCGGCAACATGGCTGGCCAGACGATAAACACAGGCGCGGCAGTACCCCCGCCGCTGCCGGAGCAAGCAACCTTCTATGCTTACGTGGGCGGCCAGCAACTGGCAAATCAAACGGTGCAGAGCCTCTCCAGCCTGATGGCCCAGGGGCTGTTCACACGAGAGACCCTGGTCTGGAAGGCGGGCCTGCCAGCCTGGGTCAAGGCCGGCGACATGCCGGAACTCGCACAGCTGTTTGCCCAAACCCCTCCTCCGCTTCCCCTTTAAAAACCAAGCACTATGAAATATCTCAGTCTGATTTTGGGTTTGATTTGCCTTGTTCCGACACTTTGTGCCGGTCTGTTGTTTGACGGAATCAGTCCTTTGGAGCTGATCATGGCCTGCGTGGCCATTGCCGTCACCGCCGTTCTGGGGCAGATTGCAGCGTCTTCCCGCATTAAGGATGCTTTCAAGGTTTCCCTGCCATTCTTTTTGACCTTCAATGGCTTAGTGGAATACATTCTCGCCTGGTTTCTGGGCGAGAATGTGCGCGGCAACTGGTTCTTCATGGCAATTATATGCCTGGTGTTTTTTCAGGTATGCATGCTTGTCATAACCTCTCTTGTGTCAAAATCCAACGATGGCAGATAATATTACATGCCCCGAGTGCGGCTGCCCTTACGACCGCTCCAGAATGACCTGCCCCGAGTGCGGCGCTCCCAACACGCAGGTGAGCGCGGCAGTGGACATCAACGGCTATGCCACGGAGTGCTCCAACTGCGGCGCCCCGGCAAACGGCTACCGTGTGTGCCAGTGGTGCGGCAGCCCGATCCGGTATATCGGAACCGGAACTGCAACGCAGGCGGGCGGATCCAACAAAGTAATTCTGGAGTGTGAATTCAAGCGGATTTTGAACGACCGAAGCCAATATGCTTACATCATCTGCCACGTCAATGTCAACGGGCACGAACTGATGCAGGTGGTTGACGACTGCTCGCCGCGCGGAATGGTGCTGCAGCTTTTGGGTGTGCAGGGAATGGTCTTGAACAATTTACAGAGATACCCCGGAATGCACTCGTTCTATAACAGTGCCTATGGCGTTTTTGAACGGGCGTTCGGCGTGGACTTCTCTTCTGCGGCACAAGTCGCCGCCGAAATCCTGCGGCAGGTGTATGAGGTCACGTCGGAGCAGGTTTCCTGCGCATTCGAGTATGGTCAGCAAAGCAGCGGCTCCGACAATGTTGCGGCCGCAGCCATCGGCGGGGTGCTTCTGGGCGCCTTCCTGGATAATCTATAGAAACTTAACAATAACCAACTATCTAAAAATTCAACAATTATGTCACTCGTTCAATGTAAAGATTGTGGGGCGATGGTCTCTGACCAGGCCAGTGCCTGCCCCAAATGCGGAGCTCCCATCGAACCGGCTGCAAACGGCCAGCAGTATCAGCAACCGTACCAGCAATATCAACAACCGTATCCCAGTCAGCAATACCAGCAGCAATACCAGCAACCCGCATATCAGCAGGTGGCTCCGGGCCAGCCGTATCAGATGCCTGTGAACGACACGCCCCATGCCGGATTGAACGTTCTCTCGTTCTTCTTCCCGCTTGTAGGCTGGATTCTCTGGGGCGTGAACCTTCGGACCAAGCCGAACACTGCAAGAGCCTGCGCAAAGTGGGCCTGGATCGGATTTGCAGTGGCCTTCGTATGCTCTATCCTATCCGGAGTATTGTTCGGATTGACCATGTTTGATCTGTCTGATTTTTAAAATTGCATTCACACTGCATCCAGACCTTTAATCATAACTTGAAAAACACGGCTTCATTTGGGGCGGCAGGTGGTCTCATTATGATACGATGCACTTCGAATACCGCCCTGAGCTGCAGTCCTATGAATAAAGACGATTTTAATAATAACTTGATATGAGATGTCACGAATGTGGAATGGAGTTGCCTGATGGCACTCCGGCTTGCCCAAAGTGCGGAGCTCCGCTGCTGGGCGGCAATGTCAATTCCTCAAACCCGCAGGCGACCGCCACTTATCCGCAGGACCAGCAAGGAAGTGCGACCTACGCCAATCAATCCTATCAGCAGATGCCGCCTTATCAGCAATATCCGCATGGGGGAATGCCCTACCAACAGGGGAACCCAGCTTACCATCAGAACCAGCAGAGTAATTCGCGCGGATTCTCGGATTGTTATCCGAAAATAAGAGCCGGTATATATGCAGTTGCAGCGTTTATACTTCTTCTGACCGTTTCGCTGGACCCGGATTCGATAATGGAATCCCCGGCAATCTGGATAATCGAGACACTGTTGCTTCTGGCCGTAGCCATTATGAATTTCATCTACGTGGACATGGAATGACTCGGTAGTCCTTTAATCCTATAACCTAAACTATCTAAAATTACTCACCTATGCCATTGATAAAATGCCCATATTGCGGCAACCCGGTGTCTGACCGGGCGCAGAAGTGCCCGCACTGCGGAGTGGAACTGCGTATGCTTGGAAATACGAATTCTCAAGGCGTTGCTCCCGGAGGAAATGTAGTGCCGCCGGCTGTGCAGATGCCTGTGGAAAGTGAACAGGTGCGCGAAGCCCAAAGGAACGAGGCCCGCTATACCTCTCTAATTAACGCGCTGGAGACCGAACTTGTCAAGGTCCGCAGGAAAAAGGTTGCGCTCATATTTGAATCTGACGGAATCGTGACCGAAGAAAGCAAAACTTATCTGGAAAACATCAAGACAGAGCTTGATGCATTGGCAGAAAAGGGTTATGGAATAAAAGGGGAGGCGGCGGCAAAAATATCGGAAGCCCTGGAAAATCAGAAGCAGCGTCCCAACCACAACCTTGAGGTTGCAGCGGCGCTCATATGCGCAGTAGTGCTGATAGTATTCGCGGCCGGTTCGTGGATTATGGGCGCAAACTCAATGAAGGCTTATGACGCCAGCTCTGAAGAGTTGAATTCTCTGGTCGAGGATCAGCGCTTTGACGAGGCCAGGAAATTAGCGGCAAGGACCGCTGCCGCCTTCAAGCCCAGGTATCTTAAATTCCTGATAAAGAGCAAGTCAATCCAGAGGGATGCCTTTATCGAAGCCTCCATAGACAAGTTTGTAGACGAAAGGGTCGGGCAAATCGACACCTTTATAGATGCCAACCGCGGCAAAATCGATTCTTTTACGTGGAGTCTTGTAGAAGAGGCGATGAAATACCGCCCGGAAGACTCCCGGTTAAAGAAGTATAAACAGCAGTATCTCAATCAATAAACCCCTACTCTATGAAAAGATTGTTAGTGATGCTGTTGTGCCTGCTGTCGGCAGCGGGTGCGGCTGTCTATGCCCAGACATCAAACAGCCACTATTCGGACGCCATATCCTACGTGGCCAAGGGGGACTATGAGAGTGCCGTTAAAAAATTCACGGCGGCAAGGACTTATCTTGATGTCAAAAAAATTGACAAGGATTCAAAAGAGTATCTCAATGTCAATGATCAGATTTCCAAAGCCGAGAAGTGCATAGAGCTTTCTAAAACTGCGAAAGAGAATTTTGCCCCGCTCACAGACAAGGCCCTTGACAACGCCATCAAAAAATGCAGTTCCGAAGAGGATGCGCGCGATCTGCGCAATCGTCTTTCGGCAAGACTGATTGTTGCCCGCAGCGCATTGTCTGACATTCACGAGATGTTCCCGGCAGACAATGCGGCCGCATCGAGGTTGGAGGCATGCACGGAAATAGAAAACCGGATAGACAATATACCGTACCTTTTTGCCAGCCGCCAGGAAGAAGAAAATCTCTGGGACCGTGTCTCACAGTCTGAAACTCTGGAAGCGTACAGCTATTACCTGAATTATTTCCCGGAGGGCGTTCACAGCAAAGAAGCTGCGGAAAAAGTAGAGCGACTGGAGGATTCAGACGACTGGGAAGCTGCTAAAAGAATCAATACAACCGGTTCGTACGAATACTACATCCACCACCATCCTTCCGGAAAATATCTGGCGGAGGCAAATGATGCCCGGGCTTTGTGCAGGGAGGACGACTTCTGGAACCAGCTGGCATCTCTCAATACCGAAGATGCTTACAGAAAGTATCTCGCAAAATACCCTGCTGGCAGATATGCCGGAGAGGCAAACGGCAGAATCGCAGAACAAAACGAATGGAACCGTGCAGTTGCGGCGAATACAATAGAGGCTTATCAGGAATATCTGGATAATTCAACAATACAGGCTTTCAAGAGCGAAGCCGAAGATAAAATAGTTGAACTGGAGAGAGTCCGCGAACTAGCTGAGGATGAGCAGATATGGGCCGAAATCGAAGGTTCCGACGACCCGGCATCATTCAAGCGATATTTAGACCGCTATGCATATAAAGGACACGAATCTGAGGCCAATGCAAAATATTGGACATTGCTGGCCAGGAATATTGAGTTCTCCTCAGAAAATGCGGAAAAGATAGTGGAAGCTTATGCTACGGCGGCCAAATATACGACTCTGGGCGAGGCTGATTCAGAATGTCTGAATAATGCACGGGAGCTTATCCGGTATCATGCCTTTAAGGAAGACCCTTCGGAGAACTCAGCCAAGGCATATTTGAGATACTTTCCGGATGGCATCTACTCGGATGCCGTCTCCAGCTATATCGCCACAAGCAAAGCGGACCTGTTCAGCATGTATTCAAGCGAAGCCGATTATGCAGATGCCCTCTCGTATGCTAGGACCGACACGTCCCAGAAATATGTCAAGGACAAATACAAAGAAGCACAAAGACGGCTGAAACAGATGCAGCGCAAGCAGAATGCGGAGCCGATGCACTTCAAATTCGGCGTGCAATGCTTCTATTTTGCCGGAGAAGAATCTCCGGAGTTGGACGCCGGACTCTTTTTAGGGCTGGGCAATTCTAAAAACAGAATCAATATGGAACTCGGCGCCGGCTGCTATGTGGATCTTACCGACGATGACGACAATTGGGAGTATTACGACATGTCTGGATTTATAGAGGGTGAGACTTACTTCTACATTTATGTGAGCCCAAAACTCAATATTCTCAAAAGGCGGTATCTGGGCAAAGCCCCCGCAGGAGGCAAGCGCATCGAGTTCGATTACTCGGGCTGCGCCTTTTACATCGCCCCGGAAATAATGATTTTTCCCGGTCTGGCCAGAACCAACTACGGGATAAGGACCGGCCTGGACTTTCGCTCATTTGGTTTCTCCGTGGGATATGACAGATACAAGCGTTTGTCAGTCGGAGCATCCCTGTTCTTCTAAAATAACGGACTTGAATCATATCCTTGAAATCATAATGAAATTCGCGGCAGCGGGCGTCATGCTTTTTGCCGGCGGAACAACTGCCGTATGCGGCTGGCCTGCATCTCAGGTGACCTCGGCAACTGCCAGTTTCCCTACTGTCGGGAACAGGCTGAACAAAATTCTGGATGAAATGAGGGCGCGAGGAGAGGTCGAGAGAGGGTCATCAGAGGATACCCGGCTGAATCGTCAGGCAGACATGACAACAGGCGCCTTTGCCGGCGCTACAGCTTTCATCGGGTCTTTGGGCGGAGCGCTGATTGGCGGTTTTGTCGGATGGATTGTCAGAAAAAACTCAAAACGCCTTAATGAAAAGCGGCGATGTTGTATTGTTCTCAGGCCGCTCACAATGGGGCAAGAAAAGGGAATGGTTCTAAATCTAACCTTATTTAAAATAACTTGCTATGAGATGTCACGAATGTGGAGCTGAGTTGCCCGACGGCGCTCAGACTTGTCCAAATTGCGGTGCCCCGCAAAATCAGAACAACATGAACGCCCCTTATCCGCAACCCGGCGTTCAGTATCCTCAAGGCGCCATGCCGTATCAGCAGCCCGGGGCTCAGTATCAGCCCGGCGGCGCGCCTTACCCGAATATGCACCAGGCCCCTGCCAAGGATTCTTCCAGCATACTGCTGCTGGTCTGGGTCATCGCGGAGTTCGTCATCTACCTTGTATCAAGGCTCATCACAAAGTTTGATGGCTTCGGGTACAGTGGAGGCTTGAGCAAAATTTATGTCATAGTCCAGATTATCAGCGAAATGTTGCCCATTTTGCCCGCAATTGCAATCAAGGACAAGACATTGAAAATTGTCGGCATTGTGCTATCTGCCATACTTGTAATACTGTTTACCGTCGGCAATATAAGGCGGTTCATTTTCTAAATCGATATTAACTCTAACTATTAACTCTAACTATCTATGAAAAGGATTGTTTTATTGTCTGCCATTGTGGCGTGGCTGATATTGCCGTTGCACGCATGTAATTCTGCACAGGGATCCAGTTTGTCCCCCAAGGAAAGGCAAAAAGTCTCTGAAATACTCAAAAAATATGGCGAATATTCAGAAAAATCGGCCCCTTACGGCATCTGGACGGCCTACAGAGATCATTTTGATGGCAAAGAATATGTGTGGGGCGTCCACACGATAAGCATGACCGCCAATGAGTTGCTGGACACATTTGAGGTATTCAGCAGCACACCTGACCCCGGATATTACTGCAAATATGCAGATGATCATCAAAACGGCTTGGTACAAGGCAAAGCGTATCAGCTTGTAGAAGATGACTATGGCGATAAACAGGTCAAATGGGACTCAAAAACAGAATGGAATATCTATTATCGTGAGGGTGGCCTTGTGTATGAAGGCGATGAATTTGTTGATGAGTACAAACTGGTCAAACAATTTCATGATCCTGTAGACAGCCTGCTGAATGATTTGTATGGCGGAAAGTATGTATTTTCCGAACACCTGGCCCCCTACCTCGACCAAAATAGCGGCAAATACGGCTTTGTGGATGAATATCTGGATGTGGTCATCGAGGCGCAGTTCGACAGCGTCGGCGCCTTCAAGAATAAAACTGCCATTGTCTACAGTAATGGAATGCCTGATTTTGTTGCACACAGCGGACATTTGCTCAAATCTGACCTGAAAGGCTGCTGGAGATCATTCTCATTTGAGGGCGGCGAGAGCGATTATATACAGGTGATAGATTTTCAGAAAATGACCGTAAAAACCAGGTACCATGGGTACTTCGACAATTACTTGCGGTTGGATGAAACACCTATCAAAAAGATTACCACCGAAGCAATTATCTGCGGAAGCAACAACCTGCCCATATGTTTTGAAGACGGTATGTTCAAACTGCCAGGCGCCACCCATTACTCCACCTTATCCGAAATGGCATTGGCAAGCGGATATAATCGCTATACCCGGGAAGATGGACGGCAGTATATCCTTTTCCACAATGATGACAATGGAAATTGGGAGGCAATTGTGGCCAACTCCGGCAATGACGGCGGCCTTTCATTCACTTATGACGATTACAGGAAGGTGGAATTCGCCGACGACTATTTTATAGTTGGAACCGCCCGGTTTGAAATAATTGATTTTTGGAATACGGCAGACGGCTATTTCCTCAGGGACTCCGAAGGTCACCGTTACACCAAGGGACTGCCCGAGAGCATTGACAGAACCAAGGCGTCATACGAAATCTTTTCGGATTGGGACGGCTGCAAGCAGAGGATGAAGAACAATTCCAATGATTGACATCTGCCTGATGCTGGCCGCTGCGCTAGCTGCCGCGCCTGTGAGCGACGGGGCAGCTGGCGGCGGCGCAGTGCATCCTGCCTGCGGCAGTGAGGTGTTCGAGTGTGAGGATCTTAAAATAACCCTTGTGGGGAAGGCCCAGAACTACGGAGGAGACACTTTTACCTGCGATCCGGACATCCTCTCTCCAAAATCGGTAAATATCCACCCGGCCGGCGGCAAGGCCTATGTCCATTCGCTGGAGGGGATGCAGTCTGTGGTGTACCGGTTTCCCGAGCTGGAGAAGCTGGGCACTATAGAGCACCGCTTCTCCAGCGCAGACACAAGCTTGTGGGCTGCCAGTAGCGGCCTGTACCACTTCAACAATGAGTTCAGTGACCCGCTGACTTTCTGCGGAAAGCCGGTGGAATCGGTATTCACCCACGGCGGCAGGTATCTCTGGATTACCTATTATCGCAGAAGTTACGACACCAACGCCCAGAATCCGTCGGCCGTCGTGGTGGTGGATACGCAGCAGGACTCCATAGTGCGGGCTTTCGAGACCGGTCCGCTGCCAAAGATGATTGCCGCATCGCCCGACGGCAAACGACTGGCGGTGACCCATTGGGGAGATAATACGGTGGGCCTTATGGACATCTCCGGCGCCAATCCTTCCGATTGGCACTATGTAGCCAATGTGGTTGTGGATCAGAAGCTGAAGCTCAAATTCAAGCCATCGGAGCAGGTAAACCGAGATCAGGGCAGCGGCCTGAGCCTGCGCGGCACCCTATTTACTGCAGACGGCAAGTATCTGCTGGTGGGTTGCATGGGCGGTTCCGGTGGAATCGCCGTGATAGATGTGGAAAGATGTTCGTACCTCGGTAAAATCCTTGGGATCAAGTCAAATGTAAGACATCTGATTTGCAAAAGCGGCTTTCTCTACGCCAGCATAAACAAGGCCGGGTATGTGCAGCGGACGGATATGCAGCAGGTGCGCAATGCCATCAAGGCATTGGAGTCGGGAGAGCGTTCGGTAAGAATAGAGAATTGGGATAGCTGCAAAGTTTTCCCGGGAGCGAGGACGATAGTGGCTTCTCCCGATGGAAAGTACATTTTTGCGGCCTGCCATTATTCCAGCCGGATTGCCGTTGTGGACACCGGCACGATGTCGATGATCGGCTCTGTCCGGGCCGATTCATATCCGGTGGGCCTTGCGATTTCCGGCGATGGAAAATATCTGGTTTCGACTTCGCAGGGGAGCGGCGGACTTGGCGGCAATGCCGTGGACATTTACAGAATCGACTACAGATGACATTTTAGCACGCACCCGCAGCATCCATATCCAGCTCTACACTACTCTAAACTCTACACTCTCAACTAAAAAGAAAAATCTTGTCGCTGCGGCGCAGC
>CAVHPI010000024.1:0-20748 GCA_963637965.1 bacterium
AACTCGCGACCCCGACCTTGGCAAGGTCGTGCTCTACCAACTGAGCTATTTCCGCGTGTTCCCGATTGGGATTGCAAATGTAGTAATTAATTTTCGACCTGCAAATTTTTTTACACTACAGAAGCAAATTCTTTCAGGAAACGGACATCGTTCTCGAAATATTGGCGCAGATCCTTGACCTGCCACTTGAGCATCGCGATGCGCTCAACGCCCATTCCAAAAGCGAATCCGCTATATACCTTGCTGTCTATTCCGTTAGCTTCAAGCACATTGGGATCCACCATACCGCAGCCCATAATCTCCAGCCAGCCGGTCCCCTTGCAGATGTTGCACCCTTTGCCCTTGCAGATATTGCAGCTCACGTCAACCTCGGCGCTGGGCTCGGTAAAGGGGAAATATGACGGGCGCAGCCTGATTTTTGTGTCAGCCCCGAACATTTCCTGGGCAAACAGCAGCACGGCCTGCTTGAGGTCGGCAAAAGAGACATTCTTGTCTATGTAAAGCCCCTCCACCTGATGGAAGATGCAGTGTGCGCGGGCGCTGATGGCCTCGTTGCGGAACACTCGCCCCGGGCAGACCACGCGCAGCGGCAGCTGCTGAGTCTCCATCGTGCGCACCTGTATAGAAGAGGTGTGGGTGCGCAGCAGAATGTTGTTGTCTGACTGATTGTTGATGAAGAAGGTGTCCTGCATGTCGCGGGCAGGGTGTTCCGGCGGGAAGTTGAGCGCGCCGAACACGTGCCAGTCATCCTCCACCTCGGGCCCCTCGGCCACCGAATATCCGAACTTCTTGTAGATGGAGAGAATCTCCTCTCTGGTGATGGAGATGGGGTGGCGCGCACCCAGCGGCATCTCATCGCCGGGCATAGTGAGATCGGCACCGCTCGCGGCCGAATCGGCCCCGGAGAGAGACTCGCGCAGAGTGTTGAGCCGCTGCTGCGCCTCGTTCTTGAGCACATTGAGCCGCTGGCCAAAAAGACGCTTCTGCTCTGCAGGCACGCTTCGGAACTCCTCAAAAAGTTTGGTTATCTCACCCTTCTTGCCCAGAAGGCGGACTCTGATGTCCTCTACATCCTGCTCTGTCTTTGCAGAAAGCTCCTTGACGCGGGCAGAAAGTTCTTCAATGATGGTTTCGTTCATTTCCCAAAAATTATCAGGCTACAAAGATAATCTTTTTTACAGATATTCACTCTTGTCCTGCGCAGTCAGGTCCACAAGAATCCCCTTCACCGCCTCATCTTCCAGCGGGCACACCATCAGAGCGTTGCCGCCGTCCACCACCATATAGTTTTTGAGCCCCTTGGCGATGAGCAGCTTTTTGCTGTCGCTGCTGATTATCACGCTGCCCGAGACATCGTCCAGAATGGCGTTGGCGCGGGTCACATTGCCCTTGGCATCTTTGTCGCCGATATATTCATAGAGCGACTCCCAGGTGCCCAGGTCCGACCAGCCGAAGTCGGCAGGGAACACCCACGCCTTGCGGGTCTTTTCCATCACGCCGTAGTCGATGGATATCGAGGGGGAATTGTTGTAGCTGTGCTGAATAAAGTCGCGCTCTGCCTTTGTGCCGTAGATTTTGCGGTCGCCGGGGTTGAAGAGCTCCGTCATCTCGGGCAGATAGCGCTCCATCTCCTCCTTGATGGTTTTGAGGTTCCAGATGAATATGCCCGAATTCCAGAGGAACTCGCCGCTCTCGTAGAAGACCTTGGCCAGCTCCGCGTTGGGCTTTTCTGTGAAAGTCTTTACCTGATACCCCTTCTTGGCACCTCCGGGCTCGGTGGAGACATCCTTGTTGAACTGGATATAGCCGAAGTTGGTGTTGGGGCTGCCGGGCTTTATGCCGATGGTGAAAAGGCGGTCGTGGTCCTCTGCATAATCCATCACCGCACTCACGGTCTCCACAAAATTGAACTCGTCGGTGATGATATGGTCGCTGGGGGCGACCGCCACCACCGCATCGGGATCTTTGCTGTAGAGTTTATAGGTGGCATAGGCGATGCAGGGGGCGGTGTTGCGCTTGAACGGCTCGTAGAGCACGTTCTCGGCAGGGATGCCCTCCGCCTGACGCCCCACTATGTCGGCATATTTCTCGGAAGTGACTATCAGGATGTTCTCCCGGGGCACTATGTGCGCGAGACGGTCTATTGTCATCTGCAGCAGGGAGCGGCCGGTGCCCAGCAGGTCCACGAACTGTTTGGGCATCGCGTTGCGCGACAGAGGCCAGAGGCGGCTGCCCACTCCGCCGGCCATTATTATGCAGTAATGATTTTTCTTCATTTCGTGTACAGAATTTTGTCTTTTAAAGATAATGAAAATATCTGCACAATCTGCAAAAAAAACGCCGCTGGACGCTCCTCTGACACTCTGTCACGCCGCAGGGCGGTCTAATAGCCGTAGCGCTTGCGGCAGGAGATGTAATAATAGACGGTGATGCCCAGCGTCAGGACTTCTGCCGCAAACATCGCTATCCAGATGCCGTCCAGCCCCATAATAAGGGGGAGCAACAGCACGCAGGGGACCTGGAACAGCAGCATTCGGCTAAACGAGATCACCGCAGAGCGGAGGCCGTCGTTGAGGGCGGTGAAGAAGGCCGAGCCGAATATGTTGAAGTGGCTCAGCAGGAACGAGAACGAATAGACTGCAAAGGCCCGCCTGGTGAGAGCGACCAGATTTTCGTCGTAGCCCACAAAGACGCGCGCCAGCGGCTCGGCAAAAATCTCCGCCGCGACGGTCATCAGAATGGCCACGGAGGCCAGCAGGGCGATGCTCTTGCGCAGCAGGCCGCGCATCTCGGCGTGGTTTTGCGCGCCGTAATTGTAGCTCACCACCGGCGAGACACCCATCGAATAGCCGAAGAATATTGCCAGGAACACCATACTTGCATACATCAGCACGCCGTAGGCGGCCACGCCATCCTCTCCTGCAACCTTCATCAGCTGCAGGTTATAAATCATGCTCACCAAAGAGAGCGAGACGTTGGTGACAAGTTCCGACATGCCGTTTGTGCAGGCGCGCAGCAGCGGACCGGCATAGGAGCGGTCCAGCACCTGCACTATCGGACGCAGATGCAGCCGGCTCTTCTGCCGCTTGCCAAGAAAGTAGAAAAACGGCACCATTCCGCCCACCACCATGCCGATTACGGAAGCGATTGCGGCGCCCTCCACGCCCCAGCCGAAGAGGCCCACAAACACATAGTCCAGCACGATGTTGGAGCCACCGGCTGCAAATGTCACCCACATTCCCATCTTGGGCCGCTCGGCCGCAATCATCAGAGGCTGGAAGGTCCCCTGCAGTATGAAGAAAGGCATCGAGAGGGCCAGAATGCGGCCATATCGCACGCAGTAGTCAAGCAGTTCGCCGTCGGCGCCCAGCAGCCGCCCCACGGGACGCAGGGTGGCAAACGCCACAAGCCCGGTGATGATGCCGACCGCGATGGCGCAATAAATAATGGCAGAGAAATAGCGATCCGCCCTGTCCCGGTCCCCCTCTCCCATCACTTTGGAGACCAGCGCGCAGCCGCCCGTGCCAAACATGAAGCCCAGGCAGGCCCAGATCTGGATGTAGGGCCAGATTATGTTGACCGCGGCAAAAGCGGTCTTGCCGGCATAGTTGGAGACGAAATAACCGTCCACCACATTGTAGATGGAGGTGAAAATCATCATCAGCACCGGCGGCAGGGTAAACAGCAGCAGCTTTTTAACGGTAAAATGGTCGGAAAGTTGAATTTTTGCTGAAGCCATAAAGGTTTTAACATTTTTCAAGGCGGTGAAGGTACGACTTTTAAACAGCCCCTCAAATTGTTTTGCTACTTTTGCGGAGTTTATATATTTGAATATGGCTATAATACGCAAGAACTTCCCGGTCAAGGGAATGGGGTGCGCCGCCTGCGTGGCGCGGGTGCAGAATGCAATCGGCCGCGTGCCGGGAGTCCGCGAGGCTTCGGTGTCGCTGGCATCGGGCTCCGCCCGTGTAGATTATGACACAGATATGACCGGTGCGGCCGCGATACAGAAGGCTGTGCAGGATGCAGGCTACGACCTGATTGTCCCCGAAGAGGGGGACGAAGACGACCCCGACCACCCGGAGCGGGCAGAGCAGGAGGCAGAAGAGGCGGCCGAACAGGAGGCCCGGCGCAGCTGGCGCAGTCTTCGGCGCGATATGTTTCTGGCGCTGGCGCTGGCCGCTGCCGTAATGGCCGTCGGCTGCCTGTGGCCCTTCAAGGGGGGCTGCACCAGTGCAGAAGCGGGCTTTGCAGACTCGCAAGCGGCCGCCCGGGGCCCGCAAAATCTCTGGGCCGGCATACTGATGGCAGTGCTGTCTGCCGCGAGCGTATTTTGGGCGGGACGGCGCTTTATCCGGGGCGCAGTGCGTCAGGCGGCCCATTTCAGTGCCGGAATGGACACTCTGGTGGCCCTCTCCACCCTCATCGCCTGGCTTTTCAGCCTATTCAATCTGATTTTCCCCGGCTTCTGGACCTCGCGCGGCCTGGAGGCGGGGCTCTACTTTGACTCCAGCGCAATGATCGTGGCCTTCATTCTGGCGGGCCGCGTGCTGGAAGAGCGGGCCAAGCGGGGCACCACAGCCGCAATCCGCGGCCTCATGGGGCTCCGGCCGCAGCAGTGCCGCATCCGCCCGGGAGAAATCGTGCAGATACGCCCCGGAGAGCGCATTCCGGTGGACGGTTGCGTGGTTGAGGGGAGCTCATTCGTGGACGAGAGCATGCTCTCAGGCGAGCCGATGGCGGTGGAGAAGCTCCCCGGGGCGGAGGTTTTTGCCGGCAGCCTCAATCAGAGCGGCGCACTCAGCGTCAAGGCGGTCAAGACCGGCGGCGACACAATGCTCTCGGCCATCATCCGTATGGTCAAGGACGCGCAGGGCAGCAAGGCGCGCATACAGAATATCGTAGACAAGGTGGCGGCGGTGTTCGTCCCCGTCATCATCACCATATCGCTGCTGACATTCCTCTGGTGGACATTTGCCGCAGAAGGCGGCGGCCTGGCCAGAGGGCTGCTGACCATGGTGTCGGTGCTGGTGATAGCCTGCCCCTGCTCTCTGGGGCTCGCCACACCCACCGCCGTGATTGCCGGCATCGGCAAGGGGGCCTCGATGGGGATTCTGATCAAGGACGCCGACGCGCTTCAGAGCGCCGCCGGCATAGATACAGTGGTGCTGGACAAGACCGGCACTCTGACTTCCGGCCACCCCGCAGTCACCGACCAGATTTGGTTTAAAGGCAGCCTGCGCGGGGCGCTGCTCGCCATGGAGCGGCTCTCCTCCCACCCGCTTGCCGGAGCCGTCGCCGACGCGCTGGAGGGGGCGCAGCCGATGGCGGTGGAGAATTTCGAAGCGGTGCCCGGGCGCGGTCTCACGGCAACGCTCGGCGGCGTGCGTCTTTTTGCCGGCAACACCTCGCCGCAACCCTGCCCACAGGCGCTGGAGTGGATTGCCCAAGGCAAGACGGTGGTCTATTTCTGCCGGGAAGAGGCCCTCGTGGCGGCGCTGGCCGTCTGCGACAGTCTCAAAGAGGACTCGGCCGCAGCGGTGGCAGAACTTAAAAAGATGGGCATCGAGACCTGCATGCTCACCGGCGACAACCCCGCCGCGGCAGAGCGCATCGCCGCCGAGGCAGGCATCTCGCGCGTCAGGGCGGGTGTTCTGCCAGCCCAGAAGGGAGATTTCATCCGCCAGCTGCAGGCAGAAGGCAGAAAGGTGGCGATGGCGGGAGACGGCATCAACGACAGCGCGGCGCTGGCCATAGCCGATGTAAGCATCGCGATGGGTGGCGGCAGCGACATCGCCATGGATGCCGCGCAGGTCACGACAGTCTCCGGCAGCCTGAGCCGCATCCCCGCTCTGATCCGGCTCTCGCGCAAGAGCCGCCGCATCATCCGGGAGAATCTGTTCTGGGCATTCATCTATAATATAATGGCGGTGCCGATGGCGGCCGGGGCGTTCGGTTTCTCCCTGAATCCGATGATCGCCGCCTGCTGCATGGCTCTGAGCAGCGTCTGCGTCGTCACCAACAGCCTCCGGCTTTTTAAAGACCACAAGTAAGACTATCTAAACTCTTGTGGTCTTAAAAGAAGCGGCCGCGGGGAATGCCCGCAGCCGCTGTTTTAATGTATTGGAGAGCGGTTAGAAACCGATTCTCACATTGTCCATATAGACTGCTTTTTTGCTTTCATTCACAAGTCTGAAATACTTGCAGCCGGCGGGAACGGTAAATGTCTCGGATTTGCCGTCTTCGCTGAGAGTGCCCGCAAGAGCTTCGCCCTCGGGTTTCTCGGCAGCGCCTGCATAAACCTTGAGATTCCCCTGCACCCAGTCCTTACCTTCAAAAGTAGTCACTGTGATTGTCTTGATTTCTGAAGGCATCTCCGTCTTGTTTGCGATGTAAGCATTTTTTTTGCCCTGCATCTGAATACCGTCGGAGTAGTGTGCCACCTTCAAGATGTAGAACTCGTAGCCGTCCTGAATGAAACTTGATTCACCTTCGGGATACTTGGTAGGCAGCTGGCTGTATGTCAGAGTAAAGCCTGTGGCATCGGGATTTTCGGGTTCCGGCTCGGGATCGGGAGCTGCGCCCTTCTCGTGGCTCACATACCACGCGTTGCCCACTTGGTCGGTGCCATTGAACTCTGCGCGGTTGCCCACGATGGTGATGACATCGCCCTCCTCCACTCCGAGAGTGGAGAACTGCTTATTCTCGCCGTGCAGGCCGGTGAGAACGCCACGGACATACACGCTGCCGCTCTCGTCGGTGAGGTCAAAGTTGCCGTAGGTGGTGTTTTTAATGTTATTTACGGAACCGGTGAGGCGGTACCAGCTGTCGGTGGAAACCTCCTTGGCAAGGAAGTCGGCCACGGAGACAGCCTCCACCTTGTAGAAGCTCTCCACATAGCCCACAATCTCGACAGTGCCTTTAAAGCTGGTCTTGTAACCGATGAGGGTGACCACGTCGCCCTCGGCAATGCCCAGAGTCTTGACATCGCTGGAGGCATCGCTCTCCTTTGCCACGCGGGTGTTGTAGGCGTAGATTGTGCCGGTGGCATCGGTGATGTCAAAGCGGCCCTTTGCAAGATTGTTGACCTTGGAGATATAACCGGTCACGCGGTAGTTCATAGTCTCGTCATCGGGTAAATCCAGAAGCTCCGCAACGGTCTTGGTGAGGATGCTGCCGTCCTGCTCCA
Source organism: bacterium (assembly GCA_963637965.1). Lineage (GTDB taxonomy): Bacteria > Bacteroidota > Bacteroidia > Bacteroidales > UBA932 > Equibacterium. Next base: position 7,190 of record CAVHPI010000024.1, read on the forward strand.
CATTGAAGTCAACGGCAGTGGTCTCGCCCTTAGCGGTGGTGGTAGAAACCTTGACGGTCTCGGTGCGGGGCACGCCGGCATTCTCAGCCACGCTGAAAGAGAGTGTCACCTTGTCGCCGTCTTTGACGGCACCGTTGTAGGTGATCCAGTCGGCAGTGTAGTCAGCATTGACATTCTCACCCTTCACGGTGGCCACAATGTCGAAGTTGCCGCCCTCCTTCTCTATAAAGACATAGTCGCTGTCCAGAGAGATCACAGACTTGCTGTGGTTTACATACACGGCTCTCTGGATTTCCCAAGTGCCGCTGTACTCTGTAAAGTCATTGGAGAGGACGGTTATCTCGTCGCCCATTGCAAGCCCTTTCTCGGTAAAGCATACCTGATCTTCAAGATTCTCGTTGAGCAAGCCGTAAACATAGACGGTGCCTGTCTCGTCGGTGATATCAAAATTGCCGTAGGTGGTGTTGACCACGCGGGTGATCTTGCCGGTTACAAGGTAGCTGTCTGTGGTCACGCCCTTGGCAAGCAGCTCTGCGATGGTGATGGCCTCGGCGTCGCCGCTGCTGCTGCCGCCGCCCGCAGCCTGAGTAATCTCAACTGTTGCCAGCGGTGTGCTCTCAAGGTCGGTGCTGATGTTTGTGACATCGCCCACGGCGCTGTAGAAGCCGACCTTTTCTGTGCGGCTTGCCTCAGTGTTGGGGGCAACTGTCACCTTGACGGTGGCATCGCCCTCGCCGTTTGCGGGATCCACGCTGATCCACTCGGGAGTGAAGGCAGCCCAGGCTCCGTCGGCGGTGACGGTAACGTCAAAAGTCTCTCCGGCAGCCTCAACCTTTTTGGTGTCGGGGCTTGCTGTGATGTTGCGGGCCATAGGGCCTGCTATATAGTCCTGCGTGCAGGATGCCAGGGCGCCCAGGCACACAAGAGCTGTCAACATTAAATTGAATATCCTTTTCATATCCTTTAGTATCATTTAGAATGTGATTCTCGCACCGATCTGGCAGCGCCATCTTGAGTAGAAGTCGCTCATGCTCAGAGTGTAGGGGCTATACTGATAAGTGGGGGTCGCATTGCCGTCGGCGTCCACGGTCACTGCGGTGACCTTGAGCACGCGCAGATTGTATGCGCTGCCGTAGTAGAGGCCCCAGTTGCGGTTGAACATATTGCCGATGTTCATAATGTCGGCATAGACCTGAATCTTGGAGCCGCGGGCCTTGTTGTAGATGAAGTCCTCGCCGATGTGCAGGTCAAAGTGGTTCTCGAAGGGAGCCATGCCCGCATAGCGCTCTGACCACTGTCCGCGGTGGCTCAGCAGATACTGGTCGTTGCGGATGTAGTTCTCGAATTTGGCTGCGTCGCCCGCCTTTGCCCAGCTCATCTGGGGCACTTCTTCTGCAGTAGGGATGTACATCAGGGAGTTGCCCTTGTAGCCGTCGCCGTTGAAGTCTGCAGACTCGTTATATGTATAGGAATAGCGCTGACCGCTCTGACCGGTGTAGGTCAGGGAAACGTTGGTGGCCAGACGGCCTGCCAGGTAGGGACGGGAGTTGTAAGATACCACTGCCATCAGTTTGTGAGGGCGGTCGAACAGCGAGTAGCTGAGCTCGGGCGCGTTGGTGTCCACAGAGTAGTTGTATTTCCAGTTGGAGTATGCCACGCTGCTGGTGCCGTCGTTCACGCTGTAGGAGTGTCCGTAGGTGTAGGATGCCATCAGGTTGAGGCCGAAGTCAAACGACTTCTCTACCTTGCCGCTGAGGGAGTAGGAATAACCCTTGTTGGTGTTGCTCAGCGCCACGATTGTGGAGTATGCACTGGACATAGTGCTGTAGTAGGGAGCTGCGCTGGCTGCATTCGCAGCGGAAGCCTCTGCGCTCACGGGATAGATGGAGCCCTTGCTGGTGATGGCCAGATTCTGGAAGAAGACGTTGTTCAGAGTCTTGGAGAAGAGGGCGTCGAAGGTGAAGTTCCATCCGCCGCTGTAGCTCTTGTCAAAACCGAGGTTCACGCGGAATACCTGGGGATACTTGAACTCGCGGTTCATAGTGTTGATGGTGGCGCCGCTGTTGCTGGCCTGAAGCGCACCGCTTGCGATGAATGTGTCGTAAGGGTTGCTGGTGAAGGCATTCACACCCTTATCGGCAGCCGAAGCGAGCAGCTGGGAACCCTTGACCTTGACCGATTTTGCCTCCATACCGTTGTTGTTGTAGGCGTTGGAGAGCCATACGAAAGGCACGCGGCCGGTAAAGAGGCCGGCGCCGCCGCGCAACACTGCGGTGTGATCGTCATCGAGATAGAGGCGGAAGCCTACGCGGGGAGACAGCAGCACGGATGCCTTGGGGGTCTCGCCCACGCGGGCATTGTAGAGTGCGGGGAATGTATCCTTGAAGGACTCCGCATACTCGTTGAAAGCGACATTCTCGGTGGGCTTGTTAAGCAGCAGAGGCATATCGGCACGCACGCCGTAGGTGAGGGTAAAGTCGCGGCTGGGCTTCCACTCGTCCTGTGCATAAAGGCCGAACTGGGCAGCCCAGGTGGTTGCGCCCCACACGGAGTCGCCGCCTGTCAGCGAAGGATCCGCATAGTTATAATAGTAGGTGTCGACATTGTTGTTGAAATAGTTCTCCAGGCTGGTATAGTAATACTCGCCGAAGGCATACTGGCGGAAGATATTGTAGAAGCGGAAGAGCTCGTTGTGGGTTCCGACCGTGATATTATGCTTGCCGGCAAAAATCGAGAAGTTGTCGGTGAGGGTGTAGGAGTCGGAATTCATCGCATTGGCGCCGGAAGAGTACTCGGTGCCGAGGTTCACGGTGTAGGTGTCGCCGCTGATGTAGATGTTGGCGCCCTTGTAGGGGAACTCGCGGTGGTCACGCACCAGCACTGCCGTGGCGCGCAGCTCGTTGGACATCATCTCGTTTATGCGGCTGTTGAGTTCCAGCACAAAGGAGTTGGTGTAGTCCACCATCTTGTAGGAGGAGTTGTTGAAGTAGTAGGTGGTGGAGCCGCTGCCGTACTGGTCTGCAAAAGAGTGTGCAAACTGGTAGCGGAACATCAGTTTGTTGTCGGTGTTGATGTTCCAGTCGAGGCGCAGCAGGGCGTTCACCGACTGATCCTTAATCTGATGGGGAGTGTAGCTCTCGCTGAAGTTGTCTGCAGGGGAGTAGGTATTCCGGTAATGGTCGAGAATGGCGTCGGCCAGCTCTGTGGTGAAACCTGTGCCCACAAACTCCTGTCCGGTGAGGTTGGTGGTCTGGCCGTTGACAGTCACGGGGAAAGAAACATCCTGATAGCGGTCGGCGCCCGCAACGCCCAGAGGGTTGGTATTGCTGAAGTCCTTGGTGTAATATCCCTCGTAGGGGTTGTAGACGGAGGGGTAGCTCTTCTGATAGAACTCGCCGCTGGCAAAGAAGAAGAGTTTGTCCTTGATGATGGGGCCGCCGACTGTGAAACCGGCAGTGGTGGTGGACTCGTCGGAATATTTGGTGCGTTCCTTGCCCTCTGCGATGGTGCCGGCGGTGGTGCCGATGAAGTCCTGATTGTTGTAATAAGCGTAGGCGCTGCCTTTGAACTTGTTGGTACCCGACTTGGTGATGGCGTTCATCGCGCCGCCGGTAAATCCGCTCTGACGCACGTCAAAGGGAGCCACAACCACCTGAATTTCCTCGATAGCGTCGAGGGCGATGGGGTTGGCGCCGGTCTGGCCGCCGTTGGTGCCGGAAGAGGAGAGGCCGAAGGCATCGTTGCTGATGGCACCGTCGATCTGGAAACTGTTGTAGCGGTTGTTGCTGCCGGCAAAGGAGATGCCGCCGTTTTTGTTGACGGTAGCCTGAGGTGTGTACTTCACGATGTCGTAGATGCTGCGATCCACGGTAGGCATTGTTTCCACAGTCTGATGGGAGAAGTGGTCGCCGGCACCGGTCTTATTGGCATTGAACGACTTGTCGCTGACCACATACACGGCATCCAGCTGCTCCGAGCCCTTCATTTTGAGGTTGAGCTCGTAGGGATCGCCAAGCTTGAGAGTGACGTCGGTAATCGACACGGTCTCCATACCGATGAAGGATACCTCCACGGTGTAGGGGCCGCCGATACGCATACCGTTGATAACAAAACGGCCGTCAGAGTTGGCGGCTGTTGCATACTGGGTTCCTGAAGGGGTGTGGGTTGCCACGACGGTCGCGCCTGCGAGCGGCTCACCGCTGTTGTCGGTGATAAGACCGTTCATCGACGAAGTCGTGACCTGAGAATAGCCCGACACTCCGACAAAGAGTATCGCCACTACGGCGATCAAACGCTTAAAAATTTGGTTCATAGAAAGTTATAATTGGTGTTCTGTTCTTGCTAGAAGCTGCGCAAATATACGGTATTTTTCAATATCATCCGCAATTTATTAGTTTGGAGTTGAGAGTTTAGGGTTGAGAAGAGTTTAAAGTTTAGAATTTGTAAGTGTATAGCAAAAAAGAGGTTAAAAATTTAACCTCTTCCTTACCATCGAAACTCTACACTCTAAACTAACTTGGAGCAAACCTCCACGGCATCGAGCTTCTCCCAGGGGAAGAACTCCACCGGGCAGGAAATCTGCCTGCCGCCACGCACCAGCGTCACGGTCTCGGTGTAGGGCTTGCGGCCAAAGTGTCCGTAGGCCGCCGTGGGCTCGTAAATCGGATTCTTGAGACCGAACCTGCGGATGATTGCCGCAGGGCGCAGGTCAAATTCGGCGCCGATAAACTCCGCGATCTCGGCGTCGCTAAAGCGCGAATGGCCGGTGCCGAATGTATTCACGAATATGCTGCAGGGGCGCGCGATTCCGATGGCATAGGAGAGCTGCACCATCATCTCGTCCGCCACGCCGGCAGCCACCATATTCTTGGCGATGTAGCGGGCGGCATAGGCCGCGCTGCGGTCCACCTTGCTGGGGTCCTTGCCGCTGAAGGCGCCGCCGCCATGGGCGCTGCGTCCGCCGTAGGTGTCCACGATTATTTTGCGCCCGGTGAGGCCGGTGTCGCCTGCGGGACCGCCGATCACAAATTTGCCGGTGGGGTTCACGTGCAGTATGTATCCGTGATCAAAGAGGGCGGCGATTTCGGGTCTGAGGCTGGTCTTGAGTTTCTCCAGCAGAATGTTCTGCACATCGCTTCGGATGCGCGCGGCCATTGCCTCATCGCTGTCAAACTCGTCGTGCTGGGTAGAAATCACTATCGTATGGACCCTTACGGGGCGGCGGGTGGCGCCGTCATATTCTATGGTGAACTGCGACTTTGCGTCGGGACGCAGATAGGGCATCGGAGAGTTCTGCTCGCGGCGGATGTCGGCCAGAATCCGCAGCACCTTGTGCGAGAGCATCAGCGGCAGGGGCATATACTCCTCCCCTTCCGTGCAGGCGTAGCCGAACATTATTCCCTGGTCGCCCGCCCCCTGCTCGTCATCTTCCGCGCGGTTGACCCCGCGGGCGATGTCGCAACTTTGCTCGTGCAGCGCCAGCAGCACAGAGCACGACTTGGAGTCGAACTGATAGTCGCTCTTGGTGTAGCCGATGCGCTCTATGGTTTTTCGCACCACGCTCTCAATGTCCACGTATGCGCTGCTGGAGGCCTCGCCGCCCACCAGCGCCAGCCCGGTGCTCACAAAAGTCTCGCAAGCCACGTGACTTTCTGCGTCATTTCTAAGGAATTCGTCAAGGACCGCGTCAGAAATCTGGTCCGCCACTTTGTCGGGATGCCCTTCGCTCACCGACTCCGATGTAAAAAGAAAGTTCTTGTTCATAATTTTAGCATTTTTTCTTGTGGTGGTTGCAAGCAATGTCAAATCTGTCCACCCCATATGTTAAACAACGGTGCAAATGTACTCAAAAACAAATGCAATCCAAATGCATTATTCGCCCCTCTGCTGCACCACCAGCGTGCGCGACAGCGTAGTGCAGCTGTATGTCATGGCGCAGGTGCGTTCTGCGCCGGTGTCGTTGGCCTCCACGCGCACCTGCAGCAATTGATCCACGGTTTCGTAATCGCTCTCGCCGCTTGTCACGTCCACTTCGACCCAGTCCTGGATGCTCGCCTCGTCAAACGCCCAGCGCACATTGCCGGTAAGGTGCACATCGTACAGCCCTCCGTCCACCGGGGCAAAGATGGTATCGGTGTCGCAATCCAGCCTCGGGATAATGTATTTCTCGCAGGAGACGGGCAGAAAAGCGGCCGCCGCCAACAGAAAAAGCGCTGCAAAAACTCCCTTGTTCATACTAAAACCTTTGTGAGGGGCAAAGTTAACCATTTTTTAATATCTTTGCGGGGATACGACACTATTTGAAGAAATGAAAAAGTCTCTGCTGACACTCGCGCTGATGTTGCCCGTGCTCATCTCCTGCACCGAAAACTTCAGCCCCTCCATAAAAATCACCCCCAGCCTCTCCTATGTCCCCTATGAAGGGGGGAGCGTAGATATCACCGTAATGACCGACCTCCCCTGGAAGGTGGAGCTGGACGACGAAGACGCCACCGCCGCAGTGAGCAAGAGCGCCGGCATCGGCGACGACGTGGTGACCCTCACCATCCCCGCCACCGACAGTTGGACCACCTCTGCCGTGACGGTCAAATTCAAATGCACCAGCAACGGCAATACCGGCACCAAGACTGCCGTGATTACCAAGGGCTACAAGCCCTGCATCACGGTGGAAAGCGAGACTCTGGAAGTACCCTCCGAGGGGGGTATCATCCGCGCCGTGGTCACCGCCAACGCCGCTTGGAACGCCTCCTGCAGCACCCGCGGAGTCACCCTGTCTCCCAGCAGCGGAGCGGCCGGCAACTACACCGTCAAAATCTTCGTTGACGCCAACCGGAGCGGGGCTGCAAGAAAAATCACCGCCGATTTTTCAATCGACGGTGACTCCGCTTCACTGGAGATGACCCAGCTCTAGTAGTTCACTACAATATCGTCCATAGAATTGACTATCAGCTGCAGCGAGCCCTGATAGAGGGTCAGTATGCCTGTTATGTCCACAGTGGCGCTGCCCGAGAGCACCTCCTGCGGGATTTCCTCGTCGCAGAACTTGGAGTAGCCGCTGGTGCGCAGCTGAATCTCGCGCGAGCCCATCTTGAAATACTGGCTCACCGAATAGGCCGACGCGTGGGCGCGGATATCCTCCCTGCTTGTGGCAAAGCCCGGGTCGGCAGGTTCGCCCACCGTGCCGTAGTTGTAGTCGTTGGCATTGCCGATTTCGACATCGTCCCACACTCCGGAATCCAGATACTCCTTGAATTTGGTCTCCGACATCGCCCAGGTCGTGATGCCGTGCGGCGCATCGGAAATGAAGATGCGGTTGGCCGAGAGGCTCTTGTCCTTGTTGGAATTGATATAAATCAGGCAGAAGGCCTCGTTGGCATATTTGAGCCCTTTGAGGGTCACCAGACGTCCCAGATAGGGGTTGCTGGCCTGCAGCGCACTCTTTGAGGGGAGCTGTTTTTCGGTGATTTCCACCGGAGTGACCTTTTCTCCCTGCTCACCGCAGAATATGTGGGAATCTATCAGATAGTTGGCTTCCAGATAAGATGTCTCGTAAGAGCCGGTGGGGTCGTTGTAGCCTATCTGCACCATCCCCTGGCCTCCGTAATTGCCGGTTTTGAAGCCGTACATACCTATTGTGAGGCCGTTGCAGCGCACATAGAGGGTCTGTCCCTCCTTGTAGAAGTTGTAGAGGCCGTTCTTGCCCAGCTTGAGCTCGATGGCGGCAGTCTCGTCCTGGATATAGAGGCTCTTGTAGAAGTTGCCGGGCTGGTCGGTGGTGGAGACCTTGCCGCTGATTACGATGTCGCGGTCGATGTCCCACGGCTTGCCGGTGGTGTACATCGCGCATAGCTGGGCAATGGTGGTGTTGGCTGTCATCTGCACCGGCTGCTTGGCCGCAGGCTCTGTATATTTGCCGGTGAAGACGGGCTCGAACTCCTCTTTGAGCGAGGTGCAGGAGGCGGCCAAAAGAGCCGCTGCAATCAGAATATATATCCTTTTCATACTTTAGAAGCGGAAATAGAGGTTCAACATATAGTTTGTCCCCGCCATATAGAAGTATTTCGAGTCAAACTTGTAGTAGCGGCTCTTGTCGCTGCTGGTGATCAGACGGCTCTGCTCGTAGCCGCCGGTGTGCACACCGCGGTTGTTCAGCAGGTTCTGGATGTTGAGCGAGAAGCCGAAGTTGTATTTGCGGTCGATATACCACGACTTGCCTATGCTGGCGTTGAGCAGAAACTCGGGCTTGAACTCCTCCTGAGACGCCATATATTCGATTTCTGAGGCGGTTGCCACGCCGTCCGGCCCGCTCACCGCCGTGGTTGTGCGGTAAATCGGATTCATATCCAGATAAGACTTGGCAAAATACTGCCCGCTGAGCTCGAAGAACCAATATGAATTGGTGCGGTAGTTGAGCGCGAGAGCGGCCGCCATAGAGGGAGTCGAGGGGACGTGGTGTTTCTGATACCCGTCAATCACGGGATTGCCGTTGACATCCACCTCAATCACATCCTCTCCCCTGTCATTTGTCACGTGGTGGTAAATGGGGCTCTCCTTCCAGTAGAGCACCTCCTCATTTTCAAACACCACCTCGGAACTGTTGTCTATGGTCTGTGTCATATAGGGGTTGGAAGTGTAGATATATTCACCCAAGCTCAGCACGCCGGAGAGCGAGAGGCCCTGCAGCGGCAGAGGCGCCTTTGCGCCGATTTCCACACCCATATTGCGCTGGTCGATTCCGGTCAGGGCAAAGTTGCTGAAGCTCTGCTGCGAATCGTCGTAGATGCTCATCAGGTCGCTCTGGTCGGTGATCGCTGTCCAGAAGCCGGTCACGCGCAAGCTGTAGCCGTTCCCCTCCCACTGGTAGTTGACATCGGCGGAGACGGTCTTCTGGGTGGTGAGCCCCTCCATCATAGTATTGCGGGTGCGGGGCGAGACAAATGCGTCGCTGAAGTTGGGGGCGTCATTGAAGAAGCCGGCATTCAGGCTGAAGCGATGTCCGCCGTTGCGCAGATACGCCAGCGAAACCTTGCCCGAGTAGGTCAGAAAACCGGCCACGTCGCTCTTGCCCTTGCTGGTGATTACATTACCCTTGGAATCGTAGGTTGTGAGGGTCTTGCCCTGATATGTGATTTCGTTGCCGGCATCGTCGAGGCCTGCGAAGAGGCCCTTGCGCACGAGACCTTCGCGGTAAAACGACTCATAGCCGACGCTGCCGCCCACGGTCGCGGTCACGCCGCCCAGCGTATATTTGGTGTTGAGCCAGGCGTGAGCCTTGCGGATGTGGGCGTAGTAGTCGTAGCCGTACTTACCCCCCTTTGCGATCTGCTCGGCGCTGCCGTTGGAGAGAAAATAGTCCAGGTCATTCTGGACGAGAGCCTCGTTGCTTGCGAAGTCGCGCTCTGCATACTGGTCTATATTGAGGTAGTACTTGCCGCCCAGCAGGTCGGCGATCTTCTTGTAATTTTCCGTGCGGTTAAGCTTGCCGTCCACTCCGGCCGTCAGCGTGAACTTGTCGGTGGCATACCAGTTGGCGCTCAGGGCCAGGTTGAGGTCGCGCTGGTCCACGTGGCGCTCTTCCTGCACATATTTGCTGCGCCCGCCCTCGGAATTGTAGTTCACATTGTAGAGCCGGTCCCAGTTCAGATGCTGGTAGTTTGCAAAATCTCTGGAGTGGTTGCTCCACGACTCCGTGGCCCAGTTGTACTTGCCTTCGTTGCTGCGGTTGTAGTCGTCATCGTCCATATAGAAGTAACTGGGCAGATTGCGGTAGTAGTCGGGGCGGGGGTCGGCCGCGTCATACCAGTCGAGGGCAGTGTAGCCGTTGCTGCCGCAGCGGTAGAGAATTGTGGCGGAAAGGTCCAGATTGTCGGCCGGAGATGCCGTGTACTTGAGCACGGTGACCGGCTCAAAATTCTTGCGCACGCGGCTGTTGCGCATCTTGCCGTTCTGATAGCCCCAGTTGGAGTTGTACATATTGTCTCCCATCAGGTCATAAACTTCCTGGGTAGAAGCGTTCTGCGCGCCTCGCTCGCCGGTATTGGCAAAGGTGAACAGGGCCAGGCGGCTGTCGTCGCCAAACTTCTTCTCGATACCGGCATAATAAGAGATGTTCTTGTAATATACACCCTGCACCCAGTCGTTGCCGCCCACGCGGGCCGATATGTTCACGGCATAGGAGAGGCCGTTGTCCAGCTCGCCGGAGGCGTATGTGGCCATCAGGCGGAGGCGGTAGAGGGCGCTGTTGGTGAGAGCGCTGAAGCGCCACCCGGGACGCACCGCAGCCGGGTTGCCCAGAATGTTGGTCATACCGTTGAAGTGGCCCAGGCCATAGTCGGCGCTCTCGAGGCCGATGGTGGTGTTTTTGCTGCGCACTGCCTCGTTGATGCCGCTCCAGAGGCTGAAGGGGGCATATCCGGTGATGGCATCGTTCATCTTGACACCCGCCATATAGAGATCCTGCGACTCACTCTCGTAGCCGCGGCTCTTGAACCGGACAGAGCTGAAGCCGTAGCCGGCAACCTGCGTAAATACATCGTTGCTGCCATACATGATGGTGGGATTGTCGGTAAAGCCCGAGTCATCCATATCAAACTCCAGAAAGCTGGAATCGTCCACCTCCGCCACTACCTGCTCGGGCAGCAGCGAGATGCGCATCATATCCTTCATAAGCCCCTTCTCAATGCTGACGTTAACATTGGCGGTGACATAGCCGTCGGCGGTGATTGTCATATTGTATGTGCCGTCGCCCAGGGCTTCTATCATAAAGGCGCCCGATGCGTCTGTGGTGCAGGCGGCCACCGCCGCCCCGCCGCTGAGCAGCGAAATCTGCGCCCCGGAGACTGCGCTCTTGTCCGAGCGGCTCACCACAAGGCCCTTGACCCCGCCGGTGGGCATCTGGCCCCAGCCAAGCAGAGTGCACAGCAGCATCGCTACTGTAAGTGTAACTCTCTTTATCATTTCGATACGGTTTTACTTATTACGATATAGGTGGGATAGTGGTCGCTGTAGCCGTTGAGGAAGGTGCCGTTGGAGAATGTGCGCAGCGGATAGCCCTTGTACTGCCCGCTCTTGGTCTCCATAAAGCGCTTCTTGAACACGCGCCCGTAGTAACCTTTGTTTATCTGCTTGATTTTGAGTCCTCCGTCGGGGGCGAAGGCCAGATTGGAGTTAATGAGAATCTGGTCAAACAGACTCCACTCCCCTTTATAGCAGATAGAGCCGATGCCATCGCCCAATATGGAGCAGAAGGGGTTGAAGAAGTCCTCTTGGCCCGTGGCCTCAAGGGTCTCGCGGCTGTGCAGATAGTCGGTCATACTGGGGTCGGTGGGGTCGTCGTTCATATCGCCCATCGCCACAATCTTGATTCCGGGATATTTTTCCATCATCCGCATGGCGTGGTTGTAGGCGATTTCGGCACCCCGGCTGCGCAGGTTGCTCCCCTTGCCGCCGCCGCGGCTGGGCAGGTGCATCACATAAAACGCAAAGTGCTCGCCGTCGATGGTGCCGTGCACCATAAGTATGTCGCGGGTGCGGAAATAATCGGTATCTGTGTCGGTAAAGTCAATGTCGCTCCCCTCAAAGGTAAAGGGGATCGCCTCCGAGTCCAGAAACGTGAACTGCTCCGGCTTGTAAAGCAGCGCCACGTCTATGCCGCGGCGGTCGGGGCTGTCGTAGTGCACAATCTGATAGTTTGCGTCGGCAATCTCACTCTCGCTCACCAGATCTTCCAGCACCATCCGGTTCTCCACCTCGCTCACCCCAAGGATGGTGTGGTAGCGCCCGTTTTCCTTTGCCATCTCGGCTATCACGTGGGCCATATTGGCCTGTTTTTTCTCATACTTGACCTGCGTCCAGTGATTGGAACCGTCCGGCAGGAACTGCTGATCCTGCTTTGCGGGATCATCGTAAATGTCAAAGAGATTCTCCAGATTGTAGAATCCCACCACATAGGTGCGGGTCTGCTGGCCGTATGCCAGAAGGGCCGAGAGCAGCAGCGCCGCTATTGTGAAAAGTCTTTTCATATTGTGCAAGGTTTGCGTTCGGGGCGGAGACTAGCGTCAGTTGCCCCACCAATAATCGTCGCGCGTGGATTCCACCTTGTTTGCCAGGGAGCTTCCGATGGCGGAGGGCAGGTTCACGAAGAAGTCCTCGCCCACCTTCTCCTCCAGGGCGTCGATGGTCATCGCGCACTTCATATAGTTGTTGTCGGAGTAGCCTCTGTGCTCAAAATAGAACGCCACGCCGGTGTAGCCCTTTGTCTGCGAGCTGATGCCGCGCGAGCCGGCCTTGCTGTAGCCCAGCAGCGCCTTGTAGTAGCCCACGGGAACGGTGACCTTGTTTCCGACATTGTCGTAGGCACACTCCGTGCTCCCCTCTACCACGCAGCCGGTGACCACATAGAGGGTGTCGAAGGCCTTGGACCAGTCGCGCACGCGGTTCTCCACCGCCGCCCATATTTTCTCGTTGAGGTCGCCCACCTGCGGAGTCATATTGGTGCCGTAGAAGGTCATCTCGTTGTCCGTTGCTGCAAGCCGGTCTGCGGAAGGGCACTGGTGTCCGCGCTGATAGGCTTGCGTGCTGCCGCCGCTGCTGAAGCCCCTGTAGAGCACCGGCTGGGCGCTGTAGGGGAGCTTGAGATCAAGTCCCCACGCATTTGTGCGCCCGCCTGTAGCTATGCACCCTTTGTTGAGGGGATAAGCCACCCAGTGGGCCACCAGCGCCTCCGGATCCCAGTAATACGAGTAGTTGCGCCCCGCGCCGGTTGCAGTTGAGCTCGCGTGGGTTATGAAATACAGGTCACGGTCATTTGTGGCGGGGAGCTCCATCCAGGCGGGAATCTCATCGGACACGAGTTCCGTGGGGATCGGCCCGAGCTCTCCTTCAGCGGCCTTGTCTATCTGGCTGTCAAAAAATTCCTTGATAATCTGCGGAGCATCCGCAGGGATGTATTCATTCCGAAATTCTTCGCGGAGAGCATCATAATCTGTCTCCTCCTTGCCGGACGCGCCCTTCTGGGTGAAAGCGGCGGTGGATTCGCTGCCGCCGCAAACCCCCTTGACAATTGCGGTGCGGGAGGCGGAGGTGGGGTTGGCCTTCCAGGTGAGGGAGACGGAGGCGTTGCCGGTGCCCGATGCCGGGTCGGCGGTGAGCCAGCTTACGGACTCGCCCGAAGCGTCGCACATAGAGAGCGTCCACCCCTTGCCATCCTCCGCAGTTACGTGCAGCCACTGCGTGCCGCGTTCGGCTTCACCCTCGCTGCGGGAAAGTTCAATCTTGAATTCTGACCCTTCGTTCTGACAGCACGATTGGGGCACCGCCAGAAGCAATGCCCCAAACAATCCCGCTGCCAATCGGCATATGGATATCATCGTGATAATTGTGATTATTCGCTATAAGTATTGATGCCCCAGAAGATTGCACGGGCAGAGGATGTTATTGTCACGCTGGTGGCCGTCGCGTCGGTGACGGAGATACTGTAGCGTGCCTCGCCATCTGTAGTTGCAATAGTGTAAGGAGGATTGCCGGAGACCCCGTCGTTGGATTTAAGATCTATTTCCACG
>CAVHPI010000025.1:0-19288 GCA_963637965.1 bacterium
CATCTTGTCTTTGCGGCAGAACCAGGTCTTGCCGTTGTAGACGTTGCGGCCGTCGCTCAGCATAAAGCGCTGCAGGTCCTGACGGCGGTGATGCTCGCCCACAAACTCCCACGCAAGGTCGTCGAGCAGGCCGCCGAGTTCGATGGTGGCGCTGTTGTCCTTGGTGTAGTTGGTGAAAGAGCCGGGAGTGACATTGCCGTCTGCGTTATACTTGAAGTCGGCATACGGGTTGGCGGAGGTGCTGGTGGTGCACTCGCGCACGCCGTAGTCATACTTGCTGTCGCCCTTGAGATCTGCCGCAGTGCGGATGGCCTTTTCGGGATTACTCTTGAAGGCGCGCTTGCGGACCATTGTAACCCAGCCGGCAGCGTCGCTGTCGCTGTAGCCGTCTATGCCGCCGGCGGTGCGGAGCACTGTCTCGGCCATGATGAAGTAGGCGTCGGAGAGGCGGTAGAAGCAAACGTCGTCGCCATAGGTGCCGGTGTTGCCTGCAACAATCTCCTGTTTCTTGAAGCGTGCGCCCTCAAAGTCGTAAGCGCCGGGGTTGTTGATGGAGTGCACCTCAACGGTATAGACAAGCGGGTAATTGCCGGCTGCGTGGCTGTGCGACTTATGGAGGGGCTCGGAAGCGATCATCGCGTCGGTGAGCATGTCCGCGCCTTTGTCGGTGCGCTTCTGCTCTGCCTCATAGATGGGGAATCCGTCGGATGCGTAATACTGCTGGCCGATGGCCCAGGTGTCGGTGAGACGGGTGTCGTCGGGGTCATAGGAGTGGATGAACTGGGGCACTGCGCAGGAGCCGTTCCAGGGAGAGCCGCTGAAGCCGAACGCCTGACCGCCGCGACCCACGAAGCATTTGTTCACAAGATAGTTGTGAGAAGCCTTGGCACCGTCGAGAGGGAGCACGAAGATGACCTCGGGTGCGGAGCTGAGGTTGCATCGGCTGTTGTCCAGATAGTTCTCGGCAAGGGTGTATCCGCCCTCGTCCACAACCATCTTGGCATACTGGAACGCCTTTTTGTACCATTTGTTGTCGTTCTGGGCGTTCGTAACGAAGAACTCGCTGTCCCAGTTGCGGTTTGCGTTGGCGTGCTCGCTCATCACCAGATTGGTGGCGGCGTCTTTTTCAAAGCCGCGGAGCCAGCTGTCGTGCATCAGGAATATCTTGGATGCAAGCATGCAGGCTGCGTATTTGTTCATGCGGCCATACTTCTTGGCGGTGGGCATCAGAGGCACGATCTCCTCGATTTCCTTTGCCATAAAGTCCCATACGTGCTCGGGAGCCGACTGCTGAGGCATATAGCCGGAGGCGCTGGACACTGAATAGTCGGTCTCCAGAGGGACGTTGCGCCACAGGTCAAACACTATGAAGTAGCACAGGGCGCGCACGGCGCGGACCTCGGCAGCCGACTCGGGGTCGTTCTGTATTGTCTCGGTCTCCAGCAGCTGGTTTGCCTTCTCAATTGCGTTGTAGCAATAGTACCACTCCTGATAGAGATGGGGGATGCCCGCGTAGGGGTTATTCTGGTGCAGGTTGATATACTGCGCGCCCCAGCCGCCGTAGGTGCGGTAAGGGGTCATCAGCAGGTCGCTGCTCTCTTCGTTGATGTCGAAGTAGCCCTCCCAGGCCCAATATGAAAAGCGGAGCTGGGCATAGAGGTTGCCCATCATGTCCATTACCTCGTCGTCGCTGCCCGAGAGGTTCTCGGGAGAGAGGTCGGAGTAAATGTGCTCGTCGAGATTGGTGCAGGCAGATGAGCCTGCGAGGAGCGCTGCAGCCGCAAACGAAGCGGCGAAAAATCTGTTCATTTTTTTCATATTGTAAAGCTCCTTTTATTATTTGTTACCGAATGTGATGTTGACACCGAGAGTGAAAGTGCGGATGGTGGGGTACTTGTTGCGGTAGTCCACGCCGAACGAAAAGCGGTCGCCGGTGGACATTTCGGGGTCGATGCCCTGATAAGCGGTGAGGCAGAAGATGTTCTCGCCAGAAACGAATACGCGGGCATTGTCCACATATTTTATGTTCTGGGTGTCGAAGGTGTACCCAAGGTTGAAGTTGTCAAGCTTGAGATAGTCGCCGTTCTCCAGATAGTAGCTGACCGCCACGGGCTCCTGGCTCTTGGAGAGCTGGCCGCCGTAAACGGGGTTGACTGCGCTCTTGTAGCGGTTAAGACCGATGTTGAGGTTCTCGTAGAACATTCTCTGGCAGTTGAAGATCTTGTAGCCCACCTGGCTGGAGAATGAGAGGGTGAGATCGAATCTCTTGTAGCGGAGAGTGTTGGCCCATCCGAAAGTAGCCTTGGGGATACCGCTGCCCAGATACTGGCGGTAGCCGGAATCCACGTCGCGCATACCGGAGTTGAACACTTCGCTCTCCCCGGTTGCGGGGTTCTCTATCATCCAGAGGCCCTTGGTGGCCTTCTTGCCGCTGAGGCCGGTGGATTTGAGCATATAGAAGTCACCGAGCGAGCCGCCCTCGTAGGTACGCTGCACGCACATCGTTGTAGGCTCCTCTGTCCACGCGCCGTCAATGTAGTTGACAGTCTCATAGAGGTCATTGGAGAGGGTGATGAGGCGGTTTCTGTTGTGGGATGCGGTGAATGTGGTGTTCCACTCGAAGTTGCGCGTCTTGACGGGGGTGCCGCCCAGCATCAGCTCTACGCCGGCATTGGACATCGAGCCCACGTTGGCTGTGGTATATCCGTAGAGGTTCGGGGGAACGGGCACCGAGTAGTCATAAAGCATGTCTCTGGTGACTTTGTAGTAAACGTCCAACGATCCGTAGAGACGGCCGCCGAGGAAGCCGAAGTCAACGCCGGCGTTGACTTCCTGGGTGGTCTCCCACTTGAGGCTGGGGTTGGGGTTCTGGCTGGGGGTCAGCGAAGGACGCCAGTTGCCGTCGGAAGTGACATAGTTGCCGTAGGAGGTGTCGTAGTTGTAGATAAGCAGCGACATATAAGGGTCGCTGGGGATGACGCCTGTCTTGCCGTAGCCGACTCTCAGCTTGAGGTTCTCAACCCAACCGAGACTCTTGATAAAGTCCTCGTTGGAGAGGGTCCAGCCGGCGCTGATTGCGGGGAAAAGGCCCCACTTGTTGCCTGCGCCGAACTTGGAAGATCCCTCGTAGCGGAGGGTACCCAGCACGTTGAAGCGGTTGTCGTAATTATAGGTGAAGCGGCCGAAGAAGCCGATCAGCGTGGACTCGTTCTTATAAGAAGATACGCCGCCGTAAGTCTTGAGGGTAGTGGTCTTGTCTTCGCCGGTGCCGCTCTCGATGAGCTCTGCATAGCGGCCCGCACCCAGGTTATTGTAAAGATAAGCATTGGTGGAGAACTCGGAGTTGGAAGCGCCGAAGCCGTCGCTAATCTCGTTCATCCAGCTGTAGCCCAACATACCGGAGAAGTGGTGCTTGTCGGCTGCAAAATCATACTGGGAGGTGAGTTCCAGCTGGTCCTGCCTGTAGGTACCCTGGCTCTTGCCTGCGTTGCCGTTCACATCTCCCCAGCGGTTGCCCTGATACTTCTCAGTGTTGTAGTATTCGTTCACCGAGTTGCTGCGGTTGGTGGAAAGCTGCAGGTTGGTCTTCCAGCCCTTGACGGGCTCCACGGTGATGTTGCCGGTGAGGCGGGTGCTCTCGTAGCGATAGTCGCCGCTGTGCTCCTTGATATAAGGCACAGGGTTGTAATAATAGAGCGGAGCTGTCTGCTCGTAATAATCGTTGTTGGGGTCTCCGTCCACATAGATGGGAGCCGTCGGGTTGCGGATGACAGCCTGGTGATATATGGTGTAGCTGTCCTGGTTGTCATTCTCGCTGAGGGTCTTGAGCATATTGAAGTTGACCTTGACCACATCGTTGAAGAGATACTGGGTCACGTCCATCTGCGCACGCAAATCCTTGCTGTATGAGCCGATTATCACACCCTGATTGTCGCGGTAGGTGATGTTGGCAGAGTAGGCGCTGTGCTCGCTGCCCCCTTCGAGGGCGATGTTGTGGTTCTGAGCCACGCCAGTCTGCGAGACCTCGCTGAGCCAGTCGGTGGTGTATCCCAGATCCTGGAATGCCGAATAGGTGGCCAGCTGCTCGGCAGTCATGCTGCGCATGAAGTCGGCATCCATGAAGTCAACCCTCTTGGAGAAGTTGGAGATGGAGCCGTAGCCGTTGTAGCTGATGTTGTAGTGGTCGCCCACCCTGCCGTTCTTGGTGGTGATGAGAATCACGCCGGCGGCGCCGCGGGTACCGTAGATTGCAGCCGCGGAGGCATCCTTAAGCACGGAAATTTCTTCGATGGACTCGGGAGCTACGGTAGAGAGGGAGCCCTCGATGCCGTCCACCAGAATCAGGGGAGTGTAGCCACCCTTGAGGGAGGTCACGCCGCGCAGCATTATAGTGGAGGAAGCTGTAGGGTCGCCGTTGCCCTTGGTGACATTGAGACCAGCCACCTTGCCCTTGATGAGCTGGGCGGCGTCGCCGATGTTGCCGGCAAGGAATTCCTCGCTCTTTACGGAAGCCACGGCACTGGTGATATCGCCCTTGCGCTGCGTACCGTAACCGATCACGACAGCGTCGTTGAGCATCAGCAGGTCCTGCTCCAGAGTGACGTCCACTGTGGCGCGGAAGTCCACGGCTGCCTCGGCCTCTTTGTAGCCGATGGCGGATATGGTCAGGACCGCGTCAGAGGGGACGTTTGTAAGTCTGTAATAACCGTCGGCGTCGGTGATGCTGCCGATGCCGGTCCCTTTTACAAAGACTCCCGCACCTATGACAGGTTCGCCAAGGTCGTCCTTGACATTACCAGAAACAGCGAGTGTCTTTTGTGCGAACGACTCCACGGAAAAGAGCGCGAGGAGTGCGGTCACCAAGAAGATACTGAATTTTTTAGTTAGCATTGCGGTTAATATATTATTGCGTTAAACGTCAAGTGCTAACAAAATTAAATCTAATATTCGGCAAGAAATATCAAAATTGTACAATAGTATTTAGAAAGAGTCCAAAAACCGCCCCGGTGCTATTCACGGTGTGTTTTTATCCATTGGTTGGGAGTCATTCCGAACTGTGAAGA
Organism: bacterium; assembly: GCA_963637965.1. Classification (GTDB taxonomy): domain Bacteria; phylum Bacteroidota; class Bacteroidia; order Bacteroidales; family UBA932; genus Equibacterium. Next base: position 5,064 of record CAVHPI010000025.1, read on the forward strand.
GAAACTTTTGGAGAAATAGCTGGGCGAGGCGAACCCCACCATATAGCAGATTTCACCGATGGAATGTTCCCCTTTTGCAAGCAGCGCGGCGGCCGCATTCAGCTTGGCGTGGTTGATCAGATTGTTGGGGGTCTCTCCGCAGAGCTCCTTGCACTTTGCAAAGAGGCCGCTGCGCGAGATTGCCATCTCCGCCGCCAGAAACTGCACCGAGAGTTCGGGGTTCGCCAGATTGTCGGCGATTATCTTCTCCAGACGGGGAAGGAAGTCGTCGGCGGGGGTGAGGGCGGCCACTCCGGCATCAGCAGCCCCGGCGGCCGCGTCCTTCTCACTCATCTTAGCCTTTTTCTGCAGCGAAGTCACAATGCCCCGCAGCATCTGGTGATTCTTCTCTATCACGGCAATTTCGCTGCGGATGGCGGCGGTGCCGCGTGGGGACTCCTTCAGGCGCTCAAGCTGCGCCCCGATGCCGGTAACGGGGGCCTCGAGACGCTCCGCGATTGTGGCGGAGAGAGCCTGACGGTCGTCGTCGAGCCGCTTCTCATAAATCTCCCACTCCCGCTTCTCGGTGCGGGCGGTGAGATAGCGCGAGAGGAGATACAGCAGGGCGCATATCAGAAGAATGTAAATCACCGTGGCCCAGCTGCTGCGCAGCGGATGGGGCTTTACGGTAAAGGAGAGACCCTCTCCCTCGCTGCTCCAGATGCCGCTGTTGTTGCAGGCGCGCACATACAGCTTGTAGCGCCCCGCGGGGAGGCGGTTGAAGTTGAGCATTCCGCGCCCCTCCATCTCCCTCCACTGTCGGTCCAGCCCCACCAGACGATAGGCATAGCGCACCTTCTCCGGCGCCCAATAGGTGAGGGCGGCAAAGTGGATGGAGATTTCCCTCAGGCGCCAGGGCACCGATATCGGCTCCCCGGGGGCGCGCCCGAGCAGATTGCGGCTGTCGCCGGCAGAGGAGGCCGTAAAGCGGGTGAACAACACCTTGGGGGCGAATTCGTTGTGCTTGACTGCCGTCGGCAGGAATGTCAGAAAGCCGTCGGCAGAGCCGATATAGATAACCCCGTCGCGGCACATCAGCCCCGAGGCGGGGAGGAACTGGCTGGAAAAGACGCCGTCGCTGGCCCCGAAATAATTCGAGCGCCCGGCATCTATGTCATATTGGACGAGACTTGAGGCGGAGGCCATCCAGATGCTGCGGCCGTCGCAGGCGGCAAAATGGACGTCAACGTCAGGGAGGAGGTTCCACTGCTGTGTCTCTCCGAAAATCGAGAGGCCGCCCTCAGAAGAGACCATGACCCCCAGCGGAGAGTCGGCCACGTGGTTTACTTTATTGCTGGGCAGGTAGCCCTCCTGCCAGGTGAGATGGTCCCAGTCGCGGTCGGCGGTGCGGCGCCAGATGCCGTCGCCGGCAGTGCCGAACCACAGTGCGCCGTCGGAGGCCGTCACGGCCGACACCACCACGGCTCCCACCTCGCGCACCAGAGTGAAGCGATCCGCCGCGGCATCGTAGCGGCAGATTGCAGAGGTCGTGCCTGCCCATACCGCTCCCCGCGAATCAAGTGCGAGAGCATATACGCTGGGCAGATTTTCCGAATATGTCCTGAGGGTGCCGTCGGTCAGGTTCAGCCGCAGCAGATGGCCGGCGTAGGTCCCTATCCAGAGCAGATCCCCCTGCAGCAGCAGGGCGTGGACATTCTGGGACTCCAGCACAGAAGCGGCAGCGGCAGGGCACTTAATGCGGGAGGCGGTATTGTCCGACGGGTCATAGCGGAAGAGGCCGCCGGTTTCGGAGCCAATATATATGGTGCCGTCCTTGTCCTGGGCAAAGCAGCTAACCATATAAGTCTCCCTGCCGGAGGTCATAGCAGAGAGGGAATGTTCTGCAAACTGCCCCGCCCCGGGCGAGACATAATCCACCCCGCCATAGAAAGTTCCGACCCAAATGCCCCCTTCGTGGTCTTTTATTATAGGGTAGATAAACTTGTTGGAGAGGGAGGAGGGGTCGCCGCGGTCGTTGGTGTAGAGTTCCCGCTCTCCGGTAAGGGTGTTTATGCGCAGCAGGCCGTCGTCGCTGCCCACAAGAAAACTCCAGTGAGACTCCTGCAGTATGCTGTGGATGTGTGTGAAGCCCTCGCCGTAGGGGACCTGGCAGGTCACAGTGCCGGTGGCGGGGTCGGCCCGGTAGAAGCCGCTGTCCCAGGTGCCGATCCATATTATGCCGTCGCCATCCTGAGCCATTGCGCATACGCGCGCGGGCGTGCAATCTTTATATGTAAAGCCGGGCTCGGCAAAAGTTTCTGTGGCAAAATTGAACACCAGCACCCCTTCGCGGGCAGTTTGGCAGCACACCCACAGGCGGCCGTCGGCAGAGACAAACAGATTGTCTATGAAAGAGCCCGGGAGATAATGCGAGAGCCCCTCGCCGTCGTAGCAGTAGAGCCCGTCGCTGAATGTTCCCAGCCAGATGGAGCCGCGGCCGTCCTGCGCTATGGAGGTCACGGTGGTCTCCGGCAGAATCTCCAGAGGGCAAAAATCGCTGCCGTCGTAGAAATAGGCCCCGTCGTCGGTGCCCACCCACATCCCTCCGTCCGAGGTCTGTCTGAGGGCGTTGACATAGCGGCTGCCCCCTTCGCGCAGGTCGTGCCGGATAAACTCCTGACCGTCGAAGCTGTTGAGCCCTTCGGCGGTGCCTATCCAGATGATGCCGGTGGAGTCCTGCAGCAGCGCGCGCACGGTGTTGGACGAGAGCCCCTCCTTTGATGTATAATGGCGGAACTTGTAATTCCCCGCCCCATACATAATAATAGGACAGAGGAGCAGGTATATGAATATTGTCCACCTTTGTTTCATATATTAAAGTTATAATAAAATCTTTGGACTTTTTTACAATACAATTGGATTTAGTTGCAAACTGTTGCAATATGCATTCTCTAAATTTGTAAGAGCGATAATTATTAAAAACCAGATATCATGACTACCAAAAACAAAATCTTCATCGCCGCCCTTGCCGCGATAATGCTGCAGGGCGCCCCCGCTGACGCTTTGGCGCAGGCAGCCTACCCCATCGACCCGGTTCCCTTCACCAGCGTGAAGGTGGCTGAGGACTCCTTCTGGGGGCAGCGGCTCAAGGCGTCGCGCGACGTCACCATTCCGCTGGCATTCTCCAAGTGCGAGAGCGAGGGACGCTACGACAATTTTGTAAAGGCGGCAAATCAGATGCACTCCGCAGAGAATCTCGGATACGAGGTCGGCGGCTACTCGTTTGACGACACCGACGTGTACAAGACCATCGAGGGCGCCTCCTACGTGCTGCAGACCTACCCCGACAAGAAGCTGATGAAGTATATAGACAGCGTGCTGGTGATTGTGGCCGCGGCGCAGGAGAGCGACGGCTACCTCTACACCGCCCGCACAATGAATCCGGAGCATCCCCACGAATGGGCCGGAGACCGCCGCTGGGTCAAGGACGAGGAGCTCAGCCACGAGCTCTACAACCTCGGCCATATGGTGGAGGGGGCGATTGCCCATTATCAGGCCACCGGCAAGCGCAACTTCCTTGACATAGCCATCCGCTATGCCGACTGCGTGGTGCGCGAGGTGGGCAGCGGCAGCGGCCGGGCGCGCGTGGTGCCGGGCCACCAGATTGCCGAGATGGCGCTAGCTAAGCTGTATGTGGTCACCGGAGAGAAGAAGTATCTGGACGAGGCCAAGTTCTTCCTGGACGAGCGGGGCAAGACCGAATATCGCGACGAGTACAACCAGACACATCTGCCGGTGCTTGAGCAGAGCGAAGCGGTGGGCCACGCCGTGCGCGCCGCCTATATGTATGCCGGGATGGCCGACGTGGCCGCTCTGACCGGCGACAAGGAGTATATCGACGCCATCGACCGCATCTGGGACAACATCGTGTCCAAAAAGCTCTACATCACCGGCGGCATCGGCGCCACCAACAGCGGCGAGGCGTTCGGCGAGAACTACCAGCTGCCCAATATGAGCGCCTACTGCGAGACCTGCGCCGCCATCGGCAACGTGTATGTCAACTACAGGATGTTCCTGCTGCACGGCGACAGCAAATATTACGATGTGCTGGAGCGCACGCTCTACAACGGCCTCATCAGCGGCGTCAGCCTGGAGGGCAACGGCTTCTTCTACCCCAACCCTCTGGAGTCCATCGGCCAGCATCAGCGCCAGGAGTGGTTCGGCTGCGCCTGCTGCCCCTCCAACATCTGCCGCTTCATCCCCAGCGTGCCCGGCTACGTGTATGCGGTGAAGGGCGACGCGCTGTATGTGAACCTCTTTATGCCCAACACAATGACCAATAAAGTGGCGGGCAAGAGCGTCACCGTGAGCCAGAAAACCTCTTATCCCTGGAGCGGCGACATCGAGATCAGCATCGACAAGACCTCGCTCAAGAAGGAGATGGCCCTCAAGGTGCGCATCCCCGGCTGGGTCAGGGGTGAAGCGGTCCCCTCCGACCTCTACAGCTATGCCGACGGCAAGCGCCTCGGCTACAGCGTCACCGTGAACGGAGAGGCGGTGGACGGCGCCCTGGAGCAGGGCTACTGCACCATCCGCCGCATCTGGAAGAAGGGCGACCGCGTCTGCGTGCATTTTGACATGGAACCCCGCGTGGTCAAGGCGCACGGAATGGTCCGCGCCGACCAGGGCCGCGTGAGCATCGAGAAGGGCCCGGTGGTCTATTGCGCCGAGTGGCCCGACAATGATGGCTTCAGCGTCCGCAGCGTGCTCTTGAACCAGAGCCCGGAGTTCACGGTGTCCCACAGCAGCGAGCTTTACGGCATTGACAAGATCACGACCGATGCCCAGACCCTCTCGTTCGACGACAGCGGCCGCCTCGCCACCGGCGATGTCCGCCTCACTCTGATACCTTATTATGCATGGTGCCACCGCGGCAGCGGCGAGATGGCGGTATGGCTTCCCATCGACCTCAAGGCGACCCTTCCCTCCAAGCCCCAGACCCTCGCTTCAAGAAGCAAGCTGGAGGCCTCCTTCCCCACCGTGGCGCTGGGCAGCGTCAACGACCGCCTGGTGCCCGCAATCGGCGATGACACCCCCGCCCCCTACTACCACTGGTGGCCCAAGAACGGCGGCACCGAATGGCTGCAATACACATTCCCCAAAGCCACCGAAATCTCCGGCAGCTCTGTGTTCTGGTTCGACGACCAGCCCTGGGGCGGCTGCAGCGTGCCCAAACAGTGGCGAATCCTCTACCGCGACAGCAGCGGAGCCTGGCAGCCCGTATCCGGCGCCAAATCCTACCCCACGGAGCGCTTCATGATGAATACGGTGGAGTTTGACCCCGTCACCACCGACGCGGTAAGGCTGGAGGTGACTCTGCCCGACAATCTCTCTTCTGGACTTTATGAGTGGGAGGTGAAATGAAAAAGATAACTGCAACAGCGGCCGCACTGGCACTTGCGGCAGGCGCCCTCTGCGCCCAGCCCCGCCACGGATATCTGGTGGTGGACGAGAAGGCCCCGGGCATCGAGATTCAGCCCACGATGTACGGCATCTTTCTGGAAGACATCAACTTTGCCGCCGACGGCGGGCTCTATGCCGAAAAGGTAATAAACCGCAGTTTCGAATACGACAACCCGCTGCAGGGCTGGAAGACATTCGGCAAGGTGGAAGTCCGCAGCGAGGGAGGCCCCTTCGAGCGCAACCCCCACTACGTGCGCCTTGCATATCAGGGCCATCCCGCCAATTTCTGCGGGCTGGAAAACAGCGGCTGGTTCGGCATCGGCCTGGAGCAGGGGGCGCAGTACCGCCTCAGCTTCTGGGCCCGCACCGCCGGCAAAGCCAAGAGCGCCGGCATCGGAGCGATGCTGTGCGACGTTACCGGCAACTATGAGAGCCAGATTCTGGCAATGGAGCAGATAGAGGTCAAAGGGAGCAAATGGAGCCGCTACGAGGTGACACTCATCCCTTCCAAGACCCTGCAGAAAGCCTCGCTGCGCATCCTGCTGATGGACGAGGACCCCGAGGCGGCCGCCGACCTGGAGCACATATCGCTCTTCCCCGCCGAGACCTTCAACGGCGACGAAAACGGTCTGCGCAAAGATCTGGCACAGGCGCTTGCCGACCTGCACCCCGGCATTCTCCGCTTCCCGGGCGGCTGCATAGTGGAGGGGACTACCCTCGACAACCGCTACCAGTGGAAGAACACCGTCGGGCCGGTGGAAAACCGCCCCATAAACCTCAACCGCTGGAGCTGCTCCGCATTCGAGCGGATGTTCCCCGACTATTATCAGAGCGGCGGGCTGGGCTTCTACGAATACTTCCGCCTGGCAGAGGAGATCGGCGCCGAGCCTGTCCCCATCATCAGCTGCGGCATGGCCTGCCAGTTCCAGAACGACCCCGCGTGGGATGTCAACTGCTCTCTTGAAGATCTCGACAGCTACATCCAGGACGCCCTGGACCTGATTGAATTCGCCAACGGCAGTCCCAAGAGCAAATGGGGCAAGGTGCGCGCCCAGATGGGCCACAGCGAGCCCTTCAACATGAAATACATCGGCATCGGCAACGAGCAGTGGGGCGAGGATTTCAAGGCCCGTTTCGAGCCGTTTGTAAAGGCGGTGCGCGAGAAACACCCCGAAATCAAGATCATCGGCACCTCCGGCCCCTATCTCGGGGGCGAGTGGTTCGACGACCTCTGGAAGGAGATGCGCCGCCTGGACGTGGACCTCGTGGACGAGCATTATTACAGCTGGGAGGGGTTCTACGAGCGCAATGCCAGCCGCTACGACAGCTACCCCCGCACCGGGCCCAAGGTCTTCGCCGGCGAATATGCCTGCCACGGCAGCGACGGCAAGAAGTTCAACCACTTCAACGCCGCTCTGCTGGAGGCTTCGTTTATGACGGGTCTGGAGCGCAACGCCGACGTGGTGTATATGTCGAGCTACGCCCCCACCTTGGCCCACGCGGAGGGGTGGCAGTGGCGTCCCGACCTCATCTGGTTTGACAACCTGCGGGTGATGAAGAGCTGCAGCTGGTATGTCCAGAGCATGTTTGCGGGCAACCGCGGCAGCCGCGTCATTCCCATCACGGCAGAGGGCAAGCCGGTGGTAAACATCAACGGTCTCAACGCCACCGCCGCAATCGACGATGCCACGGGAGACATAATAATCAAGATAGCCAACCTCAACCAATATTCGCAGACGGTGTCGTTTGAGCTGCCCGGCGGCCTCAAGGGGGCGGAGAAAACCGCCCTGCACAGCGACAACGCCGTGGACGAGAATACCCTTGACGAGCCGGAGCGCATAGTGCCGCAGACCTCTGCGGTGGACCTCACCCCAGTGAGCGACCCCTCCAACGACTGGCTGATGGGGGTGCGAAACCTCGACGGCGGCCGCATCGAACTGCGAGAAAACTTTCCTGCCCGCACATTTGCGGTGTATAGATTCCATACCAAGTAACAGGAAATGAAAAAAACCAGAACCCTTATCCTCTTTGCGGCGCTTCTGGCGGCTCTTGCTGCCTGCCACGAAGACAACATAATCCCCACCCCGGGCCCCGATGACCCGGACGGCGGCAAGGGGGAGCCCACATCCTACTATACCTACGCCCTGGCGCAGATAGACATCACCACCGACGGCGGCGTTGCGGTGGATTCCAAAGAGGAATACCGCCCCTGCTCCATAAAGATAGACGGCAACGATTTCTTCAGCGACCTGCAGGCGCGGGGCAAGATCCGCGGCCGTGGCAATTCCACCTGGAACTGGTATCCCAAAAAGCCCTACCGCATAAAGCTGGACGAATCGCAGCCCGTGCTTGGGATGAAAAAGAACCGCGACTGGGTGCTGCTGGCAGACTACCGCGACGTGACGCACATGATGAACAACGTAGGATTCTCTATTGCCCACGAGCTGGGCATTCCCAGCACCAACCGTTCGCGCTACGCCACAGTGACCCTCAACGGGGAGTATCTGGGGCTCTATATGGTCACCGAGCAGGTAGAAGAGGGGGGCCACCGCGTAAAGCTGGACAGCAACGAGGGGCTGCTGCTGGCGCTGGACTTGAACGACGGCCCCGGTGAAGATCCCTACTCCACCGGCAACTTCTGGTCGGAAGGGTTCGGAATGGCCGTGGCGGTGAAATATCCCGACGACGCCACCGCCGTGCAGCGTGACCGCGCCAAGGCGGAGTTCGCCGTGCTGGAAGATGCCATCGACAATCTCGACTGGGAGAAGATACAGTCGCTGCTGGATGTGGAGTCGATGATAAACTATATTCTGGTGCAGGAAATCATCTGCAACGTGGAGGTGGACAACGCCCCCAGCCTGCGCAGCGGCTACATCCACCGCTACGACGACAGTTCAAAGTGGGTAATGGGCCCTCTGTGGGACTGCGACGGCGGCTTTGACTACAACTGGGGCGACATGTACGACTCCCGGGGGATGGGGCACACCTATTTCGAGGATTACCGCGACCTGATTTTCGGCAGCGACCCCTTCAACCACCGCGGGGCATACGGCAGCACCGCCTCCGACTTTTTCTGCCGGCTGTTCGGCATCCCCGAATTCGTGGAGATGCTGCAGCAGAAGTGGGATTCCGTCATCGGCACTCTGCCCGAGACTCTGGAAAATCATCTGGCCGACACAGAGGAGGTCATAGGCGACGCCGCGCAAGACGATATGGATCTGTGGGGCATCACCAATTACACCCATTCGCGCGAATTTCTGAACCTGATAAACTGGCTCACAAACCGCTTCAACTATCTGGACAAGGTGGTCAAGAATTACCCCACGGTGCGGGGCACGGTGCCCGATGAGCCCTACAGCGGGGAGGTCACCGTCAACACCGCCATAGAGAAGAGCGTGGAATTTGCGCTGGACGGCCACTACACCGGCGTCACCGTGGCGCTGAGCGACAGCGAGAAGGCGCAAATCGCCCAGGCGCTGGGCCTCGGCAGCTTTGATGAGATTGCAATGCTCTATTTTGAGGAGAAGCTCACCTTCCAGGGCATCGAGCCCGACGGCAGCCTCAACCCCACCAACACCGCCAACGCCCCGGGCCACTGGTTCGACGACAGCGGCCGCATCGTGTCGCACAACAGCAACAGCTATGTATTCTCGGAATTCGACCTCTGGGAATGCGCCTTCAATGTGGGCAAGCACCCCACTATAGCCACCCCCGGCGAGTACGGCACCGCCCAGGCGTTCGTCTACGGAGCGAATGCCGCCGCCGTCAAATTCCACATTACGATAACCGAATAACCTCCGCGATATGAAAAAATTCTTCCGCACAGCAATATTACTGATGGGAGCCCTTGCAGCCGTCTCCTGCGGCCGCAGCGGCGCCATCACCGGCGTGGAAAAGATTGAAGTCACCACCCCGGAAGGGACCGCCCCCCGCCTCCCCTCCCTCGTAGAGGTCAAGTGCGGCGGCAAGAGCGAGATCCGCCGCGTAAAATGGACCAACTCACTGCGCGAGACAGAGGAGAGCGAGGCCGCCCTGCCCGTGGGCAGCGTCTACACGGTGCAGGGATACATAATAGGCGACAACACCACCGATGCCGGCTACCCGGTGGAGGCGACGGTGACTGTCGGCAGCACCCCCTGGAGCGTGCCGGGCCGCAATCCCGCCGTGGCTCCGCTGCCGCTGGGCGACGTCATCCTCACCGGAGACAACCGCCTCACCGGCAACCGCGACCTGGACATATCCAACCTGCTGAGCCTGGACATAACGCAGCAACTGTACAACTACCGCGACACCTACGGCCTGCCCACCGACGGGTATACCGTCTCGGACGGCTGGGACTCTCCCACCACCAAACTCAAGGGGCACGGCAGCGGCCACTATATGTCGGCGCTGGCATTCGCATTCGCCTCCACGACAGATCCCGCCGTGAAAGATCAGCTGCGGGAGCGGATGGCCCGAATGGTGAACGAGCTGCGCGCCTGCCAGGAGCGCACCTTCGTGTGGGACAGTTCCCTGGGCCGCTACTGCGAGGCCCGCGATCTAGCCCCGGAGGCGGAGCTGCGCGATATGGAGGGCTCCTGGGCCGCCTTTGACCGCTACAAGAAGCGCTATGCGGAGTACGGCTACGGCTACCTCAACGCCATCCCCGCCCAGCACTGCGCCCTGATAGAGAAATATACCCCCTACAACAACGAATTCGGCGTGTGGGCCCCCTACTACAGCATCCACAAGCAGCTATCCGGCCTGCTGGACATAGCCGAGAACATCGACGACAGCGAAATCGCCGCCAAAGCGCTGCAAATCGCAAAGGATATGGGCCTCTGGGTGTGGAACCGCCTGCACTACCGCACTTTTGTAAATGAGCAGGGCACTGAGGCGGAGCGCCGCGCCGCATTCGGCAACCGCTACGAGATGTGGAACATGTACATCGCGGGCGAGGTGGGCGGAATGCAGGAGGTCCTCTCCCGCCTGAGCCTCAAGAGCGACGATGCTCAGCAGAGCGCAAAGCTGCTGGAGGCGGCCAGCTACTTCGACGCCCCGGCATTCTACGGTCCTCTGGCCCGCAACATAGATGACATCCGCACCCGCCACGCCAACCAGCACATCCCAATGATTGTGGGGGCGCTGAAGCTTTACGGCGCGGGGGGCGACGAGCGATATTACAACATCGCCAGCAACTTCTGGGAGATGATTCAGGGGCGCTACGCATACGCCATGGGCGGCGTGGGCAACGGCGAGATGTTCCGCCAGCCCTACTCGCAGATGTTGAGCATGAACACCAGCGTGATGAGCGACCCCGAGGGGAACCTCTACCCCAACCCCGACATCAACGAGACCTGCTGCGCCTACAACCTGGCCAAGCTGACCAAGGATCTGAACTGCTATAACCCTCTCGACGCCCGCTACATGGACTATTACGAGCGGGTGCTCTACAATCAGATAGTGGGCAGCGTGCACCCCTCAGAATACGGCGTATGCTATCAGTATGCGGTGGGGATGAACGCCATAAAACCCTTCGGCAGCCCCACGCCCCAGGAGACCTGCTGCGGCGGCACCGGTGCCGAAAACCACGTGAAATATCAGGAGGCGGCCTATTTTGCAGGGGGCGACTCGCTGTTCGTGGCCCTCTACCTCCCCACCGAAGCCAATTGGCGCGCCAAAGGGGTCAAATTCCGCCAGGAGTGCAAGTGGCCCGCAGAGAGCAGCGTCATCACCATCGACGAGGGTGGAGAATTCGCCCTCTTTTTCAGAGTCCCCTACTGGGCCACCAAGGGCTTCAGCGCCAAGCTTAACGGCCGCGAAATGGCCTCCGACGCCCGGCCGCAGTCGTATGTGGAGATTCCCGTGCGCAAATGGGAGGCCGGCGACAAGGTCGAAATCACCATGCCATTTGCCGCCCATCTGGACTTCGGCCCCGACAAAATGGATCTGGCGGCCACCGGCATCAACCAGTCGGGCACCCATTTTGACCCGATGTGGGAGGGTGTGATAATGTACGGCCCGCTGGTGATGGCGACCCCGGACATCACCGTGTGGGAGCAGGCGCAGTTTGACCTTAGCGGCGACCTCAGGGAGATAACCCTGCACGGCGCCACCGCCGACAGCGGCACCTGCGGCAACCTCTACAGCCTGACCCTGGGCGACAAGACTTTCTGGCCCGACTACAGCATCACCGGCCACGCCACCCATTATCTGCGGCTCAACGTGCTCTCCGGCAAGAAAAAGGCGGGGGGCGACGCCGGCCGCATCTATCTGGAGCAGGCGCTGCAGATTGCCCGGGGCCGCACCGGGAACAGCGGCGAATGGGCTCCCCACGGCTATGCCCGGATGGAGAAGAGGCTCGCCGCGGCAGAAGCGGTGGCTGCCGACAGCGAAGCCTCCGCCGAGGCCATCACCAAGGCCGCTTCCGACCTCAACGCCGCCATCAACTCCATGCGCCCCGCCACTCTGGCCGAGACGGAGGACCTCGAGCCGCTGCTCAAGGCTCTCTCCGCCGCCAAGCAGATTGCCGACAAGAGCCCCGAACTGCGCGAGGCCATCGAATTTGCCGATATGGTGGTGCAGTATGTCAACGACGGCTCCGGCACCAAAGATTTTATTGAGAAGGCGCAGGAAATGCTCAGTGCATGCAAAAAATAGATGCAAGTAAACTGCAAAATGCCGATATTCGCGCCATGAAAAAGATTTCCCTTATTTTTAGCGCGTTTGCTTCGGCGCTTATCGCTGCCGCATCCTGCACACCCGCCCAGAACACCTTGACTTCAGAAGAGAAGGCCGAGGGCTGGACGCTGCTTTTCAACGGCAAAAATCTTGACGGCTGGAAAGATTACAACAGTGACTCACTTTCAAATGGCTGGACCGTGGTGGACGGCTGCATCCAGGCCTCGGGCAACGGGGCCGACGGCTCGGGCTATCTGGTCACCACAAAGAAGTACTCCAATTTTGAGCTTTCGTGGGACTGGAAGCTGACCCACGGCGGCAACAGCGGTATGCTCTACCATGTTGTGGAAAGTCCAAAATTTTATGTCCCCTACATCACCGGACCCGAGTATCAGCTTATCGATGTGGAAGGCTGGGAGGAGGTTCACGCCCCCGACAAGCTGGAGGAGTGGCAGAAGATTGGCGTGGACTATGCGATGCATCTGCCCGACAGAGACAAAATGCATATCAACCCGCAGGGCGAGTGGAACAATTCCCGCATTGTGTTTGACAACGGCCACGTGGAGCATTGGCTCAACGGGGAGAAGATTCTGGAGTTTGAGGCTTGGACCGACGACTGGTATGCGCGCAAGTTTGCCAGCAAGTGGGCCAATTGCCCGGAGTATGGTCTTGCTCACGAGGGCCTCATCTGCCTGCAGGACCACGGCGACCCCGCCTCTTTCCGCAATATCAAGATCAAGGAGTTGCCCCGCAAGGCACCCGAGGGTCAGGTGAGCCTGTTCAACGGCAAGGATCTTCACGGCTGGGAGGTTTTCGGCTCTATCGGCGCTTCTGTAGACGAGGAGGGCAACTTGATTATAGAGAACGGGGCCGACAAGGCCTACGGCTATCTGGGCACCCGCGCCTATTACAAGGATTTTGATTTGACGGTGGAGTTCAAGCAGTGTTCCAACGGCAATTCGGGGCTGTTTTTCCACTCTTTTGTGGAGGACAGCTATCAGAACAATGTGGTCAACGGCTGGCAGTGCGAGGTTGCACCCAAGGGTTGCGACACCGGCGGCATTTACGAGTCTTACGGCCGCGGATGGCTTGCCGAGATTCCCGCCGAGAAAGAGGATGTGCTCAAAGAGGGCGAGTGGAACACTCTGCGCCTGAGAGTGGAGGGAGACAGTGTGCAGACTTGGCTTAACGGGGTCGAGATGGTTTCGATCAGCGATTCTCTCATCGGCAGCAAGGAGGGCAGAATCATGCTTCAGGTGCACGACGGCAACGATATCAAAGTGCTCTGGAGGAATTTCAATATGACTGTGCTCTAGTCGGTTTCAAGTATCCTTTGGCCCAGGCGCCGATTTCCTGCTCTGACAGTCCGTTGAGCAGCCTGCCGGCTTCCCAGTTCACTTCCGGATAGGCGGCTTTGAATACCTTCTCGGAGTTCTCGATTCCGCTGCCGCCTGATGTCATGAACATCACGACGCGTTTGCCCTTCAGCTGATATGTGTCCATAAATGTGTTGATGATGCGCGGCGCGCCGTTCCACCAGTTGGGAAAGCCCAAGAAGATGAGGTCATAGCCGTCGAGCGACTCCCAGCTCTTCCCGAATGCCGGGCGAGAGCTGGGGTCGTCGTTTTCGCGGCAGCAGCGGGATGTCTTTTCTGTCCAGTCAAGATCGGCGGCTGTGTAGGCTTCCGCAGGTTTGATTTCAAAGAGTTCGGCGCCGGTTGCCCCGGCCACTTTTTCGGCTGCGGCTTTGGTTGTGCCGGTGGCGGAGAAATATGCGACAAGCACCTTCGGTGCAGGCTCGGCCACGGCGGCAACGGCAGTTGAAGTGCGTCTGCCGCAAGCAATCAGTGCGGCAACGGCCGCTGCGGCAAGTGCGATGAGGGGGAAAAGTTGTTTCATGGCTCTGTATCTGTTTGTATGGTGCAAAAGTACCGAGAATCTTCCGAACTCTCCGCAGAAAATTTACGGTTTTAATTACCCGTATTACGGCAAAAATCCCCACGTGCCATCCATTAGATGATGTGATCCTTACCGGAAAATTCCGTGTGAAAAAGGGGCGATTTCAACACCTCCAAGATTCTCTCGACTCTTGTCGTCTCCGTAGACTCAGCGGCTGCCGCGCG
>CAVHPI010000026.1:0-19159 GCA_963637965.1 bacterium
AGCGCATCAAAACCGAGGCCGGCAGCAGCCTGTTGTCTTAAAAAAAGCAGACGGCCGATTTTCGACCGTCTGCTTTTCGGTAGCCCCAATAGGAATCGAACCTATATCTAAGGTTTAGGAAACCTCCGTTCTATCCGTTGAACTATGAGGCCATATAATGAAAAAGGGGTCCGATAAGATACCCCTATTCATTCTTAAGCGCAACGTCAGCGCCAATCAAGACTTACTGAGCCTTCTTGACGATAATCTGACGGCCGCGATAGTAGCCGCACTCAGGGCAAACGTGGTGATACATTACAGTAGCGCCGCAGTTCGAGCAAGTTGCCAGTGTAGGCATGGGAGCTACGTCGTGGGTTCTTCTTTTGTCTCTGCGCTGCTTGGAGACTTTTCGTTTAGGATGTGCCATTTTATTTTACTTTTATTCTTTAATTACTATTCCTGTTCGTTCAACAAATTTTTGAGGCCGCTAAACGGAGTGTTGCCCACTGCCGCCGCGGCATCCTCCTCTCTGCTCAGGCGGGCAATGGCCTCCGGATTGCACTCCCCCTCGGGATGGACCCTGCACATCGGCACCGAAACGCAGACAAGATCGTAGAGAGTCTGACTCAGATCCAGCTCGGGGGTCCCCTCTCGCAGGATGATCACATTATCGTCGTCTTCCACGACATCTTCCGGCTCCGCATCAAAGCGCACCGAGAGAGTCTCATCTACATCCACAGGGAGGAACATCTCTTCCAGACATCTGTCGCAGAGCACCTTGACTCTGCCGGTAATCTGCAGAGGAACCTCAACCCAGTCGCCCCTGTGCCGCACAGCCACGTGAGCCCTGCACTCCAGACCCTCCAGAATATCGCGGCCGAAGCCATCCAGAAAGCCGTCGTCCAAAGAGAAATCGAACTCCTGACCCTGGCGGGTAGTGCCCTTGAGAGGAATGATTATCTCGCTCATAGCTACGCCTATAGCAAATTGGGGTGCAAATATAGTCAAATTTTTGCGAAATGCAACCTATTTTAAAGCAGCGCGTTTGCGTGCGGTCTCGTCCAACAGTATCTTGCGCAGACGCATCGACTTGGGGGTAACCTCCACCAGCTCGTCCTCCTGGATATACTCCAGCGCCTCCTCGAGGCTGAACTTGACCGCAGGGGGGAGCATAACCTTCTCGTCGCTGCCGGCGGCGCGCACGTTGGTGAGCTTCTTGGTCTTGCAGATGTTAATGCACAGGTCCCTCTCGCGGGTGTGCTCGCCCACTACCTGGCCCGCATAAACCTCCTCGCCCGGCTCCACAAAGAAGCGGCCGCGGTCCTGCAGCTTGTCCATCGCGTAGGCAATGGCGGTGCCGGTGTCTATGGAGACCAAAGAGCCGTTGGTGCGCTGCTCTATGTCGCCCTTGTAGGGCTCGTAATCCTTGAAGCGGTGGGAGATGACAGCTTCGCCTGCAGATGCGGTGAGCAGGTTGCTGCGCAGACCCATCATACCCCTGGAGGGGATGTCAAAGTCCAGATGGGTGCGGCCGTCGCGCGAATCCATGCGCACCAGGGCCCCCTTGCGGCGGGTGGCCATCTCGATGGCGCGCCCCACAAACTCGTCGGGCAGGTCAATCGTGAGGTTCTCCACAGGCTCGCAACGCTGGCCGTTGATGGTCTTGTCCAGCACTTTGGGCTGGCCGACCTGCAGCTCGAATCCCTCGCGGCGCAGCGTCTCGATGAGAATGGAGAGGTGCAGCACGCCGCGTCCGTAAACCACGAACGAGTCGGTGCCGACGCCCGGCTTCACGCGCAGCGCCAGATCCTTCTCCAGCTCGCGGTCCAGACGCTCCTTGAGGTGACGGCTGGTCACGAACTTGCCCTCGCGCCCGAAGAAGGGGGAGTCGTTGATGCAGAAAATCATACTCATCGTGGGCTCGTCCACGGTAATGGGGGGCAGCGGCTCGGGGCTCTCGAAGTCGGCCACAGTGTCGCCGATTTCAAAGCCGTTGAGACCCACCACTGCGCAGATGTCGCCGCAGACGACCTCGCTCTGATTCTTCTTTTCCAAACCCTCAAAGACCATAAGATCCTTGATTTTCTGCTTCTCAATTATGTCGTAGCGTTTGCAGAGGGAGATGTTGTCGCCGGCGCGCAGCCTGCCGCGGGTCACGCGGCCCACGGCGATGCGTCCCACATAGGGAGAATATTCCAGCGAAGAGATCAGCATCTGCGGGGTGCCCTCCACCACTTCGGGGGCGGGAATCTCGCTGATGATCACATCCAGCAGCGGGGTGATGTCCTCCGTGGGCTTGCGCCAGTCGGTTGACATCCAGCCCTGCTTGGCACTGCCGAACACAGTCTTGAAGTCCAGCTGGTCTTCGGTGGCGTTGAGGGTGAACATCAGGTCGAACACCTGCTCGTTGACCTCGTCGGGACGGCAGTTGGGCTTATCCACCTTGTTGACCACCACGATAGGCTTCTTGCCCATCTCAATGGCCTTCTGCAGCACAAAACGGGTCTGGGGCATAGTCCCCTCGAAGGCGTCCACCAGCAGCAGCACGCCGTCCGCCATATTGAGCACGCGCTCCACCTCGCCGCCGAAATCGGCGTGGCCCGGAGTGTCAATGATGTTGATTTTAACACCTTTGTAGGTTACGGAGACATTCTTGGCCAGGATGGTGATGCCGCGCTCGCGCTCCAGGTCGCCGGAGTCAAGTATGAGGTCCCCCATCTTCTCGACCTCGCGCAAATGTGAGGTCTGCTGAATCATTTTGTCCACCAGAGTGGTCTTGCCGTGGTCTACGTGGGCAATAATCGCAACGTTTCTGATATTCTGCATATAAATCGTAAAATGGAGCGCAAAAATACAACATTTATAGAAGATATCGCATTTTTTTATACTTTTGTTCGCCTTATCAATCAGGATTTATGACAGAAAAAATACTCATTCTCGACTTCGGCTCGCAAGTTACTCAGCTCATAGGCCGCCGGGTCAGGGAACTCAACGTTTACTGCGAAATCCACCCCTTCAACAAAATGCCCGAGATTGGCGATGACGTGCGCGGAGTGATTCTCTCCGGCAGTCCCGCCTCGGTGCGCGACGCCGGTGCCCCCAAGATAGACTTGAGCGGCATCAAGGGGCGTCTGCCGCTGCTGGGCATCTGCTACGGGGCGCAGTATCTCGCACAGAACTACGGCGGCGAAGTGATGAACTCCGGCAGCCGCGAATACGGCCGCGCCCGGCTGAGCATCGTGGGCAGCGGCTCACCCCTGCTCAAGGGGGTCAAGAACCTCTCGCAGGTGTGGATGTCGCACGGCGACACCATCACCCGTCTGCCCGGGGGAGCCGAGGTGATCGGCTCCACGGAAGATGTGGAGAATGCCGCCTACCGCTTTGCGGGCGAGGAGACCTACGCGGTGCAGTTCCATCCCGAGGTGTTCCATAGCGAAGAGGGTCCCAAGATTCTCGAAAACTTTGTGAAGGGCATCTGCCGCTGCAGCGGCGACTGGACTCCGGAGAGCTTCATAGACTCCACGGTGGCCAGCCTCAAGCAGACCATCGGAGACGGCCACGTGATTCTGGGCCTCTCCGGCGGCGTGGATTCCACCGTGGCCGCGGTGCTGATGCACAGGGCCATCGGCGACAGGCTGCACTGCATATTCGTGGACAACGGCCTGCTGCGCAAAAACGAATTCAGCGACGTGCTGGAGTCCTATAAGGATATGGGGCTCAACGTGGTGGGTGTAAACGCCGGCGAGCGCTTTTTGAGCGAGCTTGCCGGAGTCACCGACCCCGAGCGCAAGCGCAAGATCATAGGCGCCGCCTTTGTGGAGGTGTTTGACGCCGAGGCGCAGAAGATTTCCGGCGCCGGCTTCCTGGGCCAGGGCACTATCTACCCCGACGTGATAGAATCCTGCTCTGTGAACGGCCCTTCTGCCAAGATCAAGTCGCACCACAACGTAGGCGGCCTGCCCGAGAAGATGCACCTCAAGATAGTGGAGCCGCTGCGCAGCCTCTTCAAAGACGAAGTGCGCAATGTGGGCCGCGCCCTGGGCATCAAGGAGGAGCTGGTCAGCCGCCACCCCTTCCCCGGCCCGTCGCTGGCCATTCGCCTGCTGGGCGACATCACAGAAGAGAAGCTGAACATCCTGCGCGAGGCTGACGACATATTCATCCGCTCTCTGCGCGCCTACAAGTGCGACCTCCCCTCCGCCAGCGAACCCCGCCGGCGCGCCACCAACCTCTACGAGGCCATCTGGCAGGCGGGCGCGATACTGCTGCCGGTCAAGAGCGTGGGAGTGATGGGCGACGAGCGCACCTACGAGTACACCATAGCCTTGAGGGCGGTGGTATCCACCGACGGAATGACCGCCGACTGGTTCCCCCTCCCCTACGACTTTATGGCAAAAGTATCCAACGACATAATAAACAAAGTGCGCGGGGTCAACCGCGTATGCTACGACATCTCCTCCAAACCGCCGGCAACCATAGAATGGGAATAGTTGCCATTCCGGAACGGACTTCAAGATGAAAAAACTATCGATTTACAGCACAGTGTCGGCACTATTGGTTGCCGGCACTGCCTCTTTTGCCCAGACCCCGGAGGACGGGGCGGCAGGTTACGACACCATAGATTCGGTATCTGTAACGGCGGCGAGAGTGCCGATTGCAATGCATTCCAGCGCCCGCATAGTGACGCTGATGGACAGCACGGCCATCGCCAGCTCTCCGGCGGAAAATGTCAACGACCTGCTGAAATATGCCCTGGGGGTGGATGTGCGCCAGCGCGGGGCTATGGGAATGCAGACCGACATAAGCATGCGCGGCGGCACCTACAACCAGATTGCGGTGCTGCTGGACGGCATCAACATCACCGACCCGCAGACTGGGCACAACTCCGCCGACTTTCCGGTGAATCTGTGCGACATAGACCACATCGAAGTGCTCGAGGGACCCGCATCGCGGGTCTACGGCACGTCTTCGCTGGTGGGAGCCATCAACATTGTCACCAAAAAGGAGTCAGACAACACCGCCGCCGTCAATCTGGAAGGGGGCTCGTTCGGATATGCAAGCGCCAACGCCTCGCTCTCGCACACCGGCGGCAAGGGGGCCTTCAATATGGTCTCGGCGGGGTATCAGCGCAGCGACGGGTTCAACCGCACCGCCGAGGGAGGGCTGAACAGCGACTACTCGGCGTTCAAGGCCTTCTGGCACGGCAGCGCGCCGGCCGGCCGCAGCACCATTAAATATCAGGCGGGGGTCAGCGGCAAAGACTTCGGCTCCAGCACCTTCTATTCCACCAAGTTCGACAACCAGTTCGAGCACACGCTCAAGACCTTCGCCTCGGTTAAGGCGGAGGGCCACGGCCCGCTGCACTTCTCCCCCGCCCTCTATTGGAACAGGGCGCAGGACCGCTTTGAGCTGATCCGCGACCGCAGCGACCTCTACCCCTTCAACCATCACCGCACCAACACCGTGGGACTGAATCTCGCCTTCCGCGCCGATTCCCGCCTTGGGCGCACCGCGTTCGGCCTCGAGAGCCGCTACGAGGGAATCCGCAGCACCAATCTGGGAGAGGCGCTGCAGAGCCCCAAGGGGGTTTATGCGTGCGGACTGGACCGCGCCTCATTCAACATCTATCTGGAGCACAATGTGGTGCTGGGTCCCTTGAGCGCCTCCGCCGGCGCCACGGCGGTTTACAACACCGGCAGCAGAGAGGGCCTGAGGCTCTATCCCGGGGCTGACATCAGTCTCCGGATTGTGGACGCCCTGCGCCTCTACGCCTCATACAACACATCATACCGGATGCCGACCTTCACGGAGCTCTACTATTCCGTGGGCGGGCATAAAGCCGACCCGGGCCTCAAGGCAGAGAAGCTGCGCAGCCTTGAGGGAGGGCTGAAGTTCCTCGGGCGCGGCGTGCGGGCGGTGGCCACAGTCTATTACAACCGGGGATACGATATGATAGACTGGATACGAGACCTTTCCCAAGGGGAGGACGCCCCCTGGACCAGCGTGAACCACACCAGACTCAACACTTTCGGGCAGGAGGTGACCGTCAGAGCGAATCTGCCAGACTTGCTTTACCGCAGAGACTTTTTTCTGCGCAGCATCTCTGTAGGCTATAGCCATATCTCACAGAGCAAGGCGCTGGAAGAGAACCTGCGCAGCATGTACTCGATGGAGTATATCCGCCACAAGGCGGTGGTACAGGCCGACCTTAAGCTTACACGCAGCCTGTCTGCCGACATCTCATACAGATACATCAACCGGCAGACCGATTCAGAACTGATCAAGCCCTACTCTCTGCTCGATGCAAAAGTCGCCTGGGACAGGACTGGATATAGCCTTTATCTGAGGGTAAACAATCTGCTCGACAGGGAATATTACGATTTTGGAGAGATTCCGCAGCCTGGAATTTGGATAATGGCAGGGGCGACTTTCCGCATTTTTTAGTATTTTCGGCTTATGATACGTAAGATACGCATATTTCTGGCGGTGCTCTGCTTTGCAGGCATCACGCTGCTGTTCTGTGATTTCACAGGGGTCACCCACGCCTATCTCGGCTGGCTGGCAAAAGTTCAGTTACTCCCGGCCATTCTGGCGGGCAATGCGGTCATAATCGCGGCGCTGGCGCTGCTGACCCTCATCTTCGGCAGAGTTTACTGCTCTGTAATCTGCCCGCTTGGGGTTATGCAGGACATATTTGCCTGGGCAGGGCGGCGCGGCAAGAAGAAAAACCGCTTCAAATACAGCTGGTCCCCCGCCAAAAATGTGCTGCGACTGATAATGCTGATTGTGATGATCGCCTCCATAGTGCTGGGCATCAGCGCCATCACCGCACTGCTGGCCCCCTACAGCGCCTACGGGCGCATCGCGTCGCAGTTTCTGGCCCCCGCCTATGCGCTGGCAAACAATCTGCTGGCCGTCTGGGCCGAGAAGCGCGCAAGCTACGCCTTCTACCCCACCGAAGTCTGGGGCAAGGCATTGGGCACAGTGATCGTGGCCGCGGTGACGCTGGTTGCGCTGGCCGTTCTGGCCTGGAAAAACGGGCGCACCTACTGCAACACCATCTGCCCGGTGGGGACGGTTTTGGGGCTGCTCTCGCAGTTTGCCATGCTGCGCCCGGTGATTGACCGCAGCAAATGCACCGGATGCCGGCTGTGCGAGAGGGGCTGCAAGGCGTCGTGCATCAACATCAAAAAAATGACCATAGACCGCAGCCGATGCGTCGCCTGCTTTGACTGCATATCCAACTGCAGGCAGGGGGCCATCAGCTACAAGTTCTGCTGGGGGCGCAAGAAGGCTGCCGCCGATGCCGCCAAGGGGACATGTGCCGCTGCCGCCGGCAAGGCATCCGCCGGGAGCGCCGACTCTCCCGCTTCGCAGGGCAGACGCGCCTTTCTGACCGGCACCGCGATGCTCGCCTCCACCGCCGCGCTGCAGGCGCAGAGCGGCAAACGTCCCCGCCATGACGCCATGACCCTCGCGGCCAAAAACAATCCCGCCCCCGCTACCCGCATAACCCCTCCCGGAAGCCTCTCGCTGCGCAATATGCACAGAAGCTGCATCGCCTGCCAGCTCTGCGTGCAGGCCTGTCCGGGCGGCGTGCTGGTGCCCTCGATGGCTCCAGAGCGCTTCATGCAGCCCGAGATGCGCTACAACGAGACCTACTGCCGGCCCGAGTGCAACGCCTGCAGCAGCGTCTGCCCTTCCGGTGCCATCAGGCCCATCTCGCTTGTGGAGAAATCCTCCACCCAGATAGGGCACGCGGAGTGGCACAGCGAGCTCTGCATCCCCGTCACCGTGGGAGACAAGTGCAACAACTGCGCGCGCCACTGCCCTGCCGGGGCCATCACGATGGTAGATTACACAGTGAGCGAGGGAGTCACCGTGCAGGTGCCCTCGGTAGACCGCTCCCGCTGCATCGGGTGCGGTGCCTGCCAGGCTCTCTGTCCCGCCCGTCCCGAGAGTGCCATCCGCGTGGAGGGCCACGAAGTCCACAAACTCATTTAATACGAGCATCACATGAAAAAGATAGACAGAAGAACATTTATAAAGGGGGCCGGTGCAGCCTCTGTCTCGGCGGCGCTGGCCGCACACGGCATCGACCTGGCCGCCGGGCCGGCGCAGAGCGCAACCGGCAAGATGGAATACCGCACCGGCGGCAGCGGCGACCGCGTGTCGCTGCTGGGCTTCGGATGCATGCGGATGCCCACCGTAGACGGCACCTGGAACGGCGAGGTGGACCTTGAGCAGCAGTTCGCTCTGGTGGACTATGCGCTGGAGCACGGGGTCAATTATTTCGACACCGCTCCGGTGTATACAGGCGGCCGCAGCGAGGAGTTCACCGGTATGGCTCTGAGCCGCCATCCGCGCGAGAGTTATTATATCGCCACCAAGCTCTCCAACCACCGCGGCGATTTTTCGTTTGAGTTCGGCAAGAACATGTACCTGAATTCGTTCAAGAATCTCAAGGTGGACTATATCGACTATTATCTGCTGCACAACATCGGCCGTAGCATAGATTCGTTCAACGAGCGGTTCATAGACAACGGGCTGCTCGATTTTCTGGTGGAGGAGCGCGCCGCCGGCCGCATCCGCAATCTCGGATGGTCGTTCCACGGCAATCAGGAGACCTTTGACCACATACTCTCGCTGCACGGGAAATATCACTGGGATTTCGTACAGATCCAGATGAATTATCTGGACTGGAACCACGCCGGGGGCGATTTCAACATAAATGCCTCTTATCTGTACGGCGAGCTGGCCGCACGCGACATTCCGATGACGATTATGGAGCCGCTGCGCGGCGGGGCGCTGGCAAATGTGCCGGTCAATATCTCGCGCAAGATGCAGGAGCGCCGCCCCGGCGACAGCGCGGCCCGCTGGGCATTCCGCTTTGCCGGCACATATCCCAAAATTCTGAGCGTGCTGAGCGGCATGACCTATATGGAGCATCTGCAGGACAATATCGCCACTTTCACCGGTTTTGAGCCCTGCAGCGAAGAGGAGCTCGCGTTTCTGGAGCGGCTGGCCATAGAGATCACCGACTTCCCCACAATCGGGTGCACCGCCTGCAACTATTGCATGCCGTGCCCTTACGGGATTGACATTCCCGGGACATTCTCGCATTACAACAAGTGCGTGAATGAAGAGCAGATGCCGCTCTCATCCGGCGACGAGAATTACCGCAAGTTGCGCCGGGCGTTTCTGCTGGGCTACGACCGCAGCGTGCCCGCGCTGCATCAGGCGAGCCATTGCATCGGCTGCGGCCAGTGCCTGGCCAAGTGCCCGCAGCACATCGACATTCCCTCCCAGATGCGCCGCATCGACAGCTTCTGCGAGACCCTGCGGCAGGGGAAGGAGTTTTGAGAGTGGAGAGAAAAACTCTAAACTAAAAAGCCAGCCCGGTACGGGGCTGGCTTTTTGGTTGAAAGGAGAGCCGCTTACGCCTGCTCCCACTGATTGCGGATAAGGTCCAAAGCGGCGGGGAGGGTCACGGCGGGATCGCCGATGCTGCCGCACTCGAGGCTGATGTATTTGGTGTAGCCCATCTCCTTGAGGGCGCGGAAACCTTCAAGATAATTGTCGGCTTCGCCGTCCTCGCCGGGATTGCAGCGGTGCAGGCGGCTTGCGATGTGCACGTGCTGCAGATACTGCGCTCCGGCGCTCATCAGAGCCGCATAGTCGCTAGTTTCCTCTTTCATATGCCAGAAGTCGCCCATGCACTTCACCCCCTCGCTCTTGGAGTCGCGGCAGATTGCAGCCGCAGGGGCCACCTGGCGCAGGTAGAAGCACTCGCCCCGGTTCAGCGGCTCAAGAATCACGGTGGTATTGTTCTTGAGGGCGAACTCGCCCAGAGCATTCATCTCGCTGCACAGGAAATCGTAGGTCTCCTGGTTGTTGGGCTTGCAGGGGGTCTGATGCGAGAAGGCGGGAACCATTATCACGCCCACCGACCCGATGGCGCCCGCAGCCTCTATGATGCGGTGCATAGTGGTGTCGAACAGTGCCTTCTGCTCCGGGTCATCGGCCAGAATGAAACCCTGGAAACCGGCGCAGAGGGCCGAGACCTTGAGGTTGCGTCCCTCAAGAGCCTTGGATATGTCGTCGAAGTTCTCTACAAGCTCCCAGCCGCCCGGCTCGATGCCGGTCACGCCGTGGGCCTCGCAATAGTCGGCCTTTGCGGCATAACCTTCGCCGATGGCCTTGCCGGTCTGCAGCGAAAGATTAAGCTGAGCAGCAGTGGCGGTTTTCTTCTCAGAAGAGCAGGAGCTCAGAAGAGTTGCAGCAGGAGTTGCAAGGGCCACTGCCGCAGCCCCTGCAAAAGATGTCTTGAAAAATTCCTTCCTATTCATAGCCGTTAGTTGCCGGGAACGGGGATTACGAGATTCTTGACGCAGTCCAGATCGCCCAGAGTGAGGGCGTCAGGCTCGCCGGGGAGCAGATCCTGGTCCAGAGCGACCATTGCATCCCACTCCATCAGCTTGCCGGTGTAGGCGCTTTCGCGGCCCATGATGCCGGCGAGGGTGGAGTTTGCGGTCTCGGTGGCCTGATCAAGAGGCTCTCCGCTGCGGACATGGTTCACCAGATCCACGTGCTCCAGCACATAGGGGTTGTTCTGCGCGAACTGAGCTTCTGATGCAGCCTCGTCAAACTGCCAGAGGATATTGCCGCTGTAGTCGCGGATTGCGAAATCCTGAGAAGACCACCAGCCCTTGGTACCGCGTACAAACTCGTCCACGATATCGGAGCAGCCGTCTATCTGGCGGCACATCGAGTGCAGGTGCACCCCGTTTGCAAATTCAAAATCTACGCTGAAGTTGTCGTACTGGTTGCCGGTGATGCGTCTCTGGCGGGAGCCGAAGCCGGTGGCCTTGATGGGGTGAGCTCCGCCCATCATCCACATGAACACGTCGATGTTATGCACGTGCTGCTCCACAATGTGGTCGCCGGAGAGCCAGGTCCAGTTGACCCAGTCGCGGATATTCCACTCCATGTCGCTCCAGCCCTGCTCGCGGTTGCGATACCAGAGCATGCTCTGATTCCAATATACGTTACCGCCGGTAATCTCGCCGATAAGGCCTTCCTGAATCTTCTGGAAAGAGGCCACATATCCGCGCTGATGGTGGCGCTGGGTGCCGGTAACCACCGCCAGCTTTTTGCTTGCGGCCTGCTTGGCAGCGGCGATAACGGTGCGGTAGCCCTTTGCATCCACAGCCACCGGCTTCTCAAGGAAGCAGTTGACGCCCTTGCTCACTGCATACTGGAAGTGATAGGGACGGAACACGGGGGGAGTGGTGAGCAGCGCGATGTCCACGCCGCAGTCAAGAGCCTTCTTGTAGGAGTCAAATCCCACGAAACGCTCCGCGTCGGAGAAATCGAATCCGTTTTTCTTGAGGTCCTCTACACAGGCGTCAATCTTGTCTGCAAAGACATCGGCAAAAGCGACAAGCTTGATACCATTGGCCGCGGTGAGAATGTTGAGCGCAGCACCGGTGCCGCGCCCGCCGCAACCGATCAGAGCCACCTTGAGCTCACGGCCGTCGGCAGCCTTGTCGTCCAGCTGGGGAATATAGTAAGAACCGGCCTCCTGCAGAGGTTTCAGCTTATCGGAAGAGGAGCCGCTGCAAGAAGACAGAAGCGGTGTGGAGGCCAGAAGGGCCGAACCGCCGATGGCTGCGGTGCAGCCGAAGAAGTCACGTCTGGAAATTTTGCCCATAATACTTATGTTTTTTTTAGTGAATTATCGTTTCAGTCCATCGGGAACCTCGCATACCACGCGGAAGCCGATTCCCTTGAAGTCGGAATACCACCAGATGCTCTTGGGCTTCTGGGGGTCGGTCTTGAGCCACTCTTCGTGATGGGTGTGGCTTCTGGCGGCGCAGCGCACATCGGCAGCGTCGCTGTCGTAATAGCCGCCGCGCACGACATACTCGCTGCCGCTCTCGGGGCCTTTGGGATCCACGGCACCATCCTGAAGGCTGCCGTAAGCATCTTCAGAATAGAAGTCGGAGCAGTACTCCAGCACATTGCCCAGCATATTCTTGAGGCCGAACGGATTGGCCGCCACCGCAGAGGGCTGCTGAGTGCGGCCGCCGCTGTTGGCCGCATACACCACATTCGTGGCGATCACGGCGGTGTCGGGAGCGAATATCTTGCGCAAGAAGCCCTCGGAAGAGAACTTCTTGGGGTTGCCGTCAAAATAATATGGAGTGGATGTGCCGCCGCGGGCCGCATACTCCCACTCAGCCTCGGTGGGGAGGCGGTAGGTGCGCCCTGTCTTGAGCGAGAGCCACTGGCAGAAGGTCTCCGCACCGTAGTGGGTCATGGTGATGGCGGGGCGGGTGCCCTGTCCCCAACCCTGGTCGGGAGCGCCGAAGGGGGGCGTGGGGCCGCTCACCGCATCAATGTCCTCGCGGGTGTTGTTGGCATAAATCTTCTCGGGCGGAGTGCGGCCCTCCGACATAGTCTCGCGGAAGAACTCCCAATACTGGTCCCAGGTGACCTCAACCTCCGCCATAAAGAAGTCGGAGACGGTGACCTTGCGCACCGGCCCCTCGTCGGGACGGTGGAACGGCTCGCTCTCCGACGAGCCCATCTCAAATGTGCCGCCGGCAATGGGCAGCATGTTTATTGCGCAGCCGGTGCCGGGCACGGTCTCTGTATAGGCCGTGAAACTTGTGACGACGGCGGCGGAATCATATACCACGGTGCTGCGCGCGGGAGCCTCGTATTTGGCCGCGCTGGTGGGATGCTGGTAGCCCGGCATATAGTGTCCCGCATCGAGATGACAGTTGATGCACTGCAGGTCGTAGTCCTGCTCGTGCTCCTCATAGTAGATGTGGCTCATGACGCCGTCGTCGCTGATACCGTCGGGGAAGAGGTCGTGGTGGCACTTTTTGCAGGAAGAGTTATACACGATACCCTTGGCATACTCAAGTTCCCGCTTTTTGGCCCAGTCAATCTTGCTTTTGTCTTTGAATACATAGCTGAACACATCCTTCATTCCGGTCTTGGCCTTGGCAAAGAAGTGTTCAGAAGGGGTGCCGGCGGGCAGGTGGCACTGCGCGCAGTCCGTCTGGGTTCCGCTGCCGTTGCGGTAATGCGTGGAGAGTGTCCAGGCGGTGTCTGCGTGTCCGTGCACGTGGCAGGAGATGCAGGTCTCGTTTCTGGAGCTCTTCACATACAGCGAATTCAGAAATATCATAAGGGCGAACCCCAGCACGAAGCCGCCCAGTGTAAACCATACGGTCTTTTTATTACAATGCGCCATCTCTTTCTGTATACAAGCAAACGCGTAAAATTACTATTTTTTTTCGCTTGCGAAAACATAATGACCGCTGCCGACCTTAAATTCGGCATATCCGCCCGAGATTTCGGCATTTTGCACGGCGGCTCCGTCAAGAGTCAGCTCCGCTCCCTCCGCTGCCGGCAGATACACAGCAGCTGTGCTTCCGAAGGGGATTTCTACCTCCAGAGAGAACATATCTCCCTCCTGCTTCCATGCAGAGACGGCCTTGCCGTAGGGGGTCACCTGCTCTGCGCGGGCCCATGTGAGCCCGCCGCCGGGGAAGGGCCTGATTTCAATTTCGCGGAAGCCGGGAGCCGCCTCCTTGAGACCCGCCACGCAGCGGTAGAGCCAGTCGCCGATGGAGCCGTAGGCGTAGTGGTTGAATGAGTTCATACCGTTGTCGGGGATGCTGCCGTCGGGGAGCATCGAGTTCCAGCGCTCCCAGATGGTGGTGGCCCCCATTGTTATGGGGTAGAGCCAGCCGGGATATTCGCGGCGCAGCAGCAGCTTGTAGGCCAGATCGCCGCGGCCGCTCTCTGTAAGAACCGTGGCGATGTGGGGCGTGCCCAGAAAGCCGGTGGCCACGTGGCCGTAGTGCTCCACGGTCTCCGCCAGGTTTGCGGCGAGCGCAGCGCGCGACGCCTCGGGCACCATGTCATATTTGAGCGCCAGAGTGTATGCCGTCTGGGTGTGGGAGGTCAGCCGGCCGTCGGGGAGCAGATACTCCTTGCAGAAGGCCTCGCGGGCAGCGGCCGCAGCCTCCCGGTAATATTCCGCATCCTCCTCGCGCCCCAGCAGAGCGGCGGTCTCGGCCACGATTGTGGCGGAATTGGCAAAGTGGCACTGCTGCGTCAGCGGGGTGGATGTCTGGTTTGCGGCGGGGTCGGCCTCGTCGCTGAAGGCCAGCCAGTCGCCATAATGCCAGCCGGTGTTCCAGAGATGGCTCTCGCCGGCGCTGCGGATTATGCAGTCTACCCAGCGCTTCATGCTGTCGTACTGCGCCTCAAGCACCGCCGTATCGCCGTATGCCATATAGAGGGTCCAGGGGATGATGGTGGCGGCATCGGCCCAGCCCACGTGGCCCGCACCCACAAGATTGTAGATGAAGGGGACGATGTCGGTGACTTCTCCGCCGGGGAGCTGGTCGCAGGCAAGGTCCTTGAGCCACTTGGAGTAGAAGGCGTAGCTGGCGCGGTTGAAGGTGGCGGTGCGGGCAAAGAACTCCGCGTCGCCGGTCCAGCCCAGACGCTCGTCGCGCTGCGGGCAGTCGGAGGGGATGTCCACGAAGTTGCCGCGCAGACCCCACTGGATATTGCTCTGCAGCTGGTTTATCATATCGTCTGAACACTCGAAAGTGCCGGTTGCGTCCATATCTGTGAAGCGTACCGCGGCCTTGAAGTCGTCAAGATTGATTTCGCCGGCAGGGATGCCCTCCACCTTGATGTAGCGGAAGCCGTAGAATGTGAAGCGGGCGGCAAAGCGCTGCGGCTTTCCGTTGCAGATGTAGGTAGAGAGGGCCTTGGCGCTGCGCAGGTTGTGGGTGTAGAAATTGCCGTTCTCGTCCAGCACCTCGGCGTGGGAGATTTTCAGCTGCTGACCTGCCGATCCGGTGAAGGAGATCACCTCGCTGCCCACCAGATTCTGCCCAAAATCTATCACAATCTCTCCTTTAGGGGTGATTATCAGCTTCTTGGCATCGACCATCCGCTCCTGGCGGACAGGTTCGCACTCCTGCGCCGAGAGGTTGCCGTAGCCGTAGTCTGCAGTGGGGGCGGCGCTCCAGGCAGATGCATCGTAGCCGGCGGTGCACCAGCCCTCCTTCAGGCGGCCGGCGTCGAAGGTCTCGCCGTCGTAGATGGTGCTGGAGAGCACGGCGCCGGTAGAGCACTGCCAGTCGCTGCCGGTGCCGACAATCTCTCGGGTGCCGTCCTTATAGGTAATGACGATCTGCCCCAGAAAGGCCCAGACATTCTCCTTGAAGTTGGGCTTGTAGGCGGCGGGGTCCACGAATCCCATGCGGCTCAGATACCAGCCGCGTGCGATTTCCGCCCCCACCACATTGACGCCGCGCTTTATCATGTCGGTGACGTCGTATGTCTGATACATCAAATGCCGGTCGTAGGTGGTATATCCGGGGGCCATATAGGCGTCGCCTATCTTCTGGCCGTTGAGATATGCCTCATACACGCCGTGGGCCGTGAAATATGCCACCGCGCTGCGCACCTTCTTGTTGACGGAGAATTCACGGCGCACCAGCGGGCTCTCGCAGCTCATCGCGGGGGTTATCCACTGAGCGCTCCACTGCCCGCCTAGGCCGGTGACAAAGGAGGCCTTGCGGCTCCAGCGGCTCTTCTTGCCATAGTTGTCGCGGATGCGGACGCGCCAGGTGTAGCGGGTGGCGCTCTCCAGCGCCGGTCCATCGTATTTCACCGCCACCGAGTTGTCGGAGGCCACCTTGCCCGACTTCCACACTACGCGGCCGCGGCTGTCACGCACCTTGATTTCATAGGTGCTCTGGCAGGCGTCGCGACGGCTGTCCTCTCCCACCCAGCTGAAGGTGGGCGCGGCGTCGATGCCCGTGGGGTCCGTCATATGGTTTACCTTGAGCGAAGTCACTCTGACCCCCGCCGACGCGGGGATGCATGCAGCCATAAAGGCCAGCAACATCAGTTTTTTTATCATAATTATCTTGAGTTTATCCCGTTTTGCGTGACAATCGGGCAAATTTAGCAAGAAAAAGATAACTTTGCCGCAACACTTATTTTACATATTATGAAAGCTGCATTTATCGGTTGCGGAAACATCGGCGGCGCCGTGGCGCGCGGCCTCTACAGAAAAAACATCGTAACTGCCGCAGATATGACCTGCTGCGACCTTGTACCGGAGTGCCTGGAGCCGTTCAAGGCTATGGACAGTGCCATAAACACTACAGACAACAGCCGCATTGCGGCAAAGGACGCCGACCTGATTGTGGTGTCTGTCAAGCCCTGGAACGTGGAGCTCACGCTGCTCGGAATCAAGGACGTTTTGGACTGCAGCCGCCAGGACCTTGTGATAATTGCCGCCGGAGTCTCCTTCGAGATGCTCTCGAAGTATCTCGGCGACAAGAAAGCCACCCTTTTCAGGGTCATCCCCAACACCGCCATTGAGGTGGGCAGCAGCATGACGTTCGTCTCCGCCATCAACTCCACCGAAGAGCGCACAAACCGTATTGTGGACATTTTTGACTCGCTGGGGAGCGCAATGCTCATTGACGAGAGTCTGATGGGAGCGGCCACTGCCCTGGCCTCCAGCGGTATCGCTTATGCGATGCGCTATGTGCGCGCCTCTATGGAGGGGGGCGTGGAGCTCGGATTCGCCCCCAAAGTGGCGATGCAGATTGTGCTGAGCACCGTGAAGGGGGCCATGGACCTGCTGCTGGCAAACGGCGAGCATCCCGAGACCGAAATCGACCGCGTCTGCACCCCCAATGGGATCACAATCCGCGGCCTCAACGAGATGGAGAAGGAGGGTTTCAGCTACTCCGTAATCGCCGGCCTGCGCGCCAGCAAGACCTGGTAGCGTTATGAGCGGGCGAATCGCCATAAAGATAGGGAGCAACGTGCTCACCCGCGGCGACGGCAGCATCGACTACACCCGGATGTCGGCCATCGTGGACCAGGTATGCGACCTGCGCCGGGGCGGTTGCGAGGTCATTCTCATCTCCTCCGGGGCGGTGGCTTTCGGGCGCGACGCCCTGGGAGACGCCTCCCGCCTGGACAGCGTGTCGCGCCGGCAGCTGCTCTCCGCAGTGGGGCAGACGCGCCTGATGCACGCCTACCACGAGCTGCTGCGGCAGCGGGGGTTCTTCTGCGGCCAGGTGCTCACCACCAAAGAGAACTTCTCCACCCGCCACTACTACCTCAACCAGAAAAACTGCATGGAGACGATGCTCGCCTGCGGCGTCATCCCCATAGTGAACGAAAACGACACCATCTCGCTCACCGAGCTTATGTTCACCGACAACGACGAACTCTCCGGCCTGGTGGCCACAATGATGGACGTCAGATTGCTGGTGATTCTCTCAAATGTAGACGGCCTGTTCACCGGCGACCCCGCCGCGAGCGGCAGCCGCCTGATAGAGGAAATAGAGCCCGGCAGCCGCAGCGAGGAGCAGTTCGTTTCCGGCGCCAAATCCTCTGCCGGACGGGGCGGAATGCGCTCTAAATATGCCGTGGCGCGCAAGGTCGCCTCCGAAGGGATACCCGTGGCCATAGCCTGCGGCAAGCGGGACGGCATCCTCGCCGCCATAGCCTCCGGCAGCCGCGAACTCCCCTACACCCTGTTCAAGGCGGGACAGAAGCCCATCTCGGGGGTCAAGAAGTGGATTGCCCACAGCGGCGGATTCTCCAAAGGGAGCGTCACCGTCAACAGGGGCGCGGCAGAGGCGCTGCTGGGCAGAAGCGCCGCCTCTCTGCTGCCGGTGGGCATCACTGCAGTGGAGGGGGATTTCGAGAAAGACGACCTCGTGCGGATTCTGGACCCCGACGGCCACACCATCGCGGTGGGCAAGGCCTCCTGCGGCGCCGCCGAACTCGCCGCCGAACTCGGCCGGAAGAACGAGCGCGAATTCATCCATTACGACTATCTGTACATAGAGCAATTATGATAACCGATACACTTTCTCTGGCGCGCAGCGCATCCGAGGTGATAGCCGCCCAGACCGACCGGCAGATAAGCAGCATGCTGTGCCAGACGGCCGACGCCATCGAGGCCAACACCCGCTATATTCTCAAGGCCAACGAAGAGGACCTGTTCCGGATGGACCCGGAGAATCCCAAGTATGACAGGCTCTCCCTCACGCCGGAGCGCATTGCCGGCATCGCCGCCGACATGCGCAGCGTTGCCGCCCTCCCCTCCCCGCTGAACCGCACCCTGAGCGGCTACGAACACCCCAACGGAATGCAGATCCGCAAGGTCAGCGTCCCCTTCGGAGTCATCGGCATCATATACGAGGCGCGGCCCAATGTCACCGCCGACGTGTTCGGTCTCTGCCTCAAGTCGGGCAATGTGCCGGTGCTCAAGGGTGGTGCCGACGCCGATGCCACCAACCGCGCCATCGTGGCGGTGATTCACGACGTACTGACTCTCTGCGGACTGCCGCGCGAGGCCTGCACCCTGCTGGAGCCCACCCACGAGGCCACCGCGCAACTGCTGCACGCCGAGGGGCTGGTGGACCTGATAATCCCCCGCGGCAGCGCCGCGCTGATAGATTTCGTGCGCAGAAATGCCACCGTGCCGGTGATAGAGACAGGCGCCGGGGTGTGCCACACCTATTTTGATTCGGAGGGCAATGTGAAAGTGGCAAAGGAGATAGTGTACAACGCCAAGACCCGCCGCGTGAGCGTCTGCAATGCGCTGGACTGCCTGCTGGTGGCCCGCGACCGGCTGTGCGACCTGGGCGAAGTGTGCCGCCGCCTTGCGGAGAAGAATGTGATCATTTATGCCGACGGGGAATCTTACGCCGCCCTGGAGGGCAGTTATCCCGCCGGATTGCTGCAGCACAGCGGCGAGAGCGACTATGGCCGCGAGTTCCTCGACTACAAGATGAGCATCCGCACGGTGGCCGATGTCGGAGAGGCCATCGCCTTTATTGCGGAGCACGGGTCGCACCACAGCGAATGCATAGTGACTGAGAGCCGCGCCGCCGCTGTCTTGTTCCTGAAAAAGGTGGACGCCGCCTGCGTCTATGAGAATGTCTCCACCGCCTTTACCGACGGCGGGCAGTTCGGATTCGGAGCGGAAATCGGCATCAGCACCCAGAAGCTGCATGCCCGCGGTCCTATGGGGCTGCAGGAGCTCACCACCTATAAATATCTGATTTCCGGCAGCGGCCAGGTCCGCTGGTAGATTCGG
>CAVHPI010000027.1:0-18807 GCA_963637965.1 bacterium
AGAATCAAGACCAGAATCAGAACGACGACCAGCAGAATCAGGATCAGAATCAGGACCAAAACAAGGATCAGAATCAAGACAATCAGGACCAGAATAAGGATCAGAATCAGGACAACAGACAGAACCCTGACCAGAATCAGAACGACAACCAAAACAATCCTGACCGGAATCCCGACAGCAACGACAACCAGAATCAGAACGGTCAGCAGCCCAAGATAACCCCGGACGCCGCCGAGCAGATGCTGCAGGCCATCCAGGACAAGGAAAACGAGACCCAAGACAAAGTCAAGAAAGAGAAGGCCGCCGCCCTCAAGTCCCGTCAGAAAGAGAAAAACTGGTAATCTATGAAGAAATACATATCGCTTTTACTCCTCTTTGCATGCTCT
The DNA here is from genome assembly GCA_963637965.1 of bacterium. Lineage (GTDB taxonomy): Bacteria > Bacteroidota > Bacteroidia > Bacteroidales > UBA932 > Equibacterium. The sequence goes on from CAVHPI010000027.1 coordinate 387, forward strand.
GCGCTGAGTGCGCAGACCCTCACCCTGCAGGCTCCCAACGTCGTGTCGGCGGGGGAACCCTTCAGGGTGGTGTTCACTTCAGACGGCAAGATCACCGACTTTGACTGGAACGTCCCCGACGGCTTGACCCTGATGTGGGGCCCCCAGACCGGATCATCGCGCAGCGTCACCATAATCAACGGCAAGCGGGAGAGCCACAGCAGCGAGACCTACACCTACCTGCTCTCGGCCTCGGCCAAAGGTACCTACACCATACCGGCTGCAACCTGCAAGGTGGGCGGCAAGCAGTGCAGCAGCTCCTCCGCCACGGTCGAGGTGGTGGAAGACGAGACCGCTTCTGCCCGGCAGAGCGGCAGCCAGAATGCCGGGAGTTCGGCGTCGGGCGGCAGCGCGGCCTCTTCTGACCCCGCCATCACCGGCACAGTGAGCGGAGAGGACATATTCATGCGTCTTAACCTGAGCAAGACCTCCGTCATCAAGGGGGAGCCTATCACGGCGGTGCTCAAACTCTATACGCGGCAGAACATATCGGGCTTCGAGGACTTCAAGCTCCCCACCTTCAACGGTTTCTGGAGCAAGGAGACCTACGCCCCCACCAATCTCGAACTCACTTCTGAAAATGTGGGGGGCAAGGTCTATCAGAGCACCGTGATCCGCCGCTACGTGCTCATCCCCCAGCAGGAGGGCACCATCACCATAGAGCCGGCCGAGGCGGTGTGCCAGCTGAGAGTGCGCGCCGGCAGCCGCACCGGCAGCATTTTCGACGACTTTTTCGACAACTACCAGACCATCCGCAAGCGGGTCTCCACCGGTGAAATAAAGGTCAAGGTGAATCCGCTGCCTGCCGGAGCCCCCGCCACATTCGCCGGCGGGGTGGGGCAGTTCAACATCACCGCCAAGTTTGCCGACGACTCCATCGCGGCGGGCGAGGCCTCTTCTCTGATAGTGACGGTGAGCGGCAAGGGCAATGTCACAATGCTCTCCGCCCCCAAGATAGAATTCCCCACCGACTTTGACGTCTATGATGTGAAGACCACCGACCGCAGCGAGGCGGTGGGCACATCGGGCAGCAAGGTGTTCGAGTACCCCTTCATAGCCCGCAGCTACGGCGACTTCACCGTCGGCCCGGTGAAATACAGCTACTACGACAATTCCAAGGGAATGTATGTGACTGCCGAGGCGCCGGAAGTGACCATTCATGTGAGCGGTGACGGCAGCGCTATGGCGGCGGCGTCGGGCGGCCCCGTGCAGGGTGGCGTGCGCCAGGGAGTCAGGGACATCGGCAGCGACATCCGCTACATAGCGACCTCCGACCCCGGTCTGCGGCGCAGCGGAGCCTTTACGGTGTCTTCGTGGCTCTTTTATGTGCTGCTGGCGGCGATAGTCGCGCTCTATTTTGCCCTCTGCGCCCTACTGGGCAAGGTGCGGGCGATGCGCGCCGATGTGGTGGGCACCCGCAACCGCAAGGCGGCCAAGATGGCCACGGGCAGGCTCGGCCGCAGCCGCGAATATCTGCGTCAGGGACTTGTCGGCGCCTATTACGAGGAGCTGCATAAGGCTGTGATGGGATATGTGGGCGACAAGCTCTCGATGCCGCAGTCTGAGCTGAACAAGGAGAACATCGGCGAGGCCCTCGCATCCAGAGGAATCGCCCAAAATACAATCGACAATCTTATGGGCATAATTTCTACCTGCGAACAGGCCCGCTACGCTCCCGATTTCACTCCGGAGCAGATGGAGGAACAGTACAAGGCCGCTCTTGAGACCATCACCGCAATTGAGTCGGGCATAAAGAAGGCTTCCCGCAACGCCGGCAAGGCGGCGGTGGCTGTGGCGCTGCTGCTCTGCTGCGGCACATTCGCCTCCCAGGCGGCTTCTGACCCGCTCTGGGATGCCGCCGCCGAAGATTATGCCGCAGGCGACTGGAGTGCCGCCCTGCAGAAATATCTGCAGATAGAGCAGTCCGGGGTGACCTCTGACCGCCTCTGCTACAATATCGGCAATGCGTATTACAAATGCGGACAGCTGGGCGAGGCCATACTCTACTACGAGCGCTCGCTCAAGCTGAATCCAGCGTGCGCCGACGCGGAGTACAACCTCGGCATAGCCCGTGAGAGCGTGCTGGACCGCATTGAATCGGTGCCCGAATTCATATTGACAAAATGGATGCGCGGCGTCAAATATCTGCTCTCCAGCAACGCATGGGCTTTCACCGCCCTGGCTCTGATGCTGCTGGCGGCGTTTGGACTGCTGCTCTGGCGCTTTGCCTCCCGCAGGGGGGTGCGCACGCCGGGATTTGTGGCCGCATGCGTCTGCTTTATTCTGGCGCTCGCTGCCTATGCGTTTTCCTGGAGCGAGCGGGGCGACGTGCTCAGCGACCGCGATGCGATTGTGATGCAGAGCGTCACCTCGGTCAAGAGCTCCCCCTCCGGGGAGGGCAAGTCGCTCTTCATTCTGCACGAGGGAACCAAGGTGGAGGTGCTGGACAACGTGGGCGATTGGGTCAAGGTGGAGATTGCCGACGGGCGCCAGGGGTGGATGCCCGAGGGGGACATCTCACGGATTTAGGGGATTGCGGCGTTCGCCGCCCGTTATTATATTTGCACCATGAATTTTACAGGAATAATAGTGGGGGCGGCGGTCTTTCTGTGCATAGGGCTCTGCCACCCGATTACGATTAAGCTGGAATACTATTTCGGGCGCAAGGGCGCCTGGGTCTTTGTGATTGCAGGGCTCATCTGCTCCGCAATATCGCTCTTCATAGAGAACTTCACAGTTTCTACAATTGTGGCGGCGTTTGCCTTCTCCTGCTTCTGGGGCATCCACGAGGTTATCTCGCAGGAAAAACGGGTGCTCAAGGGCTGGTTCCCAGAGAATCCTGCACGCCACGAATACTATGAGCGCCTGCGCAAGAGAGTGTAGAGTTTAGAGGCACGAAGTGCCGACAGTAAGTCCCTTCCCTGGGGAAGGGATTTAGGGTTGGGGTCATAAATAAAAAAATGTGCGGCAGGGCGCTGGGGCTTTGGAAGTTTAGAGTCTAGAGGGACAAGACGACAAAAGGCAACAGGTTGGACGGCAAGTTTTTAAGACAACAAGAGTGGTGAGTGGCGCTGAAGCGCATCAAAAAGCGGATGCCTGAAGGGGCGTAGCGGGTATTTTTTCTACCCGCCAAGCCCCTTGCAGGCGGAGCGCGATGCGCGGCAGAATCGAAGACTTCAAGGGTCTAGAGGCAAAAGAAAAGACCACGGGGGCTCTTCCTCGTGGTCTTTTTAGCTGGTGGCCCTACTTGTAGACCTGTGGACCTGTTGTCTTGTGGATTTTACTTGCTCATCATCGACAGGATGCTGCTGATGGAACTTGCCATCGTGGCCACATCGCTGCTGGTGGAAGCGCTCTGTGCGGCAGCGGCGGTGCTGCCCGACTTGGTCAGCAGACTGCTCAGAGAGGAGAGATCGCTGCTGTTGGCCAGAGTGGCCAGAACGCTGGTGATATTGCTGGAATTGCTGCTGCTGATCTTATTGTTGGAACCGGTCACCAGACCTGCTGCAAAATCTGCAAGCACGCTGCTGTTGCTGCTGTTGCCCTTGAGAGTCTGGATGCTGGAGGCGATAGTTGCCAGATTGGTCAGATTGGAGAGATTGCCGGTGTCCAGCTTGCCGTCGGCAAGATACTGGGCCAGAAGGGCGGTGAGCGCCTTGCCGGTGGTGGTGCCGCTTGCAGAACCGCTGTTGGAGATGGCCTGCGTCAGATAGCAGGAAGATGCGAGCGCCGCAACAATCACTATGGCGGCAACTGAAGAAAGAATCTTTTTCATTTCTGTTATATTAACTATTGTCTGTTACTCTCTTTTAGAAATCTCGCGGATCACGATGGCCTCGGGCACGCCGCAGGTGGTGGTGGCGCAGCGGATCCACTCCCCGTCTGCATTATAGGTGTATTCCTTCTGCTGAGTGTATTCCCCCTTGCCGTCGTCGGGGTCCCTGTAGTAGCGGTAAGAAGTCCAGTTGCCCAGGCTGTCGTATTCCCAGAAATAATAGCCTGTGACGGCTCCCTCGTGGTTTACCAGACTTGCGATTTTTCCGTCGGCCGTATATTCATATTTCTTGCCGAACTCGAGTTTCTTGACATTATTCTCGAAACGGGTGCCCGAATGCTGCATCAGATTGCCGCTTGAGCGGTCGTAGAGGCGGCTGCCGCTCTCGCTCACAGAATCGGAGCGCACCATAGTGTAGCTCTCCTGCACCTTGCCTGCGTCGAGGGGGCGTATCTCGCTTTTGATGGTGCGGTCGTCTTGCGTCTCGGTGGTCTTGAGCTGCTCCTTCTTTTTCTCGGTCTTGATATACACCATATCGGGCAGCGCCATCGAATCGGAAATCTCCACGACGGCCCCCGTGCTGTCGTGCACGAAGAGCACCTCGCGCGGCTCCTGTCCGGGCACATACTTCACCACCTTGTCCAGAATGCCGGCGGAGGGGTTGCCATAATGGAAGCGGGCGTAGATGTAAACCTCGCCGCCGGGGTGGAACCACTTCTTGAGCAGGCTGTTGCCGTACTTGTCCTGATACTCGGTGACATTGGGGTAGAGGTCGTTGTCGTCGTAGGGCTCGCCGCACTCGGAGGGGTTGCCCTCCTGCGGGCGGAAGCTGGTGGTGGTGATGACCTTCGCCGCATCGGCAGGGTCGCCGAACTGCTTCAGGGGGTCCTCTTTGCAGCTCTGGGCGGCAAGGCACATCAGCGCCGCCGCGGCTATAATGAATATGCGCTTCATATTAATTCTCTTTTTGGACTTCGGGGAGTTCGAGGCCATAGCCCTTGCGGCGGTCTTCTATCTTGAGCAAGAAGGTGAACACGAATGCCAGAACGCCGAACGACGAGAACACCAGCATCGGCACCAGATAGCCGCCGGTGGCATCGAGCAGAGAGCCGATGAGCAGGGGTACCAGGCAGAGGCCGATGTTCTGCACCCAGAAGATGAGGCAGTAGGCGCTGCCCAGCACCTTCTCGTCTATGATTTTGGGCACTGAAGGCCAGAGGGCGGCGGGCACCAGCGAGAAGGAGACGCCCAGCACCAGAATCAGCACCATCGCAAGCCACTTGCTGGGGAATGCCGGCAGCAGGAAGGCGAAGCTCAGGTGGCAGGCCACCATTATGAGCGAGCCGACCAGCAGCATGCTGGCCGCCTTGCCCTTGAAGGATATGAAGCCGCCCAGGAAGGGGGTCAGCACCATCGCCAGGATGGGGAAGAAGCTGAAGAGGCGCGCGGCGCTCTCGGCGTCGATGCCCAGTGTGGTCTCAAGGTAGTTGGGGGCGTATCTCTGGAAGGGGAAGATGGCGCTGTAGTAGAGCACGCACATCAGGGCCACGATCCAGAACATTTTGCTGGAGAAAATCTTGCCCAGGTCACTGATGTGGAACTCGTCTTCGGGGCTCTTCTCGGCGGCCACAAGACCGGCGGCTATGAGCTGCCTGTCAAACTTGCTGTCCATGACGGTGAATACAACAAAGAAGATGAGGCCGATGAGCAGCAGGGCGGTGCAGAATGCCACGGGAGCCACCACGGAGCCGAACTTGTTGTAGATGAGCGGGGAAATCCACATCACCGCAAACACGCCCAGACGGGCGATGGCCATCTCGATGCCCATCGCAAGCGACATCTCCTTGCCCTTGAACCACTTGGCAATGGCCTTGGACACGGTGGTGCCGGCCATTTCGCAGCCGCAGCCGAATATCATGAAGCCCAGAGCCGCCATCTTGGCGCTGGCGGGCATCGCTGTCCACCAGGAGCCCATCCAGGCGCTGAGATTTGTGGTCTGGAACCAGTCGGAAATGCCCACGAACTTGATGCAGGCGCCCACGAGCATCAGCGATGCGGAGAGCAGGCCGGTGCGGCGCACTCCCATCTTGTCCAGAATGATGCCGGCCAGAATCAGGAAGCCGCACACGTTGAGTATGTACTCGCTGGCGGCGTAGGTGCCGAACACTGTGCTGGACCAGTTGATTTCTGTCTCCAGCATGCTCTTGAGCGGGGACATTACGTCCACGAACATATAGGCGAAAAACATCATCGAAGCGATCAGAACGAGCGCTCCCCAACGCGCTATGGCGCTGTCATTAAGTAATTTTGCTACTTTTTGTGTCATATCTGTGTCTTTTCAATATTTTCTCTCAGCGTGCAAAATAACGTTTTTTGAGCCACAGCTCAAACATCGGATTGATTATTTCGGCACGGTCCTTATCGTCGAATGTCACCAGCTCCTTTTTGCGGAGGGCGTCTTTTATGCGGAACACGTTGGCGCTGCTGTTGAGGCTGTAGCGCTCCAGAATGTCGCGCGAGCTGAATTTCTCCGCCCCGTCGCACACTGCCCGCAGAAAGTTGACCTGAAATACGGTGAGGCAGCTCATGAAATAGCGGTACAGGGCGTCGTCCTCGTCGAGGTAGGTCTCAATGGCGTCGCCGAGCACCCGGCGGTTGATGTATCCCACTCCGCGCAGGTCGCAGATTCTGGCCAGGCGGTTTATCACCAGAGGACAGCCCCCGCCGGTGAGGTAGAGCGCCTCGGAGATGTCGTCTTCTATATTCTTGCCGCTGTGCAGAAAGCCGCCGCGCAGATAGGCCATGCAATCCTTTTTTGCCAGCGGCTCCATGGGAATGTGCACGGCGGTGCGGTAGAACAGCCGCCGGACCTCGAAAATCTCCTTCATCCGGTTCAATTGGCCCCCTGTGGCGATGACGGCCGCATCACCCTTCTTCCCCAGACAGCGCTCCATGATTTTGAGCACATCCTCGCCCCCCTCAAAGCCCAGAATGTTCTGAAACTCCCTGAAATAAACGACATACCGCTTGCCTGTGAGGCTGCCCAGCAGCGATGGGAGGCCGAGGGCCGCCTCGAGGCCGATGCTCTCCAGGTTGATGTCCAGCGGCAGCAGGGCCTCCCGGTTGTAACTTTCTATCGGGCCGCGGAAGGCCTCTGCAAAGAGGGAGGTGAACTCTTCGCGGCCGGTGATGTTGAACAGGTCCAAGGAGACGAATGCCGGCGGCTGCGCGTCGGCGTCCAAAAGCTTTTTGGCCTCGCGCACCAGGGTCCGCTTGCCCCATCCCGGAGCGGCGTAGATGGTGACGAACTTGCCGCTGCGGACCGCATCGGCAAGTTTTCTGGCGGAAGCCTCCCGCGAGATGAATTTCTCTCCTCTGGAGGGATATCGGTCATCGAAATAAGATACCATGGCGGAGAATGCTATAACATTAATGTTACAAATGTATTACATTAATTTTGCAAATCAAATAAATATCGTATCTTTGCACTCCCAATTGGGTTATAGACAGTCGATAAGCCATTGATAAAGAGGTATTTGATTGAAATATCCGCTTACGGCTATTAATTTTTAACAATTAATTTATGTACGCAATCGTTGATATTGCAGGACAGCAGTTCAAAGTTGAGAAGGGCTGCAGCATTTTCGTAAACCGTCTTGCTGCGGAGGTTAACGCTTCTCTGAGTTTTGACAAGGTGCTTCTCGTGGATAACGAGGGTTCTGTCCAGGTCGGCTCTCCTTATGTAGCCGGTGCTACAGTCAAAGCTACCGTTATGGAGCATTGCAAAGCTGACAAGGTAATCGTCTTCCACAAGATCCGCCGCAAGGGTATGTGCAAGAAGAACGGTCACCGTCAGTATCTTACCAAACTTCAAATTGAGGAAATCGCTTAAAACAGTTTAGATTATGGCTCACAAGAAAGGTGTCGGCAGTTCCAAGAACGGCCGTGAATCAGAAAGCAAACGCCTCGGCGTTAAATTGTTTGGCGGACAGTTTGCCAAAGCAGGCAACATCCTGGTTCGCCAGAGAGGCACTGTGCACAATCCCGGCGAGAATGTCGGAATGGGTAAGGACCATACTCTTTACGCGTTGGTCGACGGTACAGTAGCATTCAAGAAGACAAGGAACGACAAGTCATTCGTGTCTATAGTTCCCCTCCCGAACAAGGCGGAGGCGTAAGTCTTCCAAAACTCGAATAAAATGAGAGTGACCTTTTGACAGGTCACTCTCTTTTTTGTAAATTCGCCCGTTATGGCAAATTTCTCTCTTAAAGACAAACCCCTGCTGCGCAATTTCATTCTGGGCGTAGTGTTCGTTTTTGCGGTGGTGCTGGTGCTGCAGCTGCTTCTGGCGCTGTTTACGCGTCACAATAAAGAACTTTCGGTGCCCGACTTCACGGCGCTGGACATGTCCACCGTACAGGAGGTGGCGCAGAAGATGGACTTGAGGGTCGAGATTGCCGACTCTGTGTTTGTAAAACATCTGCCGCTCGGAGTGGTGTTCTCGCAGAACCCCGCCGCCGGCAGCCGGGTCAAGAAGAACCGCCGCATATTCATTACCATCAACTCCACAGTGCCCCGCATGGTGCAGGTCCCTTCCGTGGTGGGCTATTCCCTGCGGCAGGCGGCGGCAGAGCTTGCGGCCTCGGGCCTTTCGGTGGGCAAGCTCAAGTATGTGAGCGACATAGCCACCAACAATGTGCTGCGCCAGCAGTACAAAGGGCGCGACATAGCCGGCGGGCGCAAGGTGGAGACCCAGAGCCAGATTGATTTGGTGCTGGGGCTTGACGAGAACGACAACACTACCGAGGTTCCCGACCTCAAGGGCTTCTCTTACAGCGTGGCAGCATCCGAAATAATAGAGAATTCGCTCAATGTAGGGCGCGTGCGCTACGACGAGAGCGTCAGCAACTATGCCGACAGCCTCCGGGCAGTGGTCTACAACCAGTCTCCCGATGCCCTGGAGAGCGTCACGATGGGGCGCAATGTGGACATATTCCTGACCGTGGACCCCGAAAAAATCAAATAGAGATGACACCGGAAAAGCTGCTGGACCCCGATTTCGCGGATGAAGAGCAGGAGGGTGGCGACGAACAGCTGTTCGAGCACTTCCGCATTGCGGTGGACAAGGGGCAGGCGCCGCTGCGCATAGACCGCTACATCACCAGCCGCATGGAACAGACCTCGCGCCACCGCATACAGCTGGCGCTGGAGGCGCAGTATGTCAGGGTGGGGGGGCGCCCCGTCAAGGCCAACTACAAGGTGCGGCCGCTGGATGTAATCACAATTATGCTCCCTTATCAGCGGCGCGGGTTTGAGGTGCGCCCCGAGCCGATCCCGCTGGACATCCCCTATGAAGACGACGACCTGCTGATTGTGAACAAGCCTGCCGGGCTGGTGGTGCATCCCGGTTTCGGCCACTTCAGCGGCACTCTGATAAACGCCCTCGCCTATCATCTGGGCATCAGCCAGGATGCCGACGCCGCAGACGAGCGGATGGGGGTGCTGGTGCACCGCATAGACAAGGATACCTCCGGACTGCTGGTGGTGGCTAAGAACGACGAGAGCCAGATGTTTCTGGCTAAACAGTTTTTTGACCACACCATTCAGCGCACCTACTGGGCGCTGGTCTGGGGCAATGTGGCCGAGGATTCGGGCACGGTTGAGGGCAACATCGGGCGCGACCCTTCCGACAGGATGCGCTTCAAGGTGTTTGAAGACGGCACGCAGGGCAAGCGGGCGGTGACCCACTACCGTGTGCTGGAGCGCTTTGGCTACACGACCCTCGTGGAGTGCAATCTGGAGACGGGGCGCACCCATCAGATAAGGGTGCACATGAATCACATAGGCCACCCCCTTTTCAACGACGACCGCTACGGCGGCGACCGGGTGCTCAAGGGCCCCCTCTATGCCAAGTATAAGCAGTTTATAGACAATTGCTTTGCGGTGATGCCGCGTCAGGCCCTGCACGCCAAGACCCTGGGGTTTGTGCATCCGACCACCCGCAAGACGGTCTTCTTCGACAGCGAAATCCCCGCCGACTTCTCCGCACTGCTGGAGAAATGGCGCACCTACGCCGTGGGCCGCGACACTCTGCGCGCGGTGCAGGAAGAGCCCGAAGACTAGCTTTTCACCACCCTGTCCGCGTGCTCGGCTATGAAGCTTTTCCAGTTGGAGGAGCCTTTGGCATCGGTGAGCGGATTTGTGAGTTGGTAAAAATGGCACATCGCAATGGCCAGGGCGTCGCTGGCGTCCAGATATTTGATGTCCAGAGTCACATCCATCGTGCGCTCCAAAATGCTCTTGACCTGCTCTTTTGATGCCGCGCCCTTGCCGGTGATGGCCATCTTGACCTTTCTGGGGGCATATTCTGTGACTGGGATGTCCCGCTGCAGCGCGGCGGCGATGGCCGCCCCCTGCGCCCGCCCCAGCTTGAGCATCACCTGCGGGTTCTTGCCGTAGAAGGGGGCCTCGATGGCAAGGTCATCGGGCCGGTACTGGTCGTAGAGTGCGCCGACTTCGATGAATATGCGGCGCAGCTTCTCAAAGTGGTCCTTCTCCCGGCGGAGGTCAATTATGCCCAGGTCCACGAAATGGACCTTCTTGCCGTCAACAAGAATGACCCCGTAACCCATTATGTTGGTTCCGGGGTCAATTCCCATTATTATTCTCTGTCCCTCTTTGTGCATTTAGTCAATGCGGTCAAAGCCGGTCCACTTGCGCAGAACCTCGGGGATCTCGATGCAGTCGGCTTTCTGGTTGTTCTCCAGCAGGGCGGCCACTATGCGGGGGAGGGCCAGCGAGCTGCCGTTGAGGGTGTGCGCCAGGGCTGTCTTGCCCGACTCGTCCTTGTAGCGGAGCTTGAGGCGGTTGGCCTGATAGGACTCGAAGTTGCTCACCGAGCTGACCTCAAGCCAGCGCTCCTGAGCTGCGCTGAACACCTCAAAGTCGTATGTGATGGCGGAGGTGAAGCTCATGTCGCCGCCGCAAAGGCGCAGAATTCTGTAGGGGAGGCCCAGGCTGCAGACCAGCTTCTCAACGTGTGCGACCATCTCGTCCAGAGCCTCGTAGGAGTTCTCGGGGAGGCTGAGGCGGACAATCTCCACCTTGTCGAACTGATGCAGACGGTTGAGACCGCGCACATCCTTGCCGTAGGAGCCCGCCTCGCGGCGGAAGCAGGGAGTGTAGGCGGTCATCTTCACGGGGAAGTCCTTCTTGGAGAGAATTACATCGCGATAGATGTTGGTCACGGGCACCTCTGCGGTGGGCACCAGGTAGTAGTTGTCCAAGGTGGCGTGGTACATCTGCCCCTCTTTGTCGGGGAGCTGGCCTGTGCCGAAGCCGGAGGCCTCGTTTACCATTACTGGCGGCTCCACCTCAAGATAGCCGGCGGCGGTGTTGAATTCCAAAAAGTAGTTGATCAGAGCGCGCTGCAGCTTGGCACCCTTCCCCTTGTAGACGGGGAAACCGGCGCCGGTGAGCTTCACGCCCAGGTCAAAGTCGATGATGTCATATTTCTTGGCCAGCTCCCAGTGGGGAAGCTTGCTGGCAGAAAGGTCGGGGAGCTCGCACACCTTCTTCACGACAACGTTGTCTTCTGCGCTTTTCCCCTCGGGTACCTGTGCGCAGGGGAGGTTGGGCAGCAGCACCAGCAGGTCGTTCTGCCGCTTCTCTGCCTGTGCCATCTTCTCCTCAAGAGCCTTGGAACTCTCCTTGAGGGCGGCAACCTCTTTCTTGACCGCCTCCGCGGCCTCCTTGTTGCCGGCTTTCATAAGGGCGCCGATCTCTGAAGCCTTGCTCTTCTGCTGCTGGAGCAATGAGTCCAGTTCGCTCTGGGACGAGCGTCTCTCCTTGTCGCAATCGAGTATCTGAGAAACAATCTCCTTGGCGTCAAAATGCTTGACCGCCAGGCGTTCTACAACAAAATCGGGGTTCTCCCTTAGAAGTTTGAGTGTAAGCATTTTATTATTTTTTCTTTTATGCGGGGCAAATATACGTTTTTTTTAGTTGGCGTGCTCGCCCAGCCACGCCTTAAATGCGGCGGCGTCCAGATTGTAGCCCCTTTTGGCAAGCACCTTGCCCTCCGGGGTCTGAATCACATAGTATGGCTGGGCGTTGATGCCGTAAGTCTCGCTGGCGATATGGGCGTTGATCTTGCCGATGGTCTTGAGGGTGCGGCCGGAGGAGGTGGTGATCCAGTCCTGGGGCAGCGCCTCGCTGCGGTCGTCGCAATAGAGCATGCATATGATGAAATCATCTCTGAGTGAGGCGAGCACTCCGGCGTCGCTCCACACGCGGGCCTCCATCTCGCGGCAGTTGACGCAGCCGTGGCCGGTGAAGGCTATGAAGATGTTCTTGCCCTCCTTCCGGGCGGCGGCAGAAGCCTCGCTCAGGTCAAAATACCCCTGCAGGCCCTGAGGCAGCTCCAGACGGTCGGCATATTTCACCGCGCCGGCCTGTGCGGTGCCTGAAGCGGTCGGCGCCGCTTCCGCGCTGTGGCGACCTATGACGAAATCCTGGGTCTCGATGGGCGGCAGATAGCCGGAGAGGGCCTTGAGCGGCGCACCCCACATCCCGGGAATCATATACACGACGAATGTGAACACCACGATGGCCAGCGAGAGGCGCAGCACGCTGACGTGCTCTTGCGGGCTGTCGTATTTGAAGCGGATCTTGCCCAGCAGGTAGAACCCGAGCAGGGAGAATACCACAATCCAGATGGCCAGATAGACCTCGCGGTCGAGCAGCCCCCAGTGGTAGACCTGGTCGGCGGTGGAGAGGAATTTAAAGCCGAGGGCAATCTCCACAAAGCCCAGCACCACCTTGACGCTGTTGAGCCAGCCGCCGCTGCCGGGCAGCTTCTTGAGCAGGGAGGGGAAGAGGGCGAATATGACGAACGGCAGGGCGAATGCGGCAGAGAATGCCAGCATGGTGACAATCGGCGCCCAAAACTCGCCCGACGTGGACTTGATGAGCACTGTGCCCACGATGGGGCCGGTGCAGGAGAAGGAGACCAGCACCAGGGTGAGGGCCATGAAGAACACCCCTCCCAGGCCGTTGCGCTTGTCCACAGCCTGGTCTGACCTGTTCACCAGGCTGCTGGGCATCGTGATTTCAAAGGCGCCGAAGAACGAGGCTGCGAACACCATGAATATCACAAAGAAGAGAATGTTGGGCAGCCAGTGGGTTGCCAGATAGTTGAAAATGTCGGCGGTGACGGCGTCACCCCCCACCATACGGGTCACAATTATGATGGCGGCGATGGGCACGGTGTAGAGCAGCACTATGAACACGCCGTACATTATGGCGCGCAGGCGGCCCCGGGCCTTGTTGCCGCTCCCCTTGAGAAAGAAGGAGATGGTCATCGGTACCATCGGGAACACGCAGGGGGTCAGCAGGGCGGCGAATCCCCATAGAATCGCCTCCAGAATCATGGCCCACAGCGTCCCTTTGGATGCAGTGCCGCTATCGGCGGACGATATTGCGGCCTGATTTTCTGCGGCGGAAATTTCATCGGCCGCCGCTGCCGATGCGCCGCTGCCGGGCAGAGCCACCGAAACGCTCTGCTCCGAGGGCATCGAGCATTCGCCGCCGGTGCAGGTCATATATTCTGCAGTGACGGTGACATTGCCCGCAGTGCCGTGGCGGACTTTCTGCGAGAACACCACGGTGCCCTCCCAGGTGCCCACTTCGCAACCGAAAATATCGTCCATGCGGCGCTCCGGCGCGGGGCTGACGCTCAGTCCCCCTTCCAGCGAGGCCCCTTCTGGCAAGTCAAAGGTGATTGCCGTGTTCTGCGGGCCGCCGGAAATATAGGCGGTGTCGTATATGTGCCAGCCTTTTTCTATGGTGGCGGAGAGGTCTATCTGCGAGACGCCCTGCTCCAGAGGGGTCACTTTTGCGCTGAGGGTGACCTGCTGCGCAGCGGCGGGCAAGATGGCCAGAAGTGACATCAGGCAGGCGGCCGCCGAAGCGTAAATCTTGTAAAGTCTTGACATAAAAAGCCGTTTGAGTGTGCGAATATAGTAAAAAGAACGGCTGCCAATGCAGGCAACCGTTCTTTTTACTCACTTAAAGCGGGTGCGGAATTAGAACCTGTCCTCGCTGGAAACGGTGAGTTTCTTGCGACCGTGACGACGGCGCGCTGCAAGCACGCGGCGGCCATTGGGAGTGGACATGCGCTCGCGGAAGCCGTGTTTGTTGCGACGCTTGCGGATAGAAGGCTGGAATGTGCGTTTCATATCGGTATTTTTTTATTATTTTTCTTATAAAGGAGTGCAAAAGTAAGCAGTCTCAAGCAAAATACCAAATTTATTGCTTGATGAGCACAACTTTTTTGGTATCGAACCACTCTTCCTTGAAGAAAATGCCTATATCGCTCACCAATACTTTTTTAGGGTCAAAAAGGTGACGGCCGCCGCAGGCTGCGATTTCCTGCTCCAGGTCACCTCCCTTGAGGCAGATGACCCCTTTGGAATATTTGCCCCTGATCCAGGGGAGCAGTTTGTCCAGCGGCGCCACGGCGCGCGACACAACCCAGTCGAATTGCTGCGGGAGGCTCTCGGCGCGGCAGTTGACGCAGGTGACATTGTCCAGACCCAGCGCGCGGGCCACGGCCTCGGCCACCGTCACCTTCTTGCCGATGGAGTCGCAGAGGGTAAACCGGCACCCGGGGTAGAAAATGGCCAGCGGAATGCCGGGGAAGCCCCCGCCGGTGCCCAGGTCCAGCACCTGCTGCCCCCCCTCTGCAAGGGCGCCGGGATGGGCGGCGGCAATCGAGAGCGAGTGCAGCACGTGATGCGTGTAGAAATTGTCCATGTCCTTGCGCGAAATCACGTTGATTTTGGCGTTCCATTCATTGTAGAGCCCCTGCAGGGCGGCAAAGCGCTCTATCTGCAAAGGGTTCAGATCCGGGAAATATCTCAAGAGTTCTTCCATCGTGCAATGTGGAGTTTAATGGGCTTCCAGCCAGTTTTTGCCGGCGTTGCAATCCACAATCAGCGGCACCAGCAGACTGCACACGTTTTCCATCTCCTCGCGAACCAGCTTCATAAGGCTTTCGCGCTCCGATTCATAGACGTCGAAGAGCAGCTCGTCGTGAATCTGCAGCACCATGCGGCTGCGGAAGCCCTCCTGCTGCAGGCGGCCCCGGATGCGGATCATCGCCAACTTGATTATGTCGGCGCTGCTCCCCTGTATGGGGGCGTTGACGGCGTTGCGCTCTGCAAGGGAGCGTACCGTGCGGTTCTTGGAGTTGATGTCGGGCAGATAGCGCCGGCGGCCGAAAATGGTCTCCACGTAGCCCTTGGCGCGCGCCTCGGCAGTGACCTTCTCGATGTAGAGGCCGATGCCCGGGAAGCTGTTGTAATAGCCGTCTATAAGCTCTTTGGCCTCGGCGCGGGAGATGCCCAGCCGCTGCGCGAGCCCGAAGGCCGATATGCCGTACATTATGCCGAAGTTGGCCGTCTTGGCCCGGCGGCGCTGCTCTTTGGTGACCTCGCCCGCCGGCACGCGGAAAATCTTGGCGGCGGTGGCGGCGTGGATGTCGTCGCCCGAGTTGAAGTCGGCCACCAGGGCTGCGTCTCCGCTCAGATGGGCCATTATGCGCAGCTCTATCTGCGAATAGTCGGCCGCCACAATACAGTCGGCGCCGGGGACGAAGGCGCGGCGGATTTCCTGCCCCAGCGAGGTTCGCACAGGGATGTTCTGCAGGTTGGGCCGCACGCTGCTCAATCGGCCGGTGGCTGTCAGGGCCTGTGTGAATGTGGTGTGCACCCGGCCGTCGCGCGGGTCAATGTAGCCCGGCAGCGGCGATATGTAGGTGGTCATCAGCTTTTTGAGGCCGCGGAACTCCAGTATCATCCCTATCACGGGGTGGCTCTCCGATAGGGCCTGTAGCGTTTCCTCGTCGGTGGGGTAGCCCCCGGTGCGGCTCTTCTTGACCTTGGGGTTGAGGCGGAGCTTCTCGTAGAGCAGTGTGCCTATCTGCTTTGGAGACTGCAAGTTGAGCGAACTGTCGCCCGCGATTTCGCGGATTTGGGCCTCCAGGTCGGCGATGCGCCCCTCTATCGATGCGCCGAAAGCTTCCAGCGCGGCGCGGTCTATCTTGACTCCCGCGCTCTCCATGTCGCAGAGCACCCGTATCAGAGGCATCTCAATGGTCTCGTAGAGGCTGTAGAGCCCTTTTTCGCGCAGTTCGGCGGCGATTTTGGGGGCCAGAAGGGCGGCTGCCGCCAGGCTCCGGCCGGCCGATTCGCTCTCCTGACCGCCGACGTCCCCCTCTGCGGGGAACGAGAACAGGTCCAGAGGTGCCTCGGGAGCCTTTTCTGCACTCTCCGGGGGCATGAGCTCCATACCGGTGTAGCTGCGCAATATGAAATCTACCTTGTGGCTCACCTCGGGGTTGAGCAGGTAGTGCATTATCTCAATGTCCAGCAGGGGGCCGCCAAGCGTCAGGCCGACTCCCTCCAGAGCGTGCATTGTCTCCTTGAGGCCGTGCCCCGCCTTGGAAATATCTTCGCGTGCAAGTGTTTCGCGCGCGGCGGCGTCATCGGCGTCGAAGAGGGCGTAGCACCCCTCGGCGGCCAGAATCAGCCCTTTGGAGAAGCCCACGGCAACGCATCCCGCGCTGCGGGCGGCGCCGAGCAGCTCTTCGCGGGAAACCTCCCGGCACTGCATGTATGTCTTCGGCTGCGCGGCCGGCTCCGCTCCCCCCTCGGGAAGCAGACGCAGCAGGCTGCGCATCTCGTATTTCTCAAACAGCTCCGCAACCTTGGCGTCTGCCGCCGCCTTGAGCCGCAAATCCTCCAAAGTGCATTCCAGAGGGATGTCGTCTTTTATGGTGACCAGAAACTTGCTTAAACCGATGTGGTCGCGGGCCGCCTCGAACGAGGCGCGCATCTTGGGGGACAGCTCGCCGATATGCCCGTAGATGCCCTCCACGCTGCCGTATTTGCCCACCAGCTTTCTGGCGCCGACCTCGCCCACGCCGGCAACGCCCGGCACATTGTCGGCCGTATCGCCCCAGATGGCGAGGATGTCTATTACCTGGCGGGAGTTTGATATGCCGTAGCGGCTGCAGACGGCCGCTTCGTCAAGCACCGTGTCCTCTTCTCCGCTCTTGCCCGGCTTCAGCTGGAAAATGTTGCCGTGCACCTCTTGCCCGAAGTCCTTGTCGGGGGTCACCATATACACCTGGGTGCTGTCGCTCCCGAAGCGGCGGGCGGCGGAGCAGATTACGTCGTCGGCCTCGAATCCGGGCTTCATCAGCACCGGAATGCGCAGCGCCTCCAGAATCCCGCACAGGGGCTCCAGGGCGGCGTGCACCGGCTCCGGGGCCTCGCCGCGGTTGGCCTTGTAGGGGGCGTAGGCCTCGTGGCGGAAGGTGGCCGCGTGGGGGTCGAACGCCACCGCCAGATGGGTCGGCTGCCGCTTGGAGATGGTCTCCAGCAGGTATTTTGTGAATCCGTAGAGAATGGAGGTGTCCTCTCCCTTGGAATTTATCATCGGACGGCGCAGAAATGCGTAGTACATCCTGAAAATCAGCGCGTGGCCGTCTATGAGAAACAGTTTGTCCATCCGCGCAAATGTACAATTTAAATTTTGAAATAATGTTCTTATCTTTGCCGGTCCTGAAAACGAGACATATCAATTCACTAATAAATAATTATGCGTAAGAAAATTGTAGCAGGCAACTGGAAGATGAACACTACGGTTGCAGAAGGCGTGGCTCTGGCAAAGGAGCTCGTTGCAGGTATGGGCCAGGTGCCCGCAGATGTCAATCTGGTAATCGCTCCCCCGTTTGTGCACCTGACAAGCGTGGGTGAGGTGATCAAGGACAGCAAGATAGCTCTCAGCGCACAGAACTGCGCAAACAAGGAGAAAGGCGCCTACACCGGCGAGGTTTCCGCCGCAATGATCGCCGGCATCGGCTGCGAATATTGCATTCTGGGCCACTCGGAGCGCCGTCAGTATTATGGCGAGACCAGCGCAACTCTGGTGGAGAAGATGGCTCTTGCCCTCGCAAACGGCCTCAAGCCCATCTACTGTGTGGGCGAGATGCTTTCAGAGCGCGAGGCCGGCAACCACTTCAATGTGGTTAAGGCTCAGATAGAGGAGGTTCTTTTTGGCCTCACTGCAGAGCAGATGTCCCAGGTTGTAGTGGCTTACGAGCCCGTATGGGCCATCGGCACCGGCGTCACCGCCACCAGCGCGCAGGCTCAGGAGATTCACGCATTCATCCGCAAGACTCTTGCAGAGAAGTTCGGCGCTCTTGCAGAGGAGATCACCATCCTCTACGGCGGCAGCTGCAAGCCTTCGAATGCAAAGGAGCTCTTCGCGCAGAAGGATATCGACGGCGGCCTGATCGGCGGCGCAGCCCTCAAGGCAGCCGACTTCATCGCTATCGCACAGTCTTACTAGCAGATTCCCTTCTGCATAAAATAATGCCGGACGGCCCCTGCCGCCCGGCATTTTTGTACCCTCTTCGCGCCGCTAAACTTTCCGCGCCTCTAAACTCTAAACTTCCAACGCCCCGGCAGCCCACCGCACATTAATTATTGATGACCCCAACCCTAAATCCCTTCCCCCGGGAAGGGACTTGCTGTCGG
>CAVHPI010000028.1:0-18678 GCA_963637965.1 bacterium
CCGGAGGAGGCGCTGCGGCGGGAGATACGCGAGGAGCTGGATGTTGAGGTCGAGGTGGGGCGCCATCTATCGACGGTGGATTACGATTACCCGGCGTTTCACCTGCACATGCACCTCTTCCTGTGCCGCATATCGGGCGGCGAGTTGCGCTTGAAGGAGGCGGAGGACGCCCGCTGGCTGACCCGCGGCGAGCTGCACGGCGTGAAGTGGCTGCCCGCGGACGCGGCGGCGTTGGAGAGTTTAGAGGCGCGATAGCGCCGTTGGGTAAGTCCCTTCCCGAGGGAAGGGATTTAGGGTTGGGATTATCAATAAAAATGTGCGGTAGGGTGCTGGGGTTTTGAAAGTTTAGAGTGTAGAGTTTAGAGGAGTGGAAAGTAATGCAGAAGCGCCTATGCGCGGCAGAACCGAGGACAACGAGTCAGGCTGCGGGCGCTGAAGACAGCAAGAGCACTTATGCGCGGTGGAATTTTGGAGTGAGTTGCCTCCGCGGCGGAAATTCGGTGTGAAAAAGGGGCGATTTACTCACCGATTTTGCCAGAGACGAAATTCCGTGAGAAAATGCGGGCTTTCTCTCACAGAATGTTGATTTTTATACATTTGGTGTGAAAAATCGCGTTATTCCACACCAAAAATCGCCAACTCGGAATTCCGTGGGTAAAACCCCGGTTTTTCTCACCGTTTTCCCGTGGCGTTCGCTCCCGGCAAGCCGCCCGTGGCGTTCACCCCCGGCAAGCCGCCCGTGGCGTTCACCCCCGGCGAGCCGCCCGTGGCGTTCGCTCCCGGCGAGCCTCCCCAGCGTTCGCTCCCGGCGAGCCGCCCGTGGCGTTCGCTCCCGGCAAGCCGCCCCAGCGTTCGCTCCCGGCAAGCCGCCCGTGGCGTTCGCTCCCGGCGAGCCTCCCCAGCGTTCGCTCCCGGCAAGCCTCATCGGCATTCGCCGCTCCCTGCGATCTTCTCCCGGCGATAGCCCCTGACTGCCACAGGCGGGCGCGGCGGTGAATGCGGAGAGACGGGCGCGGCGGTGAATGCGGAGAGACGGGCGCAAGTGTAAATTTTAGGTTATTCGTTAGTTTTTGCTTAAGTTTGCGACCCTTTACCATAACAAAAACTACAAATCGGAATGATATCTTTTATCATACCTGTCTATAACGTAGAAAAATACATCGGCCGCTGCCTGGACAGCCTTCTGGGTCAGACATATACAGAGTGGGAGGCCGTGTGCGTCAACGACGGCAGCAGCGACGGAAGTCTGGCGATTCTGCAGCAATATGTCGCAAAAGACGCCCGCATCAAGGTGATCAGCGTGAAGAACGGCGGAGTTTCCCGCGCCCGCAACATCGCGTTGGAGCACACGAAGGGAGAGTATATCGTCTATCTCGACTCCGACGACTTCCTCCACCCGCAGACTCTGGAAATCACCATGGCCCTGGCGCTCAAAAACAACACCGACATCGTGAGCTGGTACAAGGCTCCCGACTACAGAGTGATGACGGCCATCCGCCACAAGCTGGGGCTGGAAACCATAAACTACCGCCCCGCCAGCTTCCGCTATAAATTCAATGTCGACCACGTCAAATACCTCGTGACCGACGATATGATAAGCCACTTCACGGAGCTCTCCCATCCCAAGGGGCTCAAGTGGCCCATAAAACACTACTATGTGTGGCGCTATCTGCTCCGCCGCGAGGTGGTCGCCGACCTGCGCTTTGTGGAAGACCGCATTTTCGAAGATTTCCCGTGGGTGAGCGAGCTGATGCTCAAAAACCCCACGGTGACCATCACCAACCTGCCGTTTTACTATTATTACCCCAACTTCAAGTCGATTGACATGAGCACCCACTACGCCCTCAAGATCAGGGACTGGTGCGTGGGGATGTGCCGCGTGTACCCGCAGTTTGCCTCGCAGGTGAGCGGTGAGCGGCTCAAGACCTGGTCGCGCTACTGCAAGTGGCCCACCATCAACGGTCAGATTGCCGGCAAGGTGGGGAAGATTGACCCCGACGACCCCGAGAGCGCGGAGATTGTGAGCAGCCTGAGCGCGCTTTGGGAGGCGGGCGCCTTTGACGACGCCGCCGACGAGCGCGACATCAGGAGCCGCGCCGCGATTGCCGCTTTCCTGAAAAAATAAAAAAAAGGCGTGGCAGATTTTGCCGCGCCTTTTTATTGTAGGGGAGCGCCCCTATTTTGTGAACTCGATCACAGTGCCCTCGGCATAGAAGGTGATGGTCTCGATAAAGAGGACGGTCTTGCTGGAGCGATGCACGGTGACATTCACGAGTGCCTGCGAACCGGTGAGATTGGCCTTCTGGGTGAGTTCTGCCACTGCATTGGCTTCCATGGCGCGCTGGTTGTTGCCTCCGATGCCGAATATGTATTTGGCGGTGACACTGCTATTCACGGTGCCCACAACCTTGAAGTTGGCCTGCGAGAGAACCACCTCCGTGTTGTTGAGATTGAGGTTGAAAGCCAGATTGTTGCTTACGCCGCAAGAAGAGAGCGCCAGCACCGCGATGAAAGCGATGGCCAGAAATTTCAAGGGTTTCTTCATAGTTGTAAAAAAATTAATTGGTTGGAGTAAAAAAACTGTTGCAAGTTATAAAAAATTATCGGCGGGGAGAACGGCTTTTGCCGATAATCTGCGGTACAACGGGTCGGAAAACTCTTTATATTTGCGGCCTTAAAAATCCGCCGGAACCTAATATACAATATAACATATAGTGTATGAAGCTGATACCTGTCTACACCTGGGCCAAGAGCGTCCGGAATTTTGATTTGCGCAGAAAGCGTTTTTCCGCCCAGCCCTGGGCGCAGGGCGTGCTGCTGCTCTGCTGCGTGATTGTGGCGATGCTGCTGGCCAATCTGCCGTTTACCAAAGATTTCTACCACAGTCTGCTGGAGACCGAGCTCTCGCTGCACATCAAGACCCCCGGTGGGGAGTCGTTCCTCTTCCCGCGCGGAATGAATGTGGAGACATTTATCAACGACATACTTATGACCGTGTTCTTCTTCACCGTCGGCCTTGAAATCAGGCGGGAGATGAAGTGCGGAGAGCTCTCCAGCGTCAAGAAGGCCCTGATGCCGGTGATCGCGGCCTTCGGCGGGGTGGTGATGCCCGCAGTTATATTCACCATCGTGAACCACGGCAGCGCTGCCGCCAGCGGATGGGGCATCCCCACCGCCACCGACATCGCCTTCGCAGTGGGCATCCTCTCCATCTTGGGCGACCGCGTGCCGGTGTCGCTCAAAGTGTTCCTCACCGCCCTGGCAATTGCAGACGACCTTATCGCCATACTTGTGGTGGCGCTGTTCTACGGCGGCAAAATCAACTTCTTGCTGCTGGGCATCGCGGCGGTGCTGATAGTGCTGATAGTGCTGATGAACCGCTTGGGAGAGAAGCGCGACTGGTATTACCTAGTCCCCGCGATTGCCGTGTGGACCCTCTTCTACTATGCGGGCGTGCATTCCACAATGTCGGGCGTGGTGATGGCGTTTTTGGTGCCTATGGCGCCCCGCTACAACGAGGCCTACTTCCGCAGAAAGCGCGCACAGTATGTCCGCCGGCTCAATGAATACGGCGCCAGGGGAGACGAAGGCGAGGAATTTCCCAACGGTATGCAGCGCCACTGCCTGAGGCGTCTGGCGGTGATTTCCCGCGAGTCGATGGGGATGACCTACCGGCTGGAGCACACCCTTTCTCCCTGGGTCAACTTTCTGATAATGCCCCTCTTTGCCCTGGCCAATGCCGGGGTGGAGATCCCCGACCTGTCATATTTCAATGTGTTCCAATTTGACCCTGCGCTGGGCAGCGTGAGCATGGGCGTGTTCCTGGGGCTGATATTGGGCAAGCCGCTGGGCATTTCGCTGGCCAGCTTCATCGCCGTCAAGCTGCACGTGGGCGAGATGCCCGCCAAGGCCTCCTGGGCCATGCTGATTGCGGTGGCCTGCCTGGGCGGCATCGGCTTCACGATGTCCATCTTTGTGGATACCCTCTCGTTCGGCGACCAGCTGCCCGAGGTTACCGCCCGCCTGCGCGATATGGGCAAGGTGGCCGTGCTGATGGGCTCGCTTTGCGCCGGCATCATCGGCAGCGTGCTCATCAATATCGTCAATAAGATAGAGAAGAAGAGATAATGGCAAAGCTTCTGACAATGATATTGGCGTGCCTGCTGGCTCTGGCCGCGCCCAAGGATGAGATCAAGGTTTACCGCGGCACCGGCACATACCGCAGCGACATAGTGTGCACCGTGCGCGAGGGCAAGGTCTACGACGGCACGAGCCTCTATCGCCGCGACATTCTGCTCACGGTGGAGGATGGCAAAATCTATCGCGGCACGAGCACCTACACCAAGGACATACTCTACACGGTGCGCGACGGCAAGGTCTACAGCGGCACGAGCCGCTATCGCCGCGACATTGTGCTCACGGTGGAGGATGACAAAATCTATCGCGGCACGAGCCTCTACCGCCGCGACATTCTCTACACGGTGCGCGACGGCAAGGTCTACCGCGGCACCGGCCATTATCGCAAGGACATTGTCCTGACCATCGACGGCGACATCTCCCAAAACGAGCTCCTGGCCATACTGCTTGAGTTGTCCGATTAATACCCTAAACCCTAAACACTAAACCTTAAACTCTAAACTTCCAAAGCCCCGGCAGCCTACCGCACATTTTTTATTAATAACCCCAACCCTAAATCCCTTCCCGGGGGGAAGGGACTTGCCCCACGGCACTTCGTGCCTCTAAACTAATCCACACTGCTCTACACTCTAAACTATTTTTCATACCTTCGTGGTTGTGAAAAACAAGTTTATCCTATACCAGATGCTCCCCCGCGTATTCGGACAGCGCGACTGGGAGCCGGGCGGCACTTTTGAGCGCAACGGCAGCGGCAAATTCGCCGATATCACCGCAGATTACCTCGAAGGTCTGCACCGCGACCTCAACATCGGCGCAGTGTGGTACACCGGCGTAATCGCCCACGCCACCAAAACCGTTTTTCCCGGCATCGAGCCCACCCATCCCGACCTTGTGAAAGGGGAGGCGGGGAGCCCCTACGCCATCTGCGACTACTTTGACGTCGCCGCAGAACTGGCCACCGACATAAAGGGGCGCATGCAGGAATTCCGCGACCTTGCAGAGCGCACTCACCGCGCCGGAATGAAGGTCGTGATAGACTTTGTCCCCAACCACATCTTCCGCCAATTCAGGCTCCCCTTCACCGTGAGCAACTTTTACCCGCTCTACGGCCAGAGCCTCAAACTCCCCATAGAGACCGACTATCGCGAGAACCCCGCCCTGGGCAGCGGCAACTGCCCCGGCAACCCCGCGCCCGGCGTCTGCGACTGGTATGACACCGTCAAACTCAACTACGAGAACAAATACACCTGGAACATAATGCGCGACGTGCTGCTGTTCTGGCTCTCGCAGGGGGTTGACGGCTTCCGCTGCGACATGGCGGAGCTTGTCCCCGCAGATTTTTTCCGCTGGGTATTCGCAATCGTGCGGGGCAAATATCCCGACGCATTCTTCATAGCGGAGATCTACGACAAGGGCAATTACCGCCGATATGCCGACTCCGGCTTCGACTATCTCTACGACAAGTCGGGCTTCTACGATGCCCTGCGAGAAGTCTGCGGCGGCAACCGTCCCGCCTACTGGCTCACCGACGAGTGGCAGTTTCTGGGCGACCTGCAGCCCCGCATGCTCAACTTTCTGGAAAATCACGACGAGCAGCGGCTCGCCAGCGACTTCTTTCTGGGCAGCGGCCGCAAGGCAATGGCCCCGCTGGCGGTGTCCCTGCTGTTCAACACCGCCCCGTTCATGCTCTACTTCGGGCAGGAATACGGCGAGCGGGGGATGCAGCGGGAGGGCTACAGCGGCCTTGACGGGCGCACCTCCATCTATGACTACTGCTCCCTCTCGAAAGAGAAGGACTCCTGGCTTTATGGCCGCTACCGCGAGATGCTCGCTCTTGCCGCCGACCCGCTGTTTGCCGCCGGCAAGACATTCGACCTCATGTACCGCAACCCCGCCGGCGACCATTTTGACTCCCGCCGGCAGTTCGCATTCATGAGGGGACACGGGGGGCGCGCCGCGCTGGTTGCGGCCAACTTTGCCCCGAATCCCGTGGACATCACCCTGGAGATTCCCTCCGAGGCCTGGGACTATCTGGGAGTCGCCCCCTGCGCCGCCTTTGAGGGACCCATACATATAAAAGCGAATGACTGCGCGATACTTTTGACTCACAATCAATGACTGATATGAAAAAGACAAGATTTGCCACCGTGCTGCTCCTGCTGCTGGCCACATTCGCGGCCCGCGGGCAGAGCGCTCTCTCCCGCAAAGGGATAGAGAATCCTGACAAATGGATTTCCGCCGCTTTTGCGCGCGGATGCGTCCCTCCGTTCTCCTTCACTCTCGACGGGGTGCCCAGCGAGAGCTTCATCAAGGGCTGGGAGTATTCCAAGAGCAAGAAAGCCGCAGACGGGAGCGGCTGCGTGCAGTATGAAATATCGTGGCGCGACCGCAAGAGCGGCCTCACCGTCACCGCCACGGTAAAGGGCTATAGCGACTTTGCCGCCGCCGAGTGGACTCTGCGCTTTACCAACGGCGGCACCGCCAAGAGCGGCCAGATCGCCAATGTGTGCAGCGCCGACTTCACCCTCAGGGAGAAAGGGGCGACCGGATATGAGATGCGCCGCCTGCGCGGCAGCAATGCCCGCCAGGACGACTTCGGCATAATCGAGGAGACGATAGGCGAGGGGAGCCCCATAGAGCTCAGCCCCAAGCGGGGCCGCTCGTCAGACGAGGTTTCGCTCCCGTTCTTTAACATAACCGCCGACGGGGCAGATTGCGGCGCCGTGTATTCCATAGGCTGGACCGGCACCTGGAGCGCGAAGTTCTCCGCAGCCAAGGGGCAGGTGAGCGTGTGCAGCGGGCTGCAGAATGCCGACTTCTATCTGAATGCTGGCGAGAGCGTCCGCACCCCGATGGCCTCCATCCTCTTCTGGAAGGGGAGCCACAAGATGGCGGGGCACAACCTCTTCCGCCAGTTTATGCTCGTGCACCACAGCCCCAAGCACAACGGCCAGCCCTGGGCTCCGCTCTGCGGCGGCTTTGACTGGGGCGACCCGGCACCCTGCAACGAATACACCTGCCTCACAGAGGATATGGCGATGGCCGCGGTGCGCCGCTACAGGCAGTTCGGCATAATGCCCGAGGTCTTCTGGCTGGATGCCGGCTGGTACAACAGCTCCACCGGCCCCCACTTCGACGGCAACTTCCCCCCCGGCGACACCGGCACCTGGACTCCCGACAGCGAGCGCTTCCCCAACGGGTTTGTAAACGTGTCCAACCTCATCCACTCCCTCGGCGCCGAGTTTATGGTATGGTTCGAGCCTGAGCGGGCTATGGAGGGGACTTATTTGGTGCGCGAGAAGCGCGACTATCTGCTCTCCTGCGTCAAGTCCCCCACATTCTATGCCTATGACCTGGGCAACCCCGAGGCGCTGGATTATCTCTGCAATTATATCGGCGATGTAATCGAGAGCAACGGCATCGACCATTACCGCCAGGATTTCAACCTCTACAATCTCGACGAATATTGGGAGGAGGCAGACGAAAAGGGGCGCCGCGGCATCACCGAGATGAAGTATGTCGAGGGGCTCTACAAATACTGGGATTATCTGCGCAGCCGCTTCCCCGGCCTGCAGATAGACAACTGCGCGAGCGGCGGCCGCCGCTTTGACCTGGAGAGCGCCTCGCGCGCCACTCCGCTCTGGCGCACCGACTATCACTACGGCGAGCCGGTGGGCTACCAGTGCCACACCTACGGTCTCAATATGTTCCTCCCCCTCTCGGGCACCGGAGTGTACGAGACCGACCTGTTCACCGCCCGCTCCAGCTACAGCAGCGCCATGGCGCTCAATTTCAGAATGTTCGAGAAGGGGCAGAGCGCGCTGGACATGAAGCGCGACTACGACGAGTATCAGCAGGTGCGCCCCTACTTCCAGAAAGACTATTATCCCCTCTCGGGCTACGGCGATGTCACCGGCGACGGCCGCTGGGTGGCCTATCAGCTGCACGATGCGGCCACCGGCTGCGGCTATGTGGTGGGCTTCCGCCGCGAAGGGTGCGGCGAGAGCGCCTATGCCGTGAACCTGCAGGCGATGAGCCCCAACGGCACCTACCTTGTGACCGACTGCAACACCGGCGTCAGCCGCGAACTCTATGGCGGCGACCTTATGAACGGCTATGTGCTCAAGAGCGACGATTGCCCCGGCTCCATCCTCATCAAATATGAAAAACAATAATCGCACTATATGAAAAAGATATTGATTGCAGCTGCAATTTGCCTTTTGGCAGCCCCTGCTGCGCAGGCCCAGAACCGCATCAGCCGCAAGGGTGCGGAGAATCCCGACAAATGGATTTGCTCCACATTCTCCCGCGGCACCGTACCCCCCTTCTCGTTCACTCTCGACGGAGTGCCCAGCGCCAAGTTCATCAAGGGCTGGGAGTATTCCAGAACCAGGACTTCCGCTCTCGAAAGCGGCGTCGTGGAGTATGAAATATCCTGGCGCGACCCCGGCAGCGGCCTCAAGGTGACCGCCACCGTTAAGGGCTACGCCGATTTTGCGGCGGCCGAGTGGACGCTGCGCTTTACCAATTGCGGCAGCGCTGCCAGCGGCCAGATCGCCAATGTGCGCACTGCCGACTTCTCGCTCAAGGAGCGCAAGGCGGAGGGCTATCAGCTGCGCCGCCTTATGGGCAGCAACGCCTCCCAGAGCGACTTTGAGATAGTGGAGCAGGAGATTCCCGCCGACTCCACCCTGACTCTGGCCACGCTGCGCGGCCGCTCGTCTGACGGCGTGTCGCTCCCCTTCTTTAACCTCACCGCCGAGGGAGCGGGTTGCGGCGCCGTCTATTCCATAGGCTGGACCGGCAGCTGGAACGCCTCTTTCGCCGCCGACAAGGGGGCTCTGGAGGTTACCGGAGGGCTGCAGAACGCCGACTTCCATCTGAATGCGGGCGAGAGCGTCCGCGGCCCCATGACCTCCGTCCTCTTCTGGCAAGGGGAGGGCAAGATGGCCGGGCACAACCTCTTCCGCCGCTTTATGCTGGCGCATCACGCCCCCAAGACCGACACCGGCTACTGGGCTCCGCTTTGCGGCGGCTTTGACTGGGGCGACCCCGAGCCCTGCAACGAATACACCTGCATGACAGAGGACCTGGCCCGCGCCATAGTGGTGCGCTACAAGCAGTTCGGCATTGTGCCGGAGGTGTTCTGGCTGGATGCGGGCTGGTATGGCACCGACACTGCTCACTTCGACGGCAATTTCCGCTGGGGCGAGGTGGGCAACTGGTCTCCCGACAGCGAGCGCTTCCCCAACGGCTTTATCAATGTGTCCAACCTCATCCACAGCTACGGCGCCAAGTTTATGGTGTGGTTCGAGCCCGAGAGGGTGGGGCGCGGCAGCATGCTGCACCGCGAGCACCCCGAGTTTCTGATGACCAACCCCAATGACTCCGGTACCCTGATTTTCAATCTGGCCGACGAAAAGGCCTGCGACTGGATGTGCAAATATATCGGTGACCTTATTGAGGCCGGCGGCATCGACCATTACCGCCAGGACTTCAACGCCCCCAATATAGACTGCTACTGGGCCGCCACCGACACCGAGGGGCGCCGCGGCATCACCGAGATGAAGTATATAGAAGGGCTGTATAAATATTGGGACTACCTGCGCAGCCGCTTCCCCGGCCTGCAGATAGACAACTGCGCATCGGGCGGCCGCCGTCTGGACATCGAGACAGCCTCGCGCGCCACTCCGCTCTGGCGCACCGACTACCACTACGGCGAGCCGGTGGGCTATCAGTGCCACACCTACGGCCTCAATATGTTCCTCCCCCTCACGGGCACCGGCCTCTACGAGACTGACCTCTTTCACCTGCGCTCCAGCTACAGCAGCGCCATGGCGCTCAACTTCAATATGCTGACCCGCGGCCAGAATGTGGGCGACATGCAGCGCGGCGTGAAGGAGTATCTCAGCGTGCGCGACTATTATCTCAAAGATTATTATCCCCTTTGCGAATACGGCAACGTCACCGGCAATGGCCGCTCTTTGGCCTATCAGCTGGACGACCCCGAGACCGCGAGCGGCATCGTGGTGGGCTTCCGCCGCGAGGGCTGCGCAGAGGACACCCTCAAGGTGGACCTGCAGGCTATCGTTCCCGACGCCGAATACACCGTGACCGACTTCAACACCGGAGAGAGCCGCACAATGACGGGGAGCGAGCTGTCCTGCGGCTTCTGCCTGAAGCTGGACTCCGCTCCGCAGTCAATTCTTGTGAAGTATGAAAAGAAATAGAGCAATTGCATTTATCTTGAGTCTCTGCGCCGTGCTGCTCCCCCTGGGGGCGGCGGCGCAGAGCGTCATTACCCGCAGCGGCATAGAGAATCCGGAGAAGTGGATCAACGCCAATTTCGCCGCCGGCAAGGTCCCCCCGTTCAGCTTTGCATACGAGGAGATCAGCAGCGCCAAGTTCATCACCGAGTGGCGCTTTTCCAAAAAGAAGCTCGCCACGAAGGAGAGCGGGACGGTGGCCTACACCGTGAGCTACACCGACCCCGAAGGGGTGCTGCGCGTGAGCTGCGACATCAAGGGGTACAAAGACAGCAAGGCGGTGGAGTGGAGCGTCCGCTTCAAGAACATCTCCCGCTATAACACCTCCAAGATAGCGGTGGTGAAGAGCGCCGACTACAAGTTCAGCGAGCGGGAGGCCTCAGGCTTCACGGCGCAATATCTCAAGGGGTGCAACGGCGCCGCGGACGACTTCCAGATGGAGACTTTTGACCTGCGCGCCGGGGTCATAAACGACTATGCCCCCACTCAGGGGCTCTCCGGCAAGGGGGAGTCGCTCCCGTATTACAACATTATCTCGCGCGGCGCCGACGCCGGGCTGGCTCTGGCAGTGGGCTGGAGCGGCCGCTGGTGCGTGGAGCTGCGCGGCGTCACCAGTCTCGAATACAGGGTCTTTGCCGGGCTTGAGAATGCCAATTTCTATCTGAAGCCGGGCGAGGAGGTGCGCACCCCGCTGGTGGCCACCGTCTTCTGGGACGGCAGCGACCCCGCCGCCGGGCTCAACGCCATGCGCGCCTTTATCAAGAAGCACCATTCGCCCAAGGTGGGCGGAGCCGTGTGGACTCCGATCCTGGGCGGCTTTGACTTTGGCTCTCCCGACCCCTGCACGGCCTGCGAATGCCTCACCGACGACCAAGCCCGCGCCACGGTGCACCGCTACAGCCAGTTTGGCATAATGCCCGACGCGCTGATTGTGGACCGCGGCTGGAACAAGACCGACGGCGACCTCACCCCCAAGGAGGACCTCTTCCCCGACGGCTTTGCCTCTGTGAGCCGTGTGGCGCACAGCTACGGCTCCAGGCTGATGCTCCGCATGGATGTGGAGCGCATCGCCAAGGGCTCGCCCCTGGCAGAGGAGCACAAGGACTTTATGCTGCACGGCGGCAAGGGGTATAAATACTACATCTACGACTTCTCCAACCCCAAGGCCGTTGACTTCATCTGCAAGTATGTGGGGGATTTGATGGAGAGCTGGGGCGTGGACGGCCTCCTGTGCGGCATCGACGGCTGCAATCTGGCCCACTACTGGGACCTGGCCGACGGAGTGGACCGCGACGGCGTCACCGAGATGAAGTATGTCGCCGGCCTCTGGCGTTTCTGGGACTACATCGCAGGCCGCTTCCCCTCTTGCGCGCTGGAGTGCAGCGCATCGGGGCAGAGGCTCGACCTCGAGACGGTGTCCCGCTCTCTGGTGGTGCGCAGCCGCGACTTCGACTGCAATTATCTGCAGAGCCAGGGCTATTATCTCTCGATGTTTCTCCCTTACAGCGCCGTGCCCGCGCTCTCGCCTCTGGCATACGAGAGCCGCAGCTGCACCGGCGGCCTCTCTTATATCGATTTCAGCCTCTTCTCACGCAGCTGCTCGGCCATCGACATGCGCCGCAGGGTAGAGCAGTGGCGTGAACTAGGACACTATTTTTCAGAGGATTATTATCCCATCACCGGCACGGTGCCCCTGCAGCACGACGACATGTGGATTGTGCAGCAGTTCCACGATAAAAAATCCGACAGCGGAATTATTCTCGCTTTCAGAAGAAATTCGGCGGAAAATGTTACATTTGCGGCGGATTTTCGGGGCATAAGGGCAGACGCCGATTATTTGCTTCTCGACTGCGACTCCGAGCAGAGTGTCACGGTGCGCGGCAGCGAGCTGGAAAGAGGCTACAAGCTTCGCCTGGATGAATCCCGCTCAAGTTTGCTAATCAAGTATCAACTGAAATGAAACAACTAGATGTAAATTTTATGCATCCCGCCGAGCAGATTGCCGTGATCATCAAGCGCATCTACCGCAGCGGAATGACCACCACTTCCGGCGGCAACCTCTCCATCAGAGATGACAACGGGGACATCTGGATCACTCCCTCTGCAATCGACAAGGGAACCCTGAAACCCTCTGACATGATCCGCGTGACCAAAAGCGGCGAGATTATCGGCCCTCACAAGCCCTCTTCCGAGTATCCTTTCCACAGGGCCATCTACAACACCCGCCCCGAAATCCGCGCCATAATCCACGCACACCCCCCGGGACTGGTTGCGTTCAGCATCGCGCACCAGATTCCCAACACCAGCATCATCCCTCAGGCGAGGGATATCTGCGGCGAGATCGGCTACGCCCCCTATGCCTGCCCCGGCAGCGAGGAGCTGGGCAAGAAGATCTCCAAGGTGTTCGAGGATGAGAAATACAAGGCCGTGATACTTGAGAACCACGGCGTAGTGCTGGGCGGCACCGACCTTATGGACGCATACCAGCGTTTCGAGACACTCGAGTTCTGCTGCCACACCCTCATCAACGCGGCCCGCGTGGGTAAGATCAACTACCTCACCGAGCCCCAGCTGGCCGACTTCCACAGCCGCATTCCCCACAACATCATGCACTTTATGGATGTGCAGCATCCCAGCGACGAGCGTCAGATGCGCGGCCAGATGTGCGAGATGATCCGCCGCAGCTGCGACCAGGGTCTGATGATCTCCACCTACGGCACCGTGTCCATGCGCTGGAGAGGCAACGACTTCCTGATCACCGCCACCAACAAACCCCGTTGGGACGTGCAGCGCGAGGATATCGTGCAGGTTCACGACGGTATGGCCGAGGTGGGCAAAATCCCCAGCCGTTCCGTGGCTCTGCACCAGCGCATCTATCAGAAGAACCCCCACATCAACAGCATCATCACAACTCAGACCCCCAACCTGATGGCCTTTGCGGTGACCGACGCCAAGTATGATGTGCGCACCATCCCCGAGAGCTGGATTTTCCTCAAAGACGTGCCCCGTCTGAAATTCAACGAGCACTACGAGAATCCCGACAAGGTGGCTGACATCCTGGGCAGCAACCGCGCGATAATCGTGAACAACGACTGCTTTATCGTGACCGGCGACGCCCTGATGCAGACCTTCGACTACCTTGAGGTGGCCGAGTTCAGCGCTCACTCGCTGATCATGGCCTCCGCGATAGGCGAGCTCAAGCCCATCACCGACAAGGAGATCGAAGAATTGAGAATAGCATTCAACGTAAAATAATTATAGTTCCGCAAGCGGCGCGCAATGTCCTGCACTCATAGGGGATGTTGCGCGCCGGTTGTGAAACCTAAAGCAAGATGACAGACTACAGAAAGGCCTCTCTTATACTTGAAGATGGAACAGTCTTTGGCGGATATGCCTTCGGCGCGCAGCGCCCGGCGTCCGGCGAGGCTGTTTTTTCTACAGCTATGGTGGGATATACCGAATCTCTCACCGACCCCTCGTTCCAGGGGCAGATACTTTGTGTAACTTATCCGCTTATCGGCAACTACGGCGTGCCCAAGGCGGAGCGCGATGCCGACGGCACCATCCGCGGCTTTGAATCGGAAGCGATTCACGTGCGCGGCCTGGTCATCGGCGACCTCTCGGTGGATTTCAGCCACTGGAGCGCGGCGATGAGCCTGGACGAGTGGCTCAAGCGGGAGGATATCCCCGGCATCTGGGGCGTGGACACCCGCGCCCTCACCCAGACGCTGCGCGAGAGCGGCTCCATGCTGGGTCAGATTGTGCTGGACGGCGACAAGCCCCAGACAGAGCTCTACGACCCCAACAAGGTCAACCTGATAGCCGAGGTCTCCTGCAAGGAGCCCATACGCTACCGCGAGGGGGCCGGCAAGAAGGTGGTCGTGGTGGACTGCGGCATCAAGCACAACATAATCCGCTGCCTGATCGAGACCGGCGTGGAGGTTGTCCGCGTGCCGTGGGACTACGACTTCAATGCCGATCCCTCTACCCGCGACTGGGACGGTCTGTTCATCTCCAACGGCCCCGGCAACCCCGACTTCTGCGTGGATACCGTAAGGCACATCCGCGAGTCGATGGAGTTCGGGCGGCCCATATTCGGCATCTGCATGGGCAACCAGCTGCTGGCCAAGGCGGCGGGGGCAAGCACCTACAAGCTGAAATACGGCCACCGCGGCCATAACCAGCCGGTGCGCATGGCGGGTAGCGACCACTGCTTCATCACATCTCAGAACCACGGGTATGCTGTGGATTCGGGCACTCTTCCCGCAGAGTGGGAGCCCTGGTTCGTGAACCTCAACGACGGCACCAACGAGGGCATCCGCCACAAGAGCAAGCCCTTCTTCTCCGTGCAGTTCCATCCCGAGGCCTCCAGCGGCCCTCTGGACACACAGTTTTTGTTTACCAAGTTTGTCTCTATGTTATAATCGACTATGGATACCACAATCAAAAAAGTACTTGTGCTGGGCAGCGGCGCCCTCAAGATCGGTCAGGCCGGCGAGTTTGACTACAGCGGCAGCCAGGCCCTCAAGGCACTCCGAGAGGAGGGCATAGAGACCATCCTTATAAACCCCAACATCGCCACGGTGCAGACCAGCGAGGGGGTGGCCGACAAGGTCTACTTCCTGCCTGTGACCCCTTATTTTGTAGAGAAGGTCATCGCCCGCGAGCATCCCGACGGCATTCTGCTCAGCTTTGGCGGGCAGACGGCTCTCAACTGCGGAGTGGACCTCTACCACGCTGGCATCTTCGAGAAATACGGGATGCGGGTGCTGGGCACCCCCGTGCAGTCCATCATCGACACCGAAGACCGCGAGGCCTTTGCAGAGAAGATGGAGGAGATCGGCGTCAAGATTATCCGCTCCTCTGCGGTGGAGAGCGTGGATGAGGCGGCCGCGGCGGCTTCGCAGCTTGGATATCCGGTGATTCTGCGCGCGGCATACGCCCTGGGCGGCCTGGGCAGCGGCTTCTGCGACAACGAGGAGCAGCTGCGCACACTGGCCGAGAAGTCCTTCTCCTATTCGCCCCAGGTGCTGGTGGAAAAGTCGCTCAAGGGGTGGAAAGAGATTGAGTACGAGGTGGTGCGCGACCGCTACGACAACTGCATCACCGTGTGCAACATGGAGAATTTTGACCCTCTGGGCATCCATACCGGAGAGAGCATTGTGGTGGCTCCGTGCCAGACGCTGGACAACCACGACATTAACATGCTGCGCGACCTTGCCATCAGAATCGTGCGCCACATCGGCATCGTGGGCGAGTGCAATGTGCAGTATGCCTACGACCCCGACAGCGACGACTACCGCGTGATTGAGGTCAACGCCCGCCTGAGCCGCTCGTCGGCCCTGGCGTCAAAGGCGACCGGCTATCCGCTGGCGTTTGTTGCGGCCAAGCTGGGCCTGGGATATGCCCTCTACGAGCTCAAGAATTCAGTGACACAGACCACTCCGGCATTCTTTGAGCCGGCAATCGACTATATCGTGTGCAAAATCCCCCGCTGGGACCTCTCCAAGTTCCACGGCGTGTCGCGCAAGATCGGCTCCAGCATGAAGAGTGTGGGAGAGGTGATGGCCATCGGCCGCAGCTTCGAGGAGGCGCTGCAGAAGGGTCTGCGCATGATCGGGCAGGGGGCCCACGGCTTTGTGGGCAACAAGGAGCTGCAGGTCGCCGACATAGACGAGGCGCTGCGCGAACCCACCGACAAGCGCATATTCGTGCTGTCCAAGGCGCTGCAGGCGGGTTATACCATAGACCAGATTCATCAGCTCACCAAGATTGACCGCTGGTTCCTGCACAAGCTGCAGAATATGGTGAATACCTACAATGAGATTCTGAAATACAGCAAGATAGAGGATGTCCCCCACGAGCTGCTCAAGATGGCAAAGTGCCAGGGCTTCTCCGACCATCAGATCGGGCGCGGCATCTACCGCGACACTCTGGGGGCGGAACAGGCGCAGGATGTGGTGCGCATGCACCGCAAGTCGCTGGGCATAGTTCCCTGCGTGAAGCAGATAGACACCCTGGCGGCGGAGTTCCCCGCGCAGACCAACTACCTATACCTGACCTACAACGGCACCAAAAACGATGTGGACTATCAGGGCGACGGCAAGTCGGTGATTGTGCTGGGCAGCGGCGCCTACCGCATCGGCAGCAGCGTGGAGTTTGACTGGTGCAGCGTGAACGCGCTGCAGACCATCCGCAAGAGCGGCTGGCGCGGGGTTATGATCAACTACAACCCCGAGACGGTCTCCACCGACTATGACATCTGCGACCGCCTCTATTTTGACGAGCTCAGTTTCGAGCGGGTGATGGATATCTACGAAATGGAGAACCCGCACGGCGTGATTGTGTCGGTGGGCGGCCAGATTCCCAACAACCTGGCGCTGCGGCTCCACAACCACTGCGTGAAGATTCTGGGCACTACTGCTGAGAGCATCGACAAGGCGGAGGACCGCAACAAGTTCTCTTCCATAGTGGATGCGCTGGGCATTGACCAGCCCAAGTGGAAGGAGCTGACTTCGCTCTCTGACATCCGCTCTTTTGTGGACGAGGTGGGCTATCCGGTGCTGGTGCGCCCTTCGTATGTCCTTTCGGGCGCGGCGATGAATGTCTGCTACAACGACAACGATCTGGAGCGGTTCCTCACAATGGCGGCCGAGGTGTCGCAGAGCCATCCGGTGGTGGTGAGCGAGTTTATGCAGCGCTGCAAGGAGATCGAGTTCGACGCCGTGGCCGACGGCGGCAATATTCTGGCTTATGCCATCTCGGAGCACGTGGAGTATGCCGGGGTCCACTCGGGCGATGCCACAATCGTGTATCCGGCGCAGAAGATATATGTGGAGACCATGCGTCAGATCAAGCGCGTGGCGCGCAAGATAGCCGCCGCGCTGGAGATCACCGGTCCCTTCAACATACAGTTCCTGGCCAAGGATAATTTCGTGAAGGTCATCGAGTGCAACCTGCGCGCGTCGCGCAGCTTCCCGTTCGTGTCCAAGGTGTCCAAGATAAATCTCATAGAGCTGGCCACAAAGGCGATGATGGGAGAGCATCCCGCACCGGTGAGCAAGGATGTGTTCGACTTCGACTATGTCGGGGTCAAGGCGTCGCAGTTCTCGTTTACCCGTCTGCTGCAGGCCGACCCTGTGCTGGGCGTGGATATGGCCTCTACCGGCGAGGTGGGCTGCCTGGGCGTCAATTTCGACGATGCGCTGCTCAAGAGCATTCTCTCCGTGGGCTATCCGATTCCGCAGAAGGGCATCCTGATTTCTTCCGGCGATGCGCTGCAGAAGGCGTCGCTGCTTGGCGCGTGCCGGCTGCTGGCAAACAAGGGGTATAAGATTTACGCCACGGGGGGCACGCACCGCTATCTGGCGGAGAACGATGTGCCCAGCCTGAGGGCGCTCTGGCCCAGCGAGGTTCAGGCCGATCCTTCGCTTGCAGAGCGCTACGACGTGGCTCTGGATCTGCTGGAAAACAAGGCTGTGGACTTGGCGATCAATATCCCCAAGAACTATACGGCCCAGGAGCTGGACAACGGCTACCGCATCCGCCGCGCGGCTGTGGATTTCAACATTCCGCTCATCACCAACCCCCGCCTGGCCACCGCGTTTGTGCGCGCCTTCAGCGTTATGGGTATGGATGACATCAGCATCAAGCCATCGGACGAGTTCTAGTATGAAAATTAATAGGATTGCAGCCGCCTCTGCCTTGTCTCTGGCGGCTTTTTCTTTTGCGGCATATTCCTGCACGAGGGCCGGCGCCGGCGAGGTTTCCAAGATAGAGAGCGAGGAGCTGCTGCGCTCGTCCCGGAGCTGGGACGGGGTGCAGCTGCCCGATTATCCCGATGGGAAGCCCGAGCTGCGGGTGCTCAAGGTTACCGTGCCGCCCCATTGCTCGCTGCCCAGGCATCATCACGATGTGATGTCCTATGGCGTCGTAAACCGCGGGCAGCTGACTCTGGTGCGCGACAGCGACGGTCTGGAGACGACTGTGAACGAGGGCGAGGCTGTTGTGGAGACTGTCTCCACGGTGCATCACGGAGAGAATCGCGGCGATGAGCCCCTGGAGATTGTGGTGTTTTACATCTCCACCGAAGGCCAGCCAATCTCCGCTTCCGACGAGTAGAATCCCGGGCGCATAGGCGCCCTCGTAGCCTTTTGCGGCCGCGCATCCACAAAAAGGCCCTTGCTGGTGGACAGAATGAGATATTGCCGCGCATGGGCGCTTCGCACAAAGGGGCTTGGCGGGTAGAAAAAATACCCGCTACGCCCCTTTGTGC
>CAVHPI010000029.1:0-864 GCA_963637965.1 bacterium
TTGGGTGGTGATGCTCCGAAAAACGGAGTGGATTTTCGACTGAAACGCTGGGTGCCTATGCTCCGAAATATTCAGCTCGCGCAGTTTCGGACGTTGCCGATTGCCACTAACACCAAAAAACTGACTATATTTGCGAATCTGAAGAATCTGCGGGACCAGCTCCGGACACACTCGATGAAACACTAGCCGTTCAAAGTGGATATCACTAAACAAACATACATAATTTCTCAGAGATATAGTTTATCAAAATACCATTTTTCAGGTACGTCCATTATTATATATTGATTCCCTTTCGCCATTTCATAGTTGAGCCTTATTGATACAATCTTCTCATATGGCATATCAATATAACAAGTGCATATCCTGTATGCAGGCATGGGGTTCTCGATACTCTGCACCTTGTCATCTATCAGTGCATAATAGCAGTTAGGGCTCTCCCATTTTCCATTAGAAAGATATTTGAAGCCAGGAACGTTACTGTTCTTTGCCCATACCTCAGAAGTATAATTATGCCATTCATACTTGCGTAATGCTTCATGAGCCTCATAATGGAGGTAATAATACTCAGCCTCCTTGACAAGGTTGCTCTTAATATCCTCATTCTCGGAAGAAAAAGCATCCATCATGTCAGTGTCCAATGCACAATATGCGTTATAAAGTGCACCAAGAATTAGATTGGTACGATGAGGGCCGCTTTCTCTATACGAACGCTCAAGCGAATCCGCAAGATTACGATAATTCTGATATTTTGAGATGTGCTGCTTATAGTATTCAGTTCTATTGACATAACGTATTACGGTTATTTTTTTCTTACCGTAAACTACATCTCTCTGAGAATCCTCAACATCCATACTACTATTGAGG
>CAVHPI010000029.1:960-1778 GCA_963637965.1 bacterium
CCTATTTTCGCTCGTAAGAGTGTAAGTGGTATGGTTATTCACTTTTGTCTTAATTCGCGATGTAAGGGCTTGCATTGCCCTTGTATCGGCTTCCTCTACAGTCTTGCCTACTCCCTCACCATAGATATAGTTGGGATTGTTAAGATAAACCTGTCCGTAGGCTGAGTACGATACGGACAGGATGAGCAAAAGGATAAATCTACGCATTACTCCTTGTCCTGATTCTTCTTAGCCCTACCATTGAAGGTAGTCCTTGAAGTGTAACTTGAACCATGGCGGCGAGTCTTAGTCTCAATCTGATTGTCATGGAATTCTGTGGCAGTCTCGGCTGTCTGTGTTGAGACATACTTTGTTGTACTCTCGCCATTCGAGTCCTCGGTAACATTGGTAATTGTCTCAGAGAATGTCGAGTTATTCTTACGAGAAGCCTCTATACCTGCAGCAATGTATGCAAGATCCTTTGATACCTGTTCGTTGTTGGAAGTACCTTTACCAACACCTGCGTACTTAGCGGTTCCACAACTTGTGAGTGCCGCAATAATGGCTGTGAAAATAAAAATCTTTTTCATATGCTTTAAAATTTTATGTGTTCTGTTTTGTAAATTAACTTTTTTTAATTGTAAAAAGCAAGTATTCCAAAGGAAGATTTCTCCTTAAATGTTTTAGTTTGAGGCCTATAACTTGAATCCACAGGCTCGGTAAGATGCCAAAGGTCGCCATCGTTCCAAGTTGCGGCAAGGCCCCCCGATGCGGGCTATTTAATTTTTAACGAACTATTAACCCTCTAAACTCTACACTCTACAGTGTCGCCGGGGCGG
>CAVHPI010000029.1:1788-15187 GCA_963637965.1 bacterium
CTCCAGCACCCGCCGCGAGATTGAGTATGCCCGCGCCCGCGGCAAGCGGGTGTTTTTTCTGGAAGAGGGGTAGGACGTTCTGAAATATTCACGCGATGCGCAATAACCACTTCCAGACGGGAATAGCGTCAATTGTCACACCTTCGGTTTCAATACGCTGCTCGCTATCGCGGGTAACTGTGCAGGAACGATAGTCCGGGTATGCCTTAGCAAGTTTTTAAACTCTACACTCTACAGTGTCGCCGGGGCGGACGCTCCAGGAGCGGGTCTTGCCGCCGCAGGTGACGTCGATTCTGATCTTTCCGTTGGCGGTGCGGCTGGCTGCGATGTCAAAGTCGCGGCCGAAGGCGCGGATGCTCTCAAGCGACATCTCGTTCCACTGCGAGGGCATGTTTATCTTGATGTCAAACGAGTCGAAGCCGGTGGGGCGGATGCCGAACAGGCCCTCGGTGATGACGCGGCAGTAGAGGCCGCTCTCGCCCGAGAGGTGGCGCTGCGAGCCTTCTGGCCAGGCTTCGACGGGGTAGGGGACGTGGGTGCCCAGCAGGCGGCGCTGCGAGTAGTTGTGCAGCTGCACGAGGGCTTCGTCGGCATATCCGGCGGCAAATGCGCCGCGCAGGGCGTAGAGGGTGGAGCGGTCCCAGAAGGTTTCGCTCCCCTCCTGGGTCAGGATGCCGTCCACGGTCATCATGCGGCTGCTGAAGAGGGCTGCCAGAGTCCCCTCGGCGCGGTCGCCAATGCCGAAGCACAGGGGCAGGCATATCCAGGAGCGCAGCAGGTCGTTGCCGTCGTAGTATCGATAGGTCTCGTAGCCGCCGACGTTGGCGCCGAAGTAGCTGCCGATGGCCTTTTTAAGCGCCTCGGCCTGTTTGCGGTAGCTCTTGGCTGCGGCGGCGCTCTCGCCCATCAGCGGCGCGAGGTAAGCTGCGCTCAGGAGCCCGTCGTAGTAGAGGCAGGCGGTGGAGAGGTTGGCCTCTCCGGCGGGGAAGCGGTTTTCAAGCTCGTCGGTGTCGGACTTGGGCACACCCTGCTCGTTGAGCTGGCGGCGGCAGTATTCCAGGCACCATTTTACAAAGGGCCAGAGTTTCTCCGCCTCGCTGCGGCTGCCGCGCGAGAGCAGATATCGACCCGCTCCGTGGGCCAACATCGCGGCGTCTCCGCGGTCGCCCGCGCCGTTCCAGACTGCATCTCCCTCGGCTATGATGGAGCTGGGAATGGGGCTGTATTCGTCGTTTTGGAAGCGGGAATACTGCAGATAGCAGTTCAGGGCCGACTCGTTGCCGGTGGCGTAGCCCAGATAGGGGTAGAAGGGGTTCACATATTCGCACTCGTCGTTGCACCAGGTGGCGGCGTAGTAAGATTCTCCGCCGGGGCCGTGCATCAGCCCCCCTTTGGTGCGGTAGATGCTCTCCGAAGCCCTGATTTTGGCAAAGCGGAACTCGGAGTTTATGGCGCTGTCGGGGGTGTGGAGTATCAGTGCGGAGTCGATGTCGCGGTTTATGAAGGCCATCCGGGCGGCATATTCTGCCTCGATGTCTGCCGTGAGGGGGCTGCCGCCGTTTTTGCGGTATGCCTGATGGCTCATCGTGAAGGTTGCGGACTCGCCCGGCTGCAGTTTGTATGAGCCGGCGCCCTGCAGGTCGCTCTGCACCACGTAGGCGCCGTCAACGCCGCGCGAGGCCTCGCTGCAGAAGCTCTGGCAGTACTGGGGCACATTGAGCTCGATGCTCCAGGGAGCGATGTTCTTCACCGTGTAAACTTCGCCTACCATTGGCAGCGTGGTGCTGGGGAAGAGAGTCTGGGTCACTTCCACCTCGGGCATTGCGTTGCGGGCCACGCTGTGCAGGGTCACCGAGGTGAGGGCGCCGTTGATGGAGACTTTGCTTGTGCCGGTCTGCACCAGGGTGCGGTTGTCGATGCTCACCATAGGCAGGATGTCGGTTGCGACGCGGCGCATCAGGCTGCCGTGGGTGTTGTTGGGGATAACCCTCAGGGTGGGGAATACCAGCGAGCGCTCCATAGAGAAAAGCCCCTCGCCGTCCACGCTCCAGCGGGCTACGCAGGAGACTTTTTCCCCGCTCATTTCAATGTGGTCGCTATAGGGGAGGGCGATGGCGGCCGGATCCATCTCTATGGCACCGCTTCGGGCAATGGTCCAACAGTTTTGCGCACCGGCTGTGGCGGCTGCAACAAACAGGGCTGCAATGGCAGACAGTATATTTCTCATGTGTTTTGTAGAAAAAGGTGTGGTCAAAATTATAAAAATTGTAAATTTATCCCCTTGAATTATTAAAAAAGATTCTTCTATGGCAAATTTATTAGATGAAGTCACCGGGCCCGTAAACAATGCCGGCCGCGACACCCGAGTCATTGAGAAGCAACTGCCGGTAGAGATCGGGTTCGGCTCCGTTCTCTTCGAAATCGCGTTGTGGGTCACCATCCCCATTCTGGTGCTGTTGTATGTCTTTCTTGCAGCGGAAAACCTTCCCAACCGCATTCCGGTGGCGGTGGCGGGCTGTCTGGCGGGGATGTTGCCGGGGCTGATTTTCGTGTTCCGCAAAATCGCCGCCCGCAATTATTTCCAGCAGCTGGAGCAGCGCATTCAGGCGGAGGCTTCCAATATAGACAATTACCTGGAGCAGCGGGTGCAGATTCTGCAGAATGTGGTGGGTCTGGTAGAGAAGTCGATGCAGCTTGACAAGGATGTGATGACTTCCGTGGCGGCGCTGCGCAGCGGCGGCAGCGTGAACGAGAGCAATCGCGGCGAGGTCAGCCGCCAGGTGGACACCGCTTTCGGGCGCCTCTTCCCGCAGGTGGAGGCTTATCCCGAGCTCAAGTCGCAGAACACCATCGCCGACGCAATGCAGCAGAACAGTTATCTGCAGCGCGAGATTACAGCGGCCCGCACGGTTTACAACAGCCGGGTGGCGCAGTGGAACACCGATATTTTCCGCTGGCCCGCCAAAATGATTGTGGCCGCCCGCCAGCACTATACTACCCGCATCCCCTTCTCGGTGTCGGAAGAGACCCGCGAGAGAGCTCGCGAAAAATTCTTCTAACCGCCTGGAAATGTCTTGCTCCCGGCGCTTACTGCGCCTTTAATCTCTACACGCCTGTGGTCTCGTTGATTTGTAGTCTTCAATATAGCCGCGCATCAATGCTCCGCCTGCAAGGGGCTTGGCTGGTAGAAAAAATACCAGCTACGCCCCTTCAGGCATCCGCAATTTTGATGCGCTACAGCGCTCATTCCACTCTCCACTCCTCTAAACTCTAAACTCAATGGCGCAGGATATCCTCGACCCCCTTGCGGAGTATCAAAATGTCTACCGCGACCGCTTTGCAAAGGTGGCCGCGGAGACTTTTGACGCCATTGCCGCGGAGTCCGGGATAGACCAGAATGCCAACCGCGACCTGTGCCGCAAGGCTGCCGCCAAGAGCCGCCAGGCGGCCTCTCTGCAGCCGGGCATCGCGCGGTGGCGCACCTGGCGCTTTTTTCTCTACCTGGCGGTGATTGCCGCCGTGATCTACGGAATCTGGCTATACGACGGGGCTCCTGTCGGCGACGCAGGCGCGATGGACTACGACACCCTCAGCGGCATCGCGCTCTGCGCCGTGGCTGTGGCGCTCCTGTTGATTTACATATTTGCCCGCGTCAATCCCCGCTTGCGCGCTCTGCGCAGTCAGAAGGACTCCCTGCTGTCTGAGGCCGCCAAATTCAAGGAGAAGGCCTGGGCCGTAATGGAGCCGCTCAACCGTCTCTACGATGCCGACCTACAGACGCGTATGATGAGCAAGGCGGTGCCCCGGCTGGAGTTTGACCCCTTCTTTACAGAAAAACGGCTGGACGACCTGCGCCGCGTCTATGGCTGGAGCGACTCCTTTAACGACGGCCGCTCTGTGCTCGGCGCGCTGTCGGGGCAGATTAACGGCAATCCGTTTGTATTCTGCCGCACAAAGTCGATGCGTTGGGGGGCAAAAACTTATTACGGACACAAGACCATCTACTGGACGGAGACGGTGCGCGACTCCCAGGGGCGCTGTCACACCGAGTCCCGCAGCGAGACTCTCACGGCGTCGGTCACCAAGCCGATTCCGGTTTACACCAGGGATTTGCGGCTGATCTACGGCAATTGTGCCGCCCCGGATCTGGTGTTCTCCCGTACCCGCAGCGGCCTTGCGGGGCAGGAAAATTCGCGCCGGTTCCGCCGTGAGCGCCGGAGGCTTAAAAGAAAGGCGCGCAACCTCTCCGGGCAGAATTATGCAATGATGACCAACGAGGAGTTTGAGGTTGCGTTTGACACCAGCGACCGCAACGACAATCAGCAGCACGCCCTGCTGTTCACCCCGCTTGCGCAGCAGAACCTGATGGCGCTTATGTCCGACACAGAGGCGGGCTATGGCGATGATTTTGACTTTTACAAGCGACGGATGATCAACACCATCTTTTCCGAGCATCTCTGCGCGGCCGATGTCGAGATGGATGAGGGACGCTATCGCGATTATAATTTTGACAAGGCCCGTAAAGTGTTTATAAGGATCAGCGCCGAGAATTTCCGCTCCATCTATTTTGCGCTGGCGCCGCTGCTCTGCATACCGATGTATCAGCAGATCCGCTCCGCCGAGACGATATATGGTGAAGAGGCGGCCCGGCGCAGCACTTTCTGGGATCATGAGGCGCTTGCAAATTATGCGGGTGAGGAGCGCTTCCGCCATCCGCAGTGCGTTACGGAGTGCATCTTGAAGACTCGGCAGACGCGCTCCGGCGCCGGCTGCTCTACTGTTGCCGTTACGGCCTATGGCTACACATCCGCAGAGCACCTGAGTTATGTAAGCGTTTTCGGCGGGGACGGACGCTTCCACGATGTCCCCGTTTATTGGGACGAGTATTCCGAGGTTGTCGGGGAAGGTCAGATGAATATCGCAGAGGATAATTGCGCAGAAAAGTTCACAAGCCAGAGCGCGCGCCTGACTCACATCGCGGATGTTCTCTCGACTGGCGGATATTCCCTCTACCGGCGGCATATCGCCTTCAAGTGACGGATTTATGGCCGGCGCTCCCGGCCGGCAGGGCAGGTCTTTTTTGAGCAGGTTTGGTCTTTTCGGCAAAAAATACCAACTTTACACGCTTTCTGCGTAAATTATATTAATTGAGTTATATGAAATACTTGAATCTGATGGCCGTAGGCATTGCATTTGCCGCGTCGTCGCTTTTTGTTAATGCCCAGGAAAAGAACGATCAAAGTTACGTGCACCGGCAGTCGGAGGTGAACGGCTATGTGTGGCCCGAAGACCGGCAAGTGCTGCAGAATCTGCAACGCTGGCAAGACCGGAAATTCGGGGTGCTCATGCACTGGGGGATTTACAGCCAGGCGGGCACTATGGAGTCGTGGCCGATATGTTCCGAAGACTGGATACGCCGCATCCGCTACGACGACTACGAAAAGGACAAACAATGGTATTGGAGCCAGAAGGATTCGCTCAACCCTGTGAATTTTGACCCCGATCTCTGGGCCGACGTGATGAAGAAGGCGGGAATGAGATATATGATATTCACCGCAAAGCATCACGACGGATTCTGCATGTTCGACTCCAAATACACCGATTTCTCAATAACCCACGGCCCTTTTGCCGACAACCCGCGCAACAACGTGGCCAAGGAGGTGTTTGACGCCTACCGCAAGCAGGATTTTATGATAGGCTGCTATTTCTCAAAACCCGACTGGCACTGCAAATGGTTTTGGAACCCCTATTATGCCACACCGCAGCGCGGCATAAACTATCGCGTCGAGCAGCATCCCGACTGGTGGCAGAAGTATGTCGAGTACACGCAAAACCAGCTTTCTGAGCTTACCACCGACTACGGCAATCTCGACATTCTGTGGCTCGACGGCGGGTGGATAACCGGAGAGCAGGTGGGACTCGACTCGCTGCTGGTTGAAGCGCGCAAGCGCAACCCCGGCCTTATCAGCGTGGACCGCACCATACGCGGACGCAACGAGAACTACCAGACCCCGGAACAGAGCATACCGCAACGCCAGCTCAACATTCCCTGGGAGAGCTGCATCTCTCTAAGCCAGGCCTGGGGCTACATTCCCGATGCCAAGTTCAAGTCGCCTGCAAAGGTGGTGGGCGTGCTTTCCGAAATCGTGGCAAAGGGCGGATGTCTGGCACTG
The DNA here is from genome assembly GCA_963637965.1 of bacterium. Lineage (GTDB taxonomy): Bacteria > Bacteroidota > Bacteroidia > Bacteroidales > UBA932 > Equibacterium. The sequence continues at coordinate 7,962 of CAVHPI010000029.1, forward strand.
GGCGTAGGCCCCACGCCTCAGGGCACCATTCAGCCCGAGGTGCAGGCCATTCTGCTTGAGATAGGCAATTGGCTCGACCGCAACGGCGAGGCTATATACAACACCGTCACCACTCCCCACTACAACGACGGCAAAGTGTGGTTTACCGCATCCAAAAACGGCAAGACCCTGTATGCGGTGTATGCCGCAACCGACGGCGAAGCGCTTCCGGCCACGGTGACCTGGACGGTGAACTGCCCTAAGGGCAAGCTGACGCTGCTCAACACCGGAAAGACGGTGAAATATACCGTTGACGGCGACCGGGTGACTGTGAAAATCCCCGCCGGCTTGAAGGCCGAACCGCTGGCCTTCAAGTTCAACAGGCAATAACGTACTTAAATTCTAGCAGTGGAAGTATTTTTCCACCAGGGCGAGGGTCTTTTGCCCGTCGCCTGAGATTTCTTTGCGCAAGTCGGCATCCTTGAAGGCGGAGAGGGTGGCGATGACATCGTCGATGGTCCCCTTCGAGAAGACGTCGCGCTCTTCGAACACTGCGCGCTGCGCCTCCAGGCACTTGGCGGAAGCCTCGCAGCTGTCGGGCAGGCATTTGAGGCTTTCGAGCCGCCCTGCGTTCTCCTCCCTGTGGATGTTGACGTTCACGTAGGTGCGCTCTGCGACCTGCAGCGCGTCGCTCATCTCAAAGCCGTGGCGGCAGGCCACCGCCAGTGCGGCCATCAGCTGATAGATGTTGGCGGAGGCGTCGGGAGAGCGCATCTCCACCGTCTGCTTTTGCGTGGTGTCGTAGCTGCAGGCGGCCTCCAGCGGGTTGCTCTGCGAGCACATGTCGTTGCCGGCGGCCCAGCCCAGCGGCACGCGCACCAGCACGGAGCGGTTGCGGTCGCCCCAGCATACGTTGGTGGGGGCCTCTTGATGGGGCACCAGCCGCAGGTATGAGGCGGGGTTGCGGTTGCCGAAGGCGGTGATGGCCGGGGCGAGGTCCATCATCCCTGCAATTGCGCGCCGGGCCTCGTCGGAGAGGACGCCGCCCGAGAGCATGCAGCTCTTGCCTCCCTTCATCAGGCGCATGTGGATATGCAGCCCGGAACCCGCCTTGCCGGCGATGATTTTGGGGGCGAAGGTCACGTTGTAGCCATATTCGCGCGCCAGATTGCGGATGACCCATTTGGCCAGCATCAGACTGTCGGCCGCCTGCAGCGCCGGCACGGGCAGGAATTCGATCTCGTTCTGCTCATAGTTGAGGCCGCCCAGCACAAAATTGCCCACCTCGCAGTGGCCGTACTTTATCTGGCCGCCGCACTGGGCGATATACTGCATGCATTGGGTGCGGAAGTCGTTGAATTTGGCAAACGGGCCCGACTCGTGGTAGCCGCGCTGGTCGCTGGCGCGGAAGTCCTCCTCGGCGGGGGCGATTACATAATATTCCAGCTCGCCCATCGCTTCGAAATCAAGCCCCGTCACTTCGTGAAACGCGCTGCAGGCGCGCCGCAGGCTCTCCTGAGGGGCGCTTGACAGAGGGCGGGCGTCCTTGTCGTAATAGTCGCAGAGGAAGCTTAGGGTCGGCAGTTTTGCAAAGGGGTCAACGAATGCCGTGGAGAAGCGGGGGATCACATAGAGGTCGCTGCTGCCCGCCTCGATAAAGGAGAAGAGGCTGGAGCCGTCGACCCGCTCTCCGCAAGTGAGTATCGTTTGCAGATATTCGGCGCTGTTGATCACAAAGTTGAGGGTCTTGAGCCGCCCGTCGCCTGCGGGGTACATAAAGTTTATCATCCGGATGCCGTTCTCGCGGATATATGTGATTATGTCCTCTTTTGTCAGTCGGGATGCGGGTTTTTCAAAACGTGCCACTATCGGGTTTGCGTGCATTGCATAGCTGTTTTCCATATCGTGTCTGAATTTTATGCGTTTAATCCCCTCAATTTAGCGATTGTTTTTCGCATTCCCAAAAAACATCCACTCTAAACTCTACACTCTCCACTCTAAACTATCAAAGCCCCGGCACGCCCACCGCACATTTTTTTATCTATGACCCCAACCCTAAATCCCTTCCCCCGGGAAGGGACTTGCCCAACGGCACTTCGTGCCTCTAAACTCTAAACTCTACACTCTACACTCTTGTTGGCTTGTAGTCTTGTGGTCTTTTCTTAAATTTGCCGCCATGAAAGAGAAAAACATCATCCTCACCGGAGACCGCCCCACCGGACGGCTGCATCTGGGACACTATGTCGGCTCGCTCAAAAGGAGAGTGGAGCTGCAGAACTCGGGCCTTTACGACTCCATCAACATACTCATCGCCGACGACCAGGCGCTCACCGACAATGCCGACAACCCCGGCAAAATCCGCGAGAACATAATAAATGTGGTGCTGGACTACCTCTCGGTGGGCATCGACCCCGCCAAGTCCACCATCTGCGTGCAGTCGGCTCTGCCGGCGCTCCACGCCCTCACATTCTACTACCTCAATCTGGTGACCACCGCCCGCCTGTCGCGCAACCCCACCGTCAAGGCAGAAATCAAGATGCGCGGCTTTGAGGAGGAGGGGCTGCCCGCCGGCTTCTTCACCTACCCGGTGTCGCAGGCGGCCGACATCACCGCCTTCAACGCCACCGTGGTGCCTGTGGGCGAGGATCAGCTGCCAATGCTTGAGCAGACCCGCGAGATTGTGGAGAAGTTCAACCGCATCTACGGCGAGACGCTGGCGATGCCCAAGGCGATGATTCCCGAGAACGAGACTCAGCGCCGCCTGCCGGGCGTCGACGGCAAAGCCAAGATGAGCAAGAGTCTGGGCAACTGCATCTATCTGAGCGACCCCTCGAGCGTGCTCAAGAAGCAGATCAACGGCAAGATGTACACCGACCCGCAGCACCTGCAGATAAGCGACCCCGGCCACACCGAGGGCAATGTGGTGTTCACTTACCTTGACGCCTTCTGCACCGACGCCCACTTTGCCGAGTTCCTGCCCGACTACTCGTGTCTGGAGGAGATGAAGGAGCACTACCGCCGCGGCGGCCTGGGCGACGGCACTTGCAAGAAGTTCCTCTACAATGTGCTGGAGGAGACACTGAGCCCCATCCGCACCGAGAGGGCCAAGTGGGAGAAGGATATCGACACTGTCTACGACATCATCCGCACCAGCACCGACAAGGCTGTGGAAATCACCAACGAGACTCTCGCGCGTGTGCGCAAGGCGATGCGCATCGACTACTTTGCCGACCGCTCCATCGTTAAGGAGTGGGAGGAGATGCTCCGCTCTGCGAGAGTTTAGGGTTTATAAGACGACAAGTCAACGCGACTGCGAGCGAGACACCCTGTCGCCCGGTTGTCCAGTCGACTTGTCGTCCTGTAGTCTTACTCAAGGTAAAAAAGCTCGGGCAGGGGGATGCTCACGGGCGAGTTGTCGGGATTGGTCTCCATGATGTCGGCCATGTAGGCCCACCACTTCTGCACAATCTCCAGCGCCCCCAAATCCTGCGAGCCGGCCTCACCCAGAGTCTTCTGCACCGCAAACAGAATGTTGGTGTCGCGGTCCCAGAAAATTGAATAATCATAAACCCCGCTCTCCTTGAGCAAACTCTTCATCTCGGGCCAGAGCGCGGCGTGGCGCCGGGCATATTCATCTTCGCAGCCCGGCTTAAGAAACATCTTGAAAGCTTCTCTTTTCATAATCGGTATCGGTTAAAGTGTCGCTGCCGAAATCGGCAACACATAAAATTAGCGATTAAATTGTATTTTTGCCAAACGGAAAAGTACAAACCAAAAAATATCGATTATGAAAAGAAAACTCACAGCCGCGGCCCTCACCCTTGCGGCCGCCACGGCAGTCTGCTGCCAGAGCGCGCCCCAGAGCGATGCTGCACGCGAATTTGACCCGCCCATCATGGGCTGGAGCTCCTGGAACACCTTCCGCACCGAAATCAGCGAAGAAATCATCTGCGGCCAGGCAGACGCCCTCATCTCTACCGGCCTGGCAGAAGCCGGCTACAACTATGTGAACATCGACGACGGCTTTACCAACGGCCGCGGCGAAGACGGCCGTCTGATAATCGACACCACCAAATTCCCCGGCGGAATGAAGGCGGTGGCAGACTACATCCACTCCGTCGGCCTCAAGGCCGGCATGTATTCCGATGCGGGCGACAACACCTGCGCATCGCAGAATGTGAAGCCCTACGGCCTTGGCGTCGGCCTCTACGGTCACGAAATTGAGGACTGCAAGATGATGTTTGACGAATGGGGCTACGACTTTTTCAAGGTGGACAACTGCGGCGGCCGCCATCTGGACCTGGACGAGCAGGACCAGTTCACCAAGATTGCCGAGGCGCTGAAGGCTTGCGACAACAAGAACATCAACTTCAATGTGTGCCGCTGGGTCTTCCCCGGTACCTGGGTTATGGACATCGCCGACTCCTGGCGCACCACCCACGACATTCAGGAGAACTGGGAGAGTGTCAAGACTATCATATTGGAGAACTTCTACCTCACGGCATACGTGGGCGGCGGTCATTACAACGACCTCGACATGCTCGAAATCGGCCGCAGCCTCGCTCCGGAAATCGAGCGCACCCACATGGCGGTGTGGTGCATCCAGTCCTCTCCGCTGGTGGTGGGCTGCGACCTGAACAAGATGCCGGAACACTCCATCGAATTCCTCAAGAACGCCGACCTGATTGCGATGAACCAGGACCGCCTGGGCATCGCCGCCCCCGTGGTGCAGAAAGAGGGGGAGACCTATGTAATGGCCAAGGATATGGAGCAGTTCTACGGCCCCAAGCGTGCCGTGGTGGTCTCCAACCTGGGCGAGAGCGAGCAGACAGTCACTCTGGACCTGTCGGCCCTCGGCTTCAAGGGGGGTGTGAAGGTGTATGACTGCTTTACCCACGCAGACCGCCCCGAGCTGTCAAAGGACTTTACCCTGACAATCGCCCCCCACGACAGCGAGGCCTTCTTTGTGAGCGGCAAGCGCGTTGAAAAGAACACCTATCAGGGAGAGGAGGCATATCTGAACGCCTACACCGAGATCAACGAGCAGGACTTCCCCGCATACCGCCGCCCTTATGACATCCCCTCGCCCCGCTACCGCGAGAGCGCATCGGCCGATCTGGGTCTCTATGCCGCCGAAGTCGGCGGATGGGAAGAGAACTACCTGGAGTGGCGCAACGTCTACAGCGAGAAGGGTGGGGAATATGCCCTCACTCTGCGCTACGCCTGCCCCGACGCGCGCAATATGAGAGTGAGCGTGAACGGCGGCGAAGTAGCGTCGCTGGAGGCCCTCGCTACCGGCGGCGATCTGGAGTGGCAGGAGACCAACGTCAAGGTGAGCCTGAACAAGGGCTGGAACACCGTCCGCCTCAGCAACCCTGCCGAGAAGATCCCCTCAATAGACCGTATGACCATTAAAAGAATCAAATAAATGAAGAGAGGAGCAATTATGCTGGCTGCCGGCGCCCTGCTGCTGGCCGCCTCCTGCGAACGGGACTACAGCATCGAATATTCTGTGGACCGCCGCCCCACGATGGGCATGAGCTTCTGGAACGCCTTCCAGCTCAACATCAACGAAGAATTGGTGAAAGACCAGGCCAAGGCGGTGGCCGAGCTGGGTTATGCCGATGCCGGCTATAAGTTCATCAACATAGACGACGGCTTTCAGGTTCCCCGCGACTCGGCGGGCAACTTCCAGTACAATAAGGAGCTGTTCCCGGGCGGAATGAGGGCCGTGGCCGATTATATCCACTCCCTCGGCCTCAAGGCGGGCATCTACACCGATGCCGGCGACAACACCTGCGGCAGCGAGAACAAATATCCCTACGGCCTCGGCACCGGCCTGGTGGGGCACGAGGAGGCCGACTGCCGCCTCTTCTTTGACGAGTGGGATTACGACTTCATCAAAATCGACTTCTGCGGCGGCCAGAACGCCAAGCTGGACGAGCGGGAGCAGTACACCAAGATTGCCGAGGCCATCGCCGCCTGCGACAAGAAGGACATAGTGCTCAACATCTGCCGCTGGCGCTATCCCGGCACCTGGGCGGAGGAGTTTGCCACATCGTGGCGCACCACCTACGACATCCGTCCCTGGTTTTCCCGCGTCGCATATATAATTTATGAGAACCTCTACCTGCAGGCATACACCTTCGGCGGCCACTACAACGACTGCGATATGCTGGAGATAGGCTCCAAATGGCCCGGCAGCGACGAGTGTCTCTCCCGCGACGAGGCGCTGACCCACATGGCCTACTGGTGCATCACATCCTCCCCGCTGATTATGGGGTGCGATATGCGCAAGGTAGACGACGATTCGCGCGAAATTATGCTCAACCGCGACCTGATAGCGATGAACCAGGACTGCCTGGGCATCGGCGCCCCGGTGGTGCAGCGCGAGGGTGAGGTGTATGTCGTGGCCAAGGATATGGAGCGCATCTTCGGCTCCAGGCGGGCCGTGGTGGTCATGAACCTCTCGGAGGAGGAGCGCAGCATCGACGTCTCGCTTGAGGCGCTGGGCTTTGAGGGCCCCGTGAGCGTGTACGACTGCTATGCGCACGCCGAGCGTCCCGAGCTCGCGGCCCAGACCACGTTCCCCCTGACTCTGGCGCCCCACGCCAGCGCCGCCCTCTTTGTGAGCGGCAAGCGCATCGAGAAGAGTATCTATCAGGGAGAGGAGGCGTATCTGAAGAAGTTCTCCACCGTTGAGGGGTATGAGTCTCCCTACTACAGGGGCAGCGAGTCGGCCGACCTCGGAGTCTATGCCGGCGGCCTCGGCGGGGCGGACAACACCCTGGAGTGGAAGAATGTCTTCAGCTGCCGCGGCGGCGAGTATGTCGCCTCCATCCGCTATGCCAGCGAGGCGGAGAGCGGCTTTGCCGTGAAGGTAAACGGGGAGCAGGCGCAGAATTTCACCGCCCTCTCTACCGGTGCGGCAGACAGCGCCTGGCAGAGCGTGAATGTAAAAGTCACCCTCAAGCCGGGCCTGAACAGCATAATTCTGGAGAATAATGACGGCCCGATGCCAAATATCGACTCAATGACTTTGCATATGGCTGAGTAGTAGAGATTTGAATGATGTATGCCCGCCCAAAACCGCATCCAGCGGGGCTGTGGCGGGCATTTTTATTCAAAAAAAGATGAAATTTTTTGTAAAAAATCGTCGAAAAAATTTGGAGGAATCAAAAATCGCCGTATATTTGCATCGCTTAACCGCTAGGGAGCTTAGCTCAGTTGGTTCAGAGCGTCTGCCT
>CAVHPI010000030.1:0-14553 GCA_963637965.1 bacterium
CCCTTTTGGTGGACGGCTGGAGATACTGCCGCGCATCACGCTCAGCCTAAAGGGGATTCAGGGCTGTTTCTTCGCTGCACTGCTCCTTACCTTACTGGGGCGCTGCCCCAAACCCCGCCGCTCCGCGCTTGCTATTGATCAGTCCATCCCTGCCCGCGCTTCGCTAGCGTCTGATGACGCTTGATGTCCGCGATTTTGATGTGCTAAGACGACAATCACAGCCGAGAGCCGAAATGAGTCTCCGCGGGCACGTGCGTGGCGATTTGCACCCACAGCACCGGCTTGATTATGTCGTCCTTCCCCTCCTCTACACTCTACACTCTACACACTGGAGGTCGTTTGAAGAAAAGTGTAGTAAATTTGACGGGCCGTGCGTTTATATGGCAGAGACGTTTCTCAAGAAAATGAAATGATAATGAAACAACTGGAACAACAATTCGAAAGACTCGTGAAAGAGAACAAGACGAACATCTACACCGTCTGCTATATGTTCTCAAAAGATGCCGATGAAGTGTCCGACCTCTTTCAGGAGACCCTCATCAACCTGTGGAAAGGTTTTGCCAAGGTAGAGCAGGTCAACGTCAAGGGCTGGGTCTATCGCGTCTGCCTCAACACCTGCATATCGCAGGAGCGCAAAAAGCGCAGCCGTGCGGCCGAGCCGCTCTCGATGGACATCGAACCCTTTGATACCTCCGACGTCCGCTCGCGTCAGGCCGATGCCCTGCACAAGCGCATCGCCCGCCTGCAGCCCTTTGACCGCGCAATAGTGCTCCTCTGGCTCGAGGATATCAGTTACGATGAAATCGGGCAGATACTGGGCATCTCGCCCAAAAATGTCTCGGTGCGTCTGGTGCGCATCAGAGAACAGCTCAAACAAATGTCAAACGAATAAAAGTGATTGCTATGAATGAACAGAACAATATCGATACTCTCGAACAGATGCGCAGCGAAATGGCCGGATTCAAGGAGGCCCTCTCGCAGCAGAAAATAGTTAACGACAAGATGATGCGCCGCGCCATGCAGAAAGACTACTCCAAGGAGCGCGGGAGCGTCTTGCTCACGGCCGCTCTCTCTCTTTTCGGGCTGTCGGGGTTGGCTGCGATGACCTTTGCCGTTAAAGTGATTCCCGTGTGGTTTTTTGCAGTATCGGTGATTTATCTGGTCTCCTGTGTGGGCTTCAGCTGGTATTCGGTGCGCCGCTATATGTCAGACGACCTTATGTCCGGCGATGTCGTGACAGTTGCCGAAAATATGCTGAAGTACAAACGGGTAAACAACCGTTGGCTGGCGTTTTTCGAAATTCCCTCGCTTGTGGTCTGGCTGGCGGCCTTCTTTTTGGTTATCGGCGCCCAGGGAGGCGATATGGCGCGCGGAATGATTTTCGGCGGCGCGATAGGCCTTGTAATCGGCAGCGTATGCGCCACCATCTACTATGTGAGCTATATCCGCCGCATCAACCGCATGCTGCGTCAGCTTGAAGAGCTGAAATCCAACAATCTGTAGCTGACAAGGTCTCTTTTGCCGGCGGTTCGCGTATTGCGGGCAGTTGTGGTTCGCTGTGGCCGCGGGTAATCCGTGCCGCGTTGTCCGTACGCTTTTCTGAAAATAATTCGTATCTTGGCACTATGGACAGAAAAACATTCCTCAAATCGGCCGGCACGATAGTGCTGGGCAGCATGGCGCTGGTGGCGCTTGCTGCTGCGGCGCCCGCAATGGCGCAGAAATCCCAGGCACCCGAGGTCGCCGTACCTGCAATGGTGCAGAAATCCCAGGCACCCGAGGCCACCGTGCTCTCTGCTGCCGGTACGAACGTCGGCTCGGACGCTGGCACAGACATGGGCCAGAGCATAGTCACAGTCGCTGGCGCTGCCGCGGACAAAAATTCTGGCAAGACTTCGGGCAAAACTGCCGCGCCCAAAATCAAAAGCCACTGGAACGGCATCAAGGTGGCCTACCTGGGCGACTCCATCACCGAGCCCAACCAGGTGGAAAACAACAACCTGACCTACTGGTGCCACCTGCGCGACCTAATGGACATCGAACCGCTCGTGTATGCCATAAGCGGCCTCACGATGCTCGACATGAAGGCCCAGGCGGAGAAGCTCGAGGCCGAGCGCGGGCAGGACGTCGATGCGATATTCGTGTTTGCGGGGACCAACGACTACAACAACAATGTCCCCATCGGCCAGTGGTATGACTACAGCATGGACATCGTGAACCACAACGATGTGATGGTTTCCCGGGTGCGCCGCGACCTCTGCTACGACGACAAGACCTTCTGCGGCAGGACCAACATAGTGCTGCGCCACCTCAAGGAGCGCTACCCCACCAAGCAGATAATCCTGCTGACCCCGCTGCACCGCGGCTTCTCTGAATTCGGAGCGGGCAATGTGCAGCCCGACGAGCACTACGCCAACGCCTGCGGCAGCTTCATAGACGAGTATGCTGCCGCCGTGAAGGAGGCCGGCACCGTGTGGGCAGTGCCTGTGATAGACCTCTATAGCCTCAGCGGTCTCTACCCTCTAGACGACGGTCAGGCCAAATATTTCAACGACAAAGACCACGACCGCCTGCACCCCAACACAAGCGGCCACTTGCGCATGGCCCTGACTATCGCCTATCAGCTCCAGACCCTGCCGGCTTCTTTTTAAGACCACGAACGTTTAGAGTTGAAAAAATCTACAAGACCACAAGCCTGTGTCGGATAGGAGAGCAGTTTGTTGTTACCGTGTCAGCGCATCATAATCGCGGATGCCTGAAGGGGCGTAGCGGGTATTTTTTCTACCCGCCAAGCCCCTTGCAGGCGGAGCGTTGATGCGCGGCTATGTCTTAGACTACAACAGTTTAGAGTATAGAGGCGCAGAAGGCGCCGACAGCAAGACCCTTCCCCGGGGAAGGGTCTTAGGTTTGGGTCATCAGTAATATATGTGCGGCGGGCGGTCAGAAGCGGATTTTTGCCAGAAGGCCGCCGCAGAAAACCGCCGCAATCCCAAGCACGATGCTCAGAAGTGCGTACAGCGCAAATGTCCGGTAATGTCCGCCCTGCAGCATCGCAAGGCTCTCAGAAGCGAATGTGGAGAAAGTGGTGAATCCGCCGCAGAACCCTGTGGTGAGCAGCAGCAGAAGTCCCCTGTCAAGCGAGGGGTATCTGGCAAAAATGCCGTAGAGCAGTCCTATCAGCAGGCAGCCGGCGATATTCACCGCAAAGGTGGCCGCCGGGAACCCCGTCGCGGGCTTGATTGCCAGCGAAATGAGATATCGCAGCGCCCCTCCGGCAAAACTCCCCGCCCCCACCAGCAGGACAGATTTCAAAATATTTGTCATAGGGGCAAAGGTAGCGTTTTATGATATATCTTTGCGGGCGTTTTTTTTAGAAACGGATATGGATTTTCTCAGGAAGGTGTCCCGCTTTGTGGGCAAATATATGGCGGTGATAGTCATCGCGATGGCGCTGCTGGCCCTGCTGCGGCCCGGCGTCGTGGGCTTTCTCAAGACCGGCTACATCAACTGCCTGCTCTGCATAGTGATGTTCGGGATGGGTCTGACCCTCAAGATAGCCGACTTCAAGGTGGTGTTCAGCCACCCGCGCGACGTGTGCATAGGCTTTCTGGCGCAGTTCACCATTATGCCGCTGCTGGCCTGGCTGCTCTCGCGCGTCTTCGGCCTGTCGCCCGAGCTCACCGTGGGGGTGATACTGGTGGGGACCTGCCCCGGCGGCACGTCGTCCAATGTCATCACTTACCTGGCCAAGGGCGACGTTCCCCTCTCGGTGGGGATGACGGCCGTCTCCACCATCTTCGCCCCCATAATGACGCCGCTGCTGACATATCTCTACGCCGGCGAGACGGTGGACGTGCAGCTGCTGCCGATGTTCCTCTCGATTCTGCAGGTGGTCATAATTCCCATCGCGCTGGGCTTTGCCATCAATCATTTCTTCCCCAAATTTGCCGACGGCGCCGCCGATTTGCTGCCGCTGGTTTCGACTCTGGCCATAGTGGCCATTGTGGGTGCGGTGGTCAGCGCCAACGCCGCCAAGATTCTGGATTGCGGGCTGATGGTGCTTTGCGTGGTGGTGCTGCACAATTTGATGGGATATGCGCTGGGCTACGGGGCTGCGCGGCTGCTGGGGATGGAGCCCCGCAAGTGCCGCACGGTGTCGATTGAGGTGGGAATGCAGAATTCGGGGCTGGCGACTTCGCTGGCCACTGTGCATTTTGCGCAGTATCCGCTCGCCACTCTGCCCGGGGCGCTGTTCAGCGTGTGGCACAATGTCTCAGGTGCCATCCTGGCCGGCATCTATGCCAAAAAAGCCGAGTGATTCCAGCCGCGCGTGGGCGCTTCGCATATACTTGTTAAAGAGCTGAATATGCTTTTTAAGAATCCAATCTTGCTTTATATTTATTTATTATCTCTATTTATCAAATTCACCACCACCTTTACCATAATATCCTTTTCTTCCGTGCGACTCTCGGCAATCATCAGTGTGAGGGCCACGAGCGTGTTGTCGGCTATGCGCTTGTGACCGTCTTCGCCATAGAGAATACCGTTTTTGTCGAGGAACCATAGAAAGAGCATAGCGGCAATACGCTTGTTGCCATCGCTGAACGAATGGTTCTTAACCACTAGATAAAGAAGCATGGCTGCCTTTTCTTCAACTGACGGATAAAACCTACGGAAATTACCACGTCAAGATTGTAGAAAGGCATCTCACGAACAATCTTTCGATTTCCTTCTAAACGAACCTGTGCATTTTTTGCACACGTTGCGACTTCTTCCAATTCTTGTGTAGCATAAATATTCTTTATGTGACGAGTAATGGAAGTTCTATCTACCTCAAACAACTCTGCCATTTGACTCTGCGTGAGCCAAACAGTATCGTTTTCCAACTTGACATCAAGTTGGATGCTGCCATCGGGCGATTTGTATATCTCTATTGCGTCTTGCATTTCTTACCAATTAAATTGTACGATATCGGAACCCGCGTTCCGCCCAGTCGCCTCTGTCCAGCGTTCTATATCCGATGGCTTCGGCGAGGTGCTGTGTCAGCACCTGCTCCGAACCTTCGAGGTCGGCGATGGTGCGGGCAGAGATGTGGAGCTTCTCCATTGCCATGCGGAGAATGTCTATGCCGGCTTCGTCGGGTTCGGCAAACTGGTGAAGCATGCGCTCGGTTCGCCCGGCGCAGCCTTGGATATGTCCTTGAAGGGCACGGGGCTGATTTCGAATTGGATGTCTACACTCTCCAACCGGGGGCTGGAGGTCATGTCGCCGGGCATTATGCCGGGGTTGCCCTGGGGGATGTCGCGCTGCAGCAGCTCGAATATCTGGCGCCAGTAGAGGGGCACGGTGCCGTCGGCGGAGAGGAAATCTATCGTGCCGAGGCTGAAGAGGCGTTCGCCATCGCCGGTGACGTAAGCGTCATAGACCAGCTCGCTGCAGTACATAGCGTCGTTGTCCATCAAAAAATCGACGTCGTAGGGCATTCCGGCGTATTGCAGGGCGTTTACCACGAATTGCCGGGCCTGTGCGGCCGACACTTTGGGCCGGAGCACTTCGAATTGCGGCAGGCTGCCGTCGCTGAGGGCGAAGTCCTTGAGAAAGTCCTGCAGCGGGTAGCGGGCCACGCCGCGCTTGATGGTGGCGTCCACAATCCAGGTGCTGTCGCCATCCACGTCCAGAATGGCCACGTGGATGTTCAGCGGCTCGGGTTCGGAGGCGCCGCTGCCCCCGGCCCCGTCTTCGGCGCCGCCATAGATATCATAATCGCCGGGGATGTAAACGAACAGCAGGTCGCCGCTGCGCAACCCCTCGGCGCCGTCGCGGCTGCAGCCGACGGCAAAAATGGCCGCGAAGGCCGCTATCAGGCAAATAAATTTTCTCATAATGGCGGCAAAGTTAGCCATAGATGTTACCTTAGCACAAATTTTTTCAAGAAATTGCCGATATGGTATCGTTCGAGAGCGACTACAACTGCGGGATGCTGCCGCAGATCCTGCAGCGGATGAGTGAAACCAACGATGTGCAGACCTCCGGCTATGGCATGGACCCTTTCACCGAGAGCGCCAAGGCCAGAATCCGCCAGGCCATAGGCATCCCCGATGCCGACATCTTTCTGCTGGTGGGCGGCACTCAGACCAACGCCACGATGATAGACGCCCTGCTGACTGGGTGCGAAGGGGTGCTCTGCCCCGAGACGGCCCACATCGCGGTGCACGAGGCGGGCGCTGTGGAGGCGTCGGGCCACAAGGTCATCACCCTCCCCACCTCGGAGAGCAAGCTGGCCCCCGAGACCCTCTGCGCCTATATGGACAAGTTTCTCGCCGACGAGACCGCCTGCCATATGGTGCAGCCCGGGATGGTGTACATCACGATGCCCACCGAGCACGGGGAAATCTACACCCGCTGCGAGCTGGAGACGCTCTACGCCGCCTGCCGCCGCTACGGCCTGCCCCTCTACATAGACGGCGCCCGGATAGGCTATGGCCTTATGAGCGACGCGTGCGACTACGACCTCCCCTTTCTGGCCGCCCACTGCGACGCCTTCTACATCGGCGGCACCAAATGCGGCGCGATTATGGGCGAGGCGGCGGTATTCAGCAATATGAGGGCCCCGCGGCACTTTTTCACCACTGTCAAGCGGCACGGCGCCCTGCTGGCCAAAGGGCGGATTCTGGGGCTGCAGTTCGACACCCTCTTTACCGACGGCCTGTATTTCAAGGCGGCGCGCCACGCAAACGAGATGGCCGCCCGCGTCAGGGAGATTTTTGCCGGGGCGGGCATTCCGCTTGCGGTGGACTCCCCCACCAACCAGCAGTTTTTCAGGATGACCCGCCGCCAGAGGGAGGCGCTGCTGCGCGATGTCAAGTTCGAGGTGTGGGACACCCTGGGGCCGGACCACTTCGTCTGCAGGTTCGTGACCGGCTGGGCCACCACCGATGCGGATATCGAGGCACTGCGTGCGGCGGTTGAGGCCCTTGCCGATAATCGCGGCTAGGTTTCTGATATATTGATTCTGCCGGCGCATATCCCTGCCGGCGCATAGTTCTGCCGTTGGGCAAAAACTTTTTTACCTATTATTATTATTTTATTATTTTATTACCTTTATCCCCGTTTAGTTCGCCGCCAGAAGCGGCAAATGAGCATTGCACTTAACCTTAGCTTTACGCCCCGGAGCAAGCGGGACACGCAAGTTTGTGAGATTGATTGAGAACTGCTTGAGCCACAGTATTTTCCGTGCGCAGGCAGGACTAGCCTCTCAACTCTCAACTCCACTAAACACTAAAAGGTTTAGTTCTTAAAATGCCCTGGTACGCCCTGCGGGATCTGACCCGCCCCAACAGCAAAAATCCTGCATACAAAATCCTTGCCGAAGCGGGGCTCGAAGTGTTCACTCCCCTCAAGGAGGAGCTGCGCATCGTGCACGGGCGGCGGGTGCGCGAGAGCGTGCCGCTGATTCACGACCTGGTGTTTGTGCATTGCGAAAAGGAGGAGATTGAGCCGCACGTCAAAAAAAATGCTACCTTGCAGTTTCGCTTTGTCGCGGGCGCCGGTTATCAGGAGCCGATGACGGTGCCCGAGCTGCAGATGGAGCGCTTTATAAATGCAGTGAGAACCTTGGAACAGCCGCACTACTACCTCCCGGGCGAGATCACCCCTGCGATGTGCAAGGGTCCGGTGCGCATTGTGGGCGGCGCGCTCGACGGCTACGACGGCACTCTGCTGCAGGTGCGCGGCTCCCGCAAAAAGCGGCTGCTGCTCTCGCTCCCCGGATTCTTCTCCGTGGGCATCGAGGTAGAGCCGGAATACATCTGCCGCCTGGAGCCCGCTGCCGGCAAGGCGGCCCCGCAAACAAATGCCTCCGCCACCACAGAATAAAAATTTACCCCGATATGAAATTACAGAAACTCATCCCCGCCCTTGCGGCGGCATTGCTTCTGGCCGCAAGCTGCGGCACCCCCAAGCTGGCCTACCTGGCCGACATCGAGCCGGGCAGCACATCTGCCATCGAAAACCCGCAGGAAATCCGCCTGCGCAGCGGCGATATGATCTCCATCATAGTCAACAGCCGCGACCCTCAGCTCACCGACCTCTTTAACCTCCCCATCGTGAGCCGCCAGATCGGCTACAACTCCGCCGGCTACCGCACCCCGCAGGGAATATCGGGCTACACCATAGACGAATATGGCGACATCGACTTCCCCGTGCTGGGGCGCCTGCACATCAGCGGCATGACCCGCAACGAGGTGGAGGAATATGTTAAGGAGCAGCTGGTGGAGCGCAACCTGGTCAAGGACCCCGTGGCCACGGTGGATTTCATGAACCTGACCGTGTCGGTGCTGGGCGAGGTCTCCTCCCCGGGCCGCTTTAACATAGACAAGGACTACTTTACCCTGCTGGACGCAATCGCGCTGGCGGGCGATCTCACAATCTACGGCAAGCGCGACAACATACTTGTGCAGCGCGAGACCGGCGGCAAGAAGATGCTCTACAAGGTGGACATCACCTCCGGCAAGGATCTCTACTCCTCCCCCGTCTATTTCCTGCAGCAGGGCGACATCGTGTATGTGGAGCCCAACAGCATGCGCGCCCGTCAGGCCACCGTCAACGGCAACAACGTGCGCAGCGCATCGTTCTGGATGTCGATGGCCTCGCTGCTCACCACCATCGTGGTGCTTTTTATTAAATAGTCCCCACCCTTACCCGAAAACATACCGTATATGAACGAAAACATAAACAACCAGAGCGCAGAGCAGGAAGAAGCGCTGCGCATTCAGGACTGGATAAGCCTCTGTCTCTCCAAGTGGAAATGGTTTGTGCTCTGCGTGGGCGCCTGCCTGGCACTGGCGGTGCTCTACCTGCTGAGCACGCCCCCCGTGTATCAGCGCAGCGCCAGCATCCTCATAAAAGACGAGTCGGGCAGCCGCTCGCTGGGCAGCGACGTAAACTCGCTCTTCTCCGACCTCGGCCTGAGCCAGGGCAAGTCCAACGTGAACAACGAGCTGCGCGCCATACAGTCTCCCGCCGTGCTGCTGGAGACGGGCAAGCGCCTGGACCTGGATGTGAGCTACTCCACCGACGGCCGCTTCCACAGCGAGGCGCTCTACGGCACTTCCCTCCCCTTCAAGGCCAGCTTCATTGACCTGGGCGACAGCGAGTCGGCGGCGGTGACCGTGACCCTGCACAAAGACGGCACATTCGTTCTGAGCGAGATGCGCCGCGGCGCAGAGGAGTCCGACGCGACCCTCAAGGGGAGCTTCTCCGACACCCTCAAAACCCCCGTCGGGGCTCTGGTGCTGCGCCCCACCACCTACTACGCCGACTTTATGGAGCGCGAGAATCCGGTGGTGCACATCAGCCGCAGCAATCTCTACGATATGACCGACCGCATTGCCCGCAACCTCACCGCCAGCATCCCCGAGGACAAGGCCACAGTGATAGACCTCACCTATAAAGATATATTGCCGCAGCGGGCGGAGGACATTCTGAACACCGTGCTGGTGGTGTACAAGGAGACCTGGATGAAGGATAAAAACCAGATGACAATCTCCACCTCCCTCTTTATAGAAGACCGCCTGGGCATCATAGAGCGCGAGCTGGGCGATGTGGACGAGAATATATCCAGCTACAAGAGTCAGAATCTCGTGCCCGACATCGAGACCAGCAGTGCAATGTTTATGGAGCAGTCGCGCGAGACTTCCAATCAGATTCTGGAGCTCAACACCCGCCTCTCGATGGCCCGCTACATACGCAACTACCTCACCGGCAACGCCAACAAAAACCAGCTGCTGCCGGTGAACTCCGGCATCGAGAGCGCCAGCGTAGAGAGCCAGATATCCGACTACAACACCCTGCAGCTGCAGCGCAACAATCTGGTGGCCAACTCCAGCGAAGAGAACCCTCTGGTGGTGGATCTGGACCAGTCGCTGATGGCGATGCGCGAGGCCATCATCTCCTCTATAGACAACCTGGTGGTAACTCTCAACACCCAGATCGCCAACCTGCAGAAGAGCAACCAGCAGACCACCGCGCAGATTGCCGCCAACCCCAACCAGGCCAAATACCTGATGAGCGTCGGCCGCCAGCAGAAGGTCAAGGAGGCGCTCTACCTCTTCTTGCTGCAGAAGCGCGAGGAGAACGAGCTCTCGCAGGCCTTCACCGCCTATAACACCCGTCTGCTGACCCCGCCCAGCGGCTCGCTGCGCCCCGTGTCGCCGCAGAGCAGCAAGATTCTGATGCTGGCCCTGCTGCTGGGTCTGGCAATTCCCGCCGGAGTGATTGTGCTCAAGGAGGTGCTCAACAACACCATCCGCGGCCGCAAAGATCTGGACAAGGTCAACATCCCCCTCATCGGCGAGGTGCCGCAGGTTGCGGGCAAGAAGCGCCTCTTTGGCCGCCGCCGCGTCTCCGGCGAAATCCTGGTCAAGGAGGGGAGCCGCGACGTCATCAACGAGGCATTCCGCGTGCTGCGCACCAATCTGCTCTTTATGAACGGCGCCGACAACAAATACAAGGTGCTGCTGCTCACCAGCTACAATGTCGGCAGCGGCAAGTCCTTCCTCACTATGAACATTGCCGCCAGCCTTGCCATTAAGGGCAAGAAGACTCTGGTGATCGACGGCGACCTGCGCCACTGCAGCGCGTCGCACTATTTGGGCAGTTACGACAAGGGCATCAGCGATTATCTGGGGGGCTACGCTTCCAATTGGCGCGAGTGCGTGGTGCCCTGCAGCGAGCAGCCCAATCTCTATCTGCTCCCCGTGGGCACAGTGCCTCCCAACCCCACCGAGCTGCTGGGCGAGGAGCGCTTCAAGAATCTGATGATCCAGGTGCGCGACGAGTACGACTTTGTGCTGGTGGACTGCCCGCCGGTGGACATCGTGGCCGACACGCAGATTATAGAGGCGCAGTGCGACCGCACCATCTTTGTGGTGCGCGCCGGGCTGCTGGAGCGCACTATGCTCCCCGACTTGCAGAAGACATACGACGAGAATCGCTTCAAGAGCATGGCTCTGATACTCAACGGCACGGCCCACGAGAGCGGCCGCTATGGCTACCGCTACGGTTATCGATACGGATACCGCTATGGCTACGGCAGCAGTTATTATTCATCCAAGAAAAGAAAGTAGATTTTGTGGCCTTTTAAGAGAAAAGATTCGCTGCTTTCCAGCGGCATCTTTTTCGGATATACTGATTTTCATTCGCACATTCTTCCGGGTGTGGACGACGGGGTGCAGAGCCTCTCGGAGTCGCTCATAATTCTGGACCGCCTGGAGCTGATGGGGGTGCGCACCGTTTGGTGCACGCCTCACATAATGGAGGACATCCCCAACAAGACGCGCGACCTGCAGGCGAGCTTTGCCGCCCTGTGCGAGGCGTATGCGGCCGAGGGTGGGCATATAGAGCTGCACCTGGCCTCGGAGAATATGCTGGATACGCTTTTTGAGCGTCGTCTGGCAGAGGAGGATGTGCTGCCGCTGGGCCCCCGGGGCGACCAGCTGCTGGTGGAGACCTCTTATTACAATCCGCCGATGCATTTCCACGCTCTGCTGCAGGAGATAAAACAGGCGGGTTACACCCCTGTTCTGGCTCATCCGGAGCGTTATAATTATATGGACGACGCCGAGTACGACGCCGTGAAGGCGATGGGGGTCCGCTTCCAGCTGAATCTTTATTCTCTCGCCGGATGCTACGGTCCCGCCGTGCGTGCCAAGGCTCTCCGCCTTCTCTCCCGCGGCCTCTACGACCTCTCCGGCACCGACACCCACTCCCTCAGTCAGCTTCAAAAGGCCTGCGCCACGAAAAACATTGACAAAAACCTTTTGACCAAACTCCCTTTGGACAATATCCATTAGCGCATCATAAAAGCGTATGCCTAAAGGGGCGTAGCGGGTATTTTTTCTACCCGCCAAGCCCCTTTAGGCGAAGCGCATGATGCGCGGCAGAATTTAAGTCTGCAAACAGCGCGCAATGCGCTGCAGACTCAAAGTCTGCAATTAGAGCGCAATGCGCTCTACACCCTAAGCCTTTAAACCACCTAACTATAACACACTGATGAAAAATCTACGGCAATTCGTAGACAGCTACTTCTCAAAGAAGACCTTCCCGTTCTGGTGCGTACTGCTGATGGACTGCCTCGTGCTGCTCTTCTCCAGCTTCTTCACCTACTGGAGCTTCTACCACCTCTCTGCCATCGCCGAGAACTTCTGGCCCCTGATGCGCATGCTCGCCCTCTGCATCGGCATCCACATCATCTTCTTCATCGGCTTCAAGACCTACTCCGGCATTATCCGCTACTCCTCATTCCAGGACCTCTCCCGTATCGCCTACGCGATGTTCTGCTCTGCTGTGAGCGTCACCCTTCTGCACTTTGTCACCAACAATTGCCCTCCCACCCTGTTTGCGCACATACAGATGCGTATGATTTTCACCACCGAGTGTATCGCCACCGTTGTGATGTGGACCAGCCGCATTGCAATCCGCAGGGTCTATGATATATATTTCCGCACCGCCGGCGCCCGCGCCGCCCTGGTCTATGGTGTCCACGACACTTCCATTTCGCTGGCCAAGGGCATCCGCTGCGAACGCCCGCTGCGCTACGACGTCAAGGGCTTTATTAGCGGCGCCGTTTCGCGCGATCAGCATTCTCCGCGTCTCATTGGCTTGCCCGTGCTGCATCGCGAAGAGTTGCCCGGCGCTCTCAAGGGGGGCGATGTCGCCGCCGTGCTGGTGCCCCGCGAGCTTATCGCCGCTCTGCGCGCCGACACCGATCTGCAGAACACGATAATCGCCGCCGGCGCCCAGATTCTTGTGACGGGCGATGTGATTGCGGGCAGCGCCGGCAAGATTTCCGAGACGTTGCGCGAGGTCAGCGTGGAGGAGCTTTTGCCGCGCGACGAGATCAATGTGGATCTCACCGAGGTGGAGAATGCTCTGAAGGGGCGCCGCATTCTTATCACCGGCAGTGCCGGGAGCATCGGCAGCGAGATTGTGCGTCAGGTTGCGGGTTTCGGCCCGGAGGCTTTGATGTTGATTGACGCTGCGGAGACTCCGCAGCACGATGTCCGCCTTATGATGGCGCACGATTTCCCTGATGTGAAGAATGAGACTGTGGTCACGAGTATTACCAATGCGGCCCGTATGGAGCATATTTTTGCTTGTTTCCGCCCTCATTATGTGTTTCACGCTGCGGCTTATAAGCACGTGCCTATGATGGAGGATAATCCCAGCGAGAGTGTGGAGAATAATGTTCTGGGCACTAAGATTTTGGCCGATTTGGCGGTGAGGTATGGCACGGAGCGGTTTGTGATGGTGTCTACGGATAAGGCGGTGAATCCCACTAATGTTATGGGTTGCAGCAAGCGTATTTGCGAGATTTATGTGCAGAGTTTGTTCAAGGCGGAGTCTTGCGGCGAGGTTGATGGGCACACGGCGTTTATTACTACGCGTTTTGGCAATGTGCTCGGGAGCAACGGTTCTGTTATTCCTCTTTTCCGCAAGCAGATTAAGGAGGGCGGCCCGGTGACTGTGACGGATCCTAATATTATCCGTTATTTTATGCTTATTCCGGAGGCTTGCAAGTTGGTGCTTGAGGCGGGTACCCGTGGCACCGGCGGGGAGATTTTTTTGTTTGATATGGGTAAGCCTGTGCGGATTGCGGATCTTGCGCAGCGGATGATCAGGTTGTCGGGGGCCAAGGATGTGCGGATTGAGTTTACGGGTCTCCGGGATGGGGAGAAGTTGTATGAGGAGTTGCTTAGCGATTTGGAGGCGACGCGGCCGAGTTTTCATCCTAAGATCAGGGTTGCGGATGTGCGGGAGTATGGTTGGGCCGATGTGCAGGCTTCTGTGGACGGTTTGATTGAGTGTGCGCGCCGCTATGATGATATGGCCACCGTGGCGGCGATGAAGCGCCTGGTGCCCGAGTTCAAGAGCAATCATTCCAAATACGAATCTCTCGACCGCGCGTAAAGTTTAGATTTTGAGCGCATCAATGCTCCGCCTGAAGGGGATTCGGGGCTGTTTCTTCGTTCGGCTGTTCTCCGCTAGCAATTTCCTAAGCTCGAGAACTCGCTTCGCTCAGACATCTCTCGCTTTATACGGAAATTGCGTCGCTGCGAACTGCCGCTACGGGGCACCGCCTCTCTCAGATGGCCGCCCCTCACCCCTTCAGGCATCCGCAATTTTGATGCGCTACAGCGCTCGCTCCACTTTCAACTCCACTAAACACTAAACTCTAAACTCTAAACTAAATATGAGTACATTCAACAACAAGGTGCTCCTGATTACCGGCGGCACCGGTTCTTTCGGAAACGCCGTTCTGCGGCGGTTCCTCGATTCTGACATAAAAGAGATCCGCATCCTCTCCCGCGACGAGAAGAAGCAGGACGATATGCGCCACTATCTCCAGGCCAACCGCTCGGAGGTGGCCCACAAGGTCAAGTTTTACATCGGAGACGTCCGCAACCGCGAGTCGGTTGACTATGTGATGGACGGCGTGGACTATGTTTTCTCCGCCGCCGCCCTCAAGCAGGTCCCCAGCTGCGAGTTCTTCCC
>CAVHPI010000031.1:0-14139 GCA_963637965.1 bacterium
TAGCTGTATACTGTGTGATTACTGTCGGCAACAAAACCGTTGCGGTTGATATAGACAATAGTGTTGCGCATTGCCGCCAGGTCTACGACCTGCTTCAGTTGTGCAGAGAAGCCGTCAGGAAGTAACACATTGCGACACTCCTTGTATCTTCTGGCAATTTTCTTCTTTACGATGTTGAACAAAGCGAGCAGCCTGTCATCACAACCCGATGCCAGGATATGGATGTGATTGTCCATCACAGCAAAGGCTATGATTTGAACATCCGCACAAGTACAAGCCGCCAAAGCAATAGCGTTCATTGCAAATTCATAGTCACGACGTTCCACTAGAATTATGGGGGTCTCTTTCCCTGACGTGTACAAGTGCCAGTACGGTCGCTTTGATTCAAATGCAATCGCGCAGGCACGATCTATCTCTACAGTTGCAGCCATCTTTTTTCGTTCGAAGTTAGCCCGTCAAAGTATTTTTTGTGAGAAAAAGCCGGGATTTTCTCACAAAATTTTCCGTTTGTGAAAAAGCGTGTGAAAAAAGGCTTGTTTTCACACCAAATGCCTTAAAAACTGGATTCGGTGTGAAAATGCTTGGAATTTCTCACGGAATTGCATTGAAAACAGAAACGGTGAGAAAAACGCCCGCTTTACTCACCGAATTTTTCTATGAGGCTTAGTTAATCGAATTTTGCCGGTTTGCAAAACCGACATTCAAGACTTTCTTACTCAGAAATAAAAATCGCAGTCGGCGCCAACCCTAATTCCTTCCCCAGGGAAGGAACTTGCGCCTCGGCACTTTCCGCGCCTCTACACTCTAAACTCACGCAATCTTACTATTGGAGATGTCGCTGAGTTCTTCGGTGATGTCGCTCTGGCGCTGTTTGTTGAAGGTGAGGCGGAGTTCGCCGAGGAGGTCTTCTGCATTGTCGCTGGCGGTCTGCATTGCGACCATGCGGCAGGCGTGTTCGCTGAGCTTGGCGCTGAGCAACGTGGCGTAGAGGTCGGCGCGCAGGTAGAGGTCGCTGATGCCGGCGGCGATTTCCGCGGCCGAGGGTTCGAGAATCACCAGCATTTCGTCTGCAGCGGATGCCGCGGTGGCACCAGGGAAAGCAGCACCGGGGACACCAGTACCGGGGACACCAGCACCGGGGACAGCAGCACCGGGGACAGCAGCGCTAGGGACAGCAGTGCCGGAGATGGCAGCCTCCCGGGCGGTCCCGTCGGATACTGCGGCGGATGAGCCCTGACTGCAGCGAGCGGCGTCGCAGGGCGCGGAGCCATCGGCTGCGCAATTGCCGCCTGCGCCGCCGAGGTAGGTGCGGCATTCGATTCTCTGGCGGGAGACGCTGTAGAAGTGCATATAGAGCAGCTCCACGCGGCTATATCGGCCGCTGCGATAGCCTTCCAGAAGGAATTCCAGCAGCGGGGCGATGCCGTCGTAGCTCTGGGCGTCGGCAGCAGAAACAAAGTCGGTGCGCAGGTTGCCGTAGACTTTGGCGGCCATTTTGGCGACCTTCTCCCCCACCGGGATGATTTCTGCGGAAGCGCCCGTTGCAGCAATCTGCTCCAGGCGGCCCTGCAGCGCCCTGAAGATGTTGGCGTTGTAGCTGCCGCAGAGCGAGGTGTCCGACGAGAACACCACGACTGCGACTTTGCCGCCGGCAGCGGAGGAGTCGCCCGCGCCGGCAACCGCAACGGAAGCCGCAGAGCCGAAGCCTGCAGCGCCCTCGGAGCCGGAGCGGCTGGAAGCGGGGGAAACTGCGCCCGCAACGCCACCGGAAACGGAAGCAGAGCCCGGACCAGAAACCGCAGCACCGTAGCCGCCGGCAGCGGAACCGGAATCACCGCCGCCACCGGCAGCACCGGAGACGCCGACCCCGGCGGCGGAGGCGATCTCCCCCAGCGCTGCGCGGTAAGCCTCCAGCGAAGCGTATAGCCTCTGCACGCGGCGCAATTTGGCAGAGGAGACCATCTTCATGGCCTGAGTGATCTTGAGCGTGCTGCTCACCGAGTTGATCCTCGCCTTTATTTCTTTAAGAGATGCCATCAGCCCCGGAAACTAAGCCTTAAGAATTGAACTGCACACTTTTGCGGCGGCGCAGCGCACGGCCTCTTCCGCCTCGGGAGTCATTCCCTTGGTGCGGATGGTTTCAAACGTGTCGCCCGCAGAGAGGGTCTCCAGCAACAGGCGTTCAAATTCGCCCACCTTGTCCACGGGGATATCCTTCATAAGGGCGTTGGTGCCGCAGTAGAGCACCGCGATCTGCCGCTCCACCGGCATTGTGGCGTGCAGCGGCTGAATCAGCAGCCGGGTGTTCTTGCGACCCTTGTCCAGGGTCATCATGGAGATGGCGTCCATATCGCTGCTGAATTTGCTGAATGCCTCCAGCTCGCGATACTGAGCCTGGTCTATCTTGAGGGTGCCCGCCACACGCTTCATCGCCTTGGTCTGGGCGTTGCCGCCGACACGGGACACCGAGATGCCCACGTCGATGGCGGGGCGGTTGCCGGCATTGAAGAGGTCGGTGTCAAGGAAGATCTGACCGTCGGTAATGGAGATGACGTTGGTGGGGATATATGCCGACACGTCGCCCGCCTGAGTCTCGATAATCGGAAGGGCGGTGAGCGAGCCGCCGGCCACCACATGGCCGCGCAGCGCCTCGGGCAGGTCGTTCATCTTCTCTGCGACCTCCTGCTGCTCTATGATTTTGGCGGCGCGCTCCAGCAGTCTGGAGTGAAGGTAGAATATGTCGCCCGGATAGGCCTCGCGGCCCGAGGGGCGGCGCAGAATCAGAGACACCTCGCGGTAAGCCACCGCCTGCTTGGAGAGGTCGTCATAGACCACCAGCGCGTGGCGGCCCGTATCCCTGAAATACTCGCCCACGGCGGCGCCGGCAAAGGGGGCGTAATAGCGCAGCGCGGCGCTGTCGCCCGCATTGGCGGCAATCACCACGGTGTAGTCCATCGCCCTGTGGCTGCGCAGCGTCTCTACCGTGGTGGCCACGGTGCTGGCCTTCTGGCCGATGGCGACATATATGCAATAAACCGGCTCGCCGGCATCGTAGAGGGCGCGCTGGTTGATGATGGTGTCGATGGCTATGGAGGTTTTGCCGCTCTGGCGGTCGCCGATGATGAGCTCGCGCTGTCCGCGGCCGATGGGTATCATGGAGTCGATGGCCTTGATGCCGGTCTGCAGCGGCTGGCTCACGGGCTGGCGGAATATCACGCCCGGCGCCTTGCGCTCCAGCGGCATGCAGTAGCTCTCCCCGCTCAGGGGGGCGCCGCCGTCGATAGGCTCGCCCAGAGGGGTTATGACCCTGCCGAGCATCGTCTCGCGCACATCTATGGAGGCTGTAGTGCGGGTGCGGCGCACCTCGTCTCCCTCCTTCACGGTATCGGAAGAGCCCAGCAGCACGGCGCCGACATTGTCGGCCTCGAGGTTCATCACCACCGCCTTCTCGCCGTTTTCAAACTCCAGCAGTTCGCCCGCCTGGGCCGAGTCAAGGCCCCAGATGCGCACCACGCCGTCGGTCACGGTGAGCACTTCTCCCACCTCTTCTGTCTTGGCGGAGAGGTCAATCTGCCGGAGCTCTTCCAGCAGCACTTTAGAAATCTCGCCCGGTTTTATGTTTTCGTCCATAACGACTCCCTAAATTATTCGTTTGTTCTTGGTTTCAAATTTCTTTTCGATTTCCCGCAGCTGACGCTTCACGCTGGCATCCAGCCGCAAGTCGCCCACGCGATAGACATACCCCCCGATTATGTCGGGGTCGACGTTCACCTCAATCTCCACTTTTTGAGCTCCGCGCCTCTCGCGGGTAAATTTTTCAAGGGCGGCGATAAGCTCGCCGGAGGGCTGCGAAGCCACCGTCAGACGCCCCTCGGCAATGCCGTGGAGCTTTCGGTACTCCCTGCAGTAGTCCTGCAGCATCCGCTTGAGATGCTCCTCCCTGTGGTGGTCCATCACCAGGGAGAGGAACCTGTCCAGCGGAGCGCACATCTGCGGCAGCGCCTTGTGCAGCAGCTGCAGCTTTGCAGAGGGCCCTTCTATCCGGTGGAGGTATTTTTCCAGCGCCGGAAGCAGGGAAATCAGGCTCTGCGCATCGCGCAGCACCTCGGCGCCCTGCCCCTCGGCTTCGGCATATTGAAGGAGGGCTGATGCATATCGGCCGGTTATGAGTCCGCTGTCCATTTGAATTGAGAGTTTAGAGTAGTGTAGTGTGGAGAGTTTAGAGTTCTTTTGCGAGGGTGTCCTGCAGGGTGTGCTGGGCGGCTTCTGTATCCAGGTTGCCGCGGAGCACCTTGCCCGCCATCTGCACCGCGATAATCGCAACCTCGCCGCGGGCGGATGCCAAAATCTGCTCTTTCTGCAGCTCGGCGCTCTTCTTGGCTTCTGCGATTATCCTATCCCCCTCCGCGCGGGCATCTTCGCGCGCCCTGGAGAGGATTTTGTCCCGCTCGGAGGCGGCGTCGGAAAGGATCGCCATCTTCTGATGCTCGGCATCGGCGATTATGCGCTCCTTCTCCCCGTTGAGGGACTCTATGCTCTGCTCCGCCTTGCGGGCGGCGTCCAGCTGAGTGTTGATGTAGCTGGTGCGCTTCTGCATAGAGCCCAGAATCGCGGGAAACGCGAACTTTGCCAGCACCAGAAAGACCACCGCAAAGGCTATGGTCATCCAGAACAGCAGTCCGCCGGATGGTGTCAGAAGTCCCATTAGAGTGCCATGAAGCAGACGACGACGGCGAAGAGGGCCACACCCTCGATAAGGGCCGCCACGATGATCATTGTTGTGCGGATGTTGCCTGCACTCTCGGGCTGACGGGCGATAGCCTCCATGGCCGACTGACCGATTTTACCGATGCCGAATGCGGCGCCGATCACGCTGATTGCAGCTCCGAGCGCTGCTCCGATAGTTCCAAGTTCCATAATTCAAAAATTTATAAATTGTTAATATTTGTTCATTATTCTTCTTGCGCCAGCCCTATGAAGACCGACGACAGCATTGTAAACACATAGGCCTGGATATATGCCACCAGCAGCTCCAAAAAGTTCATGAAAATCATGAAGAACAGCGACACGCCAGTCATCGAGGCATTCACCGCCGCCCCCAAATGGGCGGTGACGAATATGATGCTGCAGATGCTGAGTATGATGGAGTGCCCCGCCAGAATGTTGGCAAAAAGCCTTATCATAAGGGCGAAAGGTTTGGTGAACATCCCGATTATCTCAATCAGCGGCATAATGGGTATCGCCTTGAGGAACACCGGAACATCGGGCCAGAATATGTCTTTGTAGTAATGCTTCTTGCCAAAGAGGTTCACCGCCAGGAATGTTGCCACCGCCATAAAGAATGTTATGGTGATGTTGCCGGTGACGTTGGCCCCGCCCGGGAAGAACGGCACGAGCCCCAGCAGATTGGCGACGAAGATGAAGAAGAAGGCGGTGAGCAGGTAGGGGGCGAACTTCATGTAATTGCTCCCCACGCAGGGCTTGATGATCCCCTCCAGCAGCGAATCTATCTGCCACTCCATTATGCCCGCCAGGCCTCGGGGGGCGTAGTCCACCTCGCCGTGGCGCTTGTAGTAGCGGGCTGTGCACAGGAATATGCACATCACCACCAGCAGGGCCAGAATTGTGCCGCAGGCCGTTTTGGTGAGCGAGATGTCCAGCGGACGGCTCTGTTCGCCTGCCACGTCCTCCACAATTTTGTCTTTGTATTTGCCTTCCGTGGCTATGTAATAACCTTTGTATTTTGTGCCGGCGGGATAGAGCCTGCCGGAGAGGAAGACGTCCCATCCGCCGCTGCCGCGCACGATTACCGGCAGGGGCACGGCTATGTCCTTGCCGCCCGCATGGGTGATTTCCCAGCGGTAGGAGTCGGCCACGTGCTCCATCACCATCTCCTTGGGGCTGAACTCCCCTTCTTGGGAAGAGGCCCTGAGGGGGAGGGCGCACAGCGCCGCGAGGGCTATTGCAAGCAGAAAGCGTCTCATCTCTCTATGCAGACAGTCACCGTGTCCGCCTCCACTTTTACCGCTCCGCGCACCACCGGGCGGCCGTGTTCGCCGTCCTCCGCGCTGTAGCGCACCTCGCCGGCAGAGAGCGTGCTGACCAGGGCGGCGTGCCCCTGCAGCACCACAAACGGGCCGGCCGCCCCCGGAAGGGAGACCTTGCTGACGTTCTCCACTGTCGTGGACTCCATCGGAGTTATGATTTTGAGAGTAATCATCGCTATTTGGCCGCCTCCGCAAGCATCTTCTCTCCCTTGGCGATGACGTCGTCTATGGTGCCGGCGTTCATGAATGCCTGCTCGGGCAGGTTGTCGGTCTCGCCGTCAAGAATCATCTTGAAGCCGCGCAGCGTCTCTTCTATGGGGACCATCACGCCCGGCACGCCGGTAAACTTCTCAGCCACGGCGAAGGGCTGCGAGAGGAAGCGCTGCACCCTGCGGGCGCGGTTCACCGTGAGGCGGTCCTCATCGCTGAGCTCGTCCATGCCCAAAATGGCAATGATGTCCTGCAGCTCCTTGTTGCGCTGCAGAATCTGGATGACCCGCTGCGCTATGTTGTAGTGCTCTTCTCCCACAACCTCCGCCTCAAGTATGCGGGACGACGACTCCAGCGGATCCACGGCCGGATAGATGCCGAGCTCGGCGATCTTGCGGCTGAGCACCGTGGTGGCGTCCAGGTGGGAGAATGTGGTGGCCGGCGCAGGGTCGGTGAGGTCGTCGGCTGGGACATAAATCGCCTGCACCGATGTGATGGAGCCGCTCTTGGTGGAGGTGATGCGCTCCTGCATCTGCCCCATCTCGGTGGCCAGGGTCGGCTGATATCCCACGGCGGAGGGCATGCGCCCCAGCAGGGCTGAAACCTCGCTGCCGGCCTGGGTAAAGCGGAATATGTTGTCCACGAAGAAGAGGATGTCGCGAGGACCCTGAGAGCCGCTCTCCCCCGCCCCGTCGCGGAACGATTCGGCCACGGTCAGCCCGGAGAGGGCCACCGAAAGGCGGGCTCCCGGCGGTTCGCTCATCTGCCCGAATATCAGCGTCGCGTGAGAATCGGCCAGGGCCTTCTTGTCCACCTTGGCGAGGTCCCATCCGCCCTGCTCCATGCTTTTGACAAACTCGTCGCCATAGCGGATGACTCCGGACTCGATCATTTCGCGCAGCAGGTCGTTGCCCTCGCGGGTACGCTCTCCCACTCCGGTGAACACCGAGTAGCCCTGATAGCGCTTGGCAATATTGTTTATGAGCTCCATGATGAGCACCGTCTTGCCCACTCCGGCGCCGCCGAAGAGGCCGATCTTGCCACCCTTTACATAGGGCTCCAGCAGGTCTATGACCTTGATGCCGGTGTAGAGAACCTCCTGGCTGATGGCCAGAGTCTCGAATGCGGGCGGATCGCGGTGGATGGGCTGCGCCCCGGTGCGGTCCAGAGGCTCCATGCCGTCGATTTCATCTCCGGTGACGTTCATCAGGCGCCCCTTGATCTGGCTGCCGACAGGCATCGATATGGACTGTCCCTCGCCGATGACCTCCATACCGCGGCTGAGGCCGTCGGTGGAGTCCATAGCAATGCAGCGCACGGTGTTCTCGCCGATATATTGCTGCACCTCGATTATGAGGTCGCTACTTCCGCTGCGGGGAATCCGCATCGCGTTGTGGATGGAGGGAAGGTCCTCCTCCCTGGTGTCGGCGCTGAATGCCACGTCGATGACAGGGCCGATGATCTGTGATATGTGTCCTTTTGTCATAATTCTGTTTGGTGTTGCCCCCTAAAGGCGACGGGCGACAGTCGAAGCAAAAAATATGCCCGCCGGCGCCGTGCGTCTATTGGGGATTTTTCTCTCCGCCGCCGCTGAACAGACCATACAATTCGCTGTCTATCAGGTTAGTAATTGAGAAAAAATCTTCCGGATTCTTTACAAAGTCCAATTCGTCTGCATTGATTACAATAACGCGCCCTTTGTATTCAGAAATCCACTTTTCGTAGCGGGTGTTGAGGCCGCCGAGATATTCAAGGCTCATTCCCTGCTCGTAGTCGCGCCCCCGCTTCTGAATCTGCTCCACAAGGTGCGGCACGCTGCAGCGCAGGTATATCAGAAGGTCAGGCATCCTGACCATCCGCATCATCACCCCGAAAAGCTGCATGTAAGAGTTGTAGTCGCGCTCCGAGATGTTGCCCAGGTCGCGGTTGTTCTCCACGAAAATGTTCACCCCCTCCATAAGGGTGCGGTCCTGGATCACCGTCTCGGCAGACTGGGCGATGTCCAGCAGGTCCTTGAAGCGCTGGGTTAGAAAATAGACCTCCAGGTTGAACGACCAGCGCTGGATGTCCCTGTAGTAATCTTCCAGATAGGGATTGTAGGTCACCGCCTCGTATTTGGGGACCCAGCCGTAGTGCTCGCTGAGCATCCGGGTGAGGGTCGTCTTGCCCGACCCGATGTTGCCTGCGACTCCGATGTGCATGCCGCGCCTCCTATTTTTCCGGCGCGGGGAAGCACTCCCCGATGCCGTCGTTGAACCACTCCTTGTATTCCAGATAGCCCTGCGCATTGTTGTGGGCCATTGCGGCGATTTTTTCGCTCCCCTCCTTGACCTTGCGGGCGGGGACGCCGGCGTAGATGCCGCTCTCCAGAGTCTGGTTGCTGAGCACCACCGCCCCGGCGGCAATCACGGTGTTGTCGGGCACCGACACATTGTCCATCACCACGGCGCCCATTCCCACCAGCACGTTGTTGCCGATCTTGGCGCCGTGAATCACGGCGTTGTGCCCCACCGAGACATCATTGCCGATCTCCACCACAGAGCGGTTGTGCAGAGTGTGCAGCACAGCCCCGTCCTGGATATTGACCCGGTCGCCCAGAATTATGGGATTGACGTCGCCGCGCAGCACCGCGCTGTACCAGATGCTGCAGTCGCGGCCCATGGTCACATCACCGATGACGGCGGCGTTCTCTGCCAGAAAGCAGCCCTCGCCCCAGAGGGGCGTCTTGCCGTTCAATTGCCTTATTATTGCCATAGGATTGGATTTTTGCGGGGCGAAATTAATAAAAAATCGGGACTATCTGCCGGTGCAGTAGTCAATCATATTCTGGATGGCGCGGGTGCAGACGGGGCAGAAATGCTCGCACTCGTTGATGCGCATGCGGCACTCCTGCACGGGGCGGTACACCCCGCAAGTGCGGTAGCCGGCCCCTTCATAGACCCCAAGCTTGGAGTTGATCTCGGTTTTCTGCTTGTCGCTGAGGGTGTCCCAGATGCGGCGCACGTCGCAGTTCTTCTCAATAGAAGAGAGTTCGCTGGGAATCTGCACCCCTGCGGGAAGCATGTCCTGCCACTTGCTGCCAAAGTCCACCAGAGTGGTGATGTTGGGCTCCCAGGGCTCGGTGCCGTCGGGATAGGTGGCATCTTCCTCTCCGGCATAGGCGTACTCGTCTGCCAGGCCGGCAAAGGAGTGGCCGAACTCGTGCACGAACACCACCGGAGAGAACGGATGATCCGCCGTGCTCAGGGTGATGGAGTTGAAGATGCCGCCTCCGCCGTAGCGGGGGGTGTTCACCAGCAGAATTATCTGCTCGAAGGGGACCGTGCCGATTATGTCGTTCACCGCCCTGAGGCTGGATGTGGTGAGATAGCGGTAGGAGTAGAAGGTGTCGAAATGCGACGACGCAGCTGTCCGGCGCCAGCCGATTTCCGCCTCGGAGGGCTGGCTGGTGCCGCTATCCTGCGAGGGGGCGAACACCGCCCGGACGTTGAAGCGCCCCTCGTTCTCGGTGAAGGGGGCGTGGGAGAAGAGGAAGTCGGTGAGGCGGCCGGCGTCGCCGAAGAACTTCTCCTGCTCCGCCTCGGTGTATCCTTCCGCCACAATCACTATGTCATAGTTGCTCTCAAGGGGGCCGCCGCTGCGCAGGTCGCGGCAGGGCAGGCCGTTGCCCGCCATCTTGCGGATGAGAATGTCGGAGGGGTCTATCTCGAATTCGGTGGAGGCGACGCCTCGGCGGTGATGGTCGTTGAGGTTGATTCTGACCTTCACGGCCTCCCTGGGAGAGGGAATCAGCACGGGGCACTCGAATGCCCGGCTGCGGCGGGTCGCCTCCTCTGTGGTGAGCCACTCCTGGAAGAGGGTCGAGAAGGCCTGGGCATAAATCAGCTCGCCCGCCTTGGAATAGACCTCGACCTGGGCGTTGCCCTTAAGCAGCAGCGAATCCAGATGGGTGCGGCGGCCGGCCCACTCGCTTGTGCGGCTGATGTCCTGCAGATAGACGCTCTGGGTTCGGCAGTCGCCCGCAAGTATCAGGTCCAGGCGGAGGGTTCCCCCGTCAAAATTATCGTCAAAACCGGCGGCGGAAGCCTTCGGGCTGCAGAGAAGCAGCGCGGCCAGAATGCAGAGCAGAGACTTTTTCACTGTATTGGAGTTTTAGATTGATTTTCTGAACAGGGCGCAGGTGATGGCGGTGGCGATGGCCACATTGAGCGATTCGCTGCCCGCCGCATTGCGCGGATAAGGGGGTATGAAGAGGCGGCGGCTCACCAGCGGGGACATCTCCTCCCCTATGCCGTCGGACTCGGAGCCCATCACTATGAGCCCCTCCGATGCGAGGCTTTCGCGGTAGATGTCGCTGCCGTCAAGGAAGGTGCCGAACACCGGCATCCCGCGCTGCAAGAACTGCCGCGCCACCTGTGGCAAGTCGCAGTAGATGACCTTGCGGCGGAATATCGCCCCCATTGTGGCCTGCACCGTCTTGGGGTTGTAGAGCTCCACAGTGCCGCGGCCGGCGAATATGGCGTCGATGCCGAACCAGTCGGCTATGCGCACTATGGTGCCCAGGTTGCCCGGGTCGCGCACGCAGTCCAGCGCGAGGCAGAGCGGGCGGCTCTCTATCAGCGAGGCGACCTCATCCGCCGAGGGCTCGGGCCGCTTGCGCACCACAGCCAGGGCCGGCGAAGGGCTCTTGAGCTGCGATATGCGCGCCATGGCCTCGGTGCCGATGTCGCTCATATAATATACGCTGTCTATTTCAAGGCCGCTGGAGAGCGCCTCGGAGACGAGTTTCTCCCCCTCCACCACAAACAGACCGCTCTCGTCCCGCATTTTTTTGGCGCCCAGCGCGCTTATCCTTTTTATTTCTGCCTTGCTTATCATATGTAGAAGGGGGTGAAAAGTCTCACAAAAGTAAGAAACTGTTCGGGAAATAATTAAATTTGCAAGAATTTATGCAGAAATGAAGCGCTTAAGACTACCGATGTTAATTTTGCTGGCCTGCGCCGCGGCTGTGGCCAGCTCCTGCGCGCACACCCGCCGCATAAGCGGATATGTGCTCAAAAAGAACAGCATCGAGGTCACAAACTCCCGCTCCTACCCCAAAAGCGAACTGTCCGCCTACATCAAGCAGAGCGAGAGCGGCAACAAGTTCAACGGCATCAAAGGGTTCTTCTCCAGCCCCGTAATGCTGGACGAGAGCCTCATAGAACCCAGCCTGGAGGGGATGCTGCGCCATCTGGAATACGAGGGCTACTACAACTCCCGCATCGACACCGTCATCACCCGCAAGCGGCACTCCGCCAAGGTCACCTACAAGGTCACCCTGGGCAAGCAGTACCCCATAAGCGAGATAGAATATGCGATTGCCGACCCCGCCATAGACAGCATCTACCGCGCCGACGAGGCCAACCACACCGTCAGGCGAGGCACCGTCCTCTCCGAATCGGCGCTGGAGGGGGAGGCGGAGCGCCTGGCCGCGATGCTGCGCGACAAGGGCTACTACGGCTACACCAAGAACTATATGTTCAACTTTGCCGACACCACCGCGGTGGCCGACTCGGCGCTGCTGCGCATTGAGCTGCGCAACTACACCCGCAACGAGCTCCCCGGCGCGGCGCGGCAGCTGACCCCCTACACCATCCGCTACGTGAGCTACCAGATGCCGCAGTCGCTCAAGGTGACCCCCAAGTTCCTGAGCGAGATAAACCTGCTCAGCGGCGGGATGCCCTACAGCGAAACTCTTATCAGCGACACCTACCAGCGCTTTGCCGCCAACCACATATTCAACACGGTGAACATAAGCCTGACCCCGGTTGATTCCACGGACGAGGTGGACTGCCTGATTGCGCTGACCCCCTCCGACCTGCAGAACTTCGAGGTGAATATGGAGGCCTCCACCAACTCCACCGGCCTGATAGGCATCACCCCCTCGCTCACCTACAACCACTACAACGTGTTCGGAGGCGGCGAGGTGCTGTCGCTGGGCTTCCGCGGCAACTTTCAGTTCAAGATCAACGAAAGCGCCCGCAGCAACGAGTTCGCCATCACCACCGGTCTGACATTCCCCAAGCTGCTGCTGCTCCCCTTTATCGAGAGCCGCACTCAGACCCTCCCCTCCACCAAGGTGTCGCTGGCATACAACTACCAGAACCGGCCCGAATACACCCGCAACATCCTCTCGGCCACCTACGGCTACAGTTGGGCGGCCAGCCGCAATCTGCGCTATTCGGTCACTCTGCCGGGCCTGAGCGTCATCAAGATTTTCAACATCGACGAGGATTTCTACAAGAATCTCAACAGCAGTTATCTGCAATATCAGTATCAGGACCACTTCGATCTGGGGGCGGCGGCCTCCGTTTATTACACCACCGACCCGGCGGTAAACCCTGCGGGCAGCTATTTCTACGTGCGCACCGACCTTGCCTCCAGCGGCCTGCTGCTCAACAGCGGCAAAAGCCTCTGGCAGGAAAACCAGCGGGGCGAGCGGCTCATCTGGGGCATCCCCTACGCGCAGTATCTCAGGGCGCAGGTCAGCGCGGTGGAGACTCTCCGCTTCGGCAGCGACAATAATTTTGCGCTGGCGGCCCGCTTGCTGGCGGGGGTCGGATATGCCTACGGCAACTCCTCTTTCATGCCGCTGGAGCAGATGTTCTATGCCGGCGGCGCCAACTCCATGCGCGGCTGGCAGTCCCGCACGCTGGGGCCCGGCAGCTCGCCGCTCGACGACCAATTCTCCATCTACAACCAGGTGGGCGACATGCGCCTTGAGGCCAATCTGGAGCTGCGCTTCCCGCTGTTCTGGAAGCTGAGCGGAGCACTGTTCACCGACTGGGGCAATATTTGGAACCTGCCCAAGAGCAGTTCCCTCACACAGGAAGACGAGGATTACGCCCTCTCGGTGTTCTCCTTCAAGGATATGATGCGCTCCGGCGCGATGTCGTGGGGCCTCGGCGCCCGTCTGGACTTCGGGCTGCTGCTGGTCAGGGTCGATGTCGGCTTCAAGGGATACGACCCCGAGTCGCAGCACTGGCTCGCACCGCGCGAGTGGGTCTCCAGAGACGGCTACGCAGTGCATCTGGGCATCGGATATCCTTTCTAAACGACCGTTTAAATTTTTATAAGATATGAATTTTGTAATTGAAACTTCTGCGCGCCACGTGCACGTCACTCAGGAAACCCTGGAAATACTCTTCGGCAAAGGCTTTCAGCTTGAGGTCAAGAAACCCCTCTCCCAGCCCGGCCAGTTCGCCTCCAACCAGAAGGTGGAGGTCGTAGGACCCAAATCGAGCCTCAAATTCTCCATTCTGGGCCCGGTAAGGCCTCAGAATCAGGTGGAGGTATCGTTCAGCGACGCCCGCACGCTGGGCATCGCGGCTCCGGTGCGCGAGAGCGGCGACGTCAAGGGGAGCGCCCCCTGCAAGATTGTAGGCCCCTGCGGCGAGGTTGAGCTCAGCGAGGGTGTGATGGTGGCCAAGCGCCATATCCACATGACCCCCGCCGACGCCGAGGCTTTCGGCGTAAAGGACGGTCAGATAGTGAAGGTGGAGATTGAGCAGGAGACGGGGCGCAAGACCATCTTCGGCGACACCGTCATCCGCGTCAGCGAGAAATATGCCCTGGCCATGCACATCGACACCGACGAGGCCAACGCAGCCGCCTGCAGCGGCGAAATCACCGGACGCTTAGTTTAGAGTTTAGAGGCGCGGAAAGCGCCGGCGGCAAGTCCCTTCCCGGGGGAAGGGATTTAGGGTTGGGGTCATCAATAAATAATGTGCGGTGGGGTTTGGGGCTTTAAAAGTTTAGAGTTTAGAGGAGTGGAGAGTGGGAAGTGGCGTTTTAGCGCATCAATATCGCGGAGGCCAAGCGCCATCAGGCGCTAGCGAAG
>CAVHPI010000032.1:0-13764 GCA_963637965.1 bacterium
TCTAACACCACGCGGCCATATGTCGGACTTGTGGGCTTAAAAAATAAGCTGACCCTCGAGGGTCAGCTTATTTTTTAAACATTGGTGCGGAAGCAGTAGCCGAAGCCGGGCCGCGTGACAAGATGCGCGGCGTAGGGGCCGATCTTCTTGCGGATGTGGGTGATGTTTACATCCACGGTGCGCTCCGAAACCACAACCCCGTCGGGCCAGGCCGCCTCCAGCAGCTCTTCCCGGTTGAAAGCCCTGTCGGGATTCTCCAGGAACAGCTTGAGCAGCTCGTATTCGGTTTTGGTGAAAGCCACCACGTTGCGGTCCACGGTGACCATCTTGGCGTCGGAATCGATCTGGATGCCCTTGAAGCGGACCCCGTTGCGGGCGGCGCCCAGGCGCGCCTCAACCACATTCATAATATAGTCGCCGGTCTTCTCGCACTCCGACACGAAATCGTTGAACAGAGTGCCGCTGTCGTAGCCATAGACGTGATTGTCCAGATTGTCCAGATTCTTCTGCTTGAGAGTGGTGCGCAGGGAGTTTATCTGCATCTCGATCTCTGCGGAAGGGGTCAGGTGCTGGTCTTCTCTGCGGCCCGCCATTGTCACGTTCATCTGCGAGACAGCCTTGCCCACAAGGTCGAGCATCTTGCGCGCTCCCTCATCCTGTCCGGGAGTGAACTCCAGCTTGTTGTCCTTCTTGCGGCGCATAATGCGGGCCAGGTTGAAGAAGCTGTCGCTCACCGACTCCAGCTCGCCTATCTGGCGCAGCATCGTGCGGATCTTCTCCTTGGTGTCGTCGGAGAGGTGGGCGTCGCCGATATCTCCCAGATAGCGGCCTATCTCGTTTTCCATCTTGTCGCTCAGGTCCTCATATTTCTCTATGCGGTCGTACAGCTTGCCGAAATCCTCGCCCGAGGCGGTGTCGTAGAGCTGCTCCACCAGCGAGTGCATCTTCTGCACTTTCTCGCCAAAGAGCACAATCTCCTTCTGCGCCTGCAGCACGGAGATTTCCGGAGTCTTCATGATGCCGCCCCTGATATACTGCAGGCGGAACTCCTCGTCCTCCTCCTTGACGCGGGGCTTGACAAGCTTGCACACCAGCTTCTCGATTTGCGGGATGAACCAGATGAGCACGCCGGTGTTGAGCAGGTTGAATGCGGTGTGGAACGCCGCCAGGGCAAAGTTGAGCTTGGTGGGCTCGATGGTGGGGGAGTTCGGGTCCAGACCCACGACGAGACAGACGCCCTTGACGAACGGGAAGAACACGATCAGAACCCAAAGCACACCCACCAAGTTGAATATGAGGTGGGCCATCGCCGCACGGCGCGCCTGGGTGTTGGCCGAGAGGCTGGCGAGTATGGCTGTGAGGGTGGTGCCGATGTTCTCGCCCATGATAAGCGCGATGCCCTGGTAGATGCTGATGACTCCGGTGGAGCAGAGCACCATTGTGACCGCCATAAGGGCGGCGGAGGACTGCGCTATGCAGGTGAGTATAGTGCCGGTGAGCAGGAACACGAACACCGTGACATAACTCTGGCTGTCGAAAGAAGAGAAGAAGGCCACCACGTCGGGGCGGTTGGCCAGGTCCATCTGGGTGCCGGTGTCCTTGAGAAGGCCCAGGGCAAAGAGCAGGAACGACAGACCGAAGAGAAAATCGCCGATGTAGCGCTTCTTCTGCGACTGCATCAGTATTATGCCTATGAGGAATGCGGGCCAGACAAGGTCTGTTACATTAAAAGAAAAGCCTGCCGACATTATCCAGGCGGTGAGGGTGGTGCCGATGTTGGCACCCATAATCACGGAGATTGCCTGTTTGAGGGTCAGCAGGGCGGCGTTTACAAAAGAGACCGTCATCACGGTGGTGGCGGTGGAAGACTGCACGGCAACGGTTACCAGAATGCCGGTGAGAACGCCGGAGAAACGGTTGGAAGTCATTGCTCCGAGGAGGTGCCTCAGGCTGGGGCCAGCCATTTTCTGCAGCGCCTCGCTCATTACCTTCATTCCGTAAAGGAGCAGAGCAATGGAACCAAGAAGTTTGAGAACTATAAGCATATATAGGTTATTTGGGTACGCAAAAATAGCAAGTATTTGCAAAAAAACTTTGCCGCAGCCTTTTTAAAGTGCAATTTTTTTTATATTTGTATGTCACACAAAAAAATATTAACTTTAAAAGATACGCATATAATGGCTTCTGTAGTGATAATGCCCAAGCAGGGGCAATCTGTAGAGAGTTGCATTTTAACCGAATTCAAAAAGAACAAAGGGGATAAAGTCTCAGCTGGCGACATCCTCTTTTCATATGAAACCGACAAGGCCTCTTTTGAGGAGGAATCCAAAGTGGAGGGGACCGTGCTCGCGGTCCTTTACAATGAGGGGGACGAAATTCCCGTGCTGGCCAATGTGATGGTGATAGGGCAGGAGGGAGAGGATATCTCCGCCCTTGTTGCAGGCGAGGTTGCGGCAGCTCCTGCCGAAGTGCAGGCCGCTCCCGAGGCCAAGGCGGAGAAGGTGCAGATGCCCGAGATCAGCGTGCACGGCAGCGCACCTGCCGCGGCGGCTGTGGAGGGCAAGCGCGCCATCAGCCCCCGCGCCAAGGCTCTTGCCCAAAAATTGGGAGTGAACCTGGCATACGTCACCGCCACCGGCCCCGAAGGGCGCATTATAGAGCGTGACATAGAGGCGGCGGCCGCTTCCGGCGCCCGCGTGACTCCTCTGGCCGCCAAGATTGCCGCCGAAACCGGCAGCTGTGCACCCGCAAGCGGCAGCGGCCTTAACGGCATGGCCCGCGCCTGCGACTTGGGAGGCGCTCCCGCAGCGGCCGCCGCTCAGGCTCCCGCCGCCAAGGCTTCCAAGGATATGCTCCAGACGGGAGAGGACTTTGAGGTGCGCAAGCTGAGCAACATCCGCAAGGTGATTGCCAAGAGCATGTATGCCAGCCTGCAGAATTCCGCCCAGCTGACCCACCACCTGAGCGCCGACGCCCGCCGCATCCAGGCGCTGCGCAAGCAGGCCAAAAAAGCGCTGGAAGAGGGCAGGGTGGACGTCAATATCACCCTCAACGACTTTGTCTGCTACGCGGTGATCAAGGCGCTGAAGAAGTTTCCCAACGTGAACACCCACTTCCTGGGCGACAGCATCAAATATTTCAATAAAATCCATCTGGGCCTGGCGGTGGACACCGAGCGCGGCCTGATGGTGCCCTGCGTGAAGAATGCCGACGACCTCTCGATAGCCGGCCTCTCCCGCAACCTCAAGCAGGTTGCCGACGCCTGCAAGAAGGGGAGCGTCAACCCCGACATCCTGAGTCCCGAGGCGGCTACCTTCACCGTGTCCAATCTGGGCAA
The DNA here is from genome assembly GCA_963637965.1 of bacterium. Classification (GTDB taxonomy): domain Bacteria; phylum Bacteroidota; class Bacteroidia; order Bacteroidales; family UBA932; genus Equibacterium. The sequence goes on from CAVHPI010000032.1 coordinate 3,338, forward strand.
CTACGGGGTGGAGATGTTTACCCCCATCATCAATCTGCCGCAGAGCGCGATCCTGGGCGTGAACACAATAGTGCCCCGTCCCAAGGATCTGGGCGGCGGAGTGTATGCGTTCGTGCCCCATATCGGCCTGAGCCTTACATACGACCACCGCAGCATAGACGGCGGCGAGGCGACCCGCTTCCTGAAGCAGATTGCCACGGAAATCGAAAATCTCGAAGTTGAATTCTAAAAACCATACTGAACAATGATAGATCTTGCAATAATCGGCGGCGGCCCCGCGGGCTACGTGGCTGCCGAGAGGGCCGGGGCCAAAGGGCTCAGCGTGACCCTCTTTGAGAAGAGAGAACTGGGCGGCGTGTGCCTCAACGAGGGGTGCATCCCCACCAAGACGCTGCTCTACAGCGCAAAAGTTTACAATTACGCCCTGCACGGCGACAAATACGGCGTGAGCGCCGACGGCGTGGCGTGCGACTACTCCAAGGTCGTGGCCCGCAAAGACAAGGTGGTGCGCAAGCTGGTGGGCGGCGTGTCGGCCGCAATGAAGGCCAACAAGGTCACGGTCGTCAAAGGCGAAGCGCTGATTGAAGGCCGCGGCGCAGAGGGGATCACCATCTCCTGCGGCGGCGAGAAATATGTTGCGGCCAATCTGCTCATCTGCTCCGGCAGCGAGGCGGCCGTGCCCCCGATTCCCGGTCTCAAGGAGGCGGGCGACGCGGTGGTCACCAACCGCGAGATTCTCGCGCTCAAAGAGCAGCCCAAGGAGCTGGTGGTGATCGGCGGCGGCGTAATCGGAATGGAGTTTGCCGCATTCTTCAACACCCTCGGCACCAAAGTCACCGTGGTGGAGATGCTGCCCAAGATTCTGGGCCCGCTGGACGATGAAATCAGCGCTGCGCTGCAGAAGATCTATGCAAAGCGCGGCATCGAATTCTGCCTGGGCTGCAGGGTCACCGGCATCGAGAAGAACACGGTGGTATATCAGAGCCCCGACGGCAAGGAGTGCCGCGTGAGCGGAGACCGCATCCTGCTCTCTGTGGGGCGCCGCTCGAATGTCAAGGGCATCGGCCTGGAAAATATCGGAGTTGAGGCAGAGCGCGGCATCAAGGTGGACAACCGGATGCGCACCAACATCCCCAACGTGTTTGCCGCCGGCGACTGCGTGAGCGGCTATCCGATGCTGGCGCACGTGGCCAGCCGCCAGGGCGAGATTGTAGTGGCCAACCTTACCGGCGGCAACGAAATCATGCGCGCCGAGGCTGTCCCCAGCGTGGTGTACACCAACCCCGAGGTGGCCTGTGTGGGCCTCACCGAGGCCGGGGCCAAGGCTGCCGGCAAAGAGTATAAGATTGTCAACCTGCCGATGGCATACGCCGGCCGCTTTGTGGCGGAGAACGAGGGGGGCGAAGGCTTCTGCAAGGTGATTGTGGGGGCGCGCCACGGCGAGATTCTGGGCGTGCACATGATGGGCAACACCTCCAGCGAGATAATCTACGGCTGCTGCATCGCAATCGAGATGGAGATGACCGTGGAAGAGCTCAAGCAGATAATCTATCCTCACCCCACCGTGAGCGAAATAATCAAAGAATCCGTATTTTCACTGAAATAATTTAACATAACACACCTATGCCTAAATCACAATTCGCAGATCCCGATTTCCTGAGAAAGCCGGGAGAAGTAAAGATCGCACCGATCCCCGTAAATCAATACAATAAGACAATTAAGGATGAGCTCAAGGAGAAGCATTTCACCAAAGATGATCTCAAGCACATCTATCGCGACATGTTCACCATCCGCGAGTTCGAGACCATGCTCAATCTGGTCAAGACCACCGGCGGCTACAATGGAGTGGAGTATAACAACCCCGGTCCCGCCCACCTCTCGATGGGTCAGGAGGCGGCCGCAGTGGGCATGGCATACAACCTCACCACAGACGACTTCATATTCGGCAGCCACCGCAGCCACGGCGAGATTCTGGCCAAGGGGCTGCGCTCGATAGAGATTCTCAGTGACGCTGAGCTCACCAAAATAATGGAGGAGTTCTGGGGCGGCAAGACCCTCGAGGTGGCCAAGAAGGGCTTCAAGGGGGGCAGCGTGAAGGATCTGGGGATGCATTTTCTGCTCTACGGCGCGATGGCGGAGATTTTTGCCCGCACCACCGGCTTCAACAAGGGCCTCGGCGGCAGTATGCACACCTTCTTCACCCCGTTCGGCATCTATCCCAACAACGCCATCGTGGGCGGCAGCGGCTCCATAGCAGTGGGCGCCGCCCTCTACAAGAAGGTCAACCGCAAGAAGGGCATAGTAGTGGCCAATCTGGGCGACGGCGCCCTGGGCCGCGGCCCCGTGATGGAGGGCATGACATTCGCCTCCATGGACCAGTTTACCCAGCTCTGGGAGGGCGACATGAAGGGCGGCCTGCCCCTCATCTTCAGCATAATGGACAATCAGTACGCGATGGGCGGCCAGACCCGCGGCGAGACCGAGGGCTATAACTTCGCGGCCCGCATCGGCGCCGGCTTCAACCCCGACAGCATGTTTGCCGAGCGTGTGGACGGCTACAACCCTCTGGCAGTGATCGACGGCTTCCGCCGCAAGATGGCGCTGCTCGCAGAGAAGAAGGGTCCCGCGCTGCTGGACATCGTCACCTACCGCTATGCCGGCCACTCGCCCAGCGACGCCTCTACCTACCGCACTCCGGAAGAGATGAAGGCCTGGGAGGCAATCGACTGCATCAAGTGCTTCGGCGAGAAACTTGTGGAGGCCGGCGTTGCCACCGAGAAGGAGCTGGAGGCTATCCGCGACAAGCAGAAGAGCATCATATTCGAGATGTACAAGCTGGCCATCGACCTGGAAGTTTCTCCCCGCATGGATCTCGTGAAGGAGAGCGAACTGCTGGGCGAGATGATGTTCAGCAACGGCAGCGTGGACTCCATGAGTGATGCGAAGCCCGAGGTGAATATGCCCCTGGAAGAGAACCCGCGCGTGAAGCAGCTCGCCACAAAGGAGCGTTTTGCCTTTGACGCCAACGGCAAGCCGTTCAGCGCCATCAAGACCTTCGGCATCCGCGACGCCCTGTTCGAGGCCATAATCGACCGCTTCTACAAAGATGCGTCTCTGGTGGCATACGGCGAGGAAAACCGCGACTGGGGCGGTGCGTTTGCAGTGTACCGCGGCCTGACCGAGGCTCTGCCTTATCACCGCCTGTTCAACTCTCCCATCAGCGAGGCGGCCATCGTGGGTACCTCCATCGGCTATGCAATGTGCGGCGGCCGTGTGATACCCGAGATAATGTATTGCGACTTTTTGGGCTGCTGCGGCGACGAGGTGTTCAACCAGCTGCCCAAGTGGCAGGCGATGAGCGGCAATATCCTCAAGATGCCGGTGGTGCTGCGCGTATCCGTCGGCAGCAAATACGGCGCCCAGCACAGTCAGGACTGGACATCGCTCTGCGCCCATATCCCCGGCCTCAAGGTGGTGTTCCCCGCGACTCCCTACGACGCCAAGGGCCTTATGAACTCCGCCCTGCAGGGCACAGACCCCGTCATCTTCTTCGAGAGCCAGCGCATCTACGGCCAGGGAGAGGAATTCCACAAGGGAGGCGTTCCCAAAGAATATTATGAGATACCCATCGGCGAGCCCGATGTCAAGAAGGAGGGCAGCGACGTCACCATCCTGAGCATCGGCGCCACTCTGTACCGCGCCATGAAGGCGGCCAAGCTTTTTGAGGAGAAAGGCATCAGCGCCGAGGTTATCGACGCCCGCAGCCTCGTGCCGTTCAATTACGACAAGGTCATCGAGTCGGTGAAGAAGACCGGCAAGATTATAATCGCCGCCGACGCTTCTGCCCGCGGATCGTTCCTCAACGACCTGGCAAGCAACATCGCAAGCTTTGCATTCGACTATCTGGATGCCGCTCCGGTGGTGCTGGGCAGCCGCAACTGGATAACCCCCTGCCACGAGCTGGAGGAGGCGTTCTTCCCTCAGCCCGAGTGGTTTGTGGATGCTTATCACGAGCGTATCGCACCTATCGCAGGTTATGTGCCCACGGCCAACTTTACCGATGCCGAACTCCAGGCGAGGGCCAAAGCGGGAATCTAGGCTATGGACGACGACAAAAGCCATGCAGCAGTTGATATGGAGGTGGAAAATGTAAACGCCCACCTCCATACCAATTACTCCTTCAGCGCCTTCGACAGTATACCGCAGGCTGCTCAGATGGCCGCCGAACAGAATGTGAAGGTGGTCGGAATCAACGATTTCTACTCTATGGAGGGCTATGCCGAGTGGGACCGCGAAACCCGCGCCCGCGGCCTCTATCCCCTGTTCAACATAGAGTTCATCTCTCTCAACGCGGAGGACCAGATGCGCGGGGTGAGGGTCAACGACCCCAACAATCCGGGGCGGACCTATCTCAGCGGCAAGGGCCTCGCATATCCCGTGACTCTCTCGGGCGAGCCTGCCGCCAGACTGGCCAAGGTGCGCGAGGAGTCCAACCGTCAGGTTGCGGCAATGTGCAAGAAGGTGGAGGGGCTGTTCAAGGAGTGCGGCTGCGACTTTGGCTATAATTACGAACTCATCAAGAGCGCCCTGACCTGCGGCAGCGTCCGCGAGAGGCATCTTGCAAAGGCCATCCGCCACGCGGTGGACCGCATTTTCACCGATCGCGGGGAGGCTGTGAAGTTCTACAGCAAGCTGTTCGGCGGCAAGTGTCTCAAGAGCGACATCGGCGATGCGGCCAAGGTGGAGAACGAAATCCGCGGCAACCTGCTCAAGGCGGGCGGGGCGGCATTCGTGCCCGAGACTCCGGAGGCGTTCTTGCCGATGGAGGAGGTGCGACGGATAATTCTGGCGGCCGGGGGCATCCCCACTTACCCCTTTCTGGCCGATGACGCCAAGGGGTGCTTCACCGACTTCGAAGAGGATCTGCAGGATGTGGCCGCAATGCTCAAGCGGCGCGGCTTCTACAGCGTAGAGTTCATAACCACCCGCAACTGCCCGCAGGTGCTTGAGAAGTATTCCGAGTATCTCTGGAACCAGGGGCTTGTGGTGACATTCGGCAGCGAGCACAACACTCCGGCGATGGAGCCGGTGATGCTCTCCTGCCGCGGAGGCGTGCCGCTGAGCGACACCCTCAAGAGGCTCAACTACTGCGGAGCCTGCATAATCGCGGCCCATCAGAAGCTCTGCGGCGAGCGCGGCTACGGATTTCTGGATGCCGAAGGGCGTCCCAGAGTCGCCGCACGCGAGGAATTTATAGACCTCGGCAACAAACTCATTAAAGAAGCGATCGGAAAATGAAAGAAATAGACAATCTCATAGAGGTGTCGCGCCGCTACGGCGCAGACAGCCGGTTTGTGATAGCGGGGGGCGGCAACACCTCCTACAAGAACGGCGACAGGCTCTGGGTCAAGGCCAGCGGCCACGCCCTTGCAACAATAGACGAAGAAGGATTTGCGGTGATGGACCGCAGCCTGTTGGACACGATGGGGGAGAAGGTTTACAGCACCGACGCCGCCGTGCGCGAAGAGCAGGTCAAGGATGACCTTGCGCACGCCTGCATCACCAGGGACCGCCGTCCGTCGGTGGAGACCTCGCTGCACAATGCCATGTCGGCCCGCTATATAGTGCACCTGCACCCCACGGCGGTGAACGGCGTGATGTGCTGCAACAATGCCGAGGAGGTCTGCGGCGAGCTCTTTGGAAGCAGCGCGCTTTTTGTGCCCTACACCGACCCCGGTTATACCCTGTTCAAGAAGGTGTATGACGGCATCAAAGCTTATCGTGCCGCAAACGGCGTCGAGCCTAAAATAATCATGCTGCAGAACCACGGCGTGTTCGTGGGGGCCGACACCATAGAGGAAATAGATGCCGTCTACAACGATATGATGGAGAAGATTCTCTCCCGCACCTCTGAAATCGACCTCACGGAGACGGCGGTGTGCGACTGCGCAGCCGAGGTGGTGCCCGCAGTGCGCGCGATTCTCTCGCGCGGCGGCCGGGGCGCCAAAATCGTCAAGGTGGTCAAGAACGCCCTGGTGGACTCCTTCCTGGAGAGTGCCGAGGCCTTCGGCCATGTGGCTAAGCCCTTTACCCCCGACGGCATAGTCTATTGCAAGTCGGCATACATTTATGTTGAGGGAAGCGATGTGGCCGATATCACCGCCAAGGCCGAGAGCGCAATCGAGGAGTATGTCGCCGCGCGCGGCTACACCCCCAAGGTGATTGCAGTCAAGGGCATCGGTCTGCTTGCGGCAGGCGACAGCGCCCGCGCCGCAAACATAGTGGCCGAGGTGTTCCTGGATTCGATGAAGGTGGCCCGCTATGCCGCTTCGTTTGGCGGCGAGCACCCGATGACCGCTGCCCAGATCGATTTCATAGACAATTGGGAGGTGGAAAACTACCGCCGCAAGGTGAGCGCATCCGCCGCCCACGGCCGTGCGGAGAATCAGGTCTATATCGTGACCGGTGCGGCGCAGGGATTCGGCGAGGGAATTGCCCGCTGCCTGGTGGGCGAGGGGGCCAACGTGGTTGTGGCCGACCTCAACGAGACCACCGGCGCTGCGACCACCGCCAGCCTCAACGCCCAGTGCAAGAACAATCGCGCGATATTCTTCAAGACCGACGTCACCGACCCCGAATGTCTCAGGCAACTTGTCAAGACCGCCGTGTGCGAGTTCGGCGGCGTGGATGTGTTTGTGAGCAACGCCGGCATCGCCATTGCAGGCGACCTGGCGGCCATGACACCCGAGAAGTTCGACCTGGTGACCCGCATCAATTACCACGGCTTCTTCTATTGCGCCAAGGCCGTCGCCCCCGTGATGAAGGCTCAGAACCGCTACGATGCAGAGCGCTTCGCAGACATAATCCAGATCAACTCCAAGAGCGGTCTAGAGGGGAGCAAGGCCAATTTTGCCTACGCCGGCAGCAAGTTCGGCGGGCTGGGACTGGTGCAGTCGTTTGCGCTGGAGCTCGCCCCCGTGCGCATCAAGGTCAACGGCATCTGCCCCGGCAACTATCTGGACGGCCCGCTGTGGAGCGACCCCGTGAAGGGGCTCTACGTGCAGTATCTGGCGGCAGGCAAGGTGCCCGGCGCCAAGACTGTGGAGGATGTGCGCGAGTATTATCTCTCCAAGGTGCCCATGCACAAGGGGTGCACCCCGGCAGATGTCACCAAGGGCATTCTCTATCTCGTGGACCAGACCGGCGAGACGGGGCAGGCGCTCCCGATTACCGGCGGCCAGGTGATGTTGAAATAGAAGCTCCGGAACAGCTTTCGGAATTTTTTAAAAATTTAAACTATGAAAACTAAAGCAGTCAGACTTTACGGCAAAGACGACCTCAGGCTCGAGGAGTTTGAACTCCCCGCGATTAAGGACAATGAGATTCTGGCCAAGGTCGTGAGCGACAGCATATGCATGTCAACCTACAAGGCGGCCCATCAGGGGGCGGACCACAAGCGCGTCCCCAATGATGTCGCCTCTAACCCGGTGATTGTGGGGCACGAGTTTGCGGGGGAGATTGTGGAGGTGGGCTCCAAGTGGAGCGGAGAATTCCGTCCCGGAGACAAATTCTCCATACAGCCGGCGCTTACCTGGGAGGGAGGCCCCGTGGGGGTTCTCTCGGCCCCGGGCTATTCTTACCGCTACATCGGCGGCGACGCCACCTACATCATAATCCCCAACGAGGTGATGGAGCAGGGGTGTCTGCTTCCCTACAGGGGGGAGGGCTTCTACCCGGCATCGCTGAGCGAGCCGCTCTCGTGCGTGATAGGGGCGATGCACGCCTGCTACCACACCACCCCCGGCAGCTATAAGCACGATATGGAGATAAAGCAGGGGGGCAAGATGGCCCTTCTGGCGGGGGTCGGCCCCATGGGGCTGGCCTGCATCAACTATGTGCTGCACCGCGAAGACCGCAGGCCGTCGCTGCTGGTGGTTACCGATATAGACCAGGCCCGCCTGGACCGCGCCGCAAGCCTCTACACCAAGGAGTTTGCCGCATCGCGCGGGATAGAGCTGCGGTATGAGAACACCGGCGCAGCGGCCGACCCCGTGGCCCTGCTCAAGGAGATTTCCGGCGGCACCGGCTACGACGAGGTGGTGGTGATGGCTCCCGTGGCCTCTGTGGTGGAGCAGGCCGACGCCATTCTGGCATTCGACGGCTGCCTCAACTTTTTTGCCGGCCCCGGCCGTGCCGACTTCAAGGCTCCCTTCAATTTCTACAACGTGCACTACTCGTCTACCCACGTGGTGGGGACCAGCGGCGGCAACACCGACGACATGAAGGAGGCGCTGCACTATATGGGACTCGGGATGGACCCTGCGGGGCTCGTGACCCACATCGGAGGCCTCAACGCCGTGATAGACACCACGCTGAACCTCCCCTCGGTGCCCGGCGGCAAGAAGCTGATCTACACCCATCTGAACATGCCCCTGACCGCCATCGCAGATTTTGCCGCGCTGGGAGAGAAGAATCCCGTGTTCCGCACCCTGGCAGAGATTTGCGCGGAGACGGGCGGCCTCTGGAGCGTCAAAGCCGAGCAGTATCTGCTCTCCAATGCCGACAAATTATGCTGAACATAGCCCGGTTTGTTTTCAACCCCTTCCGCGAGAATACATATATCGCGTGGGACGATACTTTGGAGGGAGTTGTGATTGACCCCGGCAACAACTTCCCCAGGGAGCATGACTCCCTGGTGGAATTTATAGACAGCAACAGCATCAAACTCAAAGTCGTAGTGTCCACCCACGGGCACTACGACCATGTTTGCGGGGCAGGTTTTCTCAAAGAGCGCTACGGCGTCCCCTTTGCCCTCTGCAGCACCGATGAATATGTATATTCCACCAGCCTGTTCGACGGTAGCCGATATCAGTTCAACTTCCGTCAGGTTCCATACGAGATTGACCTCGCCACGGCGGGGTCGGTCCGTTTCGGGGGCAGCGCGCTGGAAATTCTGCCCACCCCGGGCCACACTTCGGGGGGCGTGTCGCTGCTCTGCCACGAGGCGCAGGTGCTCTTCAGCGGCGATACCCTGATGCGCGGCACCGTGGGGCGCACCGACCTCAAGGGTGGCGACTGGCCCACTCTCAAGGCAAGCATTGAGCGGCAGATATTGCCGCTGGCAGACGAAATTGAAATCTACCCCGGCCACGGCCCGCAGAGCTCTGTGGGCTATGAGAGGCGGGAAAATCCCTATCTTAAATGAATAAGACAATGATGCTTGCGGCCGCCGTCCTGTGCCTGGCCTCCTGCGGTGTCGCCCGCCAATCCGCCTCTGGCTCTGCCGGGGAATGTGGCCCGGAAGCCGGAACCTCTGCCAAAAGAGAGTGCGTCGCGCCCCCTTTTCTTGTGCCTGGCGACAGGATAGCGCTGCTCTCCCCTTCGTATTACACTCCGCGCAAAAATGCCGACAGCGCCGCTGCGGTGCTGCGTGCCTGGGGGTATGAACCTGTGATAGGGGCCAACTTTGGCAAGCGCTACGACGGTCTGTATGCCGGCACTCTGGACGAGAGGCTGTCCGACCTGCGCGCGGCCCTTCACGACCCCTCAATCAAGGCCATAATCTGCGCCAGGGGCGGCTACGGCTCCATCAAGATGATAGACAGCCTCTCGGCAGCCGACTTTGCGGCAAACCCCAAGTGGCTGGTGGGCTACAGCGACATCACCACCCACCTGGGGATGTCGGTGGCCTCGGGAGTGATGTGCGTCCACGGCACCATGGGCAACAGCATAGCCGAGGGGAGGGGAGATGATGTCAGCAGCCGCGCTCTCAAGGCACTGCTGGAGGGAGAGGTTCCATCTTACAGCCTTCCCGCCCATCCGCAGAATATCCCCGGCAAGGCCACCGGTGTGCTTGTGGGGGGCAATCTCTGCACTTTCGAGGCTAACCTTGGCACCTGGGCCGACATCACTTCCCGCGACGGGTTTATCCTGTTTCTGGAGGAGGTGGGGGAGGATATGCATCACATAGACAGGTTGTTTTATGTGCTTGTGATGCACGGGCTACTGGAGAAGTGCCGCGGCATTATCCTGGGTGACTTTACCGACTGCGGTCTGGAATTTGACAGCCGCAGCGCGGAGGAGATGCTTGCCAAATATCTGGAAAGCAAGAATATCCCGCTGATGTGCGGCTTTCCCGCCGGCCACGGACACATCAAACTGCCGCTGATTATGGGCGCCCGCGCCACGATGGAGGTGACGGCCGACGGGGCCATCCTCACTTTTGACGTGCCCGGAGCGGCGAAGCGCATTGATGTGGATGAGAACCTTGAAAATGAGCCCTGCACCGTGTTTTAGGCAAGAAAACAGGTAATAAGGGTATTTATTTTACGATATTTCTGTTATACTTTTGCAAATATGAAAAAAATATATCTGTTAACGGCACTTATGTGCCTCTTTGTACTGCAGGGCTGTCCTTCGACGACACC
>CAVHPI010000033.1:0-13371 GCA_963637965.1 bacterium
TTTCAATCAACTGCCCTCTCGTTTCCGAAGGGGACTGCAAAGGTAGTAATCTTTTAGAACCGCACAAATTTTTTTACTATTTTTGCGTCTGAAATTTTTGAAGTCAGCGTGAAAAGCTACTGGAATCTGTTCTGGACCTTTGTCAAGGTCAGTGCCTTTACCATCGGCGGAGGCATGGCCATGGTGGCCGTGGTGCGCGACATATTGGTGGTCAAGCGCAAATGGATGTCTGAAGACGAGTTTATGGACATCCTTGCCATATCCCAGACGCTGCCGGGGCTGATGGCCGTAAACACTGCCATTTTCATCGGCTACCGTCTGCTGGGCACCAAAGGGAGCATTGTGGCCACTCTGGGCAGCATCATCCCCCCGTTCTTCATAATTCTGGCGATTGTGATGATTTTCAACGGCCATTGGGACAACGAGGCGGTTGTGGCTGTGTTCCAGGGCATACGGCCCGCCGTGGTGGCGCTGATTGCAGTGCCCACAATCCAGATGGCCATCCGTCAGAAGCTCAACTGGGTCACAGGTTCCCTGGCAGCGGTCACGATACTGCTGATTGCGTTGCTCAAGGTCTCCCCCATATATATAATTCTGGTGGTGGGTGTGATTGCCGCGCTCATCGCTAAATACAGGGAGGGACGCAAATGATATTCTTCGAGCTCTTCTACACATTCTTCTTTATAGGGATGTTCACCATCGGCGGCGGGTATGCGATGATTTCGCTCATCCAGCACCAGGTGGTCACAGTGCACGGATGGGTCACCGCGGAGGCTTTTACCGACATGATTGCGATTTCGCAGATGACCCCCGGCCCCATCGGCATCAACAGCGCCACCTATATCGGCTACAGCGTGGTGGAGGCGATGGGCTATTCCCGCATCTTGTGCGTTGCGGGCTCCATGCTGGCCACGACGGCGGTGGTGCTGCCCTCATTTTTGATAACCTACTTCATCTGCAGGATGTATGTCCGCCTCAAGGAGAACCCTGTGTTCGCATCTGTGCTCAAAAGCTTCAAGCCGCTGGTCATCGGGCTTATAGGGGCCTCGGCCATAACGCTGATAACCCCCGCAACCTTCCCCGACTGGATAAGCTGGGCAATCTTTGCCGCGGCGTTTGCCGTCACAATGTGGACACGCGTGAGCCCGATGCTGGTGATTGTGGCGGCGGGCATTGCGGGCTATTTCATATATTCTTGACCTTAACCTTTACCCGATGGATATAATCACCGATCTTGTCCGGCTCTATCTGCGGCCCCGCGTGCGGGCCATCGGCCGCTATGCCACAGATTATGAGCGGCTGCAGAGGGGCGTTTTGGCGATGCTGCTGCGGCAGGGGCGCAAGACCGGCTACGGCAGGCGGCACGGCTTTGACGCCGTCACGGATTACGCAAGCTTTGCTGCGGCGGTGCCCCTGAACGACTATGCCAGCCTCAAAGAGGACATCGCCCGGATGATGAACGGCGAGCGGGATGTGCTCTGGCCCGGCAGAGTGGAATTCTTTGCCACAAGCAGCGGCACCACCAGCGACAACATAAAGTTCATACCCGTGTCGCGCCGCGGCCTGAAGCGCTGCCACATGCGGGGCGGGCACGATGTCACCGCCACCTATCTGGCCACCCACAGCGATTCTCACATCTCAAAAGGGTATTCGCTGATACTTTCCGGCAATTTCAATCCCAAATACTCAACCGCCAAGGCGCGGGTGGGGGATGTCAGCGCCATAATGACCGCCGCCATCGCCCCCTGGAAGCGGAATCTGCTGCACATCACTCCCCCCGTGAAGACGGCGCAGATAAGCGACATCTACGGCAAATACGACGCCATAGGGGATATAATCTCCAAGAAAAGCCTGGTCTCCTTTTCCGGCACTCCCGACTGGAATCTGGTGCTGATAAAGCGCACGCTTGAGCGCGAGGGGGCTGCCAATGCAGAACAGCTCTGGCCCAAAATGGAGTTTTTTGCCCACGGCGGGATGAGCTTTCTCCCCTACAGGCCGATTTTCGATGCCCTGTTCCCGTCGCATCGTCTGCAATACATTGAGACCTACAATGCCTCGGAGGGTTTCTTCGGGGTACAGACCGACCCGCAGGATGCCGCGATGACCCTCATGCTGGATTATGATGTATTCTACGAGTTTGTGCCGATGACGTGCCACGGCAAATCCGATGCCCGGACGCTGCCGCTGTGGGAGACCGAGACGGATGTGGAATATGCCGTGATAATCTCCACATCGTCGGGGCTGTGGCGCTACGACACCGGCGACGTGATCCGTTTTACCCGCAAGGCCCCCTACAAATTTGTGATTGCGGGGCGCACCCATCAGTATATCAACATCTGGGGGGAGGACCTGTCGGTGCAGCAGGCAGAGAAGGCTTTGAGCGACACCTGCCGCGAGACCGGCTCTTCGGTGCTGGAATTCACCGTGGCGCCGCTGGTGGATCCGGCAACCGGCGGCGGGCATCACCAGTGGCTGGTGGAATTCGACAAAAAGCCCTACTCCCTGCAGGAATTCGCCTCGCTGCTGGAGCAGAAGGTGAAAGATTCCGACCACGACTATGCCCACTTCAGCGTCTCTGCCGGGGGCATAATGGAGCATCTGGAGCTGATAGAGGCGCGGCCCGGGCTCTTTTACGAGTGGATGGAGGCCCGCGGCAAACTGGGAGGGCAGCACAAGGTGCCTCGCCTTTTCAACGGACGCAAACATATCGACACACTGCTTGAATTAAACAACAAAAAATAGTTATGAAAGACTTTTTTATCTCGGCCATCCAGCAGGTGGGGGTCGGAACGGAGAACTTCCGCAACTCCTGGGACTGGTTCATAAAGTATTTTGGCATCGACATCAAGATTCTTGAAGACGACACCGTGGCGGAGCGGATGCTCCCCTACACGGGCGGAGTGCCGCAGAAACGCCACGCCTGCATCGCGGTGAATCTGCAGGGAGGCTCGGGATTCGAAATATGGCAGTACAGCGAGCGCAAGCCGCAGAGCGTTGCGTTCCAGATTGAGGTGGGCGACCTGGGCATACTCGCCGCCAAGGTCAAATGCCGCGATGTGGTCGCCTTCCACAAATGGCTCGGCGCGCAGTGGAGTGAGTGCAGCCCGATTGAGGCTATGCCCGACGGCACCCCCTGCTTCTGGGTCAAGGACCTCTACGGCAACTGGTTCCAGGTGTGCGAGCGCAAGGATGTATATATCGACGAGGGCAAACTCACCGGCGGCATCATCGGTGCCGTGGTGGGCGTGAGTGATATGGACGCCTCCCTCAAGTTCTACGGCGAGGTGCTGGGCTATGACACCGTCGTGAGCGATGTCACCGCCCCCTACAGCAGCTATCTGCCCGGTGGCGGTAAACAGTGCCGCAGGGTGATAATCAAGCGTTCGGCGCCGCAGAAAGGGGCCTTCGCCGCCCTGCTGGGCGAGAGCACAGTCGAGCTGGTGCAGGCACTGGAGCGCACCCCGCGCAAAATTTTCGAAGGGCGCTACTGGGGCGACCCCGGCTTCATACAAATCTGCTTTGACGTGACCGGAATGAGGGCTCTGGGCGAATTCTGCGCCTCCAAAGGGCACCCCTTTACGGTGGACAGCTGCCCCGGCGGCGAGCAGTTCGACATGGGCGACGCCTCGGGCCACTTTACCTACATCGAGGACCCTGACGGCACCCTGATAGAGTTTGTGGAGACCCACAAAGTGCCGGTGATAAAGAAGCTCGGCTGGTTTATCGATATGAACAAGCGCTCGGCAGAGAAGCCTCTGCCCAAATTCCTCTACAGGATGATGGGGCTTGTGTCGCGCCAGAAAGTCCAGGGCAAATGATGCAGCGCGTATGGATCACCGGGGCTTCCTCCGGAATAGGCCGTGCCTGCGCGGTTGAATACGCTTCTCGCGGGGCGCGGCTGGCTCTGACCTCCTCCAGCGCCGAGCGGCTCGCCCCCGTGGTGCAGGAGTGCCTCAAGGCGGGTGCCGCGCAGGCAGTGGCGCTCCCCTATGACCTCGGCGACCCCTCGGGGATAGAGGATCTCACCCGGCAGGCGTGGGAGGCGCTCGGGGGCATCGACATAGCTTTTCTCAACGCCGGCATCAGCCAGCGCACTCTGGTGGAGGATACCTCTATGGAGATGGTGCGCAAGATTATGGAAGTCAACTATTTCTCGCCTGTGGCGACGGCCCGCGCGCTGCTGCCGCTGATGGTGGGCCGCGGCGGCGGACAGATTGCCGTGACCACCTCCATCGCAGGCCGCTTCGGCTTTCCGATGCGCTGCGGCTACAGTTCCTCAAAATTTGCCCTCTACGGCTTTTTCGAGACCCTGCAGGCAGAATATTACGGCAAGGGGCTCCGCGTGACTCTGGTGTGCCCGGGGCGCGTGCGCACCAACATATCCCTCTATGCTCTGGACAAGGGCGGACAGCCCCACGGCAAGATGGACCCCGGTCAGGCGGGGGGAATCTCCCCCGAGAAGGCGGCACGCAAGATTGTGCGCGCCATAGACCGCCGCCGGCGCGAGGTGCTTGTGGGCGGCAAAGAGCTCGTGATGGTCTATATCAAAAAAATATTTCCGGGCCTTTGCGCATCGCTGGCCCGGAAAATTAAAAGTCAGTAACAATCGGAATCGTGTTCTGCGGCTGAGCCGGCGACACCGAGACTATGCTGTCCACAATGTATCGCTGCATTCCCCGCCAGGGGAGCGCCCCATTGTATTCTTTATAGTGGAGTTCCACTTGGCGTCCGCTGCATCGCATCAGGCTGTCGGCCACCGATTTTTTGGACACGGAGAAGTTAAACTCATTTGACTGGATGCCGCTGCCGCTACCGGCCCCTTTGAAGCCGGTCTGTATCAGCCGGCCTTCATAGGTCTTCCAAACCCATCCCTTGTACACGATCTGGTTGAGTTCGCCGGCCTTTACGCCGCTGCCGAACACAAAGCAGAATTTAAAATAGCAGAAAGCCGCAGCTGCCAGTACAAGCAGCGCGGCAATTCCGGTAAGTATCTTTGCAGAAGTTTTCACAATTTATTCCAGCTGGTTCTTGATGCAGCGGATGCTGCAGGCATAGGGCCGCGATGTAGTGTAGTTGTTTAGCATCTCCACATTGGCGCTGTTTGTGTTCTCCTTGAGGGCAAGCACATACCACTGTGTAGAGGAGTAGGCGCTGGAGCAGAAGATGTAGCTGTTGTTTATATAGCCGCGGCTCTTAAGATAACCTTTTGTTGAAAAGCCGTTTTTGTAGCCGGCACCGCTACCCTGGATATAACCGGCCTCTGCGGGAATAAAGCCGGCTTCTTTAAGCTTTGAGAGGTCGCCGCGGTCTGTGTCTGCATTGTAGTAGGGCGCGTCTGACCTAGTCTCGAGATTAGGGTCGGTGCTCTTGCCCACAAGGCGCATGAACTCGGCTGCCGTGGGGATATGCCATCCCTCGGGGCAGATGCCCTGCGCACCCTCCTGCCGTCTGCAGGTGGTAGTGGTGATGTTGGTGTTGAATGCAACGGCGTCAGAATAGAGCAGACCTTTGGTCACGATGCCGTCGGTGCTGCTGTCGGCCTCCTCGGCAGTGTCGCTGCAGGGATACCAGATGCCGCAAGTTCCGTCGTTAATGGTGATGCCTTTGGTTGAATAGCAGAGATTCTCTACCATCCACCAGCGGCCGTCGCCCAACTTCTTGATTTTATAAGAGCGGTTGCCCACTGTGAGAGAAGGTGAGGTCTGGGTAATCTCGAGCCGGTCGCTTACCACTGCGTCCTCACCTTTGGCGGTAACGTCCAGAGAGAAACTGCGGTCTGCAGAACCCTCATACTCGGGGATAATCACGGTGATTGTGTCGGAGCCGTTTTCGTTTGTGCCGGAAAGGGGTTCAACCTTGATGTCTCCGTCTATGGTGATTTCCCAGGGGAAATTGGACGATACGGTGAAGGTGTACTCGCCGCCAATGTAGTCGGCAGTCTCGCGAGTCTTGTTGAACATTACATATGCAGGGGCATCCTGGGTCACGGTGAGGGTCTTGAGGGCATCCTTCTGGGTGCCGTGGGCCACTGCTGTGAAGTAGTGCTTGAGAATTGCGGTGGATTCGTTTTTGATGACGTCCACCGAGATGGTGGTAGTTCCGGCGCTGCCGCTCTTCTGTGAGATTGTGAGCAGAGAATCGGCATCGCTGTCGCATATCAAATCCCAGTTGCAGTTGGAGGTGACGTCAAAGGTGAAACTGCCGCCGTTGTGGTTCAACTCCAGATCCTCCTTGTCAATGTTGATTTCGGGAGCTTCCGCACAAGATGCAAGCGCCAGCGTTGCTGCTGCAAACCAGATTAATAGCTTTCTCATATATTCCTATAAACTTTTTACGATTTGTGGGCCGAAGTTAGCAAAAAGAACACAATTACAAGCGATTCGGGATGGAAATTTTTACCATAATCACGCCTGAGGGGCTATTTGCACCACCTGTTGAGCCAGTCAAACACTTCGCGGTGCCAGTAAATGCAGTTCTGCGGCTGCAGCACCCAGTGGTTCTCGTCGGGGAAAAGCAGCATCTTGGACTCCACTCCCATCATCTGCGCCGCGTTGAAGGCCGACATGCCCTGGTCGTAGGGGACGCGGTAGTCCTTCTCGCCGTGGATTATCATAATCGGGGTGTCCCAGTTCTTGATTTTGGTGTGGGGAGAATTGTCGTAGAGGCGCTTTGCCACGGGATTGTCGCTCCAGGGGGCGCCGCTCTGGGGGGTCGAGGGGTCGGCTATGCCGCCGTTGTCCCAGTTGGGAAACCACATCTCCTCGGTCTCCATATACATATGCCCTTCGTCGAATATTCCGCAGTGGGCGATGAAGGCGCTGAAGCGCTTCTGGTGGATGCCCGCCAGGTTATATACCGAATATCCGCCGTAGCTGGCGCCGATGGCGGCCATTTTGCCCACATAGGGCTCCGCCTTGAGGGTGTCGGCCGCCGTGAGGTAATCCTGCATGTTCTGGCCGATGTAGTCGCCGGAAATCTGCTCGCACCACGCCTGGCCGAATCCGGTGGTGCCGTGGCGGTTGGGCAGAATCACGATGAAGCCCTGCGAGGCCATCAGGCGATAGTTCCAGCGGGTAGACCACTCCTGGCTGAAGCAGCTCTGCGGGCCGCCCAGACACACCAGAATCGAGGGATACACCTTATTGGGGTCAAACTTGGGGGGATAGAGCACCCAGGTGAGCATATTGCCGCCGTCGGTGGTCTCTATCCAGCGCTCTTCCATCTTTATATCCTCCAGCTGGGAGAGGATGGCGTCGTTCTCGTGGGTCAGCTGATGCCAGGAGCCGTCGGAGGGGTAAACAGCCACGATCTCCGCAGGGCGCATCATTGAGGCGTTGGCGGTGATTATGACATCATTGCCGAATTCGTCCTTGGAGAATATCGGGCCGGCAAAATCGACCCACTCGTGCTCCGGGGTGACGCGCCTCAGAGCGCCGGTGGCCAGGTCGGCCTTCCAGATCTGCCCCAGGCCCTCCACTACAGAGGCGAAGTAGATGCTGCCGCAGTCGGGGCTCCACGCGGGGGCGTCGGCGTTGTAGTCGAAGCCCACGGTGAGCTCTCGCCTGGTGCGGCTCTCCAGGTCAATCACAAACAGCCGCACGCGGTCGGCCTCGTAGCCCGCCCGCTCCATGCTGAGCCAGGCGATGTGTTTGCCGTCGGGAGAGAATACGGGGTTGGTGTCGTAGCCCGGCATCCCTTCGGTGAGGTTGTCGCAGCTCTTTTTGTCTACATCGTAGAGATAGATGTCGGTGTCGGTGGAGAAGGCATACTCGCGCCCCGAGAGTTTGCGGCAGGAATATGCCACATATTTGCCGTCGGGGCTCCAGCTTAGCTGCTCCATTCCGCCGAAAGGCTCGGTGGGAAGCTCAAACGGGGCGCCGTCCAGTATGTCGACCCCCTTGCCCAGCTTGCCTTTGGACTTGAAGTCTGCCACATAGGTGTGGGGGATATACTCCACAAAATGGTCCCAGTGGCGGTACATCAGATTGTCTATGGTGCGCACGTTGGCCTTCTTGAGGTCGGGGTAGCGGTCGGTGGGGGCGGTGTAGTTCTTGAACTCCGATATGTAGAGCACCTTGCTGCAGTCGGGGGAGAATTTGAACTCGGAGATGCCGCGCTCCACTTTGCTCACCTTCTTGGCCCCCTTGCCGTCGGGGCCGCAGACATACATCTGCCCCTGGCACAGGTAGGCTATCTGTTCTCCGCCGCCGATCCAGCGGGCGTTGGAGATGTTTGCGTCGGACTTCGTAATCTGCACGGGGTCGCTGCCGTCGCTGTTCATTACAAACAGCTGGCGGCACTCGCGGTTCTGCTCAATGCTGGTGTATGATACGCCGTAGAGAATCTTGGTGCCGTCGGGAGAGGGCTGGGGGTCGGAGACCTTGCCCATGAGGCGCATTACCTCAGGCGTGTAGTGGTCTGTCTTGACGTCGGGCTTCTTGATGTACCCGCCGCCGTTGCACGATGAGAGCATAATTATACAAATTGAAAAGAGTGCAAAACGTTTCATATTTCGTTACATAATGGGAAAAATCACGAATACGGCGGTGTCCCACACAGCGTGGGAGATTATCAGCGCCGGCAGCCACTGCGGCTTGAGATAGTAGAGCAGGCCCCACACGCCTCCCGCCACGGCCGCCGCCATAATCAGCATGAAGTTGAGCGAGGGCAGGTGTATCAGGGTGTAGACCAGCAGGGTGATTATTGCCGCCACAAGGCGGGGATTGCCTTTGCCGCCCCGTTTCTCCTGCAGATAATCGGCGAGGTGCCGCTGCAGGCAACCCCGCCAGAATATCTCCTCCGCCGGGCCGGTGAGCAGCAGCAACTGCGCGGCCAGCAGCCATTTGGCGGTGCCGCTCTTGAGGGCGTAGATGGTGTCGACCTGCGGCCGGGCAAAGGTGAACATCGCGCTGGAGAGCTTGTCGCCCACCCAGAAGATGCCCCAGAGGGCAGCGGCCAGCGCCAGTCCCAGCGCAATCTGCCCGGGAGAGAAGCGCAGCCCCCGGCACCAATTCTTGAAAATGGTGAACGAGAGCCCCAGCAGCACGGCGCTGCTGAAGGCCATCATCCCCCAGAAGGGGACGTGGGGCGCCGTTATGGGGCTGAACATTATAAACCACAGCGCGGCGGCCGCCACGATGGAGGCTACAATCTTAATCAGAAGTGTCCGATTGTCTGTCATTACGATATTGCGGCAATAAGGAAGCCCAGGCACAGCAGCGCCCCGGAGACCATCTGCAGCTTGGCGGTCATTTGGTCCAGCGGGTTGAACGCAGCCAAACCTTCGCTCTTGAATTTGAGCGCTTGGCGGATATTGCCCGCCACAACGGGGGCGGAGAGGAATATCAGCAGGCACCACCTGGGGAACGCCCCGCAGAGCACAGCCACAAAGGTGTAGAGGCTGGGGATAGTGATAAGTGCGATATAGTGCCACACGGAGGCTTTGGAGCCGATGACGGCGGCAAAGCTGCGGGCACCCGCCTTGGAGTCGGTGGGGATGTCGCGGGCGTTGTTTGAGTGCAGCACCGCCACGGTGATGAGCCCCACGGGGATGCTGAGCAGCAGGGTGCTGCAGTCAATGTGCCCCAGGGTCACCAGCGAGGTGCCCAGCATCGGCAGCAGGCCGAACACCAGAAATATGTCAGTATCGCCCAGTGCGTGGAATTTGCTCCAGCTGTAGAGCATCGTGAGCAGTGCGCCCAGTCCGCCGATTATAAGCAACTGCCAGCTGCTCAGCAGGGTCAGGACGAGCCCGATGGCGATGCCTGCGGCGTAAAGTATGATCGCAAAGCGCTTGTACTGGGCGGGGGTGAACTCTCCGCTCACGAGATTCTGGATGCAATGGGCTTCCGTGCTGTCGATGCCCGAGAGGTAGTCGCGCACGTCGCTGTGCACATTGCCGGCGGCGTGGAACACTATTATGCCCACCAGGGCCAGCGCGGCGTTGAGCCAATTTATGCTCCCCCCTCCATATTTATAGAAGAGAAAAAGTGTGGTTGCGATAACAGGTGTGGCAGAAACTACAAACGACCAGGGCCTGGTCACAAAAAACCATTTTTTCATGTTTTATGCCTCGGCGTAGAGTTTAATGATGTTCAGGATGACCTCCGTGGCCTTTTCCATGCTCTCCACCGGCACGAACTCCAGCTTGCCGTGGAAGTTGTGGCCGCCGGCGAATATGTTGGGGCAGGGGAGGCCCATAAAGGAGAGGTTGGCGCCGTCTGTGCCGCCGCGGATGGGCTGCACGTGGGGCTTGATGCCCGCCATCTCAATCGCCTTGACGGCGTTGTCCACCACGTGACGGTGCGGCTCCACCATCTCCCGCATGTTGCGGTACTGGTCGCGGATGTCGGCCGACACAATATTGCCGTATTTGAGATTGATGAAGTCCACGCACTGCTGCACCTGCTCTTTCTTGCGTAGGAAGCGCCCGGCGTCGTGGTCGCGGATTATGTAGGAGAGGTCGGCCTCCTCCACCACACCCTTGAAGCTTGTCAGGTGGATGAAGCCCTCGTAGCCCTCCGTGTATTCGGGACGCTGCTCCACTGGCAGCAGGGCGTTGAGCTCCATTGCCACCAGGCAGGCGTTTATCATCTTGTTCTTGGCATAGCCGGGATGGATGTTGCGCCCGGCGATGTGGATTTTGGCGCTGGCGGCGTTGAAGTTCTCATACTCCAGCTCGCCTATCATGCCGCCGTCCATCGTGTATCCATAGTCGGCATCGAACTTCTTCACGTCGAATTTGGCCACTCCGCGCCCGATTTCCTCGTCGGGGGTGAAGGCAATCCGTATCTCGCCGTGCTTGAACTCGGGATGGTTCACGATATATTCTGCAGCGCACATTATCTCCGCCACGCCGGCCTTGTCGTCGGCCCCGAGCAGGGTGGTGCCGTCGGTGGTGACAATGGTCTGCCCCTTGTACTGCGCCATCTCGGGGAATTCGGCCACCCGCAGCCATTTGTCGCCACCCAAATGGATGTCTCCGCCCTCGTAGTCCTTCACAATCTGAGGCTTGATGTCGCAGCCGGGGGCGTCGGGAGAAGTGTCCACGTGGGCTATGAAGCCCAGTTTGGGGATGTTGCCGCCGCAGTTTGCGGGGATGGAGGCCATTACATAGCCATACTCATCCAGGGTGGCGCCGATGCCCATTGCCTGCAGCTCGTCCCTCAACTGCGAGAGCAGCTTGAGCTGTTTGGCGGTGGAGGGCTGGCTTTCGCTCTCCTCGCACGACTGGGTGTCATACGACACATATCTCAAGAATTTGTCAAGTATCTTTTCCATAAATTATTCTGCTTTTTTGACTTTAAGACAACTGTGTATCAGGTAGAAGATTATGAGAGCGTAGGCCAGAATCGCGAGGCCCTGGCCCGCATCGGAAGCGGCCCATTCGCCGTTGAAGGCATCCACACCGGCAAAGCGCAGCACTGCGCTCACCACGCCCATAAGCGCGCCGCCGGCAATGAATCCGGAGGCGAGCAGGGTTCCCTTCTCTTTGCGCGCCTCGTTGAGGGCGGCATCCTTGCTGCGGGTGCTCACAAACCAGCTCACCGCGCCGCCTGCAAGCAGCGGGAGGTTAAGCTCCATGGGGATGAACATACCCAGCGCAAATGCCAGCGCGGGCACTTTGAATATCGTGAGCACTATTGCCAGCACGGCGCCGATGCCGTAGAGCAGCCACGGGGCGCCGCCGCCCGACATCAGCGGCTCAATCACGGCCGCCATGGCGTTGGCCTGCGGGGCTACCAGAGCGTTCTCTCCGGTAAAGCCGTAGGTCTTGTTGAGCACTATTATGACTCCGCCCACGGTTGCGGCGGCCACCAGGGTGCCCAGGAACTTCCAGGTCTCCTGCACCTTGGGGGTCGTGCCCACCCAGTAGCCGATCTTGAGGTCGGTGACAAATGCGCCGGCCATGCTCAGCGCGGTGCACACCACGCCACCTATAATTAATGCGGCGGTCATTCCGGCGGTGCCGTTGAGCCCGGCCGCCACCATTATCACGCTGGTCAGAATCAGGGTCATCAGGGTCATGCCGCTCACGGGGTTGGTCCCCACAATGGCGATGGCGTTGGCCGCCACCGTGGTGAACAGGAACGCTATGATGCCCACCACCAGCAGCGCGATGACCGCCTGCCAGAGGTTGTGTATAACTCCAAAGTAGAAGAACACGAATGTAACCATGAGGGTCAGCAGCACCCCGGCCACCACAATCTTCATGGAGATGTCGCGCTGGGTGCGGACGGCCTCGGCCTCTGCGCCGCTCTTCTTGCCCTTGAATTCCTTTGCCGCGAGACCCACCGCCGACTTGATGATGCCCGCCGACTTGATGATGCCGATGATGCCGGCGGTGGCGATGCCGCCGATGCCGATGTGGCGCGCATAGGTGGTGAAGATCTCCTCGGCGCTCATCTCGCCCACCGTGGCGGTGATGCCGGTATGCATCAGGTCAATCACGTCGGGTCCGAACACCAGGTTCATCAGCGGGATTATCACCAGCCACACCAGAAAAGAGCCGCAGCATATAATGAATGCATATTTGAGCCCCACGATGTAGCCCAGACCGGCCACGGCGGCGCCCACATTGAGCTTGAGCACCACCTTGGCCTTGTCGGCGAGAGCCGCGCCCCAGGGGAGAATGCGGGTGGTGACCGTCTCCGACCACCAGCCGAACGTGGAGACTATGAAGTCGTAGATGCCGCCTATCAGACCGCTTGCCAGCAGAGCCTTGGCCCCTTTGCCGCCGCTCTCGCCGCTCACCAGCACCTGCGTGGTGGCCGTAGCCTCGGGGAAGGGGTACTTGCCGTGCATGTCCTTCACGAAATATTTGCGGAAGGGAATCAGGAACAGGATGCCCAGGATGCCGCCCAGCAGGGAGCTGAAGAACACCTTGGTGAAGTCCACGGTGAGGTCGGGATATTTGGCCTGCAATATATATAGGGCGGGGAGGGTGAAGATGGCCCCGGCCACAATCGCGCCGCTGCAGGCGCCGATGGACTGGATGATTACATTCTCCCCCAGGGCGTTCTTGCGCTTGCAGGCGCTGGAGAGGCCCACTGCGATTATGGCGATGGGAATGGCCGCCTCAAACACCTGCCCCACCTTTAGACCGAGGTAGGCGGCGGCTGCCGAGAATATGATTGTCATGATCAGGCCGATCGAGACCGACCAGGCGTTTGCCTCCGGGTACTTTTTCTTGGGAGACATCAGCGGGGTGTACTCTTCCCCCTCTTTGAGCTCACGGTAAGCGTTTTCCGGGAGCGATGTCTTGGGTTTCTGCGTTTCTTCCATAACGTTTCAAATATAGGTACAAATGCGTCAAATGAAAAAATATCAAAAAAAATTTGACAAAAATTTGGAAGAAAAGAAAAGATGCTT
>CAVHPI010000034.1:0-13341 GCA_963637965.1 bacterium
CTAAATCCCTTCCCCAGGGAAGGGACTTGCCCCACGGCACTATCGTGCCTCTAAATTTTTGTAGTCTAATTCCGCTGCGCATCAATGTTTGCGAATGCACAA
Organism: bacterium; assembly: GCA_963637965.1. Lineage (GTDB taxonomy): Bacteria > Bacteroidota > Bacteroidia > Bacteroidales > UBA932 > Equibacterium. The sequence goes on from CAVHPI010000034.1 coordinate 103, forward strand.
AGGGGCGTAGCGGATATTTTTTCTATCCGCCAAGACCCTTTGTGCGTAGCATTTGATGCGCCGAAATATCTTGTTGTCTTCTGCACTTGCAGTCTCACTTATAGTCTCGTTGTTTCGTTGCCTTTCGGCTCTACACTCTAATCTTTGATAATATGGATATCCCGCTGGGGGAACGGAATCTCAATCCCCTCCTTCTCAAACGCCTTGTAAATCCTCTCCCGGATATCGGCCAGCAACGCCACCCGCTCCTTGGTGAGCAACCACAACTTGAGATCCAAATCCACGCTGTTGTCGCCGAAATTGCCCAGCTGCACCACCGGCTCCTTATACGAAATCCTCTCCTTCACCGGCTCCAGGCACTCCAGAATCACAGTGCGCGCCCGCTCCACATCGGTGCCGTAGCCAACACCCACGCGCAACGTGCACAACTCCCAATTGTGGCTCTTGGAGAGATTCTTGAAATTCTTGGCCAGCAGCTGGCTGTTGGGGAAGGCTATCACGCAGCCGTCCAGCGTATCGATGGTGGTGGTGCGCATCCCCACATCCACAATCTTGCCCCGCACCCCGTCGCACTCGATGTAGTCGTGCAGATGCACGCGCCCCATCAGCAGCGTCAGACCGCAGAACAGCTCGTTTATCGTGTCCTTGAGGGCGAAGCCGAGGCCGACCCCCATACCGCCCATGGCGGCGATGAGACCGGTGCTGTTGATGCCCAGAACCTTGATGCAGACCACTGCGTAGAGGAACCAGACGAGTATGCTGCCCAGAGTCATTATCAGCGGTATGGCCCCGGTGGTGTAATTCTCCTTGTAAATCTCCTGCAGCGCGGTCTTGACCATATACAGCGCCCAGATTATGACGAATGCGAGCGAAAGCAGCACCAGCAGCCCGCTCACGGTGATGTTGAGGGTGCTCTCTGCCCCTGCCATATTGCTGTGCAGCAGACTCTCGGCCCAGCTGCGCATGCTGAACATCGATGCGGCCCAGCGGAAGCTGACGGAGAACGACAGTGCGCTGAGCACCGGCACAATCAGCTTGGTGACGGTGGGGTTAAGCCACAGGCGCGCCGCGCGGCTCTCCTTGACTGCGCGCTTTTTATTGAAAAGGCTGTGGATGCACTTGATGGCCTCCATGCCGGTGAGCTGCACAATCCAGAATATCAAGAGCATCAGCGCCAGGAAGGTGCGCCCGCCCAGGCTGATGAGGCAGGTGATGCCGGTGATGACGCAGGTGAGCCACAGCGTGACGGCGGAGAAGCGCTCGCTGAACTGTCCGTGGCGCAGCAGGGCGCTGATCTGCCAGATGAGCGAGAGCAGCATCAGCGGCGGAACTGACAGCCGGATGACGTTGTTGCCCGCCAGCAGCAGGCGGAAGATTATGAACACCAGGGCGGTGACAAGTATCGGATTGTAGCAGCGCATTACGCTTTTGCCCTCTGCGGCATCGAACCGCAGGGCGGCGCTGAGCACAAATATGTCCACTATCAGAAAGCCGTATATCATCAGATCCAGCGATGCCAGATTGCTGAAGCCGGTCATGAAGGTGTGTCCGGCAAGGGATCCCAGAATCACGAACAGGGTGATTGTGGCGGCGGCTGTAACGAGCCCCTTCTTGGCCTTGAAACTGTCGGTGCGCAGCCTCTGCGGCAGGGCGCGTCCCAGCAGCAGAGCCGCCAATATATACGACAGAAACAGCAGCGAGGCGAGAGTTATCACCATAATGATGTTCTGCCGCAGCAGCGTGCGGTTGGCAGCCAGCTCTTGTGCCCCCTCCTTGAGGTCGCGCACGATGCCCCCCACGAAGGGCTTCAGATGACCCAGGATAAAGAGATATGAGGCGCCGCGTTCCATGAATACCTCGCGGCGGATTTTCTCGAAATGCGTGGCGTTGTATTCCGCCATCTCCTGCATGCGGGCGGCGGAATTCTCGAACTTCTCGTTGTCGGAATAAATCTCGCTCTGCATCTTATTCAGGCGGCGGTTAAGGTCGCTGCAGAGGGCGATGCACTGCCGCTGCGCTTCGCTGGCGGCGGCGCCCAGGGTGTCGATGTCCCCCAGCAGATTCTTCAGTTGTCCGTAGCGGTCTATCTCGGTGTCGATGTTGTTTTTCCACTTCTCAAAGGGGTGACCGCCCACCTGATACTGCTCCAGCACATCCTCCAGGTCCTGATAGGCGCGCGCCAGGGCGAAGAAGCGCCCGCTCTGCTTGCCGTAGAGCACGATGGAATACTGCTGGCACTGCTGCAGCCCCCTGTTCATCTGCTCCCAAGATGCGGCGCGCTGCGATTCGTAGCGGTTCATTATGGTGTCCAGATTGGCGCTGTAGGCCTCCAGCTGGCCATAGAGGTCGGTGATGGCGCCGTTCATGTCGGCCTCCTGGGCGGCGGCTGTAGTGCTCAGCAAGGCGGCGGCCATCAATATGGTAAAGAATATCCTTTTCATTAACTTCTTACAGATGTGGCGCGAAGATAGAAAAATGATTTTGAACTTTAGATGCAATAATCTACTTTTGCTAAGCATTTCCGGAAAAGGGAAGTCAGGTGCGAGACCTGCGCAGTACCCGCTGCTGTAACTCTTACCGCCTGTTGCCGGCGCCTTTGGGCGCTGCATCGGACAGGCAAATGCCGCGACACGGATGTCACTGGCCGCTGAAGGCCGGGAAGGCGTCGCCGGCATCGGGAGAAGCCAGAAGACCTCCCGGAAAGGCAACACTTTTCGCCTGCGGGATTATGGGCGTGGAAGCGGACATCACTCCGGCTATATTCCATTGCAGGCATAATTGTGCACACAATGTTTATATGCAATGGATATGAAAAAGACATTCAGATTTTTTTCTGCGGCTGCGGCCGCAACGCTCTTGTTTGCAGCCTGCAGCAAGGATCTCGTTGAAAAAACGGTGACCATCGATTTTGAAGGGGCCGAGTACTCTGCCCTGATCGATAACCCGCAGTATGGCGGCAGCCTGCTCTACGGCGAGATGGATCCCGAGACTTATTCCTACAATGTGAATTACACCTGGGTCGACGCCGCAAGTCAGCTCGGTTTTGACGGTTTCCCCTCATCTTGGGGCAGCGTGTGCTTCTCCAGCGGCGGTGAGGTCATCTCCAACTATGTAGTGGCCGACTATGCCGACGCCGGCTACCTGCGTCAGCTCGAGGTCCCCGCAGCTGCTGCCAGCGGCAAAAACTTTGCTGTGCACTATGGCTATGCAGATCCTGCTGCGGAGGGTGCCGCATTCCCCGCCCTCATTTTTAAAGACAGACAATCGCACATGGTCAAGAGCTTTGACGTCTGCCCCACCAGCTATCTGGTCAACTCGGCAGTCAACGGCGACGGCTTCTTCGGCCCTCTGGGTGCATCTTCCAAAATTTCGGTGAAGGTGTATGGCCTTGACATCGACGGCAAGGCGACCGGCGCTCCCTTCGAGTTCGACCTGATTCTTGGCTCCGATGTGGAGGCAATCAAGAGCGGCGCAAAGAGCATAGCTTGGGAAACCGTCCCCCTGTATGTGCTTGGCAATGTGTACGGCCTCGCCTTCCAGGTATGCGGCACCGATGACTGCTATGGCGACTACGGCTTCAACGCCCCCGCATATTTCGCATATGACAATATTGTCATCAAAGTTGACGAAGAATAATTATTTATGAAAACACGCAGACTTTGTCTCGCATTCTCCTCTCTTGCCGCAGCGGCACTGGTGGCTTGTGGTTGCAACTTTAGTAAAACGATAGATGAGACCCTTCTGGGGCCCTACTATCGTGCGGCGAACGGCAACAGCTCGGTGTATGCGAGCAAGGTCTGCGATTATACACCCGCTCCGGGGCAGTTTATCAACGATCCCGTGACAAACCCCGGCGGCACCAGGACAGCGGCGGCTGCCTGCGCTTGGGCTCTTGAACGCCTCAACGCTCAAAAATTTGTGAGCCTGGGAGGCTTCGGCGGCTACATAGTCGTCTCTTTTGACCACAGCATAGTGAATATGGGGGGCGATGATTTTGCCATTTACTGCAACGCCCTTTCGGGCGGCAGCGAACCCGGCGTGGTGTGGGTGGCTGTGGACGACAACGGCAACGGCATTCCGGACGATGTCTGGTACGAGCTGCGCGGCAGCGACTCCGGCTCCGAATATACCCTGCACGGCTACAGCGTGACCTATTACCGCCCCGCCGAGGCGGCTTCCGAAGTGCGCTGGAGCGACAGCGAAGGGGAGCGGGGGAGCATCGACTATCTGGCCGCCTACCACAGCCAGGCCAGCTACTGGCCCGAATGGGTCGAGGGGAACGAATATACCCTTTCCGGTACCCGCCTCAAGGCGCTCAACTACGACCAGAGCGGCAACGGCACCTATTGGGTTAATCCCGACTACGGCTGGGGCTATGCCGACAATTATGGCACCGACATATTCGATGTCCACACCGACACCAGCGTAACTCTGCGCGGCAACACCTTCCGCATCGGCAATGCAATGAATGCCGACGGCAGCGCAGCAAATCTCAAGTATATCGATTTTATCAAGGTTCAGACGGCCGTCAATGCCAAGAGCGGCTGGCTGGGAGAGCTCTCCACCGAGGTCTGCGGCTTTGAGGACCTCTCCATCTACACCTCCCTCAAGTAGCCCTTGAAAAGGCTTTTTTCCATAGCTCTGCTTTGTCTGGCGGCCGTCTCCTGCATGAAATACGGTCCCCGGGAAGAGGAGAGTTTTTCCGTGGACCTCTCCCGCAGGGGTCTTTTTGTTTTGTGCGAGGGCAATTATATGTACGGCAACGCCTCGCTCACCTATTACGACCCGCTCTCGCGCAGCGTGGAAAACGAGGTATTCGTGCGCGCCAACGCCTTCCCGATAGGGGATGTGCTGCAGTCGATGACGGTGCGCGGCGGCCTCTGCTATGCAGTGGTGAACAATTCTGGGGTGATATTCGCCATCGACCCCGCCACCTTCCGCGAAAAGGGACGCGTCTCGGGCTTTACCAGCCCCCGCCATATCCATTTTGTCTCCGACACCAAGGCTTATGTGACCCAGATCTGGGACCCGCGCATTTTTATCGTGGACTTTGAAAGCCGCACCGTCACCGGACATGTCGCCACCGACATGGATTTTGAGACCGGCTCCACCGAGATGATGGTGCAGATAGGAAAATATATTTATATAAATTGCTGGTCTTATCAGAACCGGATTCTGCGCCTCGACACCGAGACCGACACCATAGACGCCTCGCTGGAGGTGGGGCTGCAACCCTCTGCGATTGTGGCCGATTGCAGCGGCTTTCTGTGGGCGATTACAGACGGCGGCTATGAGGGGAGCCCCTATGGCTATGAGGCGCCGACCCTGTGCCGCATCGACCCCGAGACATTCTGCGTGACAAGCACCTTCACTTTCCCGATGGGGAGCGCTCCGCGCAGTCTGGTTGCGGGCCCCGGCGGCGGCAGCATCTACTGGATAAACGGCGGAGTCTATAAGATGGACGTAGAGGCCGCTGCTCTCCCTTCTGAGCCCTTGATCGAAGGGGAGGGGGCTCTCTACTATGCGATGACCGTGGACCCCGGAAGCGGGGAAATATATGTGAGCGATGCCATCGATTACACTCAGAACGGAGTGGTGAGCCGCTACAGCGCCGACGGGGCTGAACTGCTGGACACCTTCTCAGTAGGGGTCAACCCCGGAGGCTTCTGCTGGAGGGAGGCGCAATGACGGCTCTGCGGCATATGCGCTCTCTCTGCGGCGGCTCTGCCTGGCGGCATCTGCTGCTGTGCGCCGCGCTTTTCTGCGGCCACCGTGCGGCAGCCCAGAGCGAGTGGTGGAACGGCGACCCTTCGCTTGTGACCCCCATCAGCAAATCCGCAGTGGTGGCGGCTCGCCCCCTTAGTGAAATCGGACTCCAGAAAACCGAAGTGGACTCCGCCTCGCTCAAACTTACACTGTCACAATCAATGGCTGATGTGCTGACCTACAACACAGCTATTTATGTTAAACAATACGGTCGCGGCTCGCTGGCCACGGTGAGCTTCCGCGGCACCGCCGCATCCCACACGCAGGTGCTCTGGAACGGCATCAAAATCAACTCCCCGATGCTGGGTATGACCGATTTCAGCACCATTCCCGCCTATTTCACCGACCGCGCCGGCCTGCTGCACGGTTCCTCTTCGCTGAGCGTTGCGGGGGGCGGACTCGGCGGCGCGGTGCTGCTGTCGACAGCTCCCGCAAAGACCAAAGGTCTGGATGTCAGCGCTACGATTGGTGCGGGTTCATTCTCCACTTTAGATGCTTTCCTCCGGATCGATTACGGAGCAAACCGCTGGCGCACCTCCACCCGAGCCGCCGCCACGGTGAGCAAAAACGACTTCCGCTACCGCAATTACAACAAAAAGGAATACACCTACGATTCCGCCGGAATCCCCACCGGCAGTTATTACCCCATCGACACCAACCGCTGCGGGGCCATCCGCGACCTCAATCTGCTGCAGGAGTTCTATCTGAAGGGATCCGACGGCGGCACTTTCTCCCTCAAGGGGTGGCTTACGGCTTCCAGACGCGGAGTGCCCTTCCTGAGCGTAGATTACCGCCCCGGGGTGAGCTACACCAACGAGCAGGGGGAGCATTCCGCACGCGTGGCGGCCGAGTGGAACCGCACTCTGGGGCGGCATATAGTGGCAGCGCGCGCCGGCTGGCTGCACAATAGCAGCACCTACGATTTTGCCCGCGACAAGGGCAACGGCACTATGGCCGCAATGATTTCCAGCCGCAGTCTCATAAACACTTTTCACCTGCAGGCGCAAGACAAATGGATGCTGAATGAGAACTTTATGTTGACGGGGCAGATCGCGGCATATCAGCATTTTGTGACAAGTGAAGACCGCAGCGCTGCCAATCTTGCCTCCAGCTCCGGCGCTTCTGGCGACAAGGTCACCGTGGGGTATATTCAGGGGCGGTTCGAGTCCAGCGCCTACCTGGGCTTCAAATGGAATGTAACCCCTGCGCTTGGATTTTCAGGTGCCCTGCGCGAAGAACTCTACGGAGACGAACTTGCACCGATTATTCCGGTAATTAACCTTGACTGGCAGATATGCCCCAATTTGACTGCAAAAGCGTCTGCCAGCCGCAACTGGCGGTACCCCTCTCTCAACGACCTCTATTTCCAGCCGGGCGGCAACCCCGACCTGCTGCCCGAGAGCGGCTTCAGCTACGACGCCAGCCTCTCGTACAGCGCTTTCAGCGACCCTCTGGGCAGCCTGTCGCTCTCCGCCACCTGGTTTGACTCATACATAGACAACTGGATTGTGTGGATTCCCACCTTCAAGGGGTTCTGGACCCCCCGAAATGTGCTTAGGGTGCACGCCTACGGCATCGAGAGCAGTGCCAAAGGAGAGTGGAAAATATCCCCAAAGATGAGGCTCGAGGGTTCCGCGTCGTTTGCCTGGACCCCCTCCATCAATCAGGGCGACCCCGCCAGTTGGGCCGACGAGGCCATAGGCAAGCAGCTGGTGTATGTGCCGCTGTTCTCGTCGTCGGCCATAGGCTCCCTGCTGTACAAAAGCTGGAAGTTGACCTATAAATGGTGTTGGTACAGCGAGCGTTACACTACAAGCGACAACGATATGTCCACCAAGATCGGCCGCGTGCTGCCATACTTTATGAGCGACATTGTGCTGGAGAAGCGCTTCTGCTGCCGCAGCGGAGATCAACTCTCTCTGAAACTTGCCGTGAACAACATTTTCAATGAAGAATACGAGTCGGTGCTCCACCGCCCGATGCCGGGGCGCAATTTTGAATTCTTTGTTGAGATAAAGCCTGATTTCTACAAGAAACACAAATGAATAGACCATTTTTTTGCACTTTAGCTTTGGCCTCTATGCTCTGTGCTGCGGCTTGCCGCGGTACATCTGACGCCGTATCCGCAGCGGCGGACTCCTGCGACACCCTGATTTACGCCCGCGGTCTTAAAATAACACGTTGCGGGGATTATGACAGAGTGACGCTGCGCGACCCCTGGGATACCCTCAAGACGCGCCGGACCTACATTCTTGCCTCCCGCGAGTTGCTCTCCCGGCGCCCCGGCCTTTGCGACAGCCTTTCGGTGCAGGGTACTCTGATTGCGACCCCGGTGCGGCGTGCGGTGATTTATACCTCCGTGCACTCCTCGCTGGCCGAGCGTCTTGGGGTACTTAAAAGTGTAGTGGGGGTATGCGAGCCTGAATACATCACTTCAGATAAAGTGCGTGAAGCGGTTGAAAATCATAATATTGCTGATCTTGGCAATTCTGCGTCTCCCAATGTGGAAAAAATCATCGAACTGGGCACCGAGGCCATAATAGCCTCACCGTTTGAAAACAGCGGCTACGGTGCGGCCGAGAAACTCGGGATACCCATCGTGGAGGCTGCCGACTATATGGAAGCGCATCCGCTGGGTCGCACCGAATGGATAAAATTTTATGGTCTGCTGCTGGGTTGCGAGCAGCGGGCCGACTCTATTTTTACAGATGTATGCAATCGTTATAACTCTCTAAAAGAGAAAGCTGCAGACGTCAGCTCAAGACCTTCTTTAATTCTTGAAAAGAAGTGGGGGCAAACCTGGGCTGTTCCCTCGGGCGGCAGCTACATCGGCTGCATGCAGCGCGATGCCGGAGCCGACTACATCTTTGCCGGCATTGCCGGGGAAAACAGCGTGCACAAAAGCTTTGAGGAGGTCTATGAAAAGGGATGTGACGCCGATTTCTGGCTGATAAAGTATGCCGCCGCCGGCAATCTCTCGTATGCCGACCTCAAAGCGGAGTATCAGCCCTACGAAAACTTCAAAGCGTATAAATGCCGCAGAATCTACGGATGTAACACTCTTGCAACCTCCTATTTCGACGACATTACCCTCCGCCCCGACCTGATCCTGGCCGATTTTATCCATATATATCATCCGGAATTGCTGCCCGGTTACAGAGCGCGCTACTACTTCCCGCTGAGCGAAGAGTAGACAGTGGCGGCTACCTTGGCGGAGAACACCTTCTCGAATATTCCCTGTGCGGCCAGCTCCGCTGCTGTGCCGCAGTGGATCCGGCGCTGCAGCGAGTCGGCCACCCAAATGGTGTCGGCAAAGCGCACTGCGGTGTCAAGGTCGTGGGTGGAAAGCAGAATGCTCATATCCTTGGTGCGGGCCAAATGCGAGAGCAATTCCATGGTCTCGTAGCGGCTCTTGATGTCCAGAAAGGCTGTCGGCTCGTCCAGAATCACTATCGGGCACTCCTGCGCCAGCGCCTTTGCAATGAAGCCCTTCTGCCGCTCTCCGTCGCTCAGAAAGCAGAGCGGGGAAGAGGCCTTGCCGGCTATTCCCACCGCCTCCATTGAGTCGGAGATTATTTTGCGGTCGACCTCCTTAAGCGACCCCAGAAAGTCGGTGTGGGGGTAGCGCCCCATCGCCACCAGGTCGTAGAGGCTCATTCCTCCCGCCGCGGTGCGCTCTGTGAGCACCACTCCCACCAGTGAGGCCAGCGCGCTGCGGCTGTAGCGGCCCAGAGGCTTGCCCATCACCTTGATCTCTCCCCCCAGCGGCTTCAGAGTGCCGCAGAGGGTCTTGAGCAGGGTGGATTTGCCGGTGCCGTTGAGCCCCAGCAGCGCTGTGAGGGTGCCGCCGCACATCTGCAGCCGCAGATTCTCCAGCAGAGGCTCCCTATAGCCCACCGAGAGATTTTCAAGACTTAGCGTGACCATTTAATTGAAGTAGTTGAGATTGCGCCGGTTCATTATGACATATATGATTATGGGGGCTCCTACAATCGAGGTCACCGCATTCAGCGGCAGCGGGGAGCCGCCGGCCGTGAGGTTGCACAGCAGGTTGCAGAGCAGCGCAATGGCCGCCCCGCAGAGCATCGTCACCGGCACCAGGGTGCGGTGGTTTCCCGCCCCTGTTGCCAGACGGGCAATGTGGGGTACCGCCATTCCTATGAAAGAGACGGGGCCGCAGAAGGCTGTGACCGTTGCTGTAAGTATTCCGGTAATCAGCAGCACGGCAAGGCGAGAAACAAGTATGTTTACACCCAGATTGGAGGCATACGACTCGCCCAGCAGCAGCGCGTTGAGCGGTTTTACCAGCAGCAGCGCTGCGGCGAGCGCCACACTTGTAAACAGTGCGAACCAGGGGAGCTTCTCTGCAGAAACGCTGCCGAAATCGCCCATCCCCCACATCACATACTGGTGCACTTTGTCGGCCGAGGCGTTGAAGTTGAGTATAGAGATGAGCGACGATGCAATGTAACCCACCATAATTCCTATTATCAGCAGCATTACATTGCTGCGGACGCGAGCGGAGAACCATATTATTATCCCCAGCACCGCCGCGGCACCTATGAAGGCGGCAAAAATGGTGGTGAAATAGCTGGTGGCGGAGAAGTAGAGCATTGCGATGGCCACGCCCAGATTGGCGCCGTCGCTTATGCCCAGAATCGAGGGGCCGCACAGGGGATTCTTGAAGAGGGTCTGCAGCAGCAGGCCGCCGGTGGCCAGGGCGGCTCCGGACAGCAGCGCCGTCACCGCCTGCGGAAAGCGCGACTGCAGCACTATATGGTTCCAGCTCTGCTGTGTTGACAACTTTCCCAGCAGTATCTCAAGAGCCTCTTTAAATGGAATCTTCACCGGGCCCGCCGCGATATTGGCGAGGAACAAAAACAGAAGCGCTACACCGATTATGATATAGGCCTTTAGCGAAACCTTTCCGTTCCCGGAGCAGATTTTCATTGTTGTAAACTTTTGGGACTTATTTGTTTACAGATCTTGCCCCGAGGTCTTTGCGGCGCACCATCTCAAAGTAGGACACCAGCCCCAGCGCAATGATTATTATGGCGTGGATCTCGTGGTTTAAAGTGGCAAAGAGCAGGCCCATGTCGCGGCTGGGGCCTAACAGCGCCACAGCTGCGGCCACCAGATAGTGATAGGCTCCGATGCCGCCCGGCACGGGCACCACCGATGCGATGTTGCCCACCATCGAGAAGAACACCGCGTCGGCAAAGGTCAGACCGTCCATGGCGGGCATCGCCTTGATTATGCAGTAGCTCATCAGCACATACATCAGCCAGATGAAGATGGTGGAGAGAATCACCACCAGTTTGTTCTTGCACTTGGCCAGGGCGGTGATGCCCACTCCGATGCGGGTGATGGAGGCGGCAATCTTGCCGCAGAGGCGGCTTTTATCCTTGAGGCGGAACACCGTTACAATAAAGAGCACGATGGCTGCAATCACGGCGGCGATTATCAGCAGCGTGCGCGGCTGCGTCATCGGGACAAAGATTTTCTCGGTGAGGAAGTCGCCGATGCGCCCCCACTGAAGCAGGATTGTGACAATCAGCAGCAGCACCAGGGCGGCTACGTCGCAGAGCCGCTCGCAGAGCATCGTCCCCACCGATTTGTCAAACTCCAGCTTCTTGCTGGTGACATATCCGCAGCGCAGCAGCTCGCCGCTGCCGGGAATCACGGCGCAGGCAAGGTTGCCCACATTGTTTACATCCCATATTTGGCGCAGCGTCAGATTAGGGTCAAAGGGGATGAGCAGCTCCCTCCAGCGGATTGCGCGCGCCACGAGGGCAAGCACGGATATAATGCAGAAGAGCGCCACCCACATCCAGCGGGTCTGGGAGAGCCCCTCCAGGAACGCGTTCCATTCCACCTTGCGGAAGGCGAAGTATACGAGAACTGCCGCCAGGGCAAACATCAGCACCACTTTGGCGGCATTCAGGAGTTTCTTTTTGGTTTCGGCCATTTTGAGTTGATAAATTAAGGGCGTTAAATCTTGCAAATTTAGCAATAACCTCTCAACTGCCAAGGGGAGGCGGCTTGCAGAATCTGATTTGCAGATATTGGGGCAATATGCTAACTTGGTATTCAATTTAAACGATTAAGTTATGAGTTCACGTAAGATTTCCCCCGCGATTGCCATCCTTTACACATTTTTCGTGATGGGCTTTTGCGACATTGTAGGGGTTGCGACGGCCAATGTGCAGTCCGACTTCAATCTCAGCGAAACCGTGGCCGGATTCATCCCTTCAGCTATTTTCATTTGGTTTCTGCTGCTTTCGATACCCGTGGCGCTGCTGATGAACCGCATCGGGCGCAAGCGCACAGTGCAGCTGAGCAACATAGTGACCCTGGTGGGGATGCTGATACCGTTTGTCAGCTACACTCTGCCCACCTGCCTGATAGCTTTTGCCCTGCTGGGCATCGGCAACACCATTTTGCAGGTGTCGCTCAACCCGCTGCTGAGCAATGTGGTGCGCGGTGACAGGCTCACCTCCAGCCTCACTGCGGGACAGGTCGTGAAGGCTGTGAGCTCTTTCAGCGGCCCCTTCATCGCCCTTTTTGCGGCGCAGAGCCTGGGCAACTGGAAATATCTCTTCCCGATTTTTGCCGTGTTCACCCTAATCAGCGCAGTATGGCTGATGTGCACTCCGATTCCGGAGGAGGAGCGCGCAGAGGGCGGCAGCGGTATCAAGGCCACATTCTCCCTGCTGGGCGACGGCAAGATTTTGCTGCTTTTCCTGGGCATCGTGTTTGTGGTGGGCGTGGATGTCGGCTGCAACACCGTGGCTCCCAAGCTGCTGATGGAGAGGGTGGGGATGGACGTGGAGCATGCTGGTCTGGGTTCCAGCGCATATTTCTTCGCCCGCACCGTGGGCTCGCTGCTGGGCGCCTTTCTTCTGATCAAACTCAACGACCGCAAATATTTCTTCTACAATATTCTGGTGGCGCTTGCCGCCCTCGTGGCGCTGGCGTTTGTGCCGGGCCGCTTCGGCATCCTGGCCTGCCTGGCGGTGATCGGCTTCACCTGCTCCTGCATTTTCTCCATCATCTTCTCGGCCGCGATGCGCTGCCGCAGCGAGATGGCCAATGAGATTTCCGGGCTGATGGTCACCGGCCTTGTGGGCGGCGCCGTGATTCCGCCGCTGATGGGCCTTTTCAGCGATATGGCCGGCAGCCAGGTCGGCAGCCTTGTAGTCATCGGCCTCTGCATGCTTTACCTTGTGTTCTGCTCCGTGAAGCTCCTCCGGCAGAAGTGATGGCTACAAAAGTGTAGAGTTTAGAGGCACGGAGTGCCGGCAGTAAGTCCCTTCCCGGGGGAAGGGATTTAGAAAAAATGTGCGTTGGGTTTGCTGAGAGTTTAGAGTTTAGAGGAGTGGAGAGTGAAAAGTGGAATGAGCGCTGAAGCGCATCATAATCGCGGATGCCTGAAGGGGCGTAGCGGATATTTTTTCTATCCGCCAAGCCCCT
>CAVHPI010000035.1:0-12470 GCA_963637965.1 bacterium
GCACATTTTTTATCAATGACCCCAACCCTAAATCCCTTCCCCCGGGAAGGGACTTGCTGTCGGCCTGTCGGCGCTCCGCGCCTCTAAACTCTACACTCTAAACTTTTCAGGTTCTCTTAAAAAAATCGAGGGACTGTCCAGCCCCTCGATTTCGGCCACAAATATAACCCTTATGGCTTTATTGTGCAAATTTTATTACATTTGCACCCTACAAATTTAAAACTTTTTGAAAATGACTATTTCAGCAAGGGAAATTGCAGAACATCTGGGCGGCGACATCATCGGCGACCCCGATGTACAAGTCTCTTCTCCTGCGAGAATCGAATATGGCAAAAGCGGCAACATCTGCTTTCTGGCCAATCTAAAATACGAGCGTTATCTCTACACGACCGGCGCCGGCGTGGTGCTGGTGAACCGTTCGTTCACCCCCAGGGAGCCGGTGAAAGCCACGATGATAGCCGTGGACGACGCCTACCAGGCAGTGGCCGACCTCCTGGAGCACTTCTCCGCCCTCAAAAGCTCGCGCCGCAAGGCCAACCCTATAGCCTGCCTGCTGAATGCCGGCCGCACCGTGCGGGGCAAAGTGGGCCGCGGCACCTACATCGGCGACTACACCGTAGTGGAGCGCAAGGCCTCGGTGGGCCGCGATTGCCAGATATATGCGCAAGTTTATATCGGCGAGGGCGTCCGCATCGGCAACAACGTGACCATCTACCCCGGCGTCAAGATTTACCGCGACTGCGTGGTGGGCGACAACTGCATCCTCCATTCGGGCTGCGTCATCGGCGCCGACGGCTTCGGGTTCGCCCCGCGCGAGGACGGCTCCTACAAGAAAATCCAGCAGACCGGCAACGTGGTGCTGGAGGACAATGTGGAAATCGGGGCCAACACCTGCGTGGACCGCGCCGTGATGGGCTCCACCACAATCCACAAGGGGGTCAAGCTGGACGACCTGGTGATGATTGCCCACAATGTGGAGGTTGGGGCCAACACCGTGATGGCCGCAATGTGCGGCATTGCGGGCAGCACCCATATCGGAGAACATTGCGTGTTCGGCGGTCAGGTGGGTCTCGGCGGCCATATCCATGTGGCCGACCGCACTTCACTTGCGGCCAAAACGGGATTGCTCCACGACCAGAAGGAACCGGGCCAGAGCCTTATGGGCCACCCCGCCCTACCCTATTATCATTATATGCGCTCTTACGCGGTATTCAAGAAAAACGGAGAGAAGAAATAAATGCAGCATACTCTTAAAAAATCATACACATTCACCGGAAAAGGGCTCCACACCGGGGCTCCCGTCTCGATGACCATCCGCCCCGCCGAAGAGGGCAGCGGCATCCGCTTTGTGCGCACCGACATCGGTCCCGACGCCACAGTGCGCGCCCTGGCCACCAATGTGGGGGACACGTCGCGCAGCACCGCCCTCACAGAAAACGGCGCCACGGTGATCACCATAGAGCACCTGATGAGCGCGGCCTATGGCCTCGGAGTGGACAATATGCTGGTGGAACTCTCCGCAGCTGAGGTCCCCATCCTTGACGGCAGCGCCCTGCCCTATGTGCAGGCCATCACTGCCGACGGCCTGCAAGAGCAGAGCGCCCCGCGCAAATGCCTGGCCATCCGCGAACCCTTCCGCTATAGCGAGGAAGGGGGCGCCTCAATCGAGATTTTCCCCGCAGAGCAGAGCGAGATGCGCCTTGCCATCGACTTCAACTCCAAGGTGCTGGGGCTGCAAAATTTCAAGTATAACGCCGGCGTGGACTACGCCTCTCAGATTGCCCCCTGCCGCACCTTCTGCTTTCTGCACGAGTTGCAGTTTCTCCTCTCAAAGGGGCTCATCAAGGGGGGCGACATGGACAACGCCATAGTGATTGTGGAGCAGATGCCCGACGAGGCGACCCTGCAGAGCCTCAAAGCATTCTTCGGCCTGGAGCATCTGGAGGTCAAGGAGGGATACCTGAGCAACCTGCAGCTGCACTTTCCCGACGAAATCGTCCGCCACAAGATGCTGGACATGATAGGCGACTTCGCACTGCTGGGGGCGCCGCTCAAGGGCACAATAATTGCAAGCAAGACCGGCCACCGCGTGAACACGGCGGTATGTAAAAAATTACTGGAAACCAATTTACTCTATACCATTGATGCAAACTGACAATTTATCCTATATTCACCCGAATGCCAAAATCGGCAAAAACGTGGTGATTGAACCCTTCTGCTACATAGCGGAGAATGTCGAGATAGCCGACGGATGCCACATCTGCTCGCACGCAGTCATCTACGACTATGTCAAACTGGGCAAGGATTGCCAGATATTCCCCGGAGCGGTGATAGGAGCCGTGCCCCAGGACCTCAAATACGACGGCGAGGTCTCCTGGGTGGAGATCGGGGAACGCACCACCATCCGCGAATGCGCCACGGTGAACCGCGGCACCGCGGCCAGCGGCAAGCGCCTCACCAAAATCGGCGACGACTGCCTCATAATGTCCTACGCACACGTAGCGCACGACTGCAGCATCGGCAACCACTGCATTATCGTGAGCCATGTGGGGCTGGCGGGAGAGACCGACGTCGACGACTGGGCAATCGTGGGGGGCGGCACAATGGTGCACCAGTTCACCCATATCGGCGCCCACGCAATGCTGGGAGGCGCAAGCGCCGCCAACAAGGACATTCCTCCCTACATACTCTGCGCGGGCCGTCCCATCTTTTACGAGGGAATCAACATCGTGGGCCTGCGCCGCAGAGGCTTCAGCAACGCCGACATCGAGGAGATCAAGGGGGTCTACAAAATCATCTACGAAGAGAACAACAATGTCTCCAACGCCCTTGCAATCGTAGAGGAGAGATACCCCGACGGCAAGTTTGCCAAGGAGATCTGCGACTTCATACGCGCCTCCAAGCGCGGCATCTGCTGCCGCCGTGGAGAGTAGCGCCATATTGCTGAGCACAGCATACTTCGCCCCGGTGCACTACTTCGGTGCAATTGCCGGGGCGAAGTCTGTGCAGATAGAGGCGTGCGAGACCTTCCAGAAGCAGAGCTACCGCAACCGCTGCGTGATTTACTCGCCCGACGGGGCGCAGACCCTGCTGGTGCCGGTGCTGCACAAGGGGAGCCGCTTTATCCGCGACATCAGAATCGACTACAGCAAGAACTGGGTGCACCTGCACAAGCGCGCCCTGGCCACGGCCTACGGCCCTTCTCCCTACTACACTTATTATAAGGACGACATCGAGGCTATCCTGGACCGGCACCACACTTTTCTCTTTGACCTCAACTGCGAGGCGACGGCAAAGCTGCTGGAGTTGCTGCAGCTCCCTTCGGAAATAACTTTCACCGCAGATTACGACAAAGCGCCCGCCACGGCGGCCGACCTGAGGGAGGCGATCCACCCCAAAAAGGCCCCTTCTGCGCCGCAGAAGCAGTATTACCAGCCCTTCTGCGAGCGGCACGGCTTTTTGGGCGGCCTCTCCGCGCTGGATCTGCTCTTCTGCGAAGGGCCCGAAGCGGCCGCATATCTGTAGACATTCCGCCGCAAATTGATTATATTCGCTTCGATATCTTCAAAACCGATGAAACTTCCGCTGCGCCTGTCCGCCCTGCTGCTGACCTTGCTGCTCCTGACCGGGGCGGCCAAGGGCGACGATGCGCGCGCACGATACATCAGAGAGTGGAGCGCCACCGCGGTAAAGGAGATGACCGCCTCGGGAGTGCCCGCCAGCATCACCCTGGCACAGGCTTGCCTGGAGTCGGCCAACGGCACCTCCACTCTCGCCACAGCGGCCAACAACCACTTCGGTATCAAGTGCCGGGGCTGGAAGGGCGCCCGCTATCTGCACGACGACGATCTCAAGGACGAGTGCTTCCGCAGCTACGACGACGCCGCGCAGTCGTTCAGCGACCATTCCGACTTTCTGCGCTACAACGACCGCTATTCATCTCTGTTCGAGCTGGACATCACCGACTACAAAGGGTGGGCACAAGGCCTCAAGAAGGCCGGCTACGCCACCGACCCCGCCTACGCGGAGAAGCTGATAAAAATCATCGAGGATTACGGGCTCTACGAATACGACCGCATCCGCACCTGCGCCGCGGCAGTCACGCCCCCCTCCCCCGCCTCGATAGAGCGGCCTCGCGAGGTAACTGAGGCCCCGCTGCACTTCAGGGCGCGCAGTCTGGGGACCGTCACCATAGAATACACACTCTACGAAAAGTACGGGCTCATCTACATAATCGCCAACGGCACCGAGACCTACGCCTCACTGGCGCGGCAGTTTAATCTGTTCCGCCCGGAGCTGCTCCGCTTCAACGAAGAGAAGAAGGACCACACCATAGCTGCGGGGACAATCGTTTATCTGCAGGCCAAGCGCAATCAGAGCACACGCGACCTGGCCAAGCACGTGGTGCAGGAAGGAGAGACGATGAAGCAGATTTCGCAGCGGTTCGGTGTCAAGCTCAAGAATCTCTATAAGTTCAACGGCATAAAAAAGGGGAGCGAACCCGAGAAAGGCAGCATAATCAACCTGTGCAAAGTAAAAAATGAAAAAAAGTAAGAAGAGAAGCAGACTTGTGCGCATAGCCGCAGCGCTCCTGGCCCTGGGATTTGTGGCCGCAGCCGCCTTCGGCATCTATTATTACACGACATTTCTCAAGAGCAACAGCCGCGCGCAGTGCGGCGCCGTGAACATCTACCGATCCACCGACTACTCCGGACTGCTAGACAGCCTGAGCGCGAGCGGCGCCGTGGCCGATATGCAGTCGCTGCGCAGGGCCGCCGCCCGCATGGATCTGGAGCACACCTTCAAGCCGGGTCACTACGAGCTGCAGGGGGGCTTGAACAACAAGCAGATAGTGCGCATTTTCTCCCACGGCTGGCAGACCCCCGTGAAACTGCTCGTGAGGCCCGGCCTGCGCGATCTCAAGGCCCTCGCCACCGCCCTGGGGGCGCAAGTAGAAGCCAGCCCTGAGGAAATTCTGGAGGCGCTCGGCGACCGTCAGATGATGGAGGCGCACGGCTTTGACAGCGCCACCTACATCGGAATGTTCATCCCCGACACATACGAAGTGTACTGGACAATCACCCCGCTGCAGCTGCTGGACCGCTTCTGGAAGGAATACGAAGCATTCTGGAACGAGAGCCGCACCGCCAAGGCTGCCGCCGCCTCTCTGAGCCGCAGCGATGTGATGACCCTGGCTTCGATAGTGATAGAGGAGACCAAATACGAGCCCGAGATGCCCACAATCGCCGGAGTCTACATCAACCGGCTCAAGCGGGGGATGCTGCTGCAGGCCGACCCCACGGTGAAATATGCTGTGAACGACCCTTCGCTGAGGCGGATTCTGGGAGTGCATCTGCAGGTGGATTCGCCATACAACACTTACAAGCACGCGGGGCTGCCGCCGGGGCCCATCTGCATCCCTGCAAAATGCGCCATAGAGGCCACGCTCAACTATCAGCACCACAATTATCTCTATTTCTGCGCCCACGACAGCTTCAACGGGCGGCACAACTTTGCCACCAATCTGTCGGAGCACATGGCAAACGCGCGCAAGTTCCACCGCGCGCTGGACGCCCGCCAGAAGGCCAAGGGCAATTAGGGCCGCTTCTGCGAAATCGCATAGGTCTTGAACTCCTCCGCCAGATAGCTCTCGGGGAACACCTCGCGGGCCTGCGAGAGCATTTCTCCCAAATCTTTGTAGCGGGAAGAGAAGTGCCCCAGCAGCAGCCGCCCGGCACCCGCGTCAAGGGCGGTCTGCGCCGCCATGCGGGAGGTCGAGTGGTAATATTTGAGCGCCTGGGAAGCCATCTCGTCGCTGTAGGTGGAGTCGTGGTAGATGAGGTCGGCCCCCTGCACATAGCCGCTCAGAGCCGGAAAGGGGGCGGTGTCGCAGCAGTAGGCCAGCTTTCTGGGGATGTAGGGGATATAGGTGTAGTCCTCCGCGCGCAGCATTACGCCGTCGCGCGGCACGTCCTCTCCCCGCTTGAGCATCCCGATTTCCGTGAGCGACAGGCCGCTGGGGCCGATGAACTCCTTGCGGATGTTGCGCAGCGGCATCTTCTCCTGAAACAAAAAGCCGAATGCGCTCACTCGGTGCCGGAGCGGGAAGGCATACACCTCCATCTGCCGCTTGTCAATAATTTTCTCCCTGTCGCGCATCTTCAGGGGGGTGAATACTATATCATATTTTACGCCGTCGGCAAAATTTGCGTTGAAGAAGTCCAGAATCGCGGCGAAACCCTCCGGGGCGTAGATATACAGCGGGGCGGTGCGCCCCTGCATCGCCATTGTGGAGAGCAGCCCGAATATGCCGAAGATGTGGTCTCCGTGCAGATGCGACAGGAGTATGTTGTCTATGCTGCCGAAGCCCACGCCGCACTGCAGCAGGCGCGTCTGGCACCCCTCCCCGCAATCCACCAGAAAGCGGTGGTTATGCACGAGCACCAGGTGGCAGCTGGTGTGCCGCAGCGGCGTGGCGCTGGCGCTGGCGGTGCCTAGTATAGTCATAGAGAAATCCATACGGAGCCAAAGTTATAAAAAAATGGGATGCCCCGAGAGGCATCCCACTTTTATAAATGAGGAAAATTGTTACTTCTGTTCTGCTTCCATAGACTCGCGCAGTGCAGCCAGGTCGCTGATGTCGCCGAATGTGGTGACCTCGTTGGCAGCATTGTTCTGCTTCATAACCTTGGAAGTGGACATCTCGTCGCTGTTCTTGGGGTTGATGTCGTCTTTCTTTGCCTTCTCGAAGGTGCGGGTGTGGGAAAGGATGAGCTTGCGGGAGTTCTTGTTGAACTCGAGCACCTTGAAGGGAAGAGTCTCGCCCTCCTTGATGGTGGAGCCGTCCTCTTTTACCATGCCCTTGGATACCACGAAGCCCTCGATGCCGTTTTCAAGCGCAACGGTAGCGCCCTTCTCGGATGCGGAAACCACCTTGCCGTCGTGAACGGAGCCGGGGGTGTAGATTGACTCGTACTCCTCCCAAGGGCTGGGTTCAAGCTGCTTGTGGCCGAGGCTGAGGCGGCGGATGTTGGGCTCGATGTCAAGCACGACAACCTCGATGCTGTCGCCTACGTTGACAACCTCGCTGGGGTGTTTGATCTTCTTGGTCCAGCTCAGGTCGCTGATGTGGATCAGACCCTCTACACCCTCGTCAAGCTCTACGAACACACCGAAGTTGGTGATGTTGCGCACAGTTGCGGTGTGCTTGCTGCCGATAGGATATTTCTCTGCGATAGACTGCCAAGGATCCTCTTTGAGCTGCTTTACGCCCAGGGAGATCTTGCGCTCTTCGCGGTCCAGAGAGAGAACGACTGCCTCTACCTCGTCGCCTACCTTGAAGAAGTCCTGTGCAGAACGCAGGTGGAGGCTCCAGCTCATCTCGCTCACGTGGATCAGACCCTCTACGCCGGGCTGAATCTCCACGAATGCGCCGTAGTCTGCGATGACAACGACTTTACCCTTGACCTTGTCGCCAACCTTGAGGTTGGGATCGAGAGCGTCCCAAGGGTGCGGGTAGAGCTGCTTGATGCCGAGAGCGATGCGCTTCTTGACCTCGTCGAAGTCGAGGATGACGACTTTGATCTTCTCGTCCAGTTTGACAACCTCTTCGGGGTGGTTTACGCGGCCCCAGCTGAGGTCGGTGATGTGTACCAGACCGTCAATGCCGCCGAGGTCGACGAATACGCCGTAGGAAGTGATGTTCTTGACAACACCCTCGACAACCTGGCCTTTCTCAAGTTTGGCGATGAGATCAGCCTTCTGAGCCTCGAGCATAGCCTCTTCCAAAGCCTTGTGGGAAACCACAACATTGCGGAAGTCGCTGTTGATCTTCACGATCTTCAGGTCGAGAGTCTTGTTTACATATGCGTCGTAATCCCTGATGGGCTTTACTTCTATCTGAGATCCCGGCAGGAAGGCCTCGATACCGAAGACGTCCACGATCATACCGCCCTTGGTGCGGCACTTCACGTAACCCTTAACGATTTCGTCCTTCTCAAACGCCTCGTTCACGCGGTCCCAAGAGCGCAGCGAACGTGCACGTTTGTGAGAGAGCACCAGCTGGCCCTTCTTGTCCTCTGTGTTCTCCACGAACACCTCAACCTTGTCGCCGATCTGGAGGGTATCCTCGCAGTATTTGAATTCGGCGGCGTTGATCACAGCCTCGCTCTTGTAGCCGATGTTGACCACAACTTCGCGTTTGTTCTTGGCTACGACAGTACCTTCGATGACTTCGCCCTCTGCGATGTGGGAGAGGGAGTTCTCATACGCATCTTTGGTGGCGTTAACGTCATACTTGCCGGCATTGTCGGTCTCGAACGCCTCCCAGTCGAAGGTGTCGTTGTTTGCAGAAGCGTTGCTTGCGACAGGCGCCTTTTTCTCCTCAACGGGAGCGGCCTCTGTCTGCAGAGCTTCCTGCTCGAGATTTTGTTCTTTTTCCATTTTAATTAACTTTTTGTTTTATAAGTAATTGGACATTATTTATAGACCCCTTGAAGCCAAGGGGAGCGCAAAGATAGTCAAAAAAGGGGGAAATGCAAACGCCCAGAGAGAGTTAGAGCATTTTGCGGCGGCGGAAAATCACCAGCACCACGCCCACCAGCAGCAGCATTATCAGCATTATCATCAGGAAATCGGCGATGCCGCCTATCAGGGGCAGCTGCACGTTCATTCCGTAGATGCTCGCCACCAGCGTGGGAGGCATCAGCAGCAGGCTCACCAGGGTGAAGACCTTCATGATCTTGTTCTGGTCCAGGTTGATGAGACCTATCACGGTGTTCTGCAGATATTCCAGACGCTCGAATATGAAGTTGGTGTGATTTATCAGAGAGGAGATGTCCTTGAGCAGGCCGGAGAGACGGCCGTTGATTTCGTCGGGGGTCTTCTCGCTCTTGAGCACGCTGGAAATCATGCGTTGCTTGTCCACGATATTTTCGCGCACCATCATTGTGTTTTCCTGCAGCTGGTTGATGTCGATGAGGAAGTCCTCGTTGACATTCTCTCCCAAACTGACGTGGCGGCTGTACTGCTCCACCTCCTTGCTCATCAGCTCGATCATGTCGGCATCCATATCGATGCGGTTGTCAAGGATCCCCACCAGAACGTGGAATCCCGTGGGATAATAGCGGATGCCGGCGGTGATGCGCCGCTGGATGTCGGTAAAGCTGCGCAGGGCGGCCTGGCGCACCGACACGATGGTCATTCCGCAAAGTATGAAGGAGACCGACTCCATTGAGTAGTTCTCCGGCCCGGGAATCAGAAAGTTGGTGTTGATGAATATCGAGGCGTCGTCTTCGCTGTAGCGCGATGAACTCTCGATCTCCTCCGCCTGCGCGCGGCTCTGAAGAGTGGTGTGCAGATAGCTCTCCACAGCCCGTTTCTCCTCCCCTTCGGGGTCGAACAGGTCAAGCCAGAGCACGCTCTCGCGGGGGAGTGCGGGCAGCAGTTCAATATTGTCGGTGGATGTGAATTTTGATTCGTCGTTCCTGTAAAAAATTTCGATCATGACTCTTCCGGGCTTTTAGGGGTTGATAACTGGGCTTTGTCAGCAGGCAGATATCAGCACCCGGGCTCGGGGGGTTGTCTTTACGAATTTTATGTTGAGAACGGAAATCACTTGCGATTGTTTACAATTGTGCAAATGTAAGTATTTTTTCTAAAAAACAACGTGCTCCAGCAATATCTTGATGCCGATGGCTATCAGGATGATGCCGGCCGCGATGCCCGCCTTGCCACCGAGCACCTTCTTAAAGGCGCCGCCCCCAAGCAGGCCTATCGAGGAGACGGCCGCGGTGCAGCCGAACACCATTATGCCGGCCACTGCGAGTTTGATTGCGGAAAGATCCATCATCGCAAAGGAGATGCCCACCGCAAGGGCGTCGATGCTGGTGGCGACCGCCGTGAGCAGCAGCAGGGAGGGCTTCATCAGGTCGGTGTGACTCTCCTCTTCGCCGCCGCGCAGCTCCTCCACAATCATTTTGCCGCCGATAAACAGCAGCAGGGCAAACGCGATCCAGTGGTCGAATGCTGTGATGAGGTCCAGGAAGGCGTAGCCCAGCAGCCAGCCGACGGCAGCGAAGGCGGCCTGCACAAATCCCATCACGAAGTCGATTTTGAGGTGGGCCGCAAAGGGGACGCGGCTGCGGGTGGCGCTGTAGGCCATGGATACCGCAAGAGTATCTGCGCAGAGGCCCAGCGCAATCAGAAAGATTTCAAGGTATGACATCTTATATGGTAAAAGGTTGTCTGTTTACGATTGCTTTGCCCAGCGTGAATTCGTCGGCATACTCAAGGTCGTCGCCGAATGCGATGCCGCGCGCTATTGCGGAGATCTTGACCCCCAGGGGGGCGAGGCGGCGGTAGATGAACAGAGAGGTGGTTTCCCCCTCCATATCGGTATCCAGCGCCAGCACGACCTCCTTTATCTCCCCCCTGCCGACCCGCTCGCAGAGGGCGGCGATGGGCAGATCGTCGGGCCCCACCCCGTCCATCGGGGAGATGACCCCGCCAAGCACGTGATAGAGGCCGTGGTACTGCGCGGTGTTCTCTATGCTGAGCACGTCGCGCAGGCTCTCCACCACGCATACCAGGCCGCGGTCGCGAGAATGGTCGCCGCATATCGGGCAGAGACCGTCGTCGCTGATCATGTTGCACTCGGGGCAGTAGCGGATGTTGGCGCGCATGTCGCTGATGGCGGCGGTAAACTTGTCCACATTGGCCTTGGGGCTGTGCAGCAGGTGCAGGGCAAAGCGCAGTGCGCTTTTGCGCCCTACGCCGGGGAGCGTGGATATCTGCTCAACTGCATCTTCCAGCAGCTTGGACTGATAATTATTTTTGTACATTGGCTTTGCAGGCATTCTTGGCCCGGCGCACCGAACCGTATTTCAAAACAAGCTCCCTGGCGCTTTCTTCGCTGAGAGAGGGGGCTTCCGACATAAGTGCGGAGGCCGCGCTCTGCAGGAATGCGTCTGACTTTTCTGCAGAGACCTCCTGACAGCCGATGCCGCAGAGGGAGACTGCCTCCTCCAGCACGGCATCCAGAGCCATCTGCAGCAGGGCTTTCACCTTGAGCGGGCGTGTTTGCTGCAAAATCTGTACCTCGAGACAGACGCGCTCCTGCGCCGCAGAGAGCGGGGCCGAGACGGGGTCGGCGGCGATGCAGGCGGCCAGAATTCCCTTGCGGGCGGCGCAGCGCAGCCCGTCGGCAAAAAAGGCGGGGCCAGAGCCGTCATCCGCCACAAGAAATGCGTCGCGCGGGGTGATACCCGCCGCGGCGAGGCACTCCCAGGCAGTCTGCCCCTCTTGAACCTTGATGGAGTTGAAGAAACCATCGGGCGCGCCGGACAGTTGCGGCACGCCGCTGTCCCAACCGATGCAGAATATCCGCCCGCCGGAGGCTGCGCGCGCGGCGATTTTGCCGCAGAGCCGCTGCAGTCCGGGCTCAGAGCGCTCCAGCGCGTCGCACAGGGCGCGGTTGCTTGCGAATATGGCCTGCAGTTGCGACATTTACTGCCGGCTTTTGTGGTATTCTGCCAGCGCATCTATCGCCGAGGCCATCCGGGGCCCCAGCTTGAAGCCGGCATTGCGGAATATCTGGTTGAGGATGTCCTGATAGACCTCCGCCACGCTGCCCACGAAGCCGACACTGTAGCGGCGGGCATCATAGCGGGCCACATTGCGGGAGACGAATGCCTGCAGGCTCTCCTCTATGAGGGCTTTGACGTAGGGGTGGTTGCGGTGTTCTGCGATGAAGGGAGAGAAGCTTGCCAGGTAGCGCCCGGCGCCGCCTTCGCGGTAGACCTTCTGCACGATGGTCTCGTAGCTGAGGCCGTAGCGCTTGGTGAGCTCTTTTTCCAGCGCGGCGGGGAGCAGGCCTTTGACGTAGTCGCCCAGCAGCATCTTGCCCATGTTGGCGCCGCTGCCTTCGTCGCCCAGGATATAGCCGCCGGCACGGGTGGCGCCGGTGATGGCGGTTCCGTCCCAGAAACAGCAGTTGGAGCCGGTGCCGATTATGCAGGCGATGCCGCTCTTTTCGCCAAAGAGGGCACGGCAGGCGGCCAGCAGGTCGCTCTCCACTGATATCTGCGCTGCGGGGAAGGTCTTGGCAAGGCACTCTTCAAGGGTTTTGCGGCCTTCGCCCACTGCGCCGGCGCCGTAGAACCAGAGTTTCTCCACAGATGCACCCGCAAAGGGGGCGACTTCGTCTGCGAGGACTTTGCCGATTTCTTCAGCGCTCAGCTGCACCGGGTTCAGACCTTTGGTGGCGAGGCTCTTTGCCGCGCCGTCTCCGATAAGGCGCCAGCTTGTGTTAGTAGCGCCGCTTTCTGCTATCAACTGTATCATGTCTCTAAACTCTAAACTCTAAACTTTAAACTCTACACTCTAAACTTTCAAAGCCCCGGCACCCCACCGCACATTTTTTATCGATTACCCCAACCCTAAATCCCTTCCCCCGGGAAGGGACTTGCCCC
>CAVHPI010000036.1:0-12365 GCA_963637965.1 bacterium
CGACGGCCGCAACGTCTACAACGGCAAGACCTGGTTCTGCCGCAAAGACAAGATGGAGGTGGGCGACTGGCACAACAACGTGTTCCCCATCTACACCGACTTTGTGCAGTCCAACAAGAACATCGTGCAGAACTACGGCTTTGTGGATACCCTCGACGAATAGGATAAATAACAACAAATACAACTAACACTAAAACCTTACGAAATGAAAAAGTTTTTTATGCCCTTTACGCTTGCTGCGGCAGTATGTTGCTTTGCGGCCTGCAACGAAAAGACCCCTACTATTCCCCCGACTCCCGGTGGCGGCGGTGATGAAGACGAAACGGTAGAGAAGACCGTCAAGGTAGATGTCAACTTTATCGTGGGCAGCGACTATGCCAATGCCAAGATGCCCGGCAGCGAGATTCTCGAATTCTTTGATATGACGGACATCGAGTTCTACACTGCAATGGGTTCCTACAGCGGCTCAGCTGCCGATGGCACTACCGCGCAGGAAAACAACACGATCAAGTTTGGCCTTGCAAACGGCAACGACCACGAAGATCTCAACATGACCCCTTCTACCTGCAACAACTTCGGTCACTGGGTAGGCACCGACTCCAAGATTACATATTGGAACGGCCGTGATGCAAACGGCTGGGTGGTTTGTGCAGAAAGCCAGGCTACCTGGGGAGAAGAGAGCCCTACAGACGAGATTCTCTCGGCTATGTTCAACTTTGGCATCTACGACGGCGCCAGCCACGAGGCAGGCTCCTCCGAGGTGTTCACAGAGTTCTTCTATTATACCGATCCCGAGACAGACCAGGACAGGCTCTTCTATGTGGAATGGCATGTCAGCTTTGTTGAGGCGGGCGCTGTTGAACTCTCCATCGCAGGTGAGCAGACAATCGAGCGCACCGTTGACTATGTTGACACCTATGAAGGCTTCTCCATCGACGAGGACATCGACGCATCCGCAATCGAGAGCGCAATCGGCATTGCAGCTGCAGATGCGACCGTATATGCCATCAATGCTGACGGCAGCGTCAATGCAATCCCCGGCACCAACTTCTGGTACAGCGTGGCAGGCGATGTGATGAGTTGGGGCGAGGGCTGCGGCATCGACATCAACAAGGATGCCGGCTATTGGGCATTCTGCATGTATCCCGACGCTTCTCTCGCAGGCCAGACTTGCGTGGCTGCCATCGCATTCGCCAACCCCGACAACATGAAGGCATACAAGGTGACCGTGAAGGCTGCCATCGCAGGTATCGAGACAGTTGTTCCCGAGGACGAGAGCAAGATGCACGATGCAAACGTTGACGCAGAGTTCAGCGTAACCTCCGGCGAGGGCTGCAAAGTTGACCTCTCCGAGGCTCTTGCAGACGCTTTCCAGCTCACGGCAGAGCAGTTTGCAAAGGCAGTTACAGCCGGCCAGGTTGAGTGCACTGCATTTGTGGGTGAGACTGCTGTGACCCAGAGCGGCGGCGGCCTTATGGGCTGCTGGTTCGATGCTAGCGGCGCATGGTGCGAATATGGCTCTGTTGACGAGTCAGAAAACCCTATCCGCAGCTACTTCGCAGAGTTCTACACTGACTACACCGCTATGGTCGGCTTCTATGAGTCCGACATGGCAGGCGTCAACGGCAAGACCATCGACACCTTCAAGGTGGTTGTTAAATACACTGCAGCTACTGCCAGCGCAACCGCGACCATCAATTTCAAGATAAATTTTGCAATCGCAGAATAACCTGAACTTTTTTCCGGGCAGGGGCATTTGAGTGTGTGCCCCTGCTCTTTTTTAAAAAGCCATGAAAACCGCCATTCAATATTGTTTATGTCTGCTCGCATTATCTGCGGCGGCACTCTCTTTTGCCGGCTGCAAACCTCAAGAGCATATAGAACCGGAAGATACCTACAATGCAACGATCAAACTCTCCGGCTCGGCGTCGCTGACCCTGGCCTCTGACGAGGGAGCGCAGAAGCAGCTGACATTCACCTGCGACCACGGGTGGACTCTGGAGATTCCGGAAGATGCGCGCGAATGGCTCTCCGCCGACAAGATGGAGGGCGGAGTAAGAAAATTCACCACCATCACCTTCACCGCAAAGGAGAACACCGGCGCCACCCGCAGGGCCACCTGCAAGATAATTTCCGGCGCCACCGCGGTCAAAGTCACCGTGACACAGGAGATGTCGGTGCTGATACTTTCTGCATCGGATGTCCCCAACATAGACAAATACTACAAACCTGCCGAATTCAGCAAGTTTGACATGCTGCGCAGCGACGCCCAGTGGAGCTGGTGCCGCAGCGCCCAGAGCGAGCACTTCTTTCTGTTCTGGGGCAAGGAATATGGCGCCTACGGCCTCTACGGCCAGCAGGCCGGGGTAGAGGACACCTCCCCCAAGACCCTCGGCGAATCGGACGCGATGTATGTGGATATCGACGACCTTCTGGAGAAGGCCGAGGAGTTCTACCGCGTCAACATCGACAATCTTAAATTTGCAGACACCGGGAAAGGCAAGTCCAATCTCGACAAATATAAAATGCAGATTTATCTGCATCACACCACAACCTGGATGGCATACGGCAGCGGCTACGACAATGTTATCGGAGCCCTGTGGATAAATCCCGCCACCTGCAAGCCGGTGGGCAGCACCATCGCCCACGAAATCGGCCACAGCTTCCAGTATCAGGTCTATGCCGACGCCATCGCAAACGGCGCCCCCGACGACCTTTCTACAGGCTGGCGCTACGAAATAGGGCAGGGGTGCGGCTTCTGGGAGCAGTGCGCGCAGTGGCAGGCATATCAGAGCTACTGCGAGCAGGCCTTCACCACAGTCAACTTCACCGAATTCGTGAACAACTGCCACCGCCACTTCACCCACGAGCACCAGCGCTATGCCAGCTATTTTCTGATGTGGTACTGGGCTTCCAGACACGGCGTGCAGGAGATAGGCGAGCTCTGGCGTGAGTCCAAAAAGCCGGAGGACCCCATCGAGACCTATCAGCGCAAGCACAACCTCACTGTTGAGGAGCTTAATGACGAGCTCTACGACTATGCGGCCCGCTGCGTGAGCTGGGACTTCCCGGTGGAGGCCACCAACCTCTACGAGGGGCAGCTGACGGGCGTCACCGCTGCTGTGAGCGAGTTTGGCAAGGAGTATGTCGGCAAAATCGGCTGGGCATCGAAGTATGACTCCGCCACCGGCTTCTACGCAGTGGACACCGCCCGCGCTCCCGAGGCGACCGGGTTCAACCATATCCGCCTGAACGTGCCTTCCGATGGCAAGGGCATTTCGGTGCGCTTTGAGCCGCTGGTGGGCGACGCGCGCTACCACGAGGTCAGCGACCCCTCTATAGCGCAGTGGCGCGTGGGCTTCGTGGCCCTGATGCAGGACGGCTCGCGCGAATACGGCGAGCCGACAACAGTGAGCGGGGCGGCGGACATCGCATACACCGCCCCCGCCGGCTGCAAGAAGCTCTATATGGTGGTTGCCGCCACACCCAAGCGCTATCTGCAGCATCTCTGGGACGAGAAAAATGACAATGATGAGCACTGGCCCTATCAGGTCAAGTTCACCGGCACCGACCTCTTTGGCAACATCAGCTTTGACGGCAGCGAAAAGCCATCCAGCGTCACTTTCGAGCGCACCGTCAGCGCCTCCGCGGCGGCGGGCTATGCCGGCCCCGGCTGGGAGATGGACGAGGATATGATGATTGAGATGGCCAGGGCGTTTGTGATGCAGCCCTCCGACATCAAGGCGGCTCTCACCAGCGACATCAACAATGTGCGCACAAGCAAGGTCAAGTTCCTGGCGGTGAATTCCGACGGCAAGATTGACGCAAGCTATATGTCCTCCACCGCAGACAACTACTACACGGCCAACGGCTTCGGCTTCTGGCTGGATGCGGAGGGCAACAACAAGGGCTGGAGCGCCGGATACACTTTTGTGGAGTACACCCCCGCTTCGTGGACATTCCAGTTCGGCATCCATCCCGATAAAGTCAGCAACGGCTCCATCAAGGTCGGCGACACCCTGCCGATAAACGTGGCGTTCGTATATGGCGCAAACACCGCTGTTATCAAGTTCAAAATCAAAGTAACCGAATAATGAAAAGACTCTTTCCCTGGATTCTGGCCCTGGCCCTCCCGCTTTTCTGCGCCTGCCCCAATGTGGAGCCGGAAGAGGAGCCCGCAGACACCTACAAGGCCACGATCAAATTCCCAGGCGGCAACAATCTTGACATAGCTGCCGTGGAGGGTTCTACCGCAACATTTCAGTTCAACTGCGACCACGAGTGGAAGCTCGTGATAGACGGGGAGGGGGCCGCGTGGCTCCACCCCGACAAGAGCGAAGGCAAGACCAAGAAGGTGCTGATGATAACCTTCACCGCCGACGCCAACCCCGGCGCGGAGCGCACGGCCAAGTGCAGCATTGTCTCCGGCGCCAGCAAAAAGGATTTCACGGTGACCCAGCAGCAGGTGGCCATTGTGCTCGACAAGTCCGACGTGCAGGATCTGGACAAATTCTACCAGCCCGCCGAGTTCAACTATGACATGCTGCGCAGCGACAGCCGCTGGAGCTGGTGCCGCAGCAAGCAGAGCGAGCATTTTGTAGTGTTCTGGGACATCCAGTATGGCGAATACGGCCTCTACGGCGACCGGGTGGGACAGTCCAACACATCTCCGTCGACCTGCAAGAAATCTTCAATGAAGGTGGATATCGACGATCTGCTCAAAAAGGCCGAGGAATTCTACAATCTCAACGTGAACCGCCTTGGCTTTGCCCGCACCGGCAAGGGACAGTCCGTGCTCGACAAATACAAGATGCAGATATACATCCTCTATCAGGACGAATGGCTGGCCACCGGCAGCGGCTACGACAACACAATCGGCGCCCTCTGGGTCAATCCCAGCACCTGCCAGCCCGTGGGCAGCACCATCGGCCACGAAATCGGCCACAGCTTCCAGTATATGACCTTCTGCGACTATCTTCTGCAGCAGGGCATCGAGGGGGATGCCGCCATCAATGCCAAGACCAACCAGGGCCCCGGCTGGCGCTACGGATTCGGCGCTGCAGGCGCGGGCGGCAACGCGTTTTGGGAGCAGACGGCCCAATGGCAGTCGTTCCAGCTGGAGAAATACCGCAGCGGCGCCTTCAGCGGCTGGTATTCTGAATACACCACGTCGGCCTATCTGCACGTGCTGCACGAGCGCCCGCGCTATGCCAATTACTTCATCCACTGGTGGTGGGTTGAGGAGACGGGCGACATCTCCTTCATAGGCCGCCTGTGGAACGAGGCGGAATATCCCGAGGATCCCGTGGAGACCTATATGCGCCTTATGGGATATGATGTGGCGGCCATGAACGACTCGATGTGGCAGTATGCAGCCCATATGCTCACCTACGACACCAATGAGCTGCGCACCTACGGCAAGAACAACATCGGCGCCACCGCTGTGACTAACATCTCCAAGAAGGATGATTGGTGGCAGATTGCGGCCGTGAAGGCGCCCGAGACCACCGGCTCCAACGCCATCCGTATGGAAATCCCCTCCGACCGCAAAGTTGCGGTGACCCTGGAGCAGAATCTGGGCATCTCAGGTTGCGTGTCGGGCAGCATCACCCTGGCGGGCTGGCGCTACGGCTTTGTGGCCTACGGCGGCGGAAAGACCTACTACAGCCCCGTGTGGAGCGCCACCGGCGAGAGCCAGAGCTGGGAGGTTCCCGCCGGAGCCGGCAAGCTCTGGCTGGTGGTGACCGGCGCCCCCAAGAATTACGAGCGCCACGCCTGGAGCGACGAGAGCGACACCAAGGACACCAAGTGGCCCTGGAAGGCTCAATTTGAAGGAACTAAACCTTATGGAAAATGAAAAGACTGATATTTAAGGCGATTGCCATGGCCGTGGCGGGATCATTTCTGCTGACGGCATGCGGCGAGAAGGAACAGCCGTGGGAGGAAGCCACCGGCACCCTCAGCTACATAGTTGCTCCCAGCGCATCTTTCGATGCGGAAGGTGGGGAAAAGAGCATAAAATTCAAATGCGACGAGTCCTGGCACATCGAGTGCGAGGCTGACTGGCTCCATTTTGACCCCACCCGCGAGCAGGGCACCGGCGTCAAGAGAAGCTGCAAGGTGACAATCTCCTGCGATGCCAATCCCACCCAGAGCTCCCGCAGCGCAGATGTCGCCATCATCAACGGAGACAACCGCATCGATTTTACCGTGACTCAGAAGGCGCCGGTGATAACCCTCACCGACCAGCAGATTGCAGAGCGCGGCATCGACATTTCCCGCGTGTACGAGGGGGTTGTGGGGAGCGTGTCCAAGCTCAAGAAATCCGACAATGAATTCTATCTGGGCCGCGCCCGGGCCAGCGAGCACTTCTTGCTGCTCTGGGACGACGGCTACGAAGTGACCGGCGAGATTCTCCCCAGTGACGAGCGCACCGACAAAT
Organism: bacterium; assembly: GCA_963637965.1. Lineage (GTDB taxonomy): Bacteria > Bacteroidota > Bacteroidia > Bacteroidales > UBA932 > Equibacterium. The sequence goes on from CAVHPI010000036.1 coordinate 6,443, forward strand.
CCATCCGCGTGGATATAGACGACCTGCTGAAGAAGGCGGAAATCTACTACGACACATACGTCACCAAACTGGGCCTGCGCGGCGACGAGGGCAAGTCTTATTTGGACAAATACTATATGACCATCTGCCTCTACGGCACCACCGACTGGAAGGCCGAGGGTGGCGGCAGCGGCAATATGGGGGCTCTCTGGGTCAGCGCCACCGCCTGCCAGCCCACCGGCAGCACCATCGCCCACGAGATAGGCCACGCGTTCCAATATCAGGTTTATGCCGACTACGGCTCGCGCGATGCCGGATTTATGCAGATCGGCGGACTCTTCTGGGAGGCCTGCGCCAACTGGCAGAGCTACAACCTCTATGCGGAGCAGGCGTTCAACAGCGAGAACTTCCGCGTGTTCACGGAAAACCATATGCGCCACTTCCACCACGAGCATCAGCGCTATGCCACCTACTGGTTCCAGTTCCTGCTCACCGACAAGTATGGCTGGGACGGCTACGGCAAGCTCTGGAAGGAGTCCAAGAGCAGCGAGGATGCCCTGCAGGCGTACCAGCGCCTGTTCTGCGGCGGCGACCTGATGGGCCTTAACCGCGACCTCTACGAATATGCCGCACGCTGCGCCACCTGGGACTTCAGCTCCGAGGTCGTGAATCTCGACGAGCAGGCCAATGTCACCAAGAAGGCGCCCATCCGCGACTTCGGCAAGAATTATATCGGCAAGCTGGGCTGGGTCAGCAGCGACGACGGCAACGGCTGGCAGAAGGTCGGCTACGGCCGCGCCCCCGAGGCCACCGGATTCAATGTAATCCGCCTGAACGTGCCCGAAGGCTCATCTGCGGTCAGCACCGAATTTGAGGGTCTGCCCAATGCCAAGGGGTACAATTCCACAAAAGTCGACGCCTCCAAGGCGGGCTGGTATGTGGGCTATGTGGCTCTGCTGAACAATGAGGAGCGGGTCTACAGCGAGCCCGTGTTTGTGGGCTCTTCGCTCAAGGGTACCGTTGCGTGGGATGTCCCCGCCGGCACGGCCAAACTCTGGATGGTGGTGGCCTGCACCCCCACCAAATATTATGGCCACAGCTGGGACGAGGACGACACCAACGACGCGCAGTGGCCCTACCGCATCCGCATCAGCGGCACCGACCTCTACGGCACCATCCATTTTGACGGCAGCGAGACTGTGAGCGACGCCGAGATCGTGAAGGATGTCAACGTGTCCGTGGCAGACGGATATGCCGGCCCTTCGCTCTCGTTTGAGGACGGGGATTATGTGACGATAGGCAAGGCGTTTGTGATGCAGCCCTCCGAAATCGCCTCCAAGATTGCCTCCGACCGCAGCAACTATCAGAAGGGTGAGGTCTGGTTCGGCAGCCTCGAGGCGGACGGCACGGTGTCTTATGCATACAGCGCCAACGGCTACGGCTTCTGGTATGACGGCGAAGGCAAGGTGACCACCTGGGGCAACAATCCCACCGTGTTTACCGAATACAACACCTCGAGCTGGACATTCCAGCTGGGCGTGAACGCCGCCAACGTTGAGGTGGGCAAGACCTACACCATCCGCCCCTGCTTCGTATACAAAAACCACAAGGTGGTAGTAACCATAAATATGCACATTACCGAGTAGCATAGGTAAACTTTTTCAATGAGTGTGTTTGAGGCCCGGGCGGAAAGAGCCCGGGCCGTTTTGCTTATGGCCGCGCGGCCTTGCAGTCTCGATGTCTTTTTCTAAATTTGCTTGAATTTAAATTTAAGCGATGAAAACACACAACAGAATTCTTCGCGCGCTGCTCGTAGTGATTCTGGCCTCGGCGGCCTTCTTCTGCGCAGACGCCAAAAAGCCCCAGCGGGTCAAGTATGTATTTTTTATGATCGGCGACGGAATGGGCATCAACCAGGTCTATTCCACAAACCTCTACAACAGCGCCCTGGGCATCAGCGACGGGCCTGTCAACTTCTCCGCCTTCCCCGTGAAGAGCATAATCACCACCCACTGCGCCAACACTCTGGTGACCGACTCGGCGGCGGGCGGCACTGCCCTTGCCACCGGAAACAAGACCACGGAGGGGACCGTAGGCCTCGATGCTGACGGCAAGCCGATCCAGAACCTGTGCGAGGCTGCCAAGGCTGCAGGCTACGGCGCCGGCGTCGCCACCAGCGTGAGCGTGAACCACGCCACCCCCGGCGCATTTTATGCCCACACCACATATCGCTACAACTACAACGACATATCCTCCCAGCTGATAAGGAGCGACATCGACTTTGCTGCGGGCGGCGGATTCGACTATGAAGTGGACAAGCCCTACCGCACAGAGGACTTTATAAACGAGGCCCGCAATGCCGGAATCGGCGTATATCTGGGCAAAGAACAGATCAAGGCGGGCATCGACCACAGCCGTCGCGCCATACTGATGGGCAGCACTCAGGTCAACGAGCTGCCTCTGGCCATAGACCGCACCGACGACTGGGCCTCGCTCTCCGACTTTACCTCGGCTGCCATAGAGCACCTCTATGCCAACCATAAGGACGGCTTCTTTCTGATGGTGGAGGGGGGCAGGATAGACCACGCGGCCCATAACGACGATGCGGCGACGGACTTCCGCGAAATCAACGATTTTGCCGAGTCGGTGGCTCTGGTGCTGGACTTCTGCAGCAAGCATCCCGACGAGGCGGTGGTGCTGGTGACCAGCGACCACGACACGGGCGGCCTTATAATGGGCGCAGGCAAGTATGAGATTCACCCCGAGCTGCTCGCCGGCCAGACCTGCTCCAAAAACGAGCTTTCTGCCAAAATCGAGACTCTCAAGAACTCGGGCCGCGAAGTCTCCTGGGAGGAGATCAAGAGCCTGCTGAAGCAGAGCCTCGGCCTCTGGAACGTAGTGCCTGTGGACGAGAAGCAGGAGGCCCGCTTCAAAAAGCTCTACGAAGATGTCTTTGTGACCCGCGACGGAGAGCAGGAGATCAACTGGTATGCAGCCAACTCCATGCTGGTGGCAGAGGCGGTGAATTATCTTGACCGCGCCGCCGGCTTCGCCTACAGCTTCAGCAGCCACTCAGGCAGCCCCGTGGGGCTCTACGTGAGCGGTGCGCGCGCGGCCGAATTTGCCGGTTGCGGCGACAATACCGACATCAGCCGGGTAGTGCGCAAAATCGCAAAATACTAACCGATAATATCCAGCAGCTGTGTATACTTCCGACAACAAAATGTATGTGGCCCACAGCGGCCGCGGCCCGATTTACCTCACCCCCGGGATGCTCAACCGCCACGGTCTGGTGGCGGGGGCGACCGGCACCGGCAAGACCGTCTCTCTGCAGGTGCTCGCCGAGACCTTCTCCCAGGCGGGCGTTCCCTGCTTTATGGCCGATATGAAAGGCGACCTGAGCGGCATCAGTCAGAAGGGGTCCATGACCTCCTTCATAGAGAAGCGCTGCGCCGAGTTCGGCATCGGCGACCCGCAGTTCTGCGGATGCCCGACCCGCTTTTTCGACGTCTTCGGCAAGAAGGGCTACCCGATGCGCACCACAGTGTCGGCGCTGGGCCCCGAACTGCTGGCCCGCATGCTCTCGCTCAACGAGGTGCAGAGCGGCGTGCTCAACATAGTGTTCCGCATTGCCGACGACAACAACCTGCTGCTGATTGACATCAAGGATTTGAGGATGATGCTGGATTTCGTGAGCAAGAATGCCCGCGACTACACCTCTACCTACGGCAACGTCTCCAGCGCCTCCGTGGGAGCCATTCAGCGCGCCATTCTCTCGCTGGAGGATCAGGGGGCGGACACCTTCTTTGGCGAGCCCGCGTTTGACGTCAGCGACCTGCTCGCCACCGAAGGGGGCAGGGGAGTTATGAATGTGCTGGCGGCGGACGAGCTGATGCTGCGTCCCAAGCTCTATTCCACATTCCTCTTCTGGCTGCTCACGGAGCTCTACTCCACGCTGCCGGAGGTCGGCGACCTGGACAAGCCCAAGCTGGTATTCTTCTTTGACGAGGCGCACACCCTCTTTACCGACACTCCCAAGGCCCTCACCGACAAAATCGAGCAGGTGGTGCGGCTTATCCGCTCCAAAGGGGTGGGGGTTTACTTTGTGACCCAGAGCCCTACAGACATCCCCGACAGCATTCTCGGGCAGTTGGGAAACCGCGTGCAGCACGCCCTGCGCGCCTACACTCCCCGCGACCAGAAGGCGGTGCGCACGGCGGCCGAGACCTTCCGCGCCAATCCGGAGTTTGACACTGCCGAGGCTATCACAGAGCTGGCTACCGGCGAGGCGCTGGTGTCGTTCCTCGACGAGAAAGGGGCTCCCGCAATGGTAGAGCGGGCGCGGATGCTCTTCCCGCTGAGCAGTATCGGAGCCATCAGCGAGGGGCAGCGCATCGACATCAACAACGCCGCCCCCGACAATATCAAGAAATACAAGGAGTTCTTTGACCGCGAGAGCGCCTACGAGGTGCTCTCGGCCGCCACTGCAGAGGCCGAGCGTCAGGCGGAGGAGCTGCAGAAGCAGGCAGAGCGGGAGGCGGAGCGTGCCGCCGAAGAGAAGGCCCGCGACAAGGAGGCCTCCAAGAGCAAGGGCGGCAGCATCAAGCGCACAATCTTCGGCACAATGGTGGCTGCGGCGGCGACTTCGTTTGCCCGCAGTCTGGCCACTTCGGCCGCTAAAAGCCTGACGGGTTCAGATTCAGGCAAAAAAAGTTCGGGCAAATCCACTTCGGCGGTTTCCAAGGCTGCCCGCAGCGCCGCCCGCACCGCTACCACCACCGCTACCCGCCGCGTGACCAACGAAATTCTCAAACAACTGCTTAAATAACCGACTATGAAAACTGCTTTTTGGAAAACTATGGCCCTGGCGGCGCTGCTGTGCGGGGCGACCGGCGCCTTTGCTCAGGAAGACTGGGCCCGCAACGGCCGATATGCAGAGGCCAACGCGCAGATGACCAAAACGCCCAAAGCCGTGCTGCTGGGCGACTCCATCACCGACAACTGGTACGACTTCGACCCCGGCTTCTTTGCCGACAACAACTTTGCCGGCCGCGGCATCAGCGGTCAGACCACCTCTCAGATTCTGGTGCGCATGCGCGAGGATGTAGTGAACCTGCACCCCAAATATGTGGTGATACTTGCCGGCATCAACGACATCGCGCTCAACCCCGGACACGCGATTGACGCTTCCAAGGCTGTGGGCAGCGTCAAGAGTATGTGCGAGGTGGCCCGCGCCAACGGCATCAAGCCCATCGTGTGCTCTCTGCTGGCAACAACTTACATTCCCTGGCGCTCGGAGGTGGGCGACGTGTCCGACGAGGTGGCCGAGTTCAACTCGCTGCTCAAGGAGTACGCCCGCAAAAACCACATAAAATATGTGGACTACCACAGCCTGCTCGCCGGCGAGGACGGTAAAATCCGCCCCGAATACGCCGCCGACAACGTCCACCCCACTATCGAAGCCTACAAACTGATGGAAAACCTTCTGCTGCGGTATATCAAATAGCTGCGGCATCTGGCCGAGACAATCCCGAAATAAACATTGAAAATCAACAAGGGGTGTGTCGCAGTTTGCGGCACACCCCTTGGCGTTTTTTAGGCAGGTGTTGTTAGAGCACCTTCCTGTACAGCTCGACGATGTCCTGACGGCTCACCAGACGAGGGTTGCCGGGAGTGCAGACATCCTGGATGGCCTGGTCGGCCAATGTGTCGATGTCCTTCTCGGTGATGCCGAGGTCGGACAGGTGTTGAGGGATGCCCACCTCGATGGCCAGGGCACGTACGGCATCACAGGCGGCCTGTGCGGCCTCAGCCTTTGTCATACCCTCTTTGTAGGCGTCCATAGCCTTGGCAATCTCTACATATTTGTCTATGCAGACAGGTTTGTTATATTCCATAATGGTCGGCAGAAGCAGCGCATTGGCCACGCCGTGCGGAATGTCGA
>CAVHPI010000037.1:0-11863 GCA_963637965.1 bacterium
GTCAGTCTAACTGAGGAGTTTGCTCGACATTCTGCGCGGAAATTGTCTTCCATTATTATATAGGATCGTAGCTCAGTTGGTTAGAGCGCTACACTGATAATGTAGAGGTCCGCGGTTCAACTCCGCGCGGTCCTACTCTGGGGGACTAGCTCAGTTGGCTAGAGCACCTGCTTTGCAAGCAGGGGGTCAAGGGTTCGACTCCCTTGTTCTCCACACTAAAAAAGGCTTGGACATTTGTCCAGGCCTTTTTTAGTTTATACTCTTGAGTTCGGCGGCGGTGGTAAAGCGGAATTTAAAGGGGATATCGGCGGGCTGCAGGTCGCGCCAGTCGGCCAGGGCAAAGTCCATCCCCGCCCCCGAAGCGCACAGCGAATCCATAATCGTATCTCCCACATAGAGACATTCGCCCGCAGGCACTCCGGCCGCAGATGCAAAGGCCAGCGCAGGGGCCGGATCGGGCTTGTGGAGAGCCGTGTCGTCGGCACAGACCACAACCTTGAACAGAGGCCGCCAGGGGTCCAGATTGCGATCGGCATCGAACTCCTCGCGGGAGCGGGAGGTCACCACACCCAGCGTGACGCCGGCGGCGGCAAAGTGTTCCAAAACCTCCCCCACTCCCCGGAACGGGCGGCTGAGAGTGGCCGCCATCTGGCGGTAATACTTCTCCCAAAGCTGGAGCGCAGCCTCGCAGTCGTCAAAGCCCACGCGCCGCACCCCCTCCATGCTGGGGAGGCCAAAATACTGCAGCAGGCTCTCGGGAGCCACATCCTGCCCTTTGAGAAATTTTATAGTGCGGGCAAAAGAGTATGTAAAGGTGTCCTGAGTGTCTATCAGGGTCCCGTCCACATCAAAAGCAATCGATTTATAGCGCATTACTGCTCCAGATAATTTTTCTGCCTTTCTGTCTGCACATCGATGGTCACGCCCCAGGCCTCAAGCCTCTTGCGCGCCACGAAATTGTCGATCTCTTCCGGCACCACCAGCATTGTGGCGGGCAACTTGCCCTTATTGTGCACGATGTAGGCGGCCGAGAGGGCCTGGATGGCAAAACTCATGTCCATAATCTCGGCAGGATGGCCGTCGCCGGCGGCAAGGTTCACAAGACGCCCCTCGCCCAGCACATATATCCACTTGCCGTCCACCTTGAAGCCCTCGATGTTGGCACGGGCCACGCGCCGCTCGGAGGCAATGGCGCGCAGGGCTGCCACATCCACCTCAACGTCAAAATGGCCAGCATTGCAGCAGATTGCCCCCTCCTTCATGGCGCGGAAGTGCCGCTCGCAGATTATATCGCAGCAGCCCGTCACGGTCACGAAAATGTCGCCCAGCGGCGCCGCGGCATCCATAGTCATCACCTTGAAGCCGTCCATCACCGCCTCCATTGCCCGTATGGGGTTGATCTCTGTGACGATGACGCTGGCACCAAGTCCCTTGGCACGCATAGCCACCCCTTTGCCGCACCAGCCGTAGCCGGCAACAACGACATTCTTGGAGGCCACTATAAGGTTGGTGGTGCGCATTATGCCGTCCCACACCGACTGTCCGGTGCCGTAGCGGTTGTCAAACAGATATTTGCACTCTGCGTTGTTAACCATCATCATGGGGAACTTGAGCTCGCCGCGGCCGGCGCGCGATAGAAGACGGTTGATGCCGGTGGTGGTCTCTTCGCAGCCGCCCCATACATTCTCTATGAGCTGGGGATATTCGCTGTGAATCATGTTCACGATGTCGCCGCCGTCGTCTATGATGACATTGGGGCCCGCCTCAACTATGCAGCGGATGTGGCGCATATACTCCTCCGGGCTCTCGCCGTGCACCGCAAACACATTGACACCGCTTTTGACCAGCGCCGCCACCACGTCGTCCTGGGTGGAGAGCACGTTGCTGGCCGCCGCATAAACCTCGGCGCCGCCTCTGGCAAGCACCTGGCACAGATAGGCGGTCTTGGCCTCGAGATGGACGCTCACGGCCACCTTGACCCCGCTGAAAGGCTTTGTCTCGGAGAACTGGCTCTCGATGCCGCGCAGCAGCGGCATGTTGCCCCTCACCCACTCTATCTTGCGCGCCCCGCTCTCCCACAGATTGATATCTCTGATTTCGCTCATAAGTCGCTATTCTTTTATATTTTTGCGTTAAAGATAGCACAAATCCCGCAATGGCCGCAAGTCTCAACATAATGTTCTACAATCTGGAGAACCTCTACGACACCTCCAAAGACGCGGGAACGGACGATGGCGAATTCACCCCTTTCGGGGCCAAGCGCTGGGACGATGTCAAGTATCACACAAAGCTCAAAAACCTCAGCAACGTGTTTGCCGCGGTAGCCTCGCTGCCGGGGGGCTTCCCCGCAGTGGTGGGGGTCTCGGAAATCGAGAACGACCGCGTGCTGGAGGACCTGCTCTCGCAGCGCCGCCTGCAGGGTGCCGGCTACCGCTATGTGCACTACGAATCCCGCGATGCCCGCGGAGTGGACGTGGCGCTGTTTTTCCGTCCCGACCTTTTCTCACTGATGGGCAGCGAGCCGGTAAAACTGGTGCTGCGCAGCGGCCGCGAATACATCGGGCGGGACATCCTCTGCGTCTGGGGCCGCCTCAGGGGGGAGATGTTCTGCTTCTACGTGTGCCACTTCCTCTCCCGCCGCGGAGGGGTCTCGGCATCGGAAGGGTTCCGCCGCGCCGGGGCCGAGACTGTGCGCGACCACGCGGAGCAGATGCGCAAGCGCTTCGCGGGAATCAAGGTGGTGATTATGGGCGATATGAACGACACCCCCGAAGAGGAGTCGCTGAGCATTCTGCTGCGGGCCCGGGAACGGATAGACCGCGTGCAGGAGGGGGAATACTTCAACCCTATGTGGGCAATGAGCCGCGACCGTCTGGGCACCAGCATCCACAACCACAATTGGATAATGTTCGACAACATTATCGTGAGCCGCAATCTGCTCCCCGCCGAGGCGGGCTACGGCGATGCCGAAGGCCTTGTCATAGGCAAGTTTGACAAGCACTACTGGGCGCACATATTCTGCCGCAACTTCATGCTCAAGAACGGCAAGCCCTTCCGCAGCTACGAGGGCAACACCTTCTCCGGCGGCTACAGCGACCACCTCCCCATCCTAATCCGCCTCAAGGGGTAGGCTGCAACGGACTTTTCAGACGCAAAAAAAGAGGGCCCCGGCAATGCCGGAGCCCTCTGATATTTTAAGCGGCCGCCGCTCTAGAAGAAGTAGCGTGCGCTGAAGAGAATCGACCAGGTGCTGATGCTGTTTGCATAGGTGTCAAACTTGCACTGCGCCTCATTGAAGGTGTATGCGCCGTCCTTGAGGGAGATTGCGGCTGCACTCTTGATCTGCTGCACATTGCCCCAAGAGGAGTTGAGCAGGTTGCCCACATTGTTGATGTCGGCGCCCAGACGCAGAGTGTGGTCGCGGCCTGCAACATTGAAGATGAAGTCCTGCGAAACCTTTGCGCTGAGAGTGCCGTACCAGGGCATCACCGCACCGCCGCGCACTGCATACTCGCCGCGGTGAGCGGAAAGATAGCGGTCAGAAGCGATGTAGCTCTCGTAAGCTGCACGATTGTCGTCGCTTGAGAAGGGCATTGCAGAAAGCTCGCCGCTTGTAGGGATGTAGAGCAGGTTTGCTGAGCCGCCGCAGCCGGTGTAATCGGTGTCGGTGGTATAGCTGAAGCGCGAGCCTGCAAATGTGCCGACATAGCCAAAGTTGTAGCCCTCATAGAAGAGGCCGAGATTGGTGGCCAGGTGACGGCCCTCCTTGATGGTATAGTTGGCATTAACAATGAGCCTGTTGGGAGATACGTATGAATTGTAGCCCAGCTCAGGGGTGTTGGAGCCGTTCACGCAGTAGGTGGTGGTATTGAAGGCGCTGGTGATCTGGTCGCCGTCGCCGTCGGTGAGGCTCTTGGATACAGAGTAGGTGTATGCCGCCATCAGGCTGAGGCCAAAGTTGAAGTCCTTCTTGAGGCTTGCGGTGAGGGAAGCGTAGTAACCCTGCTTGACGCCCTTGTCGGGGTTGGTGATGTAATAGGGGTGCACGTTGCCCACCTCTTTGACGGCGGTGTACTGGGTTCTGGTCTGAGGCTCGCCGGGCAGCTGCAGGGTGCCCTCCCCGGTATAGCCGAGGTGACGCACGACGGTGCTGTTGAAGTTCTTGTTGACGATGCCTTCCAAGCTGCCCTTGATGCCGAAGGGGAGGTTTGCGTCGAGTGCGAGGGATGCCTTCCAGGTGGTGGGCATCTTGAGGTTCTTGTCAAGCACTGTAGCAGACGAAGGTGCGGAGAGGTTTTCGTTGCGCACGAAAGTGCCGCCGTAGAGATCGTCGGTGATATCCTTCACGTTTGTGTGGAAGTGGGGAATGTTGACGCCGTTGACCTTGCCGTCTGTGGAGTTCTTAATGGCATCGGCAGTCATTATCACCTGATTCTGCAGGCAGTTGCTGTTGCCGGCAACGGAGACGATCCACACGAAGGGGATGCGGCCGGTGTAGACGCCTGTGCCGCCGCGCAGCACGAGGTCACGATTGCCCAGGATGTCCCAGTTGAAGCCGATGCGGGGTGAAACGCTCAGGCGTGCGGAGGGCATATCGCTGGTCTTGTAGCCGCCGTAGTTCTTGTAAACGTCTGTGAAGTTCTTGTTCTCGTTGCCCTCGATGGTAGGGTACATGGGCAGCTCAAAGCGCAGGCCGGCAGTCAGCTTGAAGTTGTTGCTGATATTCATCTCGTCCTGCAGATATGCAGAGAACTGGTTATAGTCGAACGAGGGATAAACCTGATCCAGATTGTCGTTATTGCCGTGGGTGAGGCAGAAGCTCAGGGGAGTTGCGTCGTTCACGAAATCTTCCAGGCTGGAATATACATACCAGCCGGCGCCTCCCTGCATAAAGCCGTTCTTGGTGCGGTTGTGCTCATACTGCACACCGGCCAGAAGATTGTGCATACCGGCGGTGTAGGAGAATTCGTCGGTCACCACGACGGTTGCCACGTCGCGCAGGTTGCCGTAGGTGAAGGGGTCAGGGCCGAAGCTGGTGAGAACCTGGTCGCCGTCGAGGATGTCGACAGTGGGGAAGGTGTTGCCGTAGAAGCTTCTGGGGATGTTCTGGTGCGAATATGTTGCGCGCAGCAGGTTGGCTGCCTTGCCGTCGAAGAGGCGGCTGTTGAGCTCGCCGGCAAAGGAGTAGAAGTTATCCTCTGAGAAGTAGTAAGTGCTCTCAAACGGGAGCGCGTATGTGGTGGTGCGGCCGCCGGTGTATCTCGCATAACCGACCTTCTTGGCACCGTCGCCGATGGGATTGACGGAGCTGGAAGGGGTGCTGTTGGTCTTGCGGGTAACCTGGCTGTAACGCAGGGTGAGGCTGTTGTCGCGGTTGATGTTCCAGTCGATGCGGCCCAGCAGCTTGGTCACGGGAGTCTTCACGGAGAAGTTCTGGTAGCGGCCGGGGTCATAGCCATATTTCTCTGCAAGCACGCTCTTGATGCTCTCCATCTGCGCCTCGGTGGGGCGGTGCATTGTGCCGCTGCCGTCTGCGCTCCAGCTGCCGTCGTTCACGGTCCAGCTGGTGGCGTTGCTGGTCTTGGGCTCGTACTCGACATTCAGGAAGAAGAAGAGTTTGTCCTTGATGATGGGGCCGCCCACGCTTGCCCCCACAGTGTTGCTCACTGCATCGGAAGCGGGCAGCTCGCCCTTCTCGCCTGCAGCGTCCACATAGTTGCGGCCGGAGAGCTTGCCGGAGGTATAATAGTCATATACGGAAACCTTGAACTGGTTGGTACCGCGCTTGGTCACGGAGTTCACGGCTGCGCCGGTGAAACCGCCCTGACGAACGTCATAAGGGGTGATGTTGACACTCATCTGCTCGATGGCGTCGAGGCTGATGGGGCTGCCGCCTGCGGGGAGATTGCTGCCGATGCCGAATGCGTTGTTGAACGCAGCGCCGTCCACGGTGATGTAAGAAGAGCGGTAGTTACCGCCGCCCACGGAGAAGCCGCTGCCGCTTGTGGTGGCCTGCGGGGTGAGGCGCAGCATGTCGTTGATGCTGCGGCCGGTGGAAGTGGGGAGGTTTTCCATGGTGTGCTGGCTCATTGACGTGCCGGCGCCGGAACGCTTGATGTTCATGTTGGACTCGCCGGCATCGGCCACTACGACCACGCCCTCAAGGCTGATGCTGTCGTCCTCGAGAACTCCGTCAACGGTGACGGTCTCTGCCAGAGGGGCATAAACGTTCTGATTCTGCAGCTCGCGATAGCCCATGAGGTCGAATGTGACGGTGTAGGGACCACCTGCGGTGACGTTGCTGATGCGGTAGTTACCGTTCTTGTCGGTAACAGCGTAGTAGGTGGTTGCAGTGGGCTGGTGCACGGCGATTACCGTGGCGCCGGCAACGGCTCCCGCCTTGTCGGTTACGTGTCCGCTGATGGCGGATGTCGTGACCTGCGCAAGCGCGGGCACGGCACAAAGTATCACTGAGAGCAGCAGCGACACTTTCTTGAAGAGTTGTTTCATAACTGTTTTTTGATTGGTAAATGAAATGTGCGGCAAATATAAGGCTATCATTTGTTATGCCAAGAGCCGTAACTGTTTTTTAACATATTTGTGCGGCGGCTTTCAAACGCCTACAACAACTCCACGACCGTGATGCCGGCGCCGCCCATCTCCAGGGCTTCGTCGTGCACAGAGGCCACCCCTGCAGTGGCCTTGAGGTATTTGCGCAATTCCTCGCGCAGCACCCCGGTGCCCTTGCCGTGCAGGATTTTCACCTGAGAGATGCCTATCATAATGGCATCGTCTATAAAGCGGGTGACGATATTCAGGGCACTCTCCAGCCTCTCCCCCCGCACATCTATCTGCGGCGAGAACTCCAGCTTGCGCTGCGAGATGCTCTCCATCCCCTTGACGGCCGCCGTGCCGCTGGTGCTGCGGCGCGGGGCGACCCCCTTCGAGGCCTCCTTATACTCTTTGGCGCCGATGCGCTCAATTTTATCCAAATCGGTTTTGGTGGTGATGCCGCCGATGGCCACCGCCACCTTCTTGGCAGATATCTGGATGATTTCGCCCACCAGTCCGCTCCCCTTGAGGCGGACCTTGTCCCCCACTTTGAGCGGGGCGGGCGCACTTTCTGCCTTGACCGGCGAGGGAACTGCCTCCCCCGCGCGACGGGCCCGCTCTGCCTTGCGCTCGCTCTGCCGCTGGCGCCGGGCCAGAATCTGCTGCATCTTCTTCTCTATCATCTGGTCGGCGGCGCTGTCGGTGGTTTCGGCCTCCAGACTCTGCTGCAGCTCGGTCACCTTGGCGCGCGCCTCGCGGGTCTTCTCTTTCTCCGCCTGTGCTTCGCGGATTTCGCGGATGGTCTGCTCAATGCGGCGGTTGGCCCCCGACACAATGTCGCGCGCCTCGGCCTTGGCCTCCGCAATTATGTTGTTGCGCAGCGATTTTATCTCGGACAGCTCCTTCTCGTAGCGCTCGGTGAGGTTCTCCAGGGTGCGGTCGGCATTCTTGACCCGCGAGAGCTTCTCGTCCAGCGCGCGTCGGTTGCGGGCTATCTTGCGCAGCTGGCGCTCCATATCCACGAACTCATCGCCCGCCTTCTCCTCCGCGCTGCGGATGATTTCGTCGGGCAGCCCCATCTTGCGGGCTATCTCAAATGCAAACGAATTGCCCGGCAGCCCCTGCTCCAGGGTGAAGAGGGGGGTGAGTGTGGCGGTGTCAAACTGCATCGCCCCGTTGGAGACGTATGGCGAGTTGCCGGCATAGAGCTTGAGGTTGGTGTAGTGGGTCGTGATGACGCCATAAACCCCCTTGCGGGCGATGTCGTCCAGCACCGCCTCGGCAATCGCGCCGCCGGCGGCCGGCTCCGTGCCGCTGCCGAACTCGTCTATGAGCACCAGCGTGCGGCTGTCGGCCTCGCGCACCATCTCGCTCAGATTCTTCAGGTGGGAGGAGTAGGTGCTCAGGTCGTTCTCTATCGACTGGTCGTCGCCGATGTCCACGAAAATCTTGTCGAACACCAGCATCTCGGATATCTCTGAAGTGGGTATCAGCAGCCCCCACTGGAACATATACTGCAGCAGTCCCACCGTCTTGAGGCACACCGACTTGCCGCCAGCGTTGGGGCCGGAAATCAGCATTATGCGCCGCTGGGCGGAAAGGGTCAGATTGAGCGGTACCACCTCCCCCCCCTCGCGGCGCAGAGTCCGCTCCAGAAGCGGGTGGCGGGCCTTGCGCAGAATCAGCTCCCCCGTTTCGGAGAGCACCGGCAGGCCGGCAATCATATCCATCGCCACCTGAGCCTTGGCCCTGATGAAGTCTATTCTGATAAGGTAATCGGCGCTGAGCAGCAAATCTTCCAGATAAGGGCGCAGAAAGTCGCTGAAGTCCATCAAGATGCGCTGGATTTCCCGCTGCTCCTCAAACTGAAGCTCGCGCACCGCGTTGTTGAGGTTCACCACCTCTATGGGTTCTATGAACGAGGTGCGGCCGCTGGAGGACTCGTCGCACACGATGCCCTGCAGCTTGCGCTTGTCGGAGGCGTTCACCGGGATGAGAGTCTTGCCGTCGCGCACCACGGCCTCGGCGTCGGCGGGGGTTATGCCGTCGTTCTGCGCCTTCTTGAGTATGGCGGCGATGGTGCGGGAGATGGACTTCTCCTTGATGCGCAGTTCGCTGCGGATGCGGCCCAGCTCCAGCGAGGCGCTGTCGCGCACTTCGCCGTTCTTGTTTATTATGGAGTCGATTTTGCGCAACACCTCGGGATAGACCTCCACCGGGTCGGACATCGCCTTGAGGCAGGGATACACTCCCCCGCTCTCCTTGAAGAACGCCACCACGCGGCGGATGGTGGCAAGGCCCTTCTGCAGCACTATCAAATTGGGCAGCGATATGCAGCTGAGCTCGCTTGTGAGCGGCATCAGAAAGCCGCGCATATCCACATAGCCGTCGGTGGGGAAGCTGTCCTCAAACATGCACACCAGCCGCATCTCGTCGGTGAGGCGCAGCGCCGATACAATGTCTTCGCGGGAGCGCATCACCTCAGTCTCGTCTGTAATTTTGCGGGCCCCGGCGGTGGCGCACTTGCCGCGCACCATCTCCCGCACCGCATCGAATCCGAGTTTGCTTTCCAGACCGTGCATTATCTGTAGGAATTTTCCAGAGCGATACGCAGCTCCGTGATGCTGGTCATTGTCTTTATCTCGCCGTCTTTGACATACGAGATTTCTCCCGTCTCCTCAGACACCACCACCGCCTCGGCGTCGGTGCTCTCCGTTATGCCCACGGCCGCCCTGTGGCGCATTCCGTAGCGGGGGTTGATGGCGGTGCTGTCGCTGATGGGCAGGGTGCAGCGGGCCGCCACTATCTCGTCGGAAGTCAATATCATGGCCCCGTCGTGCAGCGGAGTGTTCTTGAAAAAGATGTTCTCGATAAGCCGGCGGTTGATGCGGGCGTTGATCGTGTCGCCCGTCTCGATTATCTCGTCCAGCGCAGAAACGTGCTTGAACACCATCAGGGCGCCGGTCTTACTCTCTGCCATATGCTGGCAGGCGCTGGTTATCTCTTCCAGGGCGCCGGCGCTTATCTGGGTGCCGGAAG
The DNA here is from genome assembly GCA_963637965.1 of bacterium. Lineage (GTDB taxonomy): Bacteria > Bacteroidota > Bacteroidia > Bacteroidales > UBA932 > Equibacterium. The sequence continues at coordinate 9,592 of CAVHPI010000037.1, forward strand.
AGCCGCGGCGCAGCAATTTGCGCAGCTTGCCGCCACTGCGTCTGCGGGCAGAGAACACCTCCGAGCCGATTTTGACCAGAAAGCGCCTGATTTCTGGCTGGAATATCACAATCAGAGCGGTGAGGCCGACCCCGAGCACCGCGTCCATCATGGCGGTGAGCATGGACATCTTGAGGGCGTCGAAGATGGCCCGTGCGGCATAGAGCAGCAGAATGGCTATGAAGATGTTCATCGCCTGGGTGCCGCGGATGAGTTTGTAAACCTCATAAATCAGCACCGCCACCAGCAGCACATCCAATATGTCCACAAAAGAAATATTGAGAAAATCGAGCATAATTACACAAAGATAACATTATCTTTGAGTTTAACGAAAACGAGAGATTATGAAGGGGAGATTTTTTGAGTATATGCGTTTGAGCATCAGCGGCTTGCGCGATTTATTCCTAACCCGCAACTGCACGGTGTGCTCCGGGGTGCTTCTCAGCGGCGAGGAGCACCTCTGCCGCAAGTGTCTGGATGACATCCCGCTCACCTACACCTGGTGTTACAGCGAGAATGCCGTGATGGAGCGGCTGGGGTCGCGCTGCCGCACCCACAATGCCGCGTCGCTCTTCTTTTACCGCCACGGCGCCCCGCACACCCGCATCGTGACCGATTTCAAATACAATCGCCGGGAGCCGCTCGGGCTCTGGGCCGGGCGTATGCTGGGGAGTTATCTGCGCGAAGGGGGGCTCTACGGCGGCGTGCAGGCCATCGTGCCGGTGCCGCTGCACCCGCTGCGGCGCTTCAAGCGGGGGTTCAATCAGTCGGAAATCATTGCCAGGGGCATTTCGCAGATGCTGCCGGGTACTTTTGTGGCTCCGAGGCTACTGCAGCGCTTGCGGCACACCTCAACGCAGACCCGCAAGAGTGCCGAAGAGCGTTCGCAGAACATCTCGGGAGCGTTCCGCATCAGGCCGCGGGAGATGGAGCGTCTGCGCAGTCTCGGGGTGACGCACATTCTGGTGGTGGACGATGTGCTCACCACCGGGGCCACGCTGTCGGAATGCGTCCGCGCGCTTCAGAATCATTTCACGGTGAGCGCCGCCACGCTTGGTTTTGTAGAATAATAGCTCTACTTTTGCTTAAACGATTTGATTTTTTATGAGAAAGAGTGTCTTTGCGCTTTGCGCGCTTGCGATATTGACCCTTGCGGGCTGCAATTCGGGCAATGGGCCGGAGCAGGTCGCTTCTGATTTCCTCACCGATTTTTTCCGGATGGATTATGCCGCTGCCGGGGCGTTGTGCTCGGAGGAGATAGCTTCTGCGATTTGCGACACTTCTGCTGTCGCCTATCCCAGCGAGGAGATTCGCGCGAAGGTAGAGGAGGCGTCGCGGGGCACCACGTTCGAGGTGATTTCCGCCGAGAAGGAGGAAGGCAGTGAGGATGTGCTGGTCTCATATGAGATTCATCCTTTCGGGGCATCTGCCGGGGCCACCATTCCCCGCACGATGCGGCTGTCCAAGATCGATGGCAAGTGGACAATCGTCTCCCTCAAGAACTAATCCCAAATTACCGCTTTTTATAGCCGCGCATCCGCGCGGAGGCCCCTTTTGGTGGATGAAGACGATTTTTGCGGCCGAGCATCCACGAAACATCCCCTTTGGGTGGATGAAACGGCTTTTTCCGGTGGCGCATCCATAGGGAGGACCACCAGTGTTGCCGCGGGGGCTCGGCGGGAGCGTTCATCCCGGGAAGTACCCCTTATCCGGGACGCAGTCGCTCGCTGGGGCTGCTTGTCCCGGAATACCCCCTCTTGCGGGGACGCGGGCTCGCTCGTTCGAGTCTTGGCGTAGCCCCCACGCAAAAAAAGCAGCCTCAAAAGGCTGCTTTTTAATGGAGCGGAAAACGAGACTCGAGCCCGTGCTGCGCACGGGCTTTCTCGCGCCTATAATTACCCCCTCGCTGCCTATCGGCAGCGGTCCCCCAGGGGACGCGGGCTCGCTCGTTCGAGTCTTGGCGTAGCCCCCACGCAAAAAAAGCAGCCTCAAAAGGCTGCTTTTTAATGGAGCGGAAAACGAGACTCGAGCCCGTGCTGCGCACGGGCTTTCTCGCGCCTATAATTACCCCCTCGCTGCCTATCGGCAGCGGTCCCCCAGGGGACGCGGGCTCGCTCGTTCGAGTCTTGGCGTAGCCCCCACGCAAAAAAAGCAGCCTCAAAAGGCTGCTTTTTAATGGAGCGGAAAACGAGACTCGAACTCGCGACCCCGACCTTGGCAAGGTCGTGCTCTA
>CAVHPI010000038.1:0-11769 GCA_963637965.1 bacterium
TGCAAGGGGCTTGGCGGATAGAAAAAATATCCGCTACGCCCCTTCAGGCATCCGCTTTATGATGCGCTACAACTCTACTTTCAACTCTCCACTCCTCTACACTCTGAACTCTAAACTCTCTACGCGAGATTGCGGTTCTTGTAGTCTTCGATTGCCTTGGGGATGATGCGGTTGTACTCTTCGCTGCCCAGCAGGGGAGAGGTCAGAATCATATCCGCGGTAGTGCGGTTGGTGGCGAATGCGATATTATACAGCGCCGCCAGGCGGGTCAGCGCAGATACATCGTTCTGATGCCCCTGCACAATCAGATTGTCGCAGAAAAAGATGAGCACATCGATGCCTCCGGTGGCAATCATTGCGCCGATCTGCTGGTCGCCGCCAAGCGGTCCGGAGAGCAGGCAGTGCACGCCCTCCGGGAAAATCGGCTTTTCAATCACCTTCTTTGGATTGTTCTCATCTACTGCAGCCATTGTCAGATCACTGATAAGCTTGCCGGTTGTGCCGGTTGCGTAGATGTTGTGTCTGGACAGAATTCCGGAATTGTAGCGGACCCAGTCCAAAAGCTCTTTCTTGCGCCCGTCGTGGGCCACAAGCGCTATATTCATCTTTTTCATGTCGATCCAATGCTTAAAAACTGGTGCTATTTGCCGGCGAGGAGTTTTTTGAGGGCGGAGAGGTTCTGCTCGTTGCAGATATCCTTGCCCGCGGGAGTGTAGGCATATGCCATTCTGTCGGCGAAATGCTCCTCCACCTTGCCACGCACAATCTTCATTGTGGAATTCATCATCTTGTTGCCGATATTGAAATCCTCATCGCAAATCACAACAGTGGCCGGAAGCCAGCGCTCGGGGAACAGCCCTTCGTGCGCGCGACCCTTGCGATAAGAATCAATCTCATCCTGAATCTTCTGCAGCATAGCGCGCCGACCCTCCTCGCTCTCCGGGTCAAGCTTCTTGCCGCGCGCATAATCTGCCAACGCTCCCTTCTCCGGCACAATGATGGCGATAGTGTAGGGGTCCTGATTATTATGCAGCACCGCCTGGGACACAAACTTCGAAACCTCCGGCAAACTATCCTCAAACCCTTCGGGGGAATACTTCTCACCGTCGGAAGAAATCAGCAGCGACTTGAAGCGCCCAACAACATAGAGGAAATCGGTATCGAACGGGCAGATGTAGCCCATGTCGCCCGTGTGCAGCCAGCCGTCAACCACAGTCTTTGCTGTAGCCTCGGGATTCTTCCAATAGCCAGCCATTACATTCTCGCCGCGGATCACAATCTCTCCCTTGTTGCCGATGGGGAGCTCATTGCCCTGTTCGTCGCAAATCTTGCAGTCCATAGGCTTGACAATGCGGCCAGAGGAGCCGAAGATGGCGTGCCCGCCGGAGTTGGCACAGATGATGGGGGTCGCCTCGGTGAGGCCGTATCCCTGGAACATCGGCATTCCCACGGCGCAGAAGAAGCGCTGCAGCTCGATGTCCAGAAGCGCGCCGCCACCCACGAAAAACTTCATGCGGCCGCCGAAACCTTCGCGCACCTGCTTGAATATAAGCTTGTCAAAGAGCGCCATCAGAGGCTTTCTCCAAAAATTGAGAAATCCGCCGCGGTTGTAATACTCTTTGTTATAAGCGATTGCATTTTTTACTGCAAAATTGAACAGCTTCTGCACCTTGGGCCCCTTGGCCTTGATGCTGCTCTCAATCTGCTTTTTGAAGTTGCGCGCAAGGGCGGGCACCGACAGCATCACGTGCGGGCGGGTCTCCTTGATGGCGGTGGGCACATTCTTGAGAGTGGCCAGAGCGTTTTTGCCGATGGGGACAAAGGCGATGTTGCCGCCGTAGTACATCATAGTGTACATCCCGGCAACGTGTGCAAAGCAGTGGTCAAGCGGGAGAATAATGAGCATCGTGTCGTTCTCGTCTATGGTGATCACGCTGTTGCCCTGCGCCACATTGGCTGTGTAGTTGCGGTGGGTCAGCAGGATGCCTTTGGGGTCGGCCGTCGTGCCGGAAGTGTAGCTGATGTTGGCATAATCGTCGGGGCCCACAGAGCGCCAGCGCGCCTCAAACGCATCGTAATTGATTGCCAAAAACCGGTTGCCCAACTTCTGCACCTCGCTCATCGGAATCTCTTTCTCCTCCAGCGAAGTCAAATCGTAGGCGTTGTCGTCAAACACGATCACCTTCTTGACCTGAGGGCAGGAGGGGAGTGCCTTGCGGATTTTGGGCAGATTGTTGGCGGACACCAGAATCCATTTGGACTCTGAGTGATTGATGCGGAAAATAAGGTCGCTTACCTCCCCCAGATTCACCGAGAGGGGAACATCGGTGGCTCCGGCATACAATGCGCCGAGTTCTGAGAGAATCCACATCGCGCGGCTCTCGCTAAGCAGCGCGATTTTGTCTCCCTTCTCCAGCCCGAGCGACATTAGGCCGGCACCGATGCGGTAGGCCTCTTCGCGGGTTTGCTGTTGGGTAATCTCCTTCCATTTGCCGTCTACCTTCTCTTTAAGATAGACATTGTCTGCAAACTTGCGGGTATATTTCTCTACAAAATCCAGAATAGTGGGTCTAGCAGTTTCGTTCATTTCTTTACAGTCGTTTTTAAACGTTTAAAATTGGTTATATTGACAAGACGAAATTACAGATAATTATATTAATGGCAAAAAACGGCAGACATCCCCGCAAATGGGAGTGCCCGCCGCTACCTGTCAAAAATTAAAGATACATCATAATCAGCATCTGCGCCGCCACGACCCTCAGGAACATTGTGAGAGGGTAAACGGTGGCATAATTGACGCCGATGCGTCCGCCGCCGTACATCTGTTCCGAGAAGGCCAGCAGGGCGGGGTCGGTGGTGCCGCCGGAGAGCAGACCGCAAATGCGGAAAAAATCCATCTTGAGCACCAGTTTTGCAATCAGGCCCACAATCAACATCGGGATGAGAGTGATGAGCAGGCCGTAGAAAATCCAGATGTAACCGCCGTTGACGATGCTGGAGACGAAGTTCTCGCCGGCACCCAGGCCGACGCCCGCCATAAACAGCGAGATGCCGATTTCGCGAATCATCAGGTTGGCGCTCAACGCGGTGTAGGTGGTTATGCGCAGCTTGGGACCGAAGTGGCCCAGCAGAATCGCCACGATAAGCGAACCGCCGGCAAGACCCAGACGCAACGGCTGGGGAATGTTGGGGAACTTGATGGGAATCATGCCCACCAGCACGCCCAGGGCGATGCCGAAGAAGATGGGGACCAGATTGGGCTTTGAGAGCGACTCGGGCTGGTTGCCGATGAGCTTGGAAAGCCCCTTGATGCCCTCCTCGGAACCTACGACCTGGATGGAGTCACCCACCTGCAGAATCAGCCCCGGCTCGGCCGCCAGCTCGATACCGGAACGCATCACGCGGGTCACGGTTACGCCGTAGCGGCGGCGGATGTCAAGCTTGCGCAGGCTCTGGCCGGTGATTGCCGACTGGGTGATGGACAGTCGCCTGATGAGCAGCTTGCAGCCCGGCTTCTGCCAAACCTTCATATCGGCCTCCTCGGCCTCGCCAAAAATTATTTTCACGGTGTCGCGCAGCTGCGCCCCGGCCACTATCAGCAGGTGGTCGCCCTCCTGCAGGATCCATTCGGGGTCGGCAATATTGATTTCGCCGCCGCGCATCACGCGGGATATTACATAGTGTTCCTGAGAGAGCTCGCTCAACCTCTTGCCATATACGGCGGGGTTCTCCACCTTGCAGTCGATGCGTATCAGGTTGGTCTCGTCTTCACTGTTCTTGTCCAGCGCAGCCGCCTCCTTGTCCACGTCAATCTTGAAGATTGCGCGCAGCGCCATCAGCAGGAATATGGCTCCCAGCACGCCCAGAGGGTAACTGACGGCGTATGCAGAGGCAATCGCCCCCACTTTGCCTGTCGACTCCGCGCCGGTGCGGCCCAGCGCCTGCAGCGACTCGGAGAGCGATTGCTGCGCGGCACCCATACCGGGGGTGTTGGTCACGGCACCCGACATTACGCCGGTCATTATGGAGAGGTCTTCGCCGGAAATCCAATGTATGGCCAGAGTGGTGACCACTGCCAGAACTACCAGCAGCAGCGCCATCAGGTTCATCGAGAGGCCGTCTTTACGGAAGGAGCGGAAGAAACCGGGACCCACCTGCAGGCCGATTGCGAATACAAATAATATAAGGCCGAAATCTTTTACAAAGGAGAGCATTGTGGGGTTGATTCTGAGGCCGAAGTGGCTCAGTATGATACCCATAAACAATATCCACGTGGAACCGATGGATATTCCCTTGAACTTGAAACGCCCGAGCAGCAGCCCGGACGCAATCACCAGAGAGAGAATCATTATGGCGCCTGGTGTGCCGCCTTGAGATATCAGATTCATCATAGCGGCGGCAAAAGTATACAATTTTGTGAAAAATTGGGTATATTTAGCGAATTTGTTAAATTTGCGCTCCAAAATTTGGAAACAAAAACAGTAAACATCAATACTTAAAAACAGGATTATGCAAATCGTATCAGTTACAGGTCGCGAAATCCTCGACTCCAGAGGCAACCCGACCATCGAAGCAGAAGTAACACTTGACTCAGGTTTTGTAGGCACCGCAGCTGTCCCCAGCGGCGCATCCACCGGTGAAAACGAGGCTCTCGAGCTTCGTGACGGCGACAAGAGCCGCTATTGCGGCAAGGGCGTTCTCAAGGCAGTTGCCAACATCAACGAGAAAATCGCTCCCGCCATCATCGGCATGGACGCAACCGACCAGCGCGGCATCGATGAGAAGATGATTGCGCTTGACGGCACCGCCACCAAGAGCAACCTGGGCGCAAACGCTATCCTGGGCGTATCTCTGGCAGTCGCAAAGGCTGCAGCCGCAGAGCTTCAGATACCCCTGTACCGCTACATCGGCGGCACCAACACATATGTTCTCCCCGTGCCTATGATGAACATCATCAACGGCGGCGCGCACTCCGATGCCCCCATCGCATTCCAGGAGTTCATGATCCGTCCCGTCGGCGCAAAGAACGAGGCTGAGGCTGTCCGCATGGGCGCCGAGGTTTTCCACGCACTCCAGAAGGTCCTCAAGGGCCGCGGCCTGAGCACCGCAGTAGGTGACGAAGGCGGTTTCGCTCCCGCACTCAAGGGCATCAACGACGCTCTGGACTGCATCATCGCAGCCATCGAGGGCGCCGGCTACACTCCCGGCAAGGACGTTACCATCGCAATGGACTGCGCTGCCAGCGAGTTCTGCTTCAAGGGCGAGGACGGCAAGTTCTACTATGACTACAAGCAGCTCAAAGACGGCAAGAAGAAGGACCCCCGCGGCCGCAAGCTCTCTACCGACCAGCAGATCAACTACCTCAAGCAGCTCATCAGCAAGTATCCTATCGACTCTATCGAGGACGGCCTGAGCGAGGAAGACTGGGAAGGCTGGGTTAAACTCACCAAGGCTATCGGCGACCGCTGCCAGCTGGTGGGCGACGACCTGTTCGTTACCAACGTCAAATATCTTGAGAAGGGCATCGCAATGGGCGCCGGCAACTCCATCCTGATCAAGGTGAACCAGATCGGCTCTCTCACCGAGACTCTGGACGCCATTGAGATGGCACACCGTCACGGCTACACCACCGTTACCAGCCACCGTTCCGGCGAGACCGAGGACACAACCATCGCCGACATCGCAGTCGCTACCAACAGCGGCCAGATCAAGACCGGTTCCCTCTCCCGCACCGACCGTATCGCCAAGTACAACCGTCTGATGAAGATCGAGCTGGAGCTTGGTGACACCGCACGCTACGGTTACAAGAAAATCCGCTAATCTGTTATTTCAGATTATTCATTAGTTAGGTGACCGGCCCCTTCGGGGGTCGGTCTTTTTATTTGTAATAATTACACTTATAATCTAACTTTGGTAGAAATAATTTTAAAAACGATATAAATTTCTGCCTTATGCGAAAAATAATCGAATGCGTGCCCAATTACAGCGAGGGACGCAATATGGCTGTGATAGACGCCATTGTGGCGGCCATCGGCGGCGTAGAGGGGGTTAAGGTTCTCAATGTGGACCCCGGCGAGGCCACCAACCGCACGGTTGTGACCTTTGTGGGCGAGCCGGAAGCGGTGGTCGAGGCGGCCTTCCGGGGCTCAGCCAAGGCGCAGGAGCTCATAGACATGCGTCTCCACCACGGGGCGCATCCCCGCAGCGGGGCCACCGACGTGCTGCCGCTGATTCCAGTTGAGGGCATCACCCTTGAAGAGTGCGCCGCTCTGGCCCGCAAACTTGCCGAAAGGATGGCCACGGAGCTGGGTATCCCCTGCTATTGCTACGAGGCTGCAGCCTTCCGCCCCGAGCGGAAGAATCTGGCGGTGTGCCGCGCGGGCGAATACGAGGCTCTGCCTGAGAAGATGGCCGACCCCGCCCGCAAGCCCGACTTCGGCCCCGACACCTATAATGTAACGGTTGCGCGCAGCGGCGCCAGCAATGTGGGGGCGCGCAACTTCCTCATCGCCGTCAATTTCAACTTGAACACCACCTCGACCCGCCGCGCCAATGCGGTGGCATTCGATGTGCGCGAGAAGGGGCGCAAGGCGCGCGAGGGGGATCCGCTCACCGGCAAACTCGTCAAGGATGCCGAGGGAAATCAGGTGTGGATTCCCGGCACGCTGCCCGGCTGCAAGGCTATCGGCTGGTATATCGATGAGTATGGCGTCGCGCAGGTTTCTATGAACATAACTGATATTGGACGCACGCCGCTGCACGTAGCCTTTGAGGAGGTGTGTCGCGCCGCCGCCGCCCGCGGGCTGAGGGTCACCGGCACCGAAATCGTGGGTCTTGTGCCCAAGCGGGTGTTGACAGATGCCGGTCGCTATTACCTGGGCCGCCAGAGTCGCTCGCGCGGCATCGGCGAAGATGAAATAATCAAAATCGCCGTCAAGAGCATGTCGCTAGACGATCTGGCCCCCTTTGATGCCCGCAGCAAGGTGATTGAATATTTGATGGAGGACCTTTCTGAGCAGGCGCGGCGGCACCGTCTGGTGCGGCTTAGCGCCGAGGCCTTGGCCCGCGAGACTGCCAGCGAGTCGCCCGCACCCGGCGGCGGCTCAATATCGGCGTATATGGGGGCTCTTGGGGCCGCGCTCTCTGCGATGGTGGCCAATCTCTCTGCCCACAAGCGGGGTTGGGACGGCCGCTGGGAGGAGTTTTCGCTTGTGGCAGAGCAGGGGCAGGCGCTGCTGCAGGAGCTGCTGGATCTGGTGGACGAGGATACCGCAGCATTTGACAGGATAATGGAGTGCTTCTCAATGCCCAAGACCGGCGACGAGGAGAAGGCTGCCCGTGCAGCCGCCATTGAGGCGGCGACTCTCAATGCTGCAAGTGTGCCGCTGCGCACGATGGAGGCTTCGCTAAAGGCGTTGCCGCTGGCGCTGGAGATGGCCCGCAAAGGGAATCCGGCTTCGGCGTCGGATGCCGGGGTGGCGGCGATTGCGGCTTTGGCGGCTGTGCGCGGTGCTCACCTGAATGTGCGCATCAATGCTTCGTCGCTCAAGGATCGGGAGCCGGCCCGGCCGCTGTTGGAACGTGCCTCAGAGATTGAAAAAGAGGCCCGCGCCCTCGAGGCAGAGGTCCTCGCCGCCGTGGACTCATCAATCGGGCAGTGATAGGCTATAATCAATTTTTTTGACTAATTTGTAGCCTCTACACTTCCAAAGCCCCAGCAGCCCTACCGCACATTATTTATCAATGACCCCAACCCTAAATCCCTTCCCCGGGGAAGGGACTTGCCCCACGGCACTTCGTGCCTATACACTACTCTAAACTCTAAACTCTTGTGTTCTCGTTGACTTGTAGAATTGAATACTGCCGCGCATCAATGCTCCGCCTGCAAGGGGCTTGGCGGATAGAAAAAATATCCGCTACGCCCCTTCAGGCATCCGCAATTTTGATGCGCTACAGCGCTCGCTCCACTTCAACTCTCAATTCCTCTAAACTCTAAACTCTCAAATGGATCTATTTCAACAAGAAATCGCCGCGGGCATCCCGGACAGTCTGCCCGCCGAGCGCGAATATGACACATCGGTGAATCACGCGCCGCGCCGCAAGGACATCCTCAGCAAGCAAGAGAAGGCGCTGGCGCTCAAAAACGCCCTCCGCTATTTCAAGCCTGAGCACCACGCCGCGCTGGCTCCCGAATTCGCCCGCGAACTGGAGCACTACGGCCGCATCTATATGTACCGCTTCCGTCCCCGCTACGAAATGTACGCCCGCCCCCTGAGCGCCTACCCGGCAAAATGTACCGCCGCGGCCGCCATAATGGCGATGATCCAGAACAATCTGGACCCCCGCGTGGCGCAGCATCCCCACGAGCTCATCACCTACGGAGGCAACGGCGCGGTGTTCCAGAACTGGGCCCAGTATCTGCTCACGATGCAATATCTCTCGCAGATGACCGACGAGCAGACGCTGGCTATGTACTCCGGGCTGCCGCTGGGGCTCTTCCCCAGCCACAAGGGAGCGCCCCGCGTGGTGGTTACCAACGGAATGGTCATCCCCAACTATTCCAAGCCCGACGACTGGGAGAGATTCAACGCCCTCGGCGTGTCGCAATACGGCCAGATGACCGCCGGTAGCTATATGTACATCGGCCCGCAGGGCATCGTGCACGGCACTACCATCACGGTGATGAACGCCGCCCGCATGCAGCTCAAAAAGCGAGGCCTGTCGGGCGACGACCGGCGCGGAGTCCTCTTTGTCACCGCCGGCCTCGGCGGAATGTCGGGGGCGCAGCCCAAGGCGGGCAATATCGCCTCTGTGGTGAGCGTCACGGCAGAAATCAACCCCCTGGCGGCGCAGAAGCGTTACGACCAGGGCTGGGTAGACGAGATGTACGGCGACCTCGACACCCTGCTGCCCCGCATCCGCAAGGCGGTCGCCGCCAAGGATGTGGTGTCGCTGGCCTATGTGGGCAATGTGGTGGACCTCTGGGAGCGGCTTGCCGACGAAAATATGCAAGTGGACCTGGGCAGCGACCAGACCTCTCTGCACAATCCCTATGCCGGCGGCTACTACCCGGCCGGCTACACGCTGGAAGAGTCCAAGCGGATGATGGCGGCCGAGCCGGAGAAGTTCCGCGAGGCGGTGGAGGCGTCGCTTCGCCGTCAGGTGGCGGCCATCAACCGTCTTGCCGCGCGCGGAATGTACTTCTTCGATTACGGCAACGCCTTTCTGCTGCAGAGCGGCAAGGCCGGGGCCGACATAATGGTGGACGGCCATTTCCGCTACCCCTCGTATGTGCAGGACATCATGGGCCCCTATTATTTCGACTACGGGTTCGGGCCGTTCCGCTGGGTCTGCATGAGTCAGGACCCCGCCGACCTGGCCAAAACCGACGCCATCGCCGCCCGCGTGCTTGAAGAGTGCGCCGCAAGCGCCCCGGAGAGCATCCGCGGCCAGATGCGCGACAATATTCGCTGGATAGAGGGGGCCGCCGCCAACAATCTGGTGGTGGGGTCGCAGGCCCGCATCCTCTATGCCGACTGCCAGGGGCGCACCCGCATTGCGCTGGCCTTTAATGAGGCCATCGCACGCGGCGAGATTTCCACCCCGATTGTGCTGGGACGCGACCATCACGATGTATCGGGCACCGATTCTCCCTTCCGCGAGACCTCCAATATTTACGACGGCTCGCAGTTCACCGCCGATATGGCCATCCAGAATGTGATTGGCGACGGTTTCCGCGGTGCCACGTGGGTTTCCATCCACAATGGCGGCGGAGTGGGCTGGGGTGAGGTTATCAACGGGGGCTTCGGCATGGTGATAGACGGCAGTGCCCAGAGCGAGACCAATATCCGCAGGATGCTGTTTTGGGATGTGAACAATGGCATCGCGCGGCGCAGCTGGGCACGCAACGGCGGGGCGATGGAGGCCATCGGGCGGGAGATGGAGCGCACTCCCGGCCTCAAGGTGACCCTCCCCAATATCGCCAGCGACGCCATTGTCAACTCCGCCCTAGAACAGATTCTCTAACTTACAGCCTCTACACGCTAAACTTCCAAAGCCCCAGCAACCCTGCCGCACATTATTTATTGATGACCCCAACCCTAAATCCCTTCCCCAGGGAAGGGACTTGCCCCACGGCACTTCGTGCCTCTACACTCTAAACACTACACTCTAAACTAAAATGCATTACATAACAAACGACCACCTTTCGCTGCAGCGTCTCGAGGAGATAATGGACCGCGGCGAGAAAATCGCCCTCAGCGAGGGCGCAATCGCGGCAATCGAGAAATGCCGCCGCTATCTTGACTCCAAAATGGAAAACGTGGACCGTCCGGTCTACGGCGTCACCACCGGCTTCGGCAGCCTCTACAATGTCACAATTCCCCCCGAAGACCTCTCGCAGCTCCAGCACAACCTGGTGATGTCGCACGCCTGCGGCACCGGAGAAACTGTCCGCCCGGAAATCGTCAAGCTGATGCTGCTGCTCAAGGTGCAGTGCCTCTCATACGGCCACTCCGGCGCGCAGCTGGCCACAGTGCAGCGTCTGGTGGACATGTTCAACAACGATGTAATCCCGGTGGTCTATCAGCAAGGCTCGCTTGGCGCATCGGGCGACCTTGCCCCGCTGGCCCACATGTGTCTGCCGCTCATCGGAATGGGGGAGGTGCTCTACAGGGGCGAGTTGCGCCAGGCCTCCGAACTCTGGAAAGAGCTGGGGTGGGAGCCCATTCGCCTGCAGTCCAAAGAGGGGCTGGCGCTGCTCAACGGCACCCAGTTCATGAGCGCGCACGCCGTGTGGTCGCTCATCCGCGCCCAGCGGCTCTCAAAATGGGCCGACGTCATCGGCGCCCTCTCGCTCGATGCCTACGACGGCCGCATAGAGCCCTTCTTGCCGCTGACTCACCGCATCCGCCCCCACGTCGGGCAGATCGAGACGGGCGAGCGCTTCCTCAAGCTGCTGGAGGGGAGCGAGCTCATCCGCAGGCCCAAGGAACACGTGCAGGATCCGTATTCCTTCCGCTGCATTCCGCAGGTGCACGGCGCCGCCAAAGACAACCTGCACTATGTGACGTCGGTGATTGAGAATGAGATAAACTCAGCCACCGACAACCCCAGCATCTTCCCCGACGAGGATATGGTGATATCGGCCGGCAACTTCCACGGCGAACCCATCGCGATTCCGATGGATTCGATGGCGGTGGCCCTCTCTGAACTGGCCAGCATCTCTGAGCGGCGCATCTACCTTCTGGTGCACGGCTACCGCGATCTGCCGCGCTACCTGGTGGCCAAGCCGGGACTCAACAGCGGCTTTATGATTCCGCAGTACACCGCCGCCAGCATCGTCAGCCAGAACAAGGGGCTCTGCTGGCCCGCCTCGTGCGACTCGGTCCCCTCGTCCAACGGGCAGGAAGACCACGTGAGCATGGGGGCCAACTCCGCCACCAAGCTGGTGCGGGTGGTGGAGAATGTGCAGACGGTGCTCGGCATCGAGCTCTTCAACGCCGCGCAGGCGCTGGAGTTCCGCCGGCCGCTGAAAACTTCACCGCTGCTGGAGAGTGTCGTGGCAGGGCTGCGCAAGACAGTCCCCTACATCGACGAGGATACCTACATGCGCCCGCTGATAATGAACGCCGTCGCCTACATCCGCGACAACCGCGCCCCGGTGGAGTTTTAGTTTAGAGTGTAGTGTTTAGAGTTTAGAGTAATGCTGAAATGCATCATAATCGCGGATGCCTGAAGGGGCGTAGCGGGTATTTTTTCTACCCGCCA
>CAVHPI010000039.1:0-11256 GCA_963637965.1 bacterium
TCAAGGAACTGGGAATCGATTTTTAATTTGGGTGAATATTCGCCAAAGTCAGGAAAAAAAGACCACGGGAACTTTTTCTCGTGGTCTTTTCACTGGGCCGCTGCTTCTACGGACTACCAATTGCCTGTAGCAAGGCTGCTGTAGAAGAGATAGCAGGTATTTACATGACTCATAGAGTGAAGGGTCTTGTCTGCCATATTTCCGAAGGCGCTCTCTGCCGACAGCGTGTTCTCGTAAGGCACAATCTCGTCCTCGTCGGTGGCGTAGAGATAAACCTTGTGTTTAGGGTTCCAGCCACTGATAAGCTCGTTCTTTTGGAGGCATTCGAAGAATGCCTTGCAGAGGTCGGAGTTCCGATCGAGGGCGGCCTCGCTCAGCATGTCATTAAGGGTCGGGGTTGCGTCCTCGGATCCGAGAAGGAGCTTCTTGATGAGGTGATTGAAGTCGGTGGTGTTGGTCTTCTTCTCAGACAACGCCTGATCTATCTTGTCTTTTACCTTCAGATACTTCTCGCTGTAAAAATCTTCCTCTTTGAAGCCCTTCATTATCTCAGGATAGCTTGCGAGCATGCTCTTGATGGTCATAGGGATGGCTCCCACATAAGCTGTCTTGCCCCACTTGTAGAAGATTTCCATGGTAAGATTCGGATCATAAGCTCCGCAGCAGCAGTAAGAATAGTCAAAGCGCCATTTTTTCGCGATGTCCTCGTGAGTGTCGAGATACTTGTGCACTGCCAGAGCGTTGCTTGCACCCTGAGATGCGCCGAGGACATACATTTTCCAGTCATCCTCCATCACGCCGCTGCCATACTTCTTCCACACTGCATAGCCTGCCTCCAGGGCGTCCATTGAGTTCTGTACTACGATTTCGTGATTGAGATAAGGATGGAGCTCGTTCTTGTTGATGCCGTAGCCGATATAGTCGGGCATAATGAGCAGGTTGTCGCCGGTCACAAGCGCCATGTCTGTCTTGCCGTTCTCTGAAGGGCACTCGGAGTTGTCAGTGATGGTGTAGTGCTCAAGAAGGAAGATATTGTCGGGATCGGCATTCTGCATTCCGAACCACCAGTATGTGCCCCAGGCAACGCGTCCGGACAGAGTTACATCCTCGCCCTTGTGGTTTTTGCTCACGTAGTAGAACTTGTAGCTGGTGTAGCCGGGGACGCAGCTGTTGGCACCGTCCTCCCCCTTTTCTTCAAGCATTTTCTCAAGCTTGGACTTTCTCTCCTTGACCTGCTCGCGGTATGCTTTGCGCAGCTCCTCCATATTCTCGTCGGAATTGGAGCCTTCGGGGCCGAATACCATTTCCTCGAGCTCGTCTGCGGTGCAGTTGATTGTTCCGTTGGGGTCAATCTCAAAATAAATTTCCTCCCCTTCGGTGGGGTCGTCGTTCCTGAGTTTGTTGCAGGAAGCAATTGCAGTCATACCCGTGATTGCGGATACGGCCAGAATTAAAAAATTAAATTTTTTCATCATTTGATTGTTGTATAAAATCAATAAACTATGAATTCTCCTAGAGTTGTCTTGCACAGGTTTCCGAACCAGTATGAGTTCTCCACATAGACGTGCGAGCCGAGGGTGTGGGTGTAAAGGTATCCGTACAGCTCCTTGTAGGTCTGGTCGGGCTTCTCGCTGAGGGTATTGACCAGATTGTTGGAGAAGCGGTCGCTCATCCAGATCTTGAGGTCTGCAGAGTGGAAGTCGGCAAACGACGACTCGGTGCTGCCGGCGCTGGCGATGCCCAGTATCCCGGGGATTCCGCACGTCTGGAGGGCCATGTTC
This sequence comes from bacterium, assembly GCA_963637965.1. Lineage (GTDB taxonomy): Bacteria > Bacteroidota > Bacteroidia > Bacteroidales > UBA932 > Equibacterium. Next base: position 1,782 of record CAVHPI010000039.1, read on the forward strand.
CTGGAAAAGCAGGGCTCCATAAGCAGCAGCATCTTGCGGTAGCGCTTCTCGGAGTGCATCTGCTCCAGGGTGCTGCGGAACGCCTCTTGGGAGAAAAGGCCCTCATCGTCCCGCCACACGAATCCCTGTTTCCCGGCGAGCTGCGACAGATGGCCGTGGCCGCTCCAGAACACCAGCAAGTTGGTCTGGTCGCCGGTGTCAAGCACAACCGGCAGATGGGCGCTGCTTCTGCCCAGCATTATGTCCCGGATGTCGCCCACGCTCAAGGTGTCGGTGCTGTAGTCAATCCCGGCGCCCTGATATAGATCTGCGCCATAAGTGGTGCTGCGCACCTCCCCCTTGTATATGTTGCTGTCGCTCCCGGCGATGTCGTCTGCAATTATCAGGATAATGTGGTCATCGTCCCAGCCAAAGTTGCGCAGCATCCGGTACACATTGAGCACATCGGCCTGGTGGCGGTAGTTGCTCCAGCCGCTGGAACCCTGCACCAGCAGGGCGTAGCGGTCTCTGAGCGGCTTGTAGCTCACGGGGCTCTCCTCATCTTCAATCTGCTCCATCATCTTGGCCTTCCAGTTCCAGGAGGCCAGGGTCGATGCGGTGCGGCTGCTGCCGTCGTCGCTCAGATAATCCAGGGTCAGAAACTTGCCGTTGTAGACGGTCCAGTGCACATAGGTGCTCTGCACCAGGCTCGTGCAAGCCTCGCTGTCAAATCGCAGCACGCCGCTGGCCCCCACCAGCTTCACGTAGGAATCCTTTTCCCCCTTGAGCAGGGTCATCAGCGACCTCATTCCCAGCTCGTCCCATACGGCATAGGGCTCTTCTCCCAAAGATGTTATCTGCCTGATTATTTCGTTGGCATCCATCTCATAGTCGAGGTGATTTTTGATGAACGCGGTGATGCCGGAGAGCAGCAGGGCGTCGTATACCTGCGCCTCGGCCCCGGCGGGGCTATAGCCGTAGCGCTCTTCGTAGGCGATCTGGAAGCCGGTGGAGGGGTCGGCGTAGGGGGCTACCCCTTCTGCTCCCTCCGCCATCTCTCCCAGAGAGAGCAGGTAAGCCGAGAGGGCGCCGTTGGAGAAGAGAACTCTGGGGGTCTTGTCTCCCAAAGCATTCTTGGCCTCGAGCACCGTCTGGGCCTCCTTGGCCGAATTTACCGCGCAGATGATGCAGTCGACCCCAGAGGTGAGGGCCTTCTGCGCCTTTGAGGCGAGATCGCCCGAATACTGGAGAATATTGTCGGGGGCGAGCTCCAGCTTCATCTCGGTGGCGAGAAACGGAACCCACTCAAAGAATGTCTGACCATATTGGTCGTCGGGAGTCAGCAGGGCTATGCTTTTGGCCCCCGATTCCCAGGCCTTTGCCAGCAGCACCTCGCTCTGGCTGACGTCGGTCTCGCATAGCGACCAGAGAAACGGCTGCTGCGCCCTGTCGCCCGACTTGGTCACGGCGTAGCGGCGGATTATATTCTCGCTTCCCGTGCAGGGTACTATCAGCGGCTTTCGGGTGACTTTGCAGGCGCTGGCCATCTTGTCCACATTCTCCCCCCGCAGAGGGCCTATCACCAGCAGCAGGTCTTCGCGGGAGGCCAGCGCCACCGAGAGCGAATCCAGCGGCACGCTGTCCTCGTCGTACCACTCTATGTTGAGATCCACCGCCAGAGTGTCTCCCATCTCCGCCACATATTTTTGGGCGTTGCGCATATTGGAGAGGGCGTAGCCGGCGATGTTCTCCAGACGATACTGATACTCCCCGTCGCGGCTTAAGGGGAGCACCACGGCTACGTTGTATTTGGTGGTCTTGATCCGCGATACATACACGATTTCGGGATCCTTGGCGCAGGAAACGGCAAGGCAGACCGCAAGTGCCGCCATCAGAATCAATAATTTAGCGTGCCTCATACTCGCGCTCCTTTTGCACTGCCAGTTCATAATACTTCGCGGCCAGCGGGCTCAGCAAATCTTCGTAAGAGTCGGCGATGACAATTTCGGTACCACCTTTTTCCAGGCCGAATTCCTGATGCAGCGCCATAGTCTCTTTCCCGTTCCACCAGTCGTATATCCAATTCTGCATTATCTGCTCGAGATGCTTGACCACGGAAAACGGGACCCTTTGGGAGTAAAACTGCATATCGGTGTCCACCCCAAGCGTGTAGAAGCTCTCTGGATTCTCGCGGTTATAGCGGAAAAAGCCCTGGGCGGAACCGCCGCAGAGCGGCACCACCATATTGTAAATGCTGTCTATGTCATATGACTGGCGGTAGGTATCCGCCGCCAGGTCGTAGCCGCCGGAAGACTCTTTCAGCCAGGTGTTTTCCACATATATGCCCGACCCGCTCTGCCGCACTGCGTCGCAAAAGCCGCCGGACATGTCTCTCAGCTCCTCCTCTGCGGCGTTGGCGTTCACAATCAGTACACTGTCAACCTCGGGCAGCCCCTTGGAGGCCAGCATGCCCGCCTGATACCAGACCCCGTATTGGGGAATCCGGACGGTGTATATCGGCAGGGTTGTGTCCCTGGACTCGCAAAGCAGAAAATCCACGTTGGGGGCCTTGGTCAGAACCTGCTCGTTGCGGTGCAGCAGCCCCTCCAGGTTGTCGTTGGCAATCACCACCACGGCGCGGCGGTCCGCCTTCTCTTTCTGCATATAATCCAGCATATAATCCAGAGTGGTGACGGTCTTGGAGGTGTCCGAGGCAAGTTCCACCAGAGATACCATCAGATCGCAGCTCAGGGCCCCCTTCACCACCCCTCTGTAGAGGGCATCCACATAGCCCAGATCGCCCAGCTGCCCTTTTTTTGAGACGAAGAACACCATATCGCGGGCGGCGTCGTCCCCGTCGGCAGTCACATACACCGTTTTCTCCTCTTTCTGGCAGGAAAAAAGCAGCAGCGCTCCGATCATCAGACTGCAAAAACCGCGGAAGAAATTCTTACGTCTCATACAGAGAAACTGATTTGAAAAAACACGCAAATTTTAGAAAATTAATACACAGTGCAAAAAATAAACTCCAAATTTGCAGTATGGCAGATACGATAAAGGTGCGCGGCGCCCGCGTGCACAACCTCAAGAATATAGATGTGGACATCCCGCTCGGGCGGATTGTGGGAATAGCCGGAGTCTCGGGCTCGGGCAAGTCGTCGCTGGCGCTGGGCGTGCTTTACAGCGAAGGGTCGCGCCGCTATCTGGAGTCGCTCTCTACCTACACCCGCCGGCGGATGACGCAGGCCGCCAAGGCCGATGTGGACGAGGTGCTCCATGTGCCGGCGGCCCTGGCGCTGCACCAGAGGCCCGCAATTCCCGGCATCCGCAGCACCTTTGGCACCGGCACCGAGCTTTTGGGCAGCCTGCGCCTGATGTTCTCCCGGCTGGGCAGCCACCGGTGCCCTTGCGGCCACTATCTTGAGCCGACCCTGCTGGTGGCGGCGGGCAAGGAGCTCGTCTGCCCCGAGTGCGGCGCCAAGTTCTATGCCCCAAGCGCCGAGGAGCTCTCGTTCAACAGTCAGGGGGCCTGCCGCACCTGCGACGGCACCGGCACAATCCGCACTGTGGACGAATCCACCCTTGTCCCAGACGAGAGCCTGAGCATCGACGACGGGGCGGTCGCCCCCTGGAACACCCTGATGTGGTCGCTGATGAAGGATGTGTGCCGGGCAATGGGGGTGCGCACCGACATCCCCTACCGGGAACTCTCCGACCGCGAAAAGGAAATTGTGCTACGCGGCCCGGCAGAGAAGAGGCACATATTATACAAAGCCAAAAACTCCAACGACGCCGCCGAGCTGGACTTTACATATTACAGCGCCACCTACACTGTGCAGAACGCCCTCTCCAAGGTCAAGGACGAGAAGGGGATGAAGCGGGTGGAGCGCTTCTTGAGACTCGACACCTGCCCCGACTGCGGAGGCACCCGCCTTTCTGACGCCGCCCGCGCCCCCAGAATCAGGGGTATATCCCTTGCCGATGCCTGCAAAATGACCCTCACCGAAATCGTGGAATGGGTAAAAGGTGTGCCCGCTTCCCTGCCGGATGTGATGCGCCCTATGGCGGAGAGCATCTGCACCTCATTTCTGGACACCGCCCGCCGGCTGCTGGATCTCGGGATAGGCTATCTGGCCCTGGACCGCCCGGCCGCGACCCTCTCCACCGGAGAGCGGCAGCGCATGCAGCTCTCCAGAGCGGTGCGCAACCGCACCACCGGGGTCCTCTACGTGCTTGACGAGCCCTCCATCGGCCTTCATCCGCAAAATATAATAGGCCTCTGCGGTGTGATGGACGACCTGGTGGCCGACGGCAATTCCGTGGTACTGGTGGACCACGACACCAACATACTCTCCAAATCGGACTGGCTCATAGAGCTGGGGCCCGGGGCCGGCAGCAGCGGAGGCAATGTGATTTCGCAGGGCACTCTGGAGCAGATCAAGGCCTGCGCCAACTCCAAAATTGGCCCGTTCCTTGCCGGAAGTGCCACCGTTGATGCCGCCGGCCGCGCCGCCGGAGAAGATGTATTCCGCGAGGGGACCATCCGTATGACCACCGGCGCCATCCACACCGTGAAGCCGCTTACGGTCAAAATCCCCAAGGGGAGGCTGACCGCTGTGACGGGTGTCTCCGGCAGCGGCAAGACCACGATGGTGCTGGAGAGCCTCATCCCCGCCCTGCAGGCTGCCGTGGCAGGCACTCCCCCGCCCCCTCACGTCACGGGGGTGGACGCGGCGGGAATCCGGCAGGTCAAGCTGATAGACGCCTCTCCCATCGGCATCAACATCCGCTCCACTGTCGCCACTTACGCCAATGTGCACGACGAGCTGCGCAAGGTGTTTGCCAAGACCCCCGAGGCGCGCCGGCACGGCCTCAAGGAGGGTGACTTCTCATATAACACCGGCAAGTTGCGCTGCCCCGCCTGCGACGGCACCGGCTCCATAAGCCTGGACGTGCAGTTCCTCCCCGATGTGGACATCCCCTGCCCCGATTGCCGGGGCTCGCGCTATTCGCGCCTGGCGGGGCAGTTCCGCCGCGAGAATGCCGGCGGAGAGTTCCACTCGCTCCCGGAGCTGATGGCGATGGACATCGATTCGGCCCTGGAGGCCTGCGCCGACCTCAAAACGGTCCGCGGCAGGCTGCAGGTGCTCTCCGACCTCGGGCTGGGGTATCTGACCCTTGGCGAGGAGACCCCCAGCCTCTCGGGAGGCGAGGCGCAGCGTCTCAAGCTGGCCAGCGAAATGGGGCGCGGACAGGCCGACTCGCTGTTTGTGTTCGACGAACCCACCATCGGCCTCCACCCGAGCGATGTGCTCACACTGCTCAAGGTGTTCCGCAGCCTTGTCTCCCACGGGGCCACCGTTGTGGTCATCGAACACGACCTGGACATAATCCGCAACGCCGACCATATAATAGATATGGGGCCGGGCGGAGGCTGCGAGGGAGGCTGCATTGTGGCAGAAGGCTCCCCCGCCGACATCCGCCGCTGCCCGCAGAGCGTCACCGGACGCTTTCTCTAGCGCCTGCCGCACGTCCACGGCCTCCGTGCCGGAAGACGGGCCGCTATATGCCGCACCTCCCGCCGCGGCAATCTTTCGAGCCGGGCCGCTTTGCTCGCACGGCAGAAATTGCCCGTTTTTTTCTACATTTGCCAGAATTGAAATAAATGAATATGGATCTTGGATTCTTCAGAGTTGCCGCCGCCGTGCCCAGAGTTAAGGTGGCGGACGTGGACCACAATACAGAGGCCATCTGCCGCCTCATAGACAAGGCGGAGGCCGACAATGTTTCGCTCGCAGTGTTCCCGGAGCTCTCGGTGACCGGCTACACCTGTCTGGACCTGTTCGGGCAGAACCTGCTGCTCACCAAATCTGAGGAGGCTGTGGGCCGGATAGCTGAATTTACCGCCGGCAAACTGGTCACCGTGGTCATCGGCGCCCCCATCCGCTTCCGCGGCAGACTCTACAACTGCGCTCTGACCCTGCGGGACGGCCGCATAATCGGCATCGTGCCCAAGATTTATCTGCCGACCTACGCCGAGTTTGACGAGGGACGCTGGTTCGCTTCCGGCTCTGACTTTCTTGGGCAGCGTCTTGCCGCCGACGACGGCTCCGACGCCTGCCTCATTAAGTATTGCGGGCAAAAGTGCCACATCTCCCCCAACCTGCTCTTTACCGTGGGGCAGGCCACGTTCGGCATTGAAATTTGCGAGGATTTCTGGACCCCTATCCCCCCTTCGTCGTTTCTGGCCCCCTCCGGCGCGCAGATAATAGTGAACATCTCCGCCTCCAACGAGGTTATGACCAAGCATCAGCAGCGCCGTCAGCTGCTGGCCAACCAGTCGGGCCGCACCGTGTCGGGCTATATCTACTGCTCTTCCGGCTACGGAGAGTCCACGATGGACACCGTGTACGGCGGCTCCTCCATCATCTGCGAGAACGGCGAGATAATAGCGGAGAACGAGCGCTTCCAACTGCACGAGAGCATGATCACCGCCGATTTGGACATCGAGATGCTCAATGTGCTGCGCCAGAAGAAGAATTCATTCCGGGGAATGACTCCCGACGGCACCTCCGCCTGCGAATATTCCCACCTCTACACCCACTACGACCTGGGCGGCGCCGCTCCCACCGACTTTTCGCAGCGCCTCTGCCGCTATGTGGAGCCCCACCCCTTCCTGCCGGAGGGCGACCTGGCGGAGATTGACCGTCGCAGCAAAGAAATCCTGCAGATCCAGACCACCGGCCTCATCGCCCGCCTGGAGCACACCGGCTGCAAGACGGCCGTGATCGGCATTTCTGGCGGACTGGACAGCACGCTGGCCCTGATTGTCACCGTGATGGCCTTTGACCGCCTTGGGCTGCCGCGCAAGAATGTCATCGGCATTACAATGCCGGGGCTCGGCACCACCGTCAGAACCAAATCCAACGCGGTGGACCTGATGGAGATACTGGGGGTTACCACCCGCGAAATTTCGGTGGTGCCCGCCGTGGAGCAGCACTTCAGCGACATAGGCCACGACCCCGCCGTGATGGACTCCACCTACGAGAACGCCCAGGCCCGCGAGCGCACCCAGATACTGATGGACACCGCCAACCAGGAGAACGGCCTTGTGATAGGCACCGGCGACCTCTCGGAGCTTGCGCTGGGCTGGTGCACCTACAACGGCGACCATATGTCGATGTACGGAGTCAATGCCTCTGTGCCCAAGACGCTGATAAAATATCTGGTCCGCTGGGCGGCGCGCAATGTGTTTTCCGCCCCCGCCGCTGCCGGCAGCCGCTCTGCGGCCGAGGTGTTGATAGACATCACCGAGACCCCCATCAGCCCCGAGCTGAAGCCGGCCGACGACAATGGCGAAATCAAGCAGAAGACAGAGGATCTTATCGGCCCCTACGAGTTGCACGATTTCTTCATCTACAACTTTATGCGCTACGGATATTCCCCCCGCAAAATCTATTATCTCGCCTGCCGGGCGTTCATAACCCAGCGGGAAGCGGAGGCCTCGGCCGGCAAGCCTCTGGGAGAGGATTGCGGCGTTTATGATGCCCAGACCATTCTCAAGTGGCTCAAGAAGTTCTACTGGCGCTTCTTCAGCCAGCAGTTCAAGCGCTCGTGTATGCCGGACGGGCCCAAGATCAGCCTGGTGAGCTTCTCGCCGCGCGGCGACTGGCGTATGCCCAGCGATGCGCAGGTGCGCCTGTGGATCAGCGAGCTGGAGATGCTTTAGATCTATAGGATATCGGCGCATCAAATGCTCCGCGCAAACATGGCAAATCCCCTTTAGGCGAAGCGCCCTTGCGCGGCAGGCTTTGAAAGTTTAGTGTTTAGAGGAGAATTGCAAGAAGCGCTTCGGCGCATCAAATGCTACACACAAAGGGTCTTGGCGGATAGAAAAAATATCCGCTACGACCCATTGTGTATCCGCAAACATTGATGCGCGGCGGAACCGAAGACTACGAGAGTTTAGAGGCAGGGCGCTTGCGGGAGAAAAGTCTTTGCGGCAGCTCCATTGCCAGGATTATGCCCAGCACAATGGCGATGGCCATCTTGGCGGCGGCAAATCCGGTGACCAGCGACTGGCTCAACTGCTGCGAAATCAGATAATAAGTGCACCAGAAGATGCCCGCCCCGGGCACCAGCGGGAATATGCCGCAGAGCACGAACACCGTGCTGGGGCATTTTGAGGGGACTGCCGCCGCGCGGGAGCAGACGCACACCAGAATTGTGGACAGCACCACTCCGATGCCGGCGCCGGTGAGGCCGCTGCGGGTCAGCGCCAGATATAGCAGCCAGCCGGCGGCTCCGATAACCCCTGCCAGGAAATATTGTCTGCGGGGGGCGCCGAACAGCACCGCGAATGCGAATGTGCCTATGAAGGCGGCCAGAAACTGCCACAGAAGCGGCGCCGTTTCGGCGGCTACCGTCATCCCGGAGAGCTTTATCATTCCGCCGCACAGCGCCCCGTCTATCATGAATGAGAGGGCGACCCCTATCGCTATGCAGAAGAATCCCAGCATCGCGTCGGTGAGGCGGGTCAGGCCGGCTATGTAGTCGCTGTTGGCCAGGTCGCGGACTCCGTTGACAAACGGCACTCCCGGAATCAGGGGCATTATGGCGCCGATGATTATATTGCCCAGACTGGCTCCGAAGCCGATTCTAAAAAGGAGCAGGGAGACGGCGGTGGCCACGAGGGCGTTGCAGATGCCCCCCACGATTTTTGACATGAATCGGCCGCTCACAAACAGGGCGAACACATAGAGCAGCGCCCCAGCCACGAATGCGGCGGCGCAGTCGATAAAGGCTCCGCCAAACACGGCGCAGAAGCCGGCGGCGCCGAATGCCGAGCCCAGAATCTGCTCCCAGTCGGGCTTCTGGGGGGCGGCCTTGATCTTGTCCAGCTGCGTCTGGGCCTCATCCACGGTGTATTTGCCGGCGGCGATCTTGTAGCTGAGGCGGTTGACTTCCACCACTTTGGAGAGCTGGATGCCCCGGATGGGGATAAACTCCACGTTGGCATAGCGCACTGCGGCGTCGGTGGTGAAAATGCCGTTGCTGATCACGAAAAAGTGGCCCGAATCGACCCCGTAGTGGGATGCGATGCGCGCCATGGTGTCTTCCACGCGCGAAATCTCCGCGCCGTTTTCCAGCAGAATGTGCCCCGCCTGCGATGCCAGCTCCAGCACCTTTGTCGTATTGTCGTTCCCGGCCATGGTCCGTATTTTTCTACAAATATAACATTTATAAAGTCTACGGAACTACAAGAGTTTAGAGTTTAGAGGCGCGGAAGGCGCCGACAGCAAGTCCCTTCCCTGGGGAAGGGATTTAGGGTTGGGGTCATTGATAAAAAACGTGCGGTGGGCTGCCGGGGCTGTTTGTCCCGGAATACCCCCTCTGGCGGGGACGCGGGGACTCGCCCGGGCCGCACATCCACAAAACAACCCCTTTTGGTGGACGGCTGGAGATACTGCCGCGCATCACGCTCAGCCTAAAGGGG
>CAVHPI010000040.1:0-10481 GCA_963637965.1 bacterium
TCCCTTCCCGGGGGAAGGGATTTAGGGTTGGGGTCATCAATAAAAAATGTGCGGTGGGCTGCTGGGGTTTTGAGAGTTTAGAGTGTAGTGTGTAGTGTTTAGAGGAGTGGCGAGTGAGAAGTGGGACAACAAGAGATATCGGCGCATCAGATGCTTCGTATGAAGGGGACGAAGGCGGGTAGAAAAAATACCCGCTACGTCCCTTCATACCTTCGCAATTTCTGATGCGCAATGGAATAAAGTTTTAGCGCATCAAAATCGCGGATGCCAAGCGCGGAGCGGCGGGATTTGGGGCAGCGCCCCAATATAATAAAACCGGACGGCTGAATAGACAGCCGCCCGGTCGTTACGAGTTATAGAAAACTATCGTCAAAAACGATAATTAGTCAAGCTGAGGGCCAGCAGCGGCCAGCTTCTTGCCGGCCTCATTGCCTTCGTACTTCTTGAAGTTCTTGATAAAACGGCCGGCCAGATCCTTAGCCTTAACCTCCCAGTCAGCGGCATTTGCATAAGTGTCGCGAGGATCAAGAATGTTGGTGTCAACACCCTCCAGAGCGGTAGGTACCTCAAAGTTGAAGTAAGGGATCTTCTTGGTGGGAGCCTTGAGAATTGCGCCGCCCAGAATTGCATCGATAATGCCGCGGGTATCGCGGATGGAGATACGCTTGCCGGTACCGTTCCAACCGGTGTTCACCAGATAAGCCTTGGCGCCGCTCTTCTGCATCTTCTTTACCAGCTCCTCTGCATACTTGGTGGGGTGCAGCTCCAGGAAAGCCTGGCCAAAGCAAGCCGAGAAAGTCGGAGTGGGCTCGGTGATGCCGCGCTCGGTACCTGCCAGTTTGGCGGTGAAGCCGGAGAGGAAGTAATACTTGGTCTGCTCAGCGTCCAGGATTGAAACCGGAGGCAGCACGCCGAATGCATCGGCGGAGAGGAAAATAACATTCTCTGCAGCGGGGCCGGAGCTCTTGCCGTAGATATTTTTCACAACCTTCTCGATATGATCGATGGGGTAGCTTACGCGGGTATTTTCTGTAACGCTCTTGTCTGCAAAATCGATCTTGCCGGCATTGTCAACAGTGACATTCTCCAGCAGCGCGTCGCGGCGGATTGCGTTGTAGATATCAGGCTCGCTCTCCTTGTCGAGGTTGATGACCTTGGCATAGCAGCCGCCCTCGAGGTTGAACACACCGTTGTCGTCCCAGCCGTGCTCGTCATCACCGATAAGCAGACGCTTGGGGTCGGTGGAAAGAGTGGTCTTGCCGGTGCCGGAGAGGCCGAAGAAGATTGCGGTGTTCTTGCCCTGCATATCGGTGTTGGCAGAGCAGTGCATGGATGCGATGCCCTGCAGGGGGAGGTAGTAGTTCTGCATCGAGAACATGCCCTTCTTCATCTCACCGCCATACCAGGTATTCAGGATAACCTGCTCGTGGCTGGTGGTGTTGAACGCAACGCAGGTCTCGCTGTTGAGACCGAGCTCCTTGTAGTTCTCAACCTTGGCCTTGGATGCGTTGTAGATAACGAAGTTGGGCTCGAAGTTCTTGAGCTCCTCCTCGGTGGGACGGATGAACATATTGGTAACAAAGTGTGCCTGCCAAGCCACCTCCATAATGAAGCGGACAGCCATGCGGGTATCCTCGTTTGCGCCGCAGAATGCGTCAACGACATAGAGATCCTTGCCGGAAAGCTCCTTCACTGCGATATCCTTTACCTTGCTCCAGACATCCTCGCTCATCGGATGGTTGTCGTTTTTGTACTCCTCGCTGGTCCACCAAACCTTGTCGTGGGAGCTTGCATCGTCCACGATGTATTTGTCTTTAGGGGAACGGCCGGTGTAGATGCCGGTCATAACGTTGACTGCGCCGAGCTCGGTTTCCTTACCGGTCTCGTAGCCAGTCAGAGAAGGGTCAGTTTCTGCCTTGTAAAGCTCCTCGTAAGAGGGGTTGTACACGATTTTCCCCGCATTGGAGATTCCGTACTTTGTCAAATCGATTTTTGCCATAGTTTTATGAAGAATTTAATCAATAACCCATTTATAATCCATTGCCGGATTCAGGCGCGAAAATAGTAAAATTTCTTATGCGCGCGCCATTTACACGCAAGAATCGCGCCAACTTTCACCGCTTTTCAAACTCTGCCACTGCGGCAGGCGTCCCCAGGTCGGAGAGCTGCAGCTGCGGCTCCTCGACCGCCTCTATGCGGTGTTCGGAGCACATCTGCAGGTAAAAGTCTATCACGGAGAACTTTTCTGGCAGCGGAGCCATCTTCTCCAGCAGCGAAGAAGAGAACACGTGGATGCCGGAGAAAGCCAGACGGCGGAATTGCCCGGCATCAAACTCCGAATAAGGGCTCCTGATCTCTCCCGTGGCTACATTCGTCCAGCCCGCCAGGGCATCGTCGTCACTGAAGAGCAGATACCGGCTGGTCTGCCGCCGGCTCACCAGCAGCGACGCCTCGGCGGCAGAAGCGCCGCAGCGGGCCATGAACGCCCGGTAGTCGAGGTTGGAAATTATGTCCACGTTGTGGATGAGGAATTTTTCTTCGCCTTGCAGCAAAGGGGCCGCGTGGCGGATGGCGCCCCCGGTGTCGCGCAGCAGGTCCCGCTCGTCAGAGATGGCGATATCCAGCCCAAAGTTGCGGTTGCACTCCAGAAAATCTATTATTTGGTAGCCGAAATGGTGCACATTCACCACAAAGCCGCTGCACCCGGCATCGGAGAGGGTACGCAGCGTCCGCTCCAGAAGAGTGACGCCCCCCACCTCCACCAGCGCCTTGGGACGGCTGTCTGTGAGCGGACGAAGGCGGCTGCCCAGCCCGGCGGCAAGGATCAGCGCTTTCATTTAAGCCTCCTGCAAACGTTGATCGCGGTGTGGCGCACAACCACGTGGACATCAAAGTCGGCGGCAACCGCCTCTGCAAAGTGCTGCGCCAGATACACCGAGCGGTGCTGTCCGCCGGTGCATCCGAAGGAGACCATCAGATGGGTGAACCCCCGCCCTATAAACTTCTCTATGTGGGGATAGACCTGTCCTTTGACCCGCTCCAGATAGACCAGAATCCCCCCCTCCTCTTCCAGAAAGTCGATGACATTCCGGTCCAGGCCGTTAGACTTTTTGTAGGCCTCGTAGCGGCCGGGGTTCTCAAGGGCGCGGCAGTCATAGACATATCCGCCTCCGTTGCCGCTCTCGTCCTGCGGCAGCCCTATGCGATATGAAAAGCTGGTGACCTCCACCGTGAGGCGGCCGTCGCCAGGATCTTCCATCTTTTTCTGCGAAGCCACCAGCGAGGCCAGCACCCTCCCGAGTTCGGAATAAGGGGCGCATACCCCATCCTTCAACAGCTGCGCGGCATTCTCAAGCGCATAGGGGACACTGGCGATGAAGTGCCCCTTCTTCTCTATGTAGCCGCGGAATCCATAGGCGCCCAGCACCTGCAGCGTGCGCAAAAGCACAAACAGCCGCAGGCTGGCACGGAAATCCTCCGTATCAAGGTCGGCATAGGGCTTTGCCGCGGAAATGTAAGCCTCCACCAACTTCCGCTTAAGGTCGGCAGGATAGCGGGCCGCCGCCTGAAACACAAACGAGGCCACGTCGTAGCAAACAGGGCCCCGGCGCCCCCCCTGGAAATCTATAAACCAGGGCTCTCCGCCGCAGAGCATGACGTTGCGCGCCTGAAAGTCGCGATACATGAAGCCCGCAGGGCACGCGGCCGAGAGCAGGTCGCCGGCCAGACGCTCAAAATCGTCTTGCAGCGCAGTTTCGCTGAACTGTACCGAGGTCAACTTGAGATAATCGTATTTGAAGTAATTCAGATCGAACATCACGCCCCGAGCGTCAAAACCGCTCTGCGGATAGCACACGGAGAAGTCGAATCCCTCCGCCCCCAGAAACTGCAGAGCGGGCAGGCAGGAGATGGTCTGCAGCAGAAGCTGCCGGCTCCTTTCGTTGTAGACACCGGTGCGCCGCCCCTCACAGAGGGCGCCGTAGAGGCTCTCGTCGCCCAGGTCAACCTGCAGATATGCCATGCCGTCGGCCGACGAGCAGAGCACCTGCGGCACATTCAGTCCCTTGGCACGGAAATGTGCCGAGATGGCGCAGAAGGCGCGGTTCTCTGCCAGCGAAGTGCCCACCACCCCCACGGCGGTGCGGCCATCGGCAGCCGCGAGCCTGTAATACGAGCGGTCGCTTCCCGCCGGGGTCAGCCTTTCGCAGGTGACCGCCTCGCAACCGAAGCTTTCCTTGAACAAATTCTTAAGTATTTCCACGCGAAATAAATTTAAGCCGCCCGCATCGTCTTGTCGGGGCTCACCTTTGCCACAAAGCGGCTCGTGAGCGAGAGTATCAGCATAATCGCCGCCAGAGCGGCAATGTCAGCGAGCAGAATGTATACGAAATTGAACTCGATGGGGACATATTTCACAAAATAGTTCTCCGGATCGAGCGTAAGTATCCTGAAGTGTTTCTGCACCGCACACACGGCCACGCCCAATGCGGTGCCGATCACCAGCCCTCGCCCCACTATGTCCAGCGCTACGTGGCCAAACACACGGCTCACCCCGCGCGTGGTCATTCCCAACGCCTTGAGCAGCCCTATGGAAGATATGTTGCGCAGCAGTATTATCAGCAGAGAAGAAATCATATTGAACCCCGCCACCGCAATCATCAGCATCAGGATCGCCAGGGTGTTGAAATCCAGCAGATTGAGCCAGTCAAACAGATTGGGGAAGAGCTCCCGCACGCTGGTGGAGAAAAGGGGCGGGTCCTCGTCCAGAGACTCCTCGTAAATGATGTTGCCGATATCTTCAGCCACCCTGTCGGGGTCCGCGCCGCGCCATGTGGCAATTTCCACGGTGGATATCTCGTCCCTGTCCCAGCCGGCGATGCGCTGCACCTGCCGGATATCGCAGATTATCATTGCATTGTCCAGATTCTCCAGCTGCGCGTCAAAGAGGCCGCACACCTTGAAGCGGCGCACTTTGACTTCGTCCCCCACAAAATAGGCGGTGATTTCGTCGCCGACGCCGACCCCCATCAGTTCCGCCTGCCGCTGCGCCATCAGCACTTCGCCGCTGATGCGCCCATCAAAGCGGGGAATCTCCCCCTGCGAGAGATTTTCGCTGAAGAAGGAGAAGTTGTAAAGGGAGTCCACCCCCTTGAAATGGGATCCGAAAATATTGTCGCTGGTCTTGAGCAGGCCGCTGCAGTAGGCCACTTTGGAGAGGCTTTCCACCCCCGGCACGGCGGCCATCTTGTCCCAGAAGGAGATGTCGCAGCTGAAGGGGTACTGCTCGTTTAGGGGCGACTGCCCCGGTGATACCAGCGCCACGCTCCCCATAAAGGCCGCAGCTTTGGTCCGGATCTCCCTTTTGAAGCCCAGCAGCACGCACACCGCAATCACTATCACAAATATGCTGAGCGACACCGACACGAGCCCGATTGTGCTGCTCACGGAGTCCATCCGATTCTCCGCCGACTCGGCGCCGCTGCCCCGGCGTATCCTGCGGGCTATGTACCGGTATACATTCATCACTTTCCAGAAACAGATTCGCGCATATCCTCCCAGCGCTCCAGGATATCCCTGACATACGCCGTCGTGGTTGCGCCTATGAATTTGTTGTTTGTATCAAAGGTGGTCACCACCTGCTCCCAGTCGTTGGGGTCCTTGCCTTCGCTCAGGGCGTGGTTTCTGCACTGATCTATGCGCCCGTCGCCGGCATTGTAGCTGGCCAGCGCAAATTTAATCACATTGAGCGAATCCAGCCCCTCCTGAGCATACTTGTTCATAAGATATTTCAAGTGCAGACTGCCCGCCTTTATGTTCCCCTCGGGGCTGAAAAGGTCGCTGACGCCGTAGCGGGCAGCAGTCACATCGTTGACCTGCATGAGCCCCTTGGCCTCCTTATACTCCGCCCCCACATAATACTGGCTCTCCTGATATATGAGCGATGCCAGCAGCAGCCAGTCGATGCCGGTGTGCGCCGCATTCTTCTTGATGATTTCGTCAAACGGCGACACCGCCCCGCTTCCCGCGCCGCGATAGCTGCGGTAGTGCCGCGCCACGCTGCGCTTGTAGAGACGGCTGCCCACAAAATCGTCTATCCAGAGATTGACCATCGGCAGCAGATTCTTGTCGCGGCTGCTGATTATCCAGCCTATGTTGTTGCGGATGTTGCGCGAGATGTAAAAGTTCTCGCGCGCGGCGGCGGGAATCATCTTCTCGGGATGGGCCGCCACCAGAATGTCTATCTTCCCCTGAGCGAGGCTGTCGACATAGGTAGAGTCGCACGAGCCGGGTACAATATCGATGTCCGACGCGGCATAATCTCCGAAATAATTGAGCATATCATAACTGAAGCCGAAGCCGCGCCCTTCGCTGCCCCCCAGCTTGCTGTTGAGGGCTATGGCGCAGCGCAGCGTATCACGGCAGAAGAGGAATTCCCCCCTGGTGTCTTTCACCACAGCCCCGGGCTGCATCAGGGCAAAGGCAACCAAAACGGCGGTGAAAACAACTTTCGCCGCGATATTGGCTCCCTTGCTATTCCACATAGAACGGCCAGTAAATTCCGAATTTGAGTGCGGCGGTGGGGCGGATATAGTCCATCGCAGAGAAATAATCGCCGCGAGTCACGCTCTGCAGCGCATTGCAATACTTCACATACACGCAGGCGCGCTTCCACTGGATGTTTACAAAAGCGTCCACATAAGGGGTGCCGCCCCACTGCTGTCCGTTCTGATTGTAGAACACACCGAGATCGGGCGAGTATGCCTGCAGGTAATATTTGGTGTACATTATGCCATTGGCCCCGACCTGCATGTCCAGCACATTCTTGACCACAGGGAACTGCACATAATAGCGCAGGTTCAAGGTCAATGTGGGCAGCGGCAGGGCGCTTTGGTCAGAAGAGGCCTGATAGAGCACCCGGTTGTCCAGATGCACCGGCCCCAGCTTTATGTTTTCGGTGACATAGGCCGACAGCACCGACACGGGCGATTCTGTCTGATATATCTGGCTGTCAGCGCCGTAATACGGCATGTCGGTGAGCAGCGCATACCCTGCAAAGGCAGAGAAATTCAGCCTCGGGACGGTGAGCAGCGCGGTGATGCGCGACTCACTGTAGCGCACCAGGTCCTTGTCCCACTTGTGGTGGTTGAAATAGACGCTCTTCAGGAAGGGGTGCGGAGTCTTGGTGGCCGACTCGATGTGCGCCGTGAGATGGATGCCGTCCCGTATGGGGTAAAAAGAGAATCTGGCGTTTCCCTGCAGGCTCAGATCGCCCGCATAATAGCCGGTAAGGTTCAGCTTGGCCTGCGCATCCCACGCGAAGTATTTCTTAAGCATGCCGTCCACACCGCCATACACATATGTATTGAACTGGTTCCGGTTCTTTGTTCCGGTCACGAACTGCGCGGGCTGAAAGCTGTAGAGCTTTAGCGACTGCGCCCCCACCCCCGCGTGGATTGTGGAGACTATCGCATCGGGCGCAAAGGGCTGCAGCGACAAGAACAGCTTGTTCTCCAGCCTGCGCACAGAGAGAGAATCGTGGCTGCTGGAGGAGTAGATGTTGAATTCGTTGTTGTAGAACTCCTTCTCAGAAGATGAAGTAATATTATCGGTGTAGAGCTTAGAGTACTTTGACAGCTCAAAGCTGTGGCCGATGTACATCACGGTCCCCTGCCCCACCGCAAGCGAATCCTTGTCCTTGCGCAAGAAGTTCATCGGCACCGCCAGCGACTGGGTCAGGAACAGGGTGCGCCGCTTGAGCTTGCTGTCGGCATCGGAGAGGTTCACCTCAATGGACTTGGCGTCCACTATGGTGTCGGTGACCCACGAGACATCCTTCACACCGCCGTTCTCCGCGCGGTTCACCGTCTGCCCCATATAGCCGAAGTGCATCTCGTAGCGCTTGCCAAGATAGTTGGAGCCGATGGAGAATGTGCGGTTGTCGGTGCGCTCGTTTATCAGCATGCCGTTGCTGCCGTAGCGCTGGTAGGCGAATGTCAGGTTCAGCTCGGGAGTTATGTTCTGCGCGCAGAGCAGATTGAGGTCCTGCTCTTCGCGCGAGGTGTTGGAAAATGGATTGCCCCAGTAAGAGAGCACGGTGTAGGGCGACTTCACGTTGTACATCGGCATCGTCTCCGGGGTATAGGAATACGGCAGATAGTTGGTAAAGAAGGGGGCCACGTCAAAATCGACACGGTTGAAGTAGTTGGTGTAGATTGTGGCCGAGCCGGGGGTGCCCAGATATATCGCATCCGCATCCTTCTTGTAGAAGGGCAAATCAAAATACTGATAATTATAGGAGGTGTCTATCGGCTCCAGCTCTATCTTGTTGGTGCTCTGGTCAAAAGTCCACTTGAGACCGCGCTCGTAGCAGAGAGAGTCGGGCAGCACGAACGTGGAGAGGATGCGCGGGGTGTTTTCGCGCACGCTGTCGCGGAAAGCCTTGTTGCGCTCGCGGGTCCACTGCCTGAACTCCCGCCTGCCGGGCAGATTGGCCACGATGGAGTCGTTGTATTCGCGCATCAGCGTGTCCAGCAGCGGCAGTGTGGCGGTGTCAAGGCTCCAGAAATAGCGGGTCAGCGTGTCAAGCTGCCAGCGCAGGCTCTGCGTGGCGGCGGTGTCCATCACCGGCAGGCTGTCGGGCCCCATCATCAGCGCCCCCACAGAGTCCACCTTATACACTACGGTATCAGATATAATCGGAATTCCAAAATAGTCGGCCCTCGAGAAACGGGGTCTGCGGCCCTCTGCACTGCAGAAGAGCATCAGCAAGGAAGATAATATCAGAAGAGCTCTTTTCACCCTTTAAATCAAGAAGATTTGACTTATCCTGCAAAGATAAGATAAAAATGGTTAATTTCGCCTTATGAAAAAGTTTAGTTTGACCGTAGTGCTGGCGATTGTCAGCATATTTTGTGCCACCAGTCTTGGGGCGCAGTCGCTCCGCGAGGAGTTTGAGAAGTTGCCCTCTGTCCGCAAGGTAGAGGTGCTTGACAAGGGTGAATTCGGCGAGAAGTATCTGTTGTGGTTCGAGCAGCCCGTCAGTTATAAGGACCCGGGCAAGGGGACATTCCTGCAGCGTGTGTTTGTGGGCAACGTCTGCCGCGACTCCTCCACGGTGTTCGTGGCGGAGGGCTACAATGCCGACTACGCCTCCCGCGCCCGCTATCGCGAGGAGATCTCCCGCATCTTCAATCTGAACAATGTGGTGGTGGAGCACCGCTTCTTCGCCCCCTCCGCCCCCGAAGTGATTGACTGGAAGTATCTCACAGCGCAAAACGAGGCGCGCGACCTGCACCGCATCATCACGGAGCTCAAGAGCGTATACCCCGCCAAGTGGATTTCCACCGGCATCAGCAAGGGCGGGCAGAATTGCACCATCTTCCGCGCCTTCTATCCCGAGGATGTGGACATCACGGTGGCATATGTGGGTCCCTTCTGCCGTGCGGTGGAGGACGGCCGCCACGAGCCTTTCATTGCCCAAAACGGTTCCTGCGAGGCAGATCGCGATGCTGTGCGCGGCTTCCAGGAGGAATTCCTGCGCCGCAGGGAGACTCTGCAGCCCAAGCTCGATTCTCTCTGCAAGGCAAACGGTTACACCTTCCGCATCCCCATCAGCGAAGTTTATGACTTCTGTGCGCTGGAGTTCTCATTCGCATTCTGGCAGTGGGGCACGCCCGTTGCCACAATTCCCGCCAAAAATGCTTCGGATGGCGAATATCTGGATTATATGTGCGCCGTGAGCGGCCCCGACTACTGGCAGACAGAGAATCCGCACCTGCCGTTCTTTGTGATGGCGGCAAAGGAACTTGGCTATTACGGTTATGACGTGGAGCCATTCAAGGACCTGCTTACAATAGAGAGCGCAGAAGGGTATCTGCACCGAATATTCCTGCCGGAGGATGCGCAGGACATCAAGTTCGACAAGAAGCTTTCACGCAAGATGGAGCGATTCCTGAGGCACAACAAGTGCGACATAGTGTTCATCTACGGCGAGTATGACCCGTGGAGCGCAGCGCGCGCAGCAGACCGCCACAGCGACTCCAACCATATCTTTATCCAGCCCGGCGGCAGCCATCGCGCCCGCATCGGCACTTTTGACGAGGGAAAGCAAAACGAGATCAAGGGGATTATCGCGGGGTGGCTCTACGAATAATGTAGAGATTGCGGAAATAAAAAAAGGCGGCTGAAAAGCTGCCTTTTTTGTCGGGAAGAGGTGACTCGAACACCCGACCTCTGCGTCCCGAACGCAGCGCGCTAGCCAACTGCGCCACTTCCCGATTCGGGACTGCAAAGATAGCAATGTTTTTGGAAATACATAATTTTTAAGACGACAAGACTGCGAGACCACAATACAACAGGCAAGACATAAAGCCCGCCGCCTGTCAACTGCGATTCCGCCGCGCATCAGCGCTACTTCCCACTCTCCACTCTAGTAGTCGAGACAAAAAAAGTCCCGGCTGAAGATTCAACCGGGACTTCCG
>CAVHPI010000041.1:0-10349 GCA_963637965.1 bacterium
TGGATAGAGCAACAGCCTTCTAAGCTGTGGGTCTTGGGTTCGAATCCCAACCGGATCACATTCCAAAGGGGCAACTTTTCATCGGTGAGAGGGGTCACACGCACGTGTTTTTCCCAGCAGACATCGGACACGGCCGTCGCAGCAGGTTGCCGGGACGGCATTGATCTTGCTGCACTCTGCGCTTTACTTTCGAGACTATAATCACATCATCCCGCAAAACAGCTATAAGATGAACGGACCAAACACGGAAAAGATTGAACAGATGTTCAATTCCATAGCTGCGGATTACGACAAGTTGAATCATATTCTGTCGCTTGGAACGGACAGGTCTTGGCGGAAGAAAGCCTTGAAAGAAATCATAGTCAGGGATGCCCGGCAGGAGATTCTTGACATTGCATGCGGGACCGGCGACTTCAGCATCGAAATGGCCACCCATTCAAATCCCGAGACTGTCATCACTGGACTGGATCTTTCCGAAGGAATGCTGTCGGTGATGAGAGACAAAGTAGAGCGGAGCGGTCTTGCCGACAGGATAGCAATCCGGAAAGGAAACTGTGAGAAGATGGTGTTTGACGACAATTCCTTTGACAGAGTCACGATAGGATTCGGCATACGAAATTTCGAGCACAGGGAAAAGGCCCTTGAGGAGATACTGAGGGTGCTGCGGCCTTCGGGCAGGCTTGTGATCCTCGAGTTGTCCGTTCCCTCGATTCCTGTGATAAAATCTCTCTACAAAAGCTATTTTCTTCACGTTCTGCCTTTCATCGGAGGTGTCATATCCGGCGATAAGGGCGCATACAGGTATCTTCCCGCCTCGGTTCTCAAATTTCCCGGCAGGGACGAGTGGATGCAGACTATGTTAAATTGCGGATATATGAATGTACGGCACAAGGCATTATCCTTCGGTATTTGCCGGATGTATACAGGAGAGAAGTTGTTATGACGGTAAAAACTTGTATAAGATCGATGCGTCTTCGCACGCTTCCGCTCTGTTTGTCAGGAGTGAGTCTTGGCATATGCGCGGCGGCATCACGAATGACGGTCTGTATTGCGACTGTATGTTTTCTTCTCCTTACAGCCTGCCTGCTGCAGATACTTTCCAATCTTTCCAATGAACTTGGAGACAGTCTCAGCGGTACCGATATGGCCGTGGATAGGAACGGGAAACATTATCCTGTCATGGATGGCGAGATGAGCATCAAGGAACTCAAATGTCTCGTCGCCGTAGCTGCCGTTTGCTGTGCCTTTTCGGGACTCGTCATGGTCTGGCTCAGTTTCGGAACTTTGTGGGCGGGAGAGCCTTTGTGCTTCATCCTTCTTGGAGCCTGTGCGATAGCTTCTGCCCTGCGATACACCCTGGGCAGAAATCCATATGGTTACAGAGGGTTCGGCGGCTTGTTCGTATTTCTGTTTTTCGGTCTTGTCAGCACCATCGGCTCGTATATGATCTGTGCCCATCCGTTCGCATTTCCAACGGCATTGTTACTTCCGGCTTCGGCTGTTGGATGCTTCAGCACGGGTGTTCTGAATGTCAATAATATAAGGGACATGGCAACCGATGCCAGAACACGTGTCACGGTGGCTCTGAGACTTGGCGCCCATGGTGCCAGAATTTACCAGAGCCTGCTCATCCTCACGGGATGGATTCTTCTGGGTATGTATTTGTATTTGAGCGGAGAATCCTGGTACAGGTTCTTATTTGTCATTACTCTGCCGCTGTATGCCGTTCACCTGTGCGGGGTATGGCACCGGGAATCGAAGGATCTTGATTCAATGCTGCCGCTCCTTGTGATGAGCACCTTCATCACCTGTCTGATTGCCGGGATAACGCTTTTGTTTTAATGGAGTTCAAGTTTTTTAGCCACGATTTCAATGACAGAATCTGGCGCCTCAGATAGAAAGTTATATCGGAAAAACAATGAGCCAGGTTTGGGTCAGCGCAGCGGGGCTCGCTCTCGCGACAATCATAGGTTCCCTGTTGGGGTTCATCATCAAGGCACTTCCGCACAAGTGGAATGATGCCGTCCTTGGATATTGTGCCGGTATCATGCTGGCGGCTTCTACCATCGGCCTCATAGTTCCAGCCGCACAGTCTGTCGGCATAAAGGGATGGTGGCTTATTCTTTTAGGGGTGGCCATCGGAGTAGCCTTCCTAAATGTCCTTGATCTTGTCACACCGCACCTTCATAAGATTACCGGAAAGGATGCAGAGGAACATCGGAACAACGCCTCTCTGAATCACGTTCTGCTGTTTGTGATGGCAATCGCCCTGCACAAGCTCCCGGAAGGCATTGCGGCAGGAGTCGGCTTCAATGCTGCTGAATCATCGGATGCTTGGGCGGTCTCACTTGGTATAGCGCTTCAGAACATACCGGAAGGAATGGTGGTGATTGCGCCCCTTCTCATTGCGGGGGTGAGCAAAATCAGGACCTTCATCATATCTCTTGCCATTGCCTTGCTTGAGATAGTCGGAGTGTGGCTTGGCTACGGGATTGGAGCCATCTCATCAATCCTGCTCCCAGTCATGCTGTCTATGGCCGGTGGTGCAATGCTGTATGTGGTCAGCGATGAGATGATACCTGAGACTCACGCTCACGGATACCAGAAGATTGCGACCTACTCGCTGATTCTTGGTTTCGTAACGCTCGTCTTCCTTGGAATGGCATTCTGATGGAGGCTCGTAGTATCCGCGTAAACCCTTCGAAAAGGGCTCCTACGTTTGTGTTTATAGTTGGCACCATCTTGCTTTTTTCATATATTTGTCTTGTACGAACAAATTAAAACAACACCTTATGAAAAAATTTTTGATTACACTTGTTGCTTTATCATTTGCGACACTTACTGCATTTGCGACCATTCACATTGCCAGAGAGAGAATCGAGCAGTGCCCTGTATGCAGACATGCGTATTCTTCCGAAGACATCGAAGTGCTGCAGGATGGCTATGTACATACTTGCCAGTATTGTGGAACGGTAACTGAAAGCAGCAATGACGACAGTGAAGAATAAACTACGATTTTTAGCCGTGCTGGCGGCATTGTTGCCGCTGGGGGCGTATGCGCAGGAAGTGCTGGAGCAGTCGGTGGTTACGGCACGGGCAAGCGGAATAAGCATAAGCGGCAATCTCATAACATACGATGTCTCCCAAGACTCCCTCGCCGCCGTAAAGAGCCTCGGTTCCCTGATGACCAATATGCCGCTTGTGACATACGACAACGTCACAAAGAGCCTCAGCGTGGACGGCAGCAGCAATATCTGCATACTTCTTAACGGCAAGAAAAGCCTGGTGATAAATGCCGGCAACTACAGTTACATATCGGAATTGCTGCGCGGCCGGCATCTAAAATCCATAAAAATAGACACAGCACCGCAGGGCATCTGGTACGGCTACAGCGCAGTGATAGACATCATAGCCGGCGGCAGTTTTGCGGACTTTTACGCCGCATCGGCCGAGGCATATCTGCGCACCGACCGCAGCATCAGTCCCGCAGTTTCGTTTACCGGCAGCACCGGGCGTCTTACAAGCAACGTTTCATACAAGGGCGACTTCACGGACCGCCTTCCCGAATGGCACACCACCGAAAGCCGCACCTCAGGCCAGAGTGAGCCGCTGTATATGGCATCGGACACAGTCGATGCCAAATCCTCCTCAGCCCACAATGTTGCGCTGGACTTAAGCTACGATATCTCCGAGAAGGACTTGCTGTTTGTCGGCGGCTCATTCGGATTCTCATCTTCCGAGAGCGAAGTCTCCAGCCTGAGCAATTACGGCGGAACAGCCCTCTTCAGCAAAAACATCAACTCCGGCATCGGGCGCAAAGGGGCCGGCAGCATCTCCTACCAACACTATTTTGACACCGGGCTGGAAAAGCTGCTCTCGCTGCAATATTCAATTGATGCAAGCCTCACCTCCAACACTTACGGGCGGACCGCATCCGACAACAGATACACAAACCGGCAGCAGACGGTTTCTGCAGACTATCTTCACACGTCAAGTCCAACCTTCAGCTGGAATCTCTCTTCTGCCTGGTTTAACCGCAACTACGGCAGCACAAGCGGGGGAAGCGGCATTCTGGACCATCGGCAGGATGTGCTCCGCAACGAGCTCAACGCCACAAAAAGGGCGGGCAAACTGATGCTCACTGCTCTGGCGGCCTATGACTACACCCTCGACAGGGCTGACTTTTATAACGGGGAGGCGCCGGTTAAGGAGAGCTACGGACTGCTGCGCTACCAGCTGCGCGCCACCTGGTTCCCCCGCATCGGACACTCGCTGCTGGTGAGCGCCTCTAGGGATGTTTACCGCCCCGACATTGCACTGCGCAACCCGTATAGCGACGAGTCAGTATATGGCGCGGTGACCCGGGGCAACCCGCTGCTGGGCAACGAGAAAATCAATCAGGTTCTGGCAAAATACACCTATATGCGCGGCTCAAAATTGTCTGCAAGTTTGACCTTTACCTACCGCGGCAGCAGAGAGGGAATTCTGGCCACGACCAGTCTTCTGGACGACGGCAGACTCTGCTACAGTTACGAGAACGGCATCGGGCAGAGTTATTTTGCACTTTCCCCCGGCTTTATGTGGCGCCCGGGCAGAAACGTGATGATAAACGCCTATTACCGCATCGGAACGAGCCGCTATACACGGGACGGGGAATCCGTATCTTTCATAAGCCACGCCGCCAATCTCTATTCCAACATCGGGCTGTGGAAAGGTGGGCAGCTCTCCCTGCTGGCGACCCTTATGACCCCGGCGGAGATGCAGGACGCCTCGTCGGCACAGACACTGCGCCTGCATTATCTGGTGGACGGACGCCTCAGCCTGACCCAGAAGATAGGGCAAACACTGCTTATTGGCGGTTATGTAGACAATCCCTGGTACAGCCGCACCGACCGCATCACAGAATACAGCGCCGCCGGGGTGGACTTCTACTCGGTAAGCAGCCTGCAGGCAAGGACTGTCGGGTTGTTTGTCCGCTGCACCTTCGGCAACCTCGGCTCCAGAGTCAAGCAGAACTCCCGCCTCATTTCCGACACCGACCGCACCAAACCCCGCCCGTAGGCTACTCGTAGCGCAGGGCGTCGATGGGGTTGAGGCCGGCAGCCTTCTTGGCGGGATACCAGCCGAAGAATACGCCCGTCACGGTGCAGACCGCAAACGACAGCACGATGGAGGAGACCGAAACCGCCGTGGCCCAGCCGAACAGACTCACCACCTTGGAGGCGACAAGCCCCAGAATCACTCCGATTATACCTCCCGTCACGCTGATTATTATGGACTCGATGAGGAACTGCAGCAGTATGTGACGCCCTTTGGCGCCGATGGACATTCTGAGGCCGATTTCGCGGGTGCGCTCGGTGACCGACACATACATTATATTCATAATGCCGATACCGCCCACCAGCAGCGAGATGCCCGCCACGCAGGCCAGCAGAATGGTGAGCATATTCATCACGGAAGACATCGTCTCCATCATCTCCTGCTGGCTGCGCACATTGAAGTCGTTCTCCTCGCCTATCTCGATGCCGTGGTTGATGGCCAGGATCTCGGAAATCTCGCTGATTGCCGCATCTGTATATTCCTCGCTCAGCGCGGAGCAGGTTATCTGGTGCAGATAATTGATGGCCAGCAGCCTCTTCTGCACTGTGGTGTAGGGGGCGAAAATCACATCGTCCTGGTCCTGGCCCATAGTGTTGTAGCCCTTAGAGGCCAGCACCCCCACAATCTTGAAGGGGATGGAGTTAAAGCGGATTACCTGCCCAAGCACTTCGGCACCCTCCCCGAACAGCTCGGTTACCACCGTAGTGCCCACCACGCACACCTTGTCGGCATACTTGATGTTGCTTTCGTCGAACAGGGCCCCCTCCTCCACCGTGTAATCGCGGATTTCCATATAGTCATCTGTGATACCGTACATTGTGGTGGGGGTGTTCTCTGCCCCTTTGATGGCCTGGCCGCTGGCGGTGACCACGGGCGATATCTCAGCGATGTAGCTGGTCTCGTCGCGCAGCGAATAATAGTCGCGCAGCTTGAGGGTCTGCATACTGGATCTGTCCTGCCGCACGCCGCCGAAGTTGCCGTTGCCCGGCATCACCATTATCACGTTGGTGCCCATCGAGCCTATCTCGTCGCGGATGCTCTTTTTGGAACCGTTGCCGATGGCCAGCATTGTGATGACCGACGCCACGCCGATTATTATGCCCAGCATCGTGAGAAAGCCCCTCATCTTGTTGTTGAGCAGGGCCTTTATTGCTATTGCAAACAGATTCGCATAATTCATAACTTAATCCTCCTCTTTGGGCAGGGCAGCCAGTGTCTCGGCCGCCGATGCGATTTTGTGGTTTACGGTGTCGCTCACAATCTTGCCGTCACGCAGCGTGATGGTGCGGCTGGAATAATCGGAGAGCTCGGGATTGTGGGTCACGAACACGATGGTCTTGCCCTTTGCGTGCAGCGCCTGGAACAACGTGAGAATCTCATATGATGTGCGGGTGTCCAGGTTGCCGGTGGCCTCGTCGGCCAGAATCATCACCGGGTCGTTGACCAGCGCACGGGCAATCGCCACCCTCTGCTGCTGGCCGCCCGAGAGCTGATTTGAGCGGTGGTTCATACGCGCCTCCAGCCCCACCATCTTGAGCGCCTCCACCGCCATCTGGCGACGCTGCGTCGCGTTGTATTGGCGGTTGTAGAGCAGCGGCAGCTCCACATTCTCTATGGATGTGGTCTTGGGCAGCAGGTTGTACGACTGAAATATGAAGCCGATTTTGCGGTTGCGCAGCGTGGCGCGGTCGTTGGCTCCCATCTCGCGCACGCTGACCCCGTCCAGATAATATTCGCCGGAAGTGGGGACCTCCAGGCAGCCCAGAATATTCAGCAGGGTCGATTTGCCGCTGCCGCTGGTGCCCATAATGGTCACGAACTCGCCGCTATTGATGGTAAAGTTGAGGCCGCGCAGGGCGTGCACCACCTCGTCGCCCACGGGGAAGTCCTTCCGGAGATTCTCCACTCTTATGATTTCTGCCATAAACGGGCGCTATTTGGTTCTGACATTATTGCCCTGATCGGGACGCTTGGGCATAAACGGATTGCTGCCGCCGCTCTGGGCACCGCTGCCGGGCTCCTGCTTCTGCTGCAGGGAGATGCCGGTGATCACATTGTCGCCATTCTTGAGCCCGCTTGTAATCTCGGTGTAGACGCCGTCGGTGTCGCCTGCGGTCACCGCCACGGGAGCCGGCTTGCCTTCTGAATTCAGCGTCCAGACGCACACGTCGGGCACTTCGCCGCTATAGTCATCCACGGTGAAGCGCAGCGCGCGCACCGGCACCACCAGCACATTCTCCTTGTTGACCGTGTAGATGGTCACATTTGCCGTGAGGCCGGGCTTGAGCTTGAGGTCGGGGTTGGGAGCATCCACAACCACCTCGTAGGTCACCACATTGGAGGTGACGGTGGCGTTCAGGCGAACCTGGGTCACGGTGCCGCTGAAAGTCTCGTCGGGATAGGCATCCACCTCAAAGGTGGCGCTCTGGCCCTCGCTCACCTGTCCGATGTCTGCCTCGTCTACATCCACAATCACGCGCATGGCGGTCAGGTCGTTGGCGATTGTGAAGAGCGTAGGGGTGCTGAAGCCGGAGGCCACCGTCTGCCCCTCGTCCACCTCGCGGGTCAGCACCACGCCGTCCACGGGAGAGTAGATCCAGGAGTAGCCCATATTCTTCTCCGCCTTGGTGTAGTTGGAGTAGGACTGGCTGTAGCTGGCCTTGGCCCGGTCGTAATTATATTTATAGGTCTCATAATCCTGAGAGCTGATGAGGCCTTTCTCGTAGAGCCCTGCATAGCGGTCCAGGAGGGTTTTCTGATAGTTCATCTCGGTCTCGGCGCTGGAGAGCGACGCCTTGGCGCTGGAGAGCTCCTGCTGCAGCACGCTGCGGTCGATCTCCGCAATTAGGTCGCCCTCCTTCACCACGGAGTTGTAGTCCACATAGATTTTGTCTATGATGCCGGAGACCTGTGTGCCGACAGTGACGGTCTTTACAGGCTCCACAGTGCCCGTGGCGGTGATGCTCTTGGAGATGGTGGAGTAATTTGCGGGGGTTGTCTGATACCAGACCCCAGTTTCGCCCCCTTTGCAGCCGGCAAGCAGCAGCAGAGTGCAGGTGAGTGTAGTTATCTTTTTCATATACTTCAGTTATTCATATAAAGTTTAAGGATTTTTTCGCTCAGCAGCGCCTTGTAGCGGGCCTGCAGCAGAGACGAAGAGGCGCTGCGGTAGTTGTTGAGCGCGGAGAGCAGCTCCACCGTGTTCTTGATGCCGGCGGCAAACTGCTCGCTGGCCAGGTTGTACGACTCGGTGGCCTCTTCCATCTGCACGGTGGCAGAAGACATCTGCGCCTCGGCCGCCACGGCATCGTTGTATGCCGACTCCACGGTGCTGAGTATCTGCTTGCGGACGCTTTCGCTCTGCAGGCGGGCGTTGGAGAGGTTGATTTCTGCCTTCTCCACAGAAGACCGCACCTGACGGCCGTTGAAGATGGGGACGCTGAGATTGAGGCTGACGCTCTCGCTGAGCTTCTTGTTGACCTGGTCCACAAAGCTGATGCCCGTGCCGCTCTGATAGCTGGTGCCGGCGGCCGCCCCAAGCGATAGTGAAGGGAGGTATGAGCCTTTGGCGGCAGAGAGGGCATATTCTGCCGCCGCGATGTCCGACTCGCTGCCGCGCATCATCGGCAGGCTCTCCAGCGCCGCTTCGTAGGCCTGCTGCAGGGTGGGCAGCGCCTCCAGCTGCACATAATCGGCATTGTCGTAGCTTATGTCAAACTCCTCATCCGGTCCGAGTTCCAGCAGTTGCTTGAGGCTCAGGCGGTCGGTCTCCAGAGAGGTCCGGGCCAGCACCACCGAGTAGTTGTCGGAGGCATTTTGGGCAGATAACTGCTTGAGTTCCACTTTTGATATGGCGCCGGAGCCGTACAGCGCCTCACCGCGCTCCAGCTCTGCCTTGGAAAGCTGCGCCGTGCTCTCTTTGAGAGAGAGCGCCTCCTTGTCGTAGAGAATCTGCAGATAGGCGGTGATGATGCTCAGCTGCAGGTCAAACTTCTGCTGCTCCACATCATAGCCGGCAGACTCTGCTGCGGCCTCAGCCTGACGGATGCTGTTGCGAAGTTTGCCTCCCGCAAATAGGGTCATACTGCTGCTCAGGCTGAATGTATTCTGCATTGTGGCATTGTTCCCCGCCTCGTTGTACTCGTTGTACGATGCGGTGTTCTGGAAGGAGAAGCTGTTGTTGTTGCCAAAATTGAGGGTGGGATACACGGCTGCGCGGCTCTGCAGCACATCCACCTGGCTGCTTTGCAGCGAGAGCTGCTTCATCTGCAGCTGGATGCTGTTTTCCAGCGCATAGTCTATGCACTGCTGCAGGCTCCAGGGGCTCTGTGCCGATGCGCCCGGCGAAGCGGCCCAGCAGAGAAACAAAAGTGTAAGCTGTATAAATTTCTTTTTCATAACAGACCTTTGACTGAAAAGGGGGTTGAAAGTTTGATTATTTTATTAAATTAAGGGTTGATATTTAAATGCACTCCTTATGAAAAAGAAGACCCGCCTCACTTGGAATCTGCTGGCGACAGCCCTGCTGATAATTGTAGCGTTGTTTCTGGTTGCGCACAAGCACGGCTCCCAAAGGGGCGACAGCGAATATTTTCTGTTTGACAATCCCGAGTGGGTGGCGAATTGCGACAGCAGCGCATTTTATGCTGTGGGCACCGACCGCGAGAGCGATGTGCAACTGCAGCGGGACGGGTATATAGATGTCGAGGGGTATCTGACGATTCTCCAGGCAGATGCGCCGGTTAAGGATGCGCCGCTAAAGCCGATACTCAGTGCAAAGGAGATTGTGGATAATTTTGACGGGGCGGGCACGACGAATGATATTTATATCCGGCTTCTGCCGAGCGCCGATGATCCGACAGTGCTGGATTTTGAGTTCCACTTCAATGGAGAGGACGGGCCTGAGCATCGCGGCTCCGTCAACACCGCCACCCTCGCCTTCCAAATCTACCGATAGATTCTGCGCGTGCGGCTGTCGATTCCGCCGCGCATCAATGCTCCGCCTGCAAGGGGCTTGGCGGATAAAAAAAATATCCGCTACGCCCATATGATACTGGGGCGCTGCCCCAAACCCCGCCGCTCCGGCGCCGCTATTCTGATGGCCTGCCCCTCGGCGCCTCCGCTAGCGTCTGATGACGCACGCAATTTTGATGCGCTACAGCGTCATTCCACTTTTCACTCTCCACTTCTCTAAACTCTAGTAGTCGAGACAAAAAAAGTCCCGGCTGAAGATTCAACCGGGACTTCCG
>CAVHPI010000042.1:0-9666 GCA_963637965.1 bacterium
GTATACTTTGAGCAGATTTTCAGTCCAAAATCTTTCAGTTTTGAGCAGTCTGAAATATGCTGATATAATGTTGATGTAATTGCGATATCATTGCAACGGTTTTGTTGCCGACAGTAATCACACAGTATACAGCTATATGTGGGGAACAGGACCATATTATTTCGGAGCCGACATCCATTCTGGCTATAGCTTTGGCAGTGTTGCCTTTCAAATAAAAAGAGAAATGTTTCTTGGACGGGTGCCGGCAATTCCCGCTGATTGGGAAATCGTATGCGGTCATATTGATCCGCGCGCCTATTGTTCCATCGGTTTCGGGATGGCGTTATTCCGCAACGCGCATCACTACAACTATATGGTCAGTAAAAATGTTGAGGCATATCGGGAGCTTGCCCTTGAAATTGGCGACAGTCAGTTCCTTTCCGATGCCGAGGCTTTCGTGCAGATTAACAAGACGCTCCGCGAGGTGTTCGGTGCGGTATCGTTGCCGGATCTGTCCAAAGAACAGAAATTGGTACTTTCGCGCAAGATGCACTATGACTTCCGCTCGTCAAATGCCCAAATCCGCCGAGTGCTGGGTCTTTCGCAATATGAAATTGACTCGCTGTTTCCGCTGAGCTCGCAATCGGCCGCAAGGAAGGGGACAAGTCGGCAGGATTTTGTATCTTCGCGGTGTTCGGAAAATAAGGAATAAGTTATGAATATCTGGGTGCTGATATATCTGGTGGCGGTGAATGTGGCGGCGTTCTGCGCATTCGGCATTGACAAGTACAAGGCGAAATGCGGCAAATGGCGCACTCCGGAGAAGACTCTGATGTCGCTGGCGTTGCTTGGAGGCAGCCTCGGGGCGTGGCTGGCGATGCAGGTGTTCCGCCACAAGACGCAGCACAGGAAGTTCAGCATAGGCATACCTGCAATACTGATTGCGCAGGTGATTGTGGCGAGCCTGCTGATAATACGGCTTTCTCAGACCCCGATGCCGATTTAGACAGCCGAAGTTCTACGCGCGCGCCTGTAATTCTGCACGCGCGGCGGCTGCGAATGCCCTAGTCGCGGGAGGCGAATATGATGGAGGCGACGATGGCGACGATTGAGAGAAGCAGTTTCATGGTGTTTCCGTTTTTGTTGATGCAAAGTTGCGCCACAAGGTGGGTAAAATCTTGACCCACCTGCGAATTTTTCTTACATTCGCCCTTCGAAAGGCCGCAAATCTCCGGAACCCTAATCCCCTTCCCCTGACCTGCAGTCCCATCCGCTCGCAACACATCCGCTCGCAACACATCCACTCCTCTAAACACTAAACTCTCCACTCTAAACTAAATGAAAACCAGCACCTCCACCCTCATCTCCCGCTACATCTGGCTGCTGAACAACATCTCCCAGGCGGGAGAGCGCGGCCTCTCGCGCGAAGACATCAACCGCCTCTGGCGCAGCTGCCCCTACAACGAAGATCACGAAGACGAAATCCCCCGCAAGACGTTCTACAACTACAAGTGCGAAATCGAAAACCTCTTTGAAATAACAATCGAGGCGGTGCGCATCGACGCCCACTTCCGCTACCGCATTGCCGGGGAGGACTCCCTGCAGCGCTCGCAGGTGCGCCGCCTGTTGCTCAACTCCCTGAGCCTGAACGAGGCGCTGCGCAGCGGAGGCGATCTCTCGGAGCAGATTCTGCTTGAGGAAATCCCCTCGTCGGGCGGCGCGGCGCTGGGCACGATACTGCAGGCCATCCAGAGCGGCCGTGCGCTGCGCATAGAGCATAAAAGCTTTACGCAGGGAGCCGAGGCCCGCGTCTCCGTGGTCTGGCCCTACTGCGTGAAGCTGCGCGAACAGCGCTGGTATCTGCTCTCATACAAACCGGAGGATGCCCACGACCGCCTCTACGGCCTGGACCGCATCAGCCTCTGCACCATGACCGACGAGACGTTCGACAAGGCTGCGGTGGCCCGCTATTTTGAGCAGACCTACGGCGCCCGCTGCGCCGCCGACTATTTCCGCGACTACTACGGAGTGATGACCGACGACCGGGTTCCCCTTCTGAACATCACCGTGCGGGTCTACTCGGAGCAGTATGTGAACTACTTCCGCTCGCTGCCGCTGCACCCTTCGCAGACCGAGGTGCGCCGCAGTGCCGCGGCCGAAAAAGTGCAGTGGTGCGACTTCGCCTTTATAATCCGCCCCACCATCGATTTCACCCGCAAGTTGCTCTCCTACGGAGATGCCGTGCAGGTGATCTCCCCCCGCGAGTATGCCGCAGAGATGGGGGAGATGCTGCGCGCTGCCGCCGCACGGTATTGAGCCGCCACCGCCGCGAGGCTTAATCATCGCCGCCGCGAGGCTTGATGCCGCGGCACCGGGCGCCGCACCCGGAGTTTGCGGACTGATAATCCAGCCGCCTCGCATAGCGTAAAAGAGAAATCCCGGACACTCGGCCGTCTAAAGTCCGGCAAGTGTTCGGGATTTGCTCTTTCAGGGCTAAATCAGCCGCTATCTCTTTACGCGCACGACGAGGTAGCGGGAGATGCTCCAGAATGAGTCGGCATCGATGATGTTGATGGTCTCGGTGCCGTCCTCCTCTTCGCTGATGCTGTAGCTGCTGTCGGGGTGGGGGGTCAGCAGTTTGATCTTCTTGCCGTTGGTGGGCACTGCGCTCACCCTGCGGCGGTCAAACGACTTGAAGTCGGCTGCTGTGCCCTGAAGGTCGGTCAGATGTCCGGCGTCAAAAATGCCCTTCTTGGCAAACAGGCCCCACTCGATGAGCTCCGACTCGGTGCCGCAGATGTAGTTCACGGTGTTGATGTTTGCATCCTGGGTGGCGATGGTCTTCTTCTGCGAATCGCTCTGCTGCTGCAGATTGGCCACATTCTGCTCCAGATTGGAGATGTTCCCTTTGAGGGTGCCTATCTGGCGGGTCTGCTCTTCCACGGTCTTCTGCAGGTCGGCAATCACGGCGCTCTTCTGCTCCAGTTCGCCCTGCAGGCGGGTCACCATAGCGTTGAGCGTCTTGTTTTTGGCGTTGCTTTTGGCCAGCTGGCTCTGCAGGTTGTCTATGCGCTCCTGCTGCTCGGCAATCTTGCTTTTGACGTGGTCGATTTTGTTCATTATCACGTCGCGGCGGGTTATGGTGTCGCCGCCGCTTTCTATCGAGAGGGCGATGAGGGTGCTTTCTGCCTCCTGCAGCTCGGTAAAGCTGCTCTCGATCTCGTTGAGCATATCAAGCGTTTCGTTGTAATCCTTGTTGAGCTGTTTGTTGACCCCTTTGAGGGAATCAACGCTGCTGAGCAGTGACTGGTACTTGTCGCTCTTCTCCACATTGCAGCCGGCCAGAAGCGCGGCGCAAGAGAAAATCAGGGCGAATCTTGCTGTAAACTTTTTCATATAAGTTGTTTTAAAAGGCAAAACAAATATATAAACTTTTTAATACATTTGCGCGTAACCGATTTTATAACAAAGACGATTATGGACAACAAGTACAAAGGCACACAGACCGAGAAAAACCTTCTGGCCGCTTTTGCCGGCGAATCTCAAGCACGTAACAAGTACACCTACTTTGCCTCCGTGGCAAAAAAGCAGGGCTACGAGCAGATCGCATCCCTGTTTCTGAAAACAGCTGACAACGAAAAGGAACACGCCAAGATGTGGTTCAAGGAGTTGGGGCTGCTGGGCGACACCGCAGAGAATCTGGGCGCCGCAGCCGACGGCGAGAACTACGAATGGACCGATATGTATAAGGAATTTGCTCAGACTGCGGAAAATGAGGGGTTCCAATCCCTTGCAGCCAAATTCCGCCTCGTTGCGGCCATCGAGAAGCACCACGAAGAGCGCTACCGCGCCCTGCTGCACAACATCGAGTCGGCCGAGGTATTTGAGAAGAGCGACGTCAAGGTGTGGGAATGCCGCAACTGCGGACACATCGTGGTGGGCACCAAGGCTCCCGAAGTCTGCCCCGCCTGCGCCCATCCCCAGAGCTATTTCGAAATCTGCGCAGAAAACTATTAGCAGAGCATCCCTCTGGGGCGCCGATCCTCAAATCATTTGGAATATAACTGATTATCCGCAACAGGTATTTGGCTTGTTGCGGATTTTTTTCTTAAGCCCAAAATGATTGTCGGGCGCACCGAATGCTGCGCATAGAGAATTGTCATTAAAGCGCCGTACCGGCATGACTCCCGGAGAATATCGCAAAATTTCATAAAAAATTTGCAATTTTGCGCCGCCAAAATTCCGGCTGGGATTGAGGCGGTTGAAATGAAGATTAAGGTCGATAAGATATTCTCATATATGGCTCTGATTGCGGCAGGAATATCCGCAGCGGCGTGCTCTCCCAAATTGCCGGAGAAGCCCGAGCCGGAGAAGCCCCAAAAAGTGCAGTGGAGTGCGGGCGACACCGTGTCGGCCGCAGATCTGCAGGCCGTGGGAGTGGATGTATTCTTCGAGTGCGTCCCGATTTCCGACTCCATATTCGATGTGATGCGGGGCAAGTCGTTCAAGGCCGGCTGCACCGCATCGCGCGACTCTCTGCGCTATATCCGCTGCCTGCACGCCGACAAGAATGGCAACAGCATAGTCGGCGAGATGGTGCTTGCCCGCTCGATTGCCGGGCAGGTGCTGGACATATTCCGCAAGCTCTACGATGCAGGATACCCAATCGAGCGGATGTTGCTCATAGACCGTTGGAATGCCGACGACGAGATGTCGATGCGCGACAATAACTCCTCATCGTTTAACTTCCGCATCATCTCGCACACTCGGGCGGCCTCCAAGCACGCTCTGGGACTTGCCGTGGACATAAATCCGCTCTATAACCCCTACCACAAATTCCTCCCGGACGGCACCGAGGTTATTGAGCCGGCCACCGGCGCGCCTTATCTGGCACGCAAGGCAGACTTCGACTACAAAATAGAGCGTGGAGACCTCTGCTACCGGCTGTTCACCGCCGCCGGCTTCAAATGGGGCGGCGACTGGAGAAGATGTAAAGATTATCAGCATTTCGAAAAATAAACATTTAAAAACTTACAAATGAAAAAGACAAGATTTGCCGCTTTTATGGCCACTGCAATGGTCTGCGGCGCCGCGCTGGCTTCATGCAGCGAGTACAGAGAGGAGTACATAGAACCCACCGCCACGAAGGCGAGCGCGCAGACGCTCATCTACTTTGTGGGCGATATGCTTGACCTGTTTGACCTTACATACACTGTCGGCGGAGAGACGATTGTCCTTACCGAGAGCAACACCGCCGAGGTCCAGTACAAAGGCGAGACAATGCGGCTCTATCAGGGCGAGAACAAGATCTACACCCAGTTCCCCGTGAAAGAGTCGGCCAAAGCTTCCTGTTATTTCAAAGAGGGCGTTGACTTGAGTGCTGCGGAGCCTACCGATTATTGCTTCTACGTGAAAGTGAATGTCGACAACGACAACGACAACAAATGGTCTTCGATGGCAGTTGATGCTGACCTTTACTCTTACGGCGGCGGTGTTGACTGGCCCCGTGTTGCGCAGAATGAGTCGGCTATGGCCAGATACGGCAAGGTTGATGTCGCCATCGATTTTGAATTCAAATCGGCCGGCGATGTGGCCATCGGCATCAGCCGATAAGCTGCGTAGAATAATTGCCGCGTTGCAAACTCTAACACATAAGGCCATCGGAATCGTTTCCGGTGGCCTTATTGTATTCATTAGCCAAGATTTTGCTGGAAATCCTGTTTCTTGGTAATAATCTCAAAAAGGTGCTGTTTGGGAATGCTGTTCAAGCCCGAAACGCTCGGCAAAATTGCTATAGGTGATTTTGCTGAAATCTTCTTGGCAGATTGATGCTTGCAATGCTTCTACAATATCAGTATAGTGCCTTGTCATATCCAAATTCTCGTAATAATACTTTGGTATTGGATAATCTGTTCCCCACAAAACGCGACTCGACAGCCCCGCATTGCATAGTTTGACTATATTGTCAACAGGCACAAATGCTGTATCTGCCCATACATTAGAGTAGCGTTCCATCAAGTTGATAGTCTGGTCAAGCGGCCGAGAGTGTGCCAATATGAACAGAATTTCCGGGTTGTCGGCAATAGCTTGTTGAAATTGAATGGGGTAACAGCCCTCAGCCTCTCCTGTGTGGATAAGTAACGGGATTTTCATACTCTTGGCAAGGCTTGTCACTTCATTCAGATATGACTCCGATTCTCCCCATGCTCCCGGGTTGAGTTGGGGATGTATTTTCAGACATTCCCAATCGATTCCAGAGTTCAAGAAACGCTCTAATCCGCCATCAGTCAACATACTTGGAATAATCCAAAGTACGGCATGAAGTCTCCCTTGTGCGATGCCGGACAGCTCCCTCATTTCACGCAGTACCTTGCCATAATCGCCTTCGCAGATGCTGGTAGAAGATGCGGCAAAGTGATTCACGCCAATATTGTCCATCATTCGCAACAGATCATCCGGGCTTGTGTAGATGTGGTAGAATTGCCCTACGTGAATATGGGAGTCTGTGAAATAAAGAGGGGTGCTATTCTTTATCAACTATGTAATCAGATAGGTTTTTTTCTATGAATGTTCTGTATGACTCGTTGTTTGCAAGAAAAACTTCTTTAACCTCCTTTTTCCCATCACTCTTAATATAGTTCAATGCATCTTCGGCAATCTCCTCTTTTGTTACATTTCCGCCGTTGATTCCTATCGTGACATATTTTATGTCCGGATTTTTATCTTTTTCTGTAACTTCAACAATTACTATAGCTGTTTGATTGAAGTGAGGTATCATAATGGATTGTCTTTTAGATTGAAGAAAGGATAGGGACACCTTTTATAGAAAAGGCACCCTATCCGATTGTCTTTAGCTACTTTGAGCACTCGCAAAATTTACAACTGCTATCAGGGTTTCCATATCCGCGATTTATTTCATATCCAGCACCAACCAGATACTGAGGGCA
Organism: bacterium; assembly: GCA_963637965.1. GTDB lineage: Bacteria > Bacteroidota > Bacteroidia > Bacteroidales > UBA932 > Equibacterium. The sequence goes on from CAVHPI010000042.1 coordinate 6,927, forward strand.
ACCTGCGGCATACGAACCACTTGGTGCATTCTTTGCTACCATTTCAACTTTTTTGTAAGATTTCATAACATCATAAAATTAAATTTTGCCTACTCTTTTAGCTTTTCGGCATCCGCTATACTATTTGCATTCAATAAAAAACAACCAGTCAAGACATTCGGGCATTGCGTGGTGTCGGAACAATTGCATATCCTCCAGTATTTGCACCTATCTGTCAGAATAGTCCTATTCCTCATTTTGCACTTTCACATTGTCTGCAATCTGGATCTACAGAATCATAGATTGCCTTCACTGGACAACCTGCGGCATAGGAACCGCTTGGCGCATTCTTTGCTACCATTTCTACTTTCTTGTAAGTCTTCATAGAGCCCTTTTATTTTAATTTGCCTACGTCCTTTCAAGCGATTCGGCTACTCTTTTATCATCATAATATTCTTCAACAATTTTTTTGTTCAAAAAAGCCACATCACAGAAGTGCTTGTTTATCTTGAACATATCGCCGTTACTTTCGTTGTAGTTGCGGACAAGACACATTGCACAGAAGTTGCGAGCCTCACATTTTAGACATTCGGGAAAGTCGCCTTGTGTGACGGCACGCACTTGTTTGAACTGTGGAGAGTTATCCCAGATGTCCCGCAGCGGCTGCTTATATACATTGCCGCAAACCATGGCCTGCCATCCGGCACAAGGATAGACATCGCCGTTCTCTGTAATGCAGCAGTCATTTATACCGGCTCCGCACAATGGTTGTCGGGCAAACCTTTCCGGGTCAAAAGCCATTTCTTCTGACACGGGACGTTGCTTCAAAGTCTTTTCCTTATAGTCTTTGTCCCATGCTATAATGTCACGCAGGAGAGCCTCGGTCTCTTCCAATGAGATGCGGTTGGCAAGATTCTGAGTATCGCAATCGGACTGTGCCATCATGATATAATCAGTCTGAGCCTTGCATCTGAGTGACTGAGCATACTTCAGCACCTCAGCGTAACCCTTGCAGTTTGCCTTCATCACAGGACAGGAAATCTGCACCGGTATATCTGCTGCAACGAGTTTCTCGATAGCCGCTTTGGTCTTGGCCTGAGAACCGGGTATGGTGGTGATGTAATCGTGTATGGCGGGGTCCATGCTGTAGAGTGAGGTCTGAACGAGGGATACGTTTGCCGCCTTTATGAAAGGAATCTGAACGTCTTTGAGCGCAATCAAATTGCTGAGGATGGAGATCTGCATGTCTTTCTCACGGCAATATTGCATAATCTTTATGATGTCCTTATGGAGAAAAACTTCGCCCCCTGAAAGAGTGACATGCAGACCGCCCATTTCGGCAAACTCATCAATCAGAGAAAGCACCTTCTCCAGCGGCATGTCCTTGCCTGTGTTTTTCTTTCCGTTCGGGATATAGCAATGTATGCAACGCTCATTACAGCGGCTGGTGAGTTCGAATTGAAGGCCATTCATGCGAGGCTTGCGCTGCGTGGCTTCCAAAATATGGTCTTGCGTGCTCTCCTTGACAGGTACTTCCGTCACCTGCGTGAAATCATCAATCAGGGTCTTGGGATTCTCCATGCTGTAAGAAAAATCAAGGTCTTTTGCATCAAGTTCCTCCGGTGTCTCACCGGTCACGACAAAGAGATTTTTGTCCAAATCTTGAATAAACGCCACGAAATCTTGCTTGAGCTCGTCATGAGGTATGCTATCTCCGTAAACCTTCTGCAGCTGGTTGACAATATCTTCTACATCTTGTGGCTTACGGTTGATGGCATGCAAAAAATCCGCTCCTGTTTCGTTGTAGGTGCGATCATGGCGTGTCATCTGATTGGTGATGTATCCTTCATCTTCAATGAAGCGAATAAAAGTGTTCTTGCATTGGCGAACTAGCATTGATATAGAGCACTTGTCGGTGTCGTGCGCAACTCCTTTTGCCGGACGCTCCCCAAACAGGCAGTATATAAAATAAAAGCGCGGGAGCTGTTTCGTACAACACCCTCGCCTGGCTCTGGTAAACCATCATGGAAATGATACTACGACATACTCCCACGCAGTATATGCAGTGCATTCGCCATGAGGCGATGCCGTCCACATATCGCAGGAAGCATTCTCTGTCATAATCCTTTCCATTAGAGAAATTTACCAGATTTCGGCGAAGAGGAAAATGCGAAAAACGCTTTCAGTCCGCAGGCTGTCAACTTGCTCCGATAACAAAGCAAGCGGTCCTACAGACTTGGCGAATTTATATAATGTTTTTGTTTTGGACAAAAAAACAGACTGAGTTCTTTCAAATTTTGTCAGCGAATTGCTTGGCGGAGACTGCTACGCCAATGGACTCGATGGATTATCGTCTGTTGTGAACCAGTTGCCCATATCGGATCGGAGAGTAAATTTCGAAAGTGACATTGACCGGTATCTGTGATTCTGCTGTCCACATAATCTAACAACTTGTGTAGGTCGCGCAAATCGGCATTACGAAAATCATCAGGCGAAATTTCAATGATATGTTCCGGATTGACACCCGACTCCAACAGATGAAAATGGAAAAGCCGAAAGAGTAAAAACGACCAACTCCGAGTTTTTTACACTTGTGTGTTTTTTCCGGAGTACGAAATCAGGCGCGAAGGGTATATTTTGTGAGTTTTTCGGTGTAAAACGCTAAGACCCGCCAAGTCCCCTTGGAAGAGCCTATGCGCTGCAAAATCTAACACCACGCGGCCATATGTCGGACTTGTGGGCTTAAAAAATAAGCTGACCC
>CAVHPI010000043.1:0-9551 GCA_963637965.1 bacterium
AAGCTCTACGCCTCCCCGATGGGCCCCAGGGCGATTCCTGATTTGTGCATCCTGATTTCGCCATATTCCGACTCATATTTTGAGACATTCTCGCTGAGGGCGGCAAGCAACCTCTTGGCGTGATCGGGAGTCAGGACAATGCGGCTGGCCACCTTGGGCTTGGGAGCGCCCGGCATCATCTGCGCAAAGTCCAGCACAAACTCGCTGCCGGAATGGTTTATGATCGCAAGGTTGGAATAGACGCCCCCCGCCATGTCGGGAGAGATCTCAAGACTGATCTGCTTGGAATTGTTATCTGCCATGATTCCGATTATTTTGCATATGCGACGCTGCGAACCTCGCGGATCACAGTAACCTTGACCTGACCGGGATAAGTCATCTCATCCTGAATCTTGCGCGCAACCTCGGCAGAAATCTCGTTGCACTCGGCGTCGCTCACCTGCTCGGCGCCCACAATCACGCGCAGCTCGCGGCCAGCCTGGATGGCGTAAGCCTTGACCACACCGGCGTGGGAAGCGGCGATGTTCTCCATATCCTTAAGACGCTTGATGTAAGAGTCGATAACCTCTCTGCGGGCACCGGGGCGGGAACCGGAAATAGCATCGGCCACCAGCACGATGGGGGCGATAAGGGTCTCCATCTCGACCTCCTCGTGGTGCGCGCCGATGGCGTTGCAAACCTCCGGCTTCTCCTTGCACTTCTCGGCGATCTTCATACCCACGATTGCGTGAGGCAGTTCGTACTCCTCCTCGGCCACCTTGCCGATATCGTGCAGCAGGCCGGCGCGCTTTGCAATTTTGGGGTTGAGCCCCAGCTCGGCAGCCAGAATCGCCGAGATGTTGGCCACCTCACGCGAGTGTTGCAGCAGGTTCTGTCCGTAAGAAGAGCGGTATTTCATGCGGCCCACCATCTTCACAAGCTGCGAATTGAGGCCGTGGATGCCCAGATCGATGCAGGTGCGCTTGCCTGTCTCCATTATCTCCTCGTCAAGCTGCTTGCTGACCTTGGCCACAACCTCTTCGATGCGGGCGGGATGGATGCGGCCGTCGGCGACAAGCTGATGCAGCGCCAGACGGGCCACCTCGCGGCGGACGGGGTCGAATGCGGAGATTAGGATGGAGTCGGGGGTGTCATCCACCACGATTTCAACTCCGATGGCAGCCTCCAGAGCGCGGATGTTGCGACCTTCACGGCCGATTATGCGCCCCTTGACCTCGTCGTTCTCTATGTTGAACACTGTGACGGCGTTTTCAATGGCCACCTCGGGGGCGGTGCGCTGTATTGTGTTGATGACGATGCGCTTGGCCTCCTTGCTGGCGGTGAGCCGCGCCTCGTCCATCACATCGTTGATATAAGACATCGCCTGAGTCTTGGCCTCGGCCTTCATACTGCTCATCAGCTGCTCCTTGGCCTCTTCTGCAGACATTCCTGCGACCTCTTCCAGCTTGCGGATGGAGGCCTCGCGCATGCTCTCGTATTCCTCTTTCTTCTTGCCCACAATCTCAAGCTGACGCTGCAGATTCTCCTTTATCTGGTCATTCTCCTTGATGCGGCGGCTGAGCTCGTTGTTCTGCTGGCCCAGCTGGCTCTCCTTTTGGCGGAGACGGTTCTCTACCTGCGCAATCTGATTGTTCTTCTCCTTTACGGTGTCCTCGTAGTCGCTCTTCAGCTGCAGAAACTTCTCCTTCGCCTGGAAAATCTTCTCCTTCTTGATGTTCTCCCCTTCTGCTTCGGCGTTGCGGATAATTTCGTCTCCCTTCTTCTTGAGGATGACGCGCTGCACCAGAATGTAGAGCGCAATGCCCGCGAGGGCTGCCACTATGGCAATTATGATGTATGTTATCATTGTATGGTTATTGAGTGGTGTTAGTTAAATGTCTGCTTCAATAACCTACAATCAGAGAAAGAATCTGATATATAAAAAAGGCCGCCAGCTACTGTTAGTCCAAAAATCTTTAAAAGCAAGATTTGAGTCCATTATGGTGTAAGCCGCAAACTTCCTCCGTCCCTACACTAAGCAAGAATCCCCCGAAGGGTAACCTAGGCCCGTTTTTGGCAGCCGTGAACTCTTTTTGGAATAAAAAACGTTGATTTTGGCAAAGAGTTATGCTAGCGGCCACTGTCAATGTATTCGTCCAAACGCTTGCCGAGCGCTTCTATGCCCGACAATATCTCGTTCGTATCGTCTTTCTGTTCAAGTGCAATATGCTGTATCACATAATCCATCAGCACTATGCTGAGAATGTCCTGCATGTCCCTGGTCGTATATCTGGATGCGTAGAGGGCAACCTTCTCTTCGAGGCGCTTGACTGACTCGCGCACCCGCTCTTCCGTCTCGGCCAGGATGTTGAAGTTGAACTTCCGCCCGCCGATGGTCACCGTTATTTTCTGCATCTCGCCCATATACGCCTACATATTCAACATTGCAAGGCACTCGTCTATCTCCTTTATCACGGCGTTGAGCCTGCGCTTTGCCGCCGCGCTGTCTGTGGATGAGCCGGTAAATGCACCTGCCAATTGCAAGTTATTTAATTTATCTTCTAAAATCTTGTTGCGTTGTTCTAAGTTTGTCTGTCTTTCACGGCAGCGTTCCAACTGGCTGCGGCACTGCGAAAGCTCGCTCTTGAGAGCGGTGCATTGCTCACGCTCGCTCTCGTACATGGCGATGAGTTTCTCTATCTTTTCCGAAAGGGCTGTAAGTGCTGCTTCTGCCATCTTGCTCTGCTGTAAAAATCAGTCACAAATTTATAACAAATCGCGCAAATCGCAAATTACAATTTAACAATAGCGCGGCGGGCGACTCCGTCTACATAAACCTCCAGAGGGGCCACGGTGCGCACCACCTTGAACCATTCACCATCATATATGGGGGTTATGGCGTCCAGCCGCGCCTGGTCAAAGATGCCTTCGCCGGCAGAGGGGTTGATGGAGAGATAGCCAACTCCCAGCGAAGTAACGTTCTGGAAGAAGTGGGTTCCCTGGCTGGACTCTATGTTGAAGTTCTTGAGCGCCATCTCCACGATCACCTTGGCCTCGGAGATGTGACCCCACTTGACGGGGACTCCCAGGTTGGGGTCGGATGAGCCCCAACGGCCGGTGCCCACCAGCACATATTCCTGCTTTTCGCCCTTGAAGCGGGCGTTTATCTTGTAGAGTTCCTCGGCAATCTCCTGCGTCTTGAGCGAGGAGAACTTGTCGAACTTCATATACACGATGTGCTGCAGCCCCTTGATTTCCCCCACTCCGAGAGCCGACTCGCTGTAGATGAGGGCGTTGCTTGTATCGATCTTGTCCCAGTCCACCTTGGAGTCGTTCAAATCGTTGATTATTGGCCTTATCTGCAAGAAGTTGAAGATTTTAGGGCTGCCGGCGGGGGTGTCCATATTCACCGCGAACTCGATTTCCACCGGGCAGCGCAGCTCCTCCTCGCCTATTCGCAGCAGCTCGCGGATAATTTCCGCCAGAGGGAAGGAGTTGTATTTGAGTATTCCGTTGAAGGTGATAACCTTGAAGGATTCGTTGAAAGTCGGCCCTTCGCTTATGCGGCCGTTGGCATAGTCGAAGTTGGAGCAGACATATTTTGCGTTGCGCCAGTGCGATATCTTGGAGACGGGCAGCCGCACGATGTTCACCGCGTCGTCGGTGGAGGGGAGGAATTTGCTGGGGTCCAGGCTCAGCGCCATCACCTCCGTCTGCGCGTCGCTCACGGTGAGCTCCACGGTTGATGTCTGCAGCGCCTTGTCGGGATATGCGGGGGAGAAGCGCAGCGTGCGCGCGCCGTCCACCACCGCCTTGCCCAGCCCCATCACCACGTTGCAGACCCCGTCCTCGGGCTTTTCATATCCGAGCGGATATAGGTTGCGCGAGCGGGCCACGCCGGAGAATGTGGGCATAAAATAGCCCTCTTCCTCGGTGCCGCACACCTCCTGGATGAGCACCGACATTCGCTCTTCGCTGAGCACATTCTGCGAAGTCTGGATGTAGGCCTTGCTGGAGGCGAAGAACACCGAGGCATAGACGCTCTTGATGCCGCGGATGAGCATTCGCAGCATCTGGCCGTCGTCCTTGCAGCGGGGTATCATATATGTGGAGTAAACCCCGGCGAAGGGCTGGTAGTTGGAGTCCTCCAGCTTGGAAGAGGAGCGGATGGCGAGCGGCTTGCGGCAGGTCGACACAAACTTGGCCAGCTGGCGGTGCAGCGACTGCGGGATGGTGCTGTTGAGAAATTCGCTCAGCAGGAATTCGTCGCTTACATCGGCGTCGATAATATTCTGCAGGCTGTTGCCGGCCATGAATTCCTCAAAGTAGTCGGAAGAAATCACCACGCTGCGGGGGATTGTCACAATCACACCCGGATATTTCTTGAACTGGCCGTGCTTGGCCAGGATGCCGTTCATAAAGGCCAGGCCGCGCGCCTTGCCGCCGATACTGCCGCCGCCGATTTTGGCGAAGGAGACGGTGTCGCTGTAGGTTTCCTCGTCAAAGGAGACCACAATCCCCTGCCCTAGCAGCTGCCTGTATTCCTTGAGCAGCCGCACGATGGCATTGCGGTGGGCCTCGGTGCTCTCAAACTGGCTGCTGTCCATGCTGCGCAGCACCTTTGCGATGGGAAAGAGGCCGCGGGCATATAGCCACTTTGAGAGGTGCATCTGGCGCAAATGGTATTCCAGCACGTCATCCGGCACGGTGGCGATGATCTTCTGCATCTGGTAGAGATCGCGCGCCCGCCCGATTTCCACGCCGGTGCGGGGATCGTTGAACACGAAGTCGCCGAATCCGAACTCGGAGTTGATCACATTGCGCAGGTTGTCCAGCAGCGTCTTGCTGGTCTTGGGTATGAAGCCCGCCCCCAGAAGCTCCGCCAGCCGACTCATCGACAGCTGCGAAGACTGCATTATCACCGGCATCCAGGGGGTTTCGCTCTTGACTATGCGGCAGATGTCCACCCCGGCGTCGGACTTCTCAGTTTCCGAAGGGTCGCCCCGGTGGATCACCATCCCCACGTCGGTGATGACGCCCAGCAGGTTGTTCTTGTATTTGCGGTACATCTCCACGGCATCTGTATAGCAGGTGGCCAGCAGTACCTTGGGGCGCGACCGCTTGCGGGTGATCATCTGCTGCTCGTTGTAGGCGTCCTTGATAAACTCGTTGTTCTGCGTGAGCAATATCTTGTAGAGCATCGGCAGATAGGAAGAGTAGAAGCGGAAGGAATCCTCCGCCAGCAGGATGGCCTGCACGCCCCCCTCCAGGATGTCGCGGTCGGCGTTGAGCATATCCTCCGCCAGCTTGATGATGGCGATGATCAGGTCGGCCGTGCCGTGCCAGCAGAATATATTGTCGATGGCCTCGCAGTGGCTCTCCTGTATCTTGCGGTAGATTTCGCGCGAGAAGCTGGTGATCAGAAACACCGGCATCTTGGGGTGGACCTCCTTGACCGCCGCGGCAAAGTCGTACACCGAGACTTCGCCCACATTGTACATGGTGAGCACAAAGTCGTACTGCTCTCCGGAGCGGATTTTCTCCAGCCCTTCCGCGGCGGAGCTGACCCGCACTATCGAAGGGGGATTGCTCATGTTGAGCTCGTTGTATTCGCTTATGATCTGCAGGTCTATGTGGCCGTCCTCCTCCAGAGTGTAGCCGTCGTAGCTGCTGCACACAAGCAGTATGCGGTGTATGCGGTAGCGCATGTAATCGTGCTGCTGACTCACTGCGGAGGACAATAATCCGTATTCTTCCATCGTTTTTAATTTGCTTCAAAATTAGCGATTTTTTATATTTGCAGAACACACTCATCAAATATCAGACATTCACATATGAAAACAATCAAAGACAAACAGATTCTCGTCGGCGCCGATTTCGCCGGCTTCCCTCTTAAAGAGGCAGTGGTCGCTCACCTTAAAGAAAAAGGCTGGACAGTCACCGACGTAGGCGTGCAGCATCCCGGCGAAGATGCCGAAAATACCGACCTTATGTTCCACCGCATCGGCCTGCGCATCGGCAGCCTCATCGCAGAGGGCGAGTTCGAGCGCGCGCTGGCATTCTGCGGCACCGGCATGGGCATCCACATCGCAGCCAGCAAATGCCCCCACGTTATGTCGGGCGTAGTCGAGAGCGTTCCCGCCGCAAGGCGCGCAATCACCGGCAACGGCGTCAACGTGCTGGCAATGGGTGCCTTCTATGTAGCTCCCGCAATGGGCTGCGACATCGCCGACGCATATCTCTCCGCAAGCCTGGGCAGCGACCAGACCTGGTGGCACAACTTCTACGAGTTCCACAAACTCTCCATCGACGAGATGGAGGCCTTCAACTACGAGGAGTACAAGGCCAACGGCTTCAAGGTAAAGCATCTTGGCGACTACGACCTCAAGCTTGAGGACAAGCCCGAAGAGTAGAGATTTTCCGCCCCGGAAAATGAAGCGGCCCTTTTTAAGGCCGCTTTTTTTGCGCCCCGTTTTAAACTTAAGAGGGCTTCGGGGGTCAAAACTTCCGTATGAAAAAATTTATCCTTCTTCTGGCGATCGCCTTTTTAGCCCTGACGCCAGCCCACGAAGCCGCTGCCGCACCTGTGCAGAAAGGCACCGTAAAGCTTATGCTTGTTGACTCACTTACCCGCGAAGCGGCCTCCTATGCAGCAGTGATGCTGATGAGCGAGGGCGACACCGTGGCCAAATATTATGCTCTGGCCGGGCTTGACGGCAAGGCGACATTGGAGAAGGTGGAATACGGCACCTACACCCTCAGGACAGAGTTGGTGGGCTACAAGCCGCTCTCAAAGAAAATCACCCTCGGCAAAAGCACCCTCAATCTGGGCACTCTGGCCGTTATTGAAGATTATCAGATGCTGCAGGGGGCCACAGTCTCCGCGGTGGGCAGCGCCATCACAATAAAGCAGGACACCATAGAATACACCGCCTCGTCATTCAAGGTCAAGGACAATGCGGTGCTGCTGGACCTGCTCAAGAAGCTGCCCGGCATCGAGGTCGGCAGCGACGGCTCCATCACCTCGCAGGGCGAGACCATCAACAAGATAACCCTAAACGGCAAGACCTTCTTCCTGGACGACCCCAGCCTGGCCACCGAGAACATTCCGGTGAAGGTAGTGGACAAGGTCAAGGTGATTGACAAGAAGTCGGAGCAGGCGCAGTTCAGCGGCATAGAAGACGACGATACCGAGAAGGTGATTGACGTGAGCACGTACAAGGGGATGTTCGACGGCTGGTTCGGCAATTTCAGCGGCGGAATGGGGCGCGACATACGCAGCAACGCCGGCACCGACAGCCGCTTTGACCTTTCAAACGACATCCGCTACCAGGGCAACGGCATCCTGGGCCGCTTTAACGAGACCGACCAGCTGGCCATTGTGGCCAACGGCAACAACACCAACAGCCGCGGCGGCTTTGGCGGATGGGGCGGCCAGAACGGCATCAACGACGAGTGGATGACCGGCGTGAACTACGGCACCACCCGCGTCAAGGACCTGGAGGCCAATGTCAGCCTGGAAGTCGGCTCCCGCAAGAGCGACGTGCAGAGCAAGAACGAGAAGACCACCTATATGACCGACGAGCCCGACCTCTCCACCTCTTCCGAGAGCAAGAACAATTCGGGCGAACAGTTTGTGGAGCTGGGCGGCGAGCTGCGCTACACCCCGGAGCGCACACGCATAATATTCCGTCCCCGCTTCAATATGGAAGTCAGCACCACCGACAGCGAGAACAGCAGCTCCACCTCCGGCAACAACAGCGAGGACATCTACGATGTGCTCAACGACTCCCGCTCGTTTGACTACGGCATCACCCGCAGCCGCACGGCCGACGGCCGCTTTATGATTGGCCAGCGCATCGGCCAAAGGGCCGGCCGCACCGTCAGCATCGGCGGACGCTACAGCTTCTCGGGCAGCGACAAGGACGCCAAGGAGTTCAGCCAGACCCGCTACTACTCCGACGGCAGCGCCAAGCTTATAGACCAGTATTCCCACACCGACAGCAAGGCAATGACACTCAACGGTCATCTTGACTACACCGAGCCTCTCTCCGACAACTGGTTTTTGAGCGCGCAGTACAGAGTCAATTACAGCCACAACAATTCGGTAAAGACCACCAGCGACTATACGGGCGAGATTGCCCACACCACAGACGACACCTCGTTTATCCGCGACATGAGCGACACCGATCTCTACAGCATCGTAAATGAGTATTACAGCAGCAGCGTGGAGAACATCTTCATCAACCAGCGGGCGGGACTTATGATGCAGTATCAGAAGGACCGCAACTTCCTGCAGTTCGGCGCCTCCATCCAGCCCACCTACAACGAGACCCACACCACCAAGTTCGGCGTCACCACCGACATGGGCGAGGGGGAATGGCTGCTCAACTGGTCGCCCGAGGTCCGCGCCCACTACAACTTCAGCTCCACCGCCAACATCCGCGCCTTCTATTCCGGCCGCTCTTCGCAGCCCTCGACTTCAAGGATGCTTCCCATTCTGGATGTCTCCAACCCGACATCCATCAGCACCGGCAACGGCTATCTGCTCCCCTCGTTCACACACAATGCAGATGTGCGCTTCGCCACCAACAATAAATACACTTTCTCCTCCCTCAACCTCGGGCTCAACGCCAGCTACGGGCAGAACAGCGTAGTCACCGCCAGCTGGTTCGATGCCGACGGCGTGAACTACTCCATCCCCGTCAATGCCAAGAAGCCGTCGCTGACCATGCGCGGCCACGTGATGTACAACACCCCCATCGCCCGTTCCAACTTCTCGGTAATTTCCAACACTATGGCTTCGGTGACCGACGCCGTCAGCTACCAGAATGTAGAGCAGCGCGCCGGCCTTGATGCCGAGACTTTCAATTACGACGAATTCATGAAGGATTTCTGGGGCGAGACCTCGGCCGGCGAGCGTTTCTACACCGGCGAGAGCGGCTTTGCCGAGAGCAAGACGACCGCCTACAGCGTCTCTGAAGACTTGAGCCTGCGCTACAACGGCGACAAGCTCTACGCTACCGTCGGCGGCAAGGTGCGCTACAACAACGCCCTCTATTCGCTCAACTCCTCTGCGGACAAGCACACTCTGGACAACAGCGTGTCGGCATCGTTCATCCTGACTCTCTGGGAAAAGCTGGAGCTGAGCAGCGACGCCAATTACACATTCTACCATGGCTACACCGAGGGGTACAACGACCCCGAGCTTATCTGGAACGCCGGCATCAGCTACAAGTTCGGCAGTTTCTCTCTGGCTGCCAGCGCATTCGACCTTCTGGAGCAGAGCAAGAGCATTGCCCGCACCACCACGGAGAACTATCTGCTGGACAGCTGGAGCAACCGTCTCGGGCGTTATGTGATGCTTAAGCTCACCTACACCTTCGGCAAATTCGCCGGCGGCGACAAAGGGCCCGGATTCGGAGGTCCCGGCGGCCCGGGCGGCCCCCGAGGCCACAGAGGACCGAGGTTCTAAGACAGAAACGGCCTGCCGCACTTGCGGCTGGCCGTTTCTAGTTTAGAGGCGCTGAAGGCGCCGACAGCAAGTCCCTTCCCGGGGGAAGGGATTTAGG
>CAVHPI010000044.1:0-9482 GCA_963637965.1 bacterium
GGGGAAGGGATTTAGGGTTGGGGTCATCAATAAATAATGTGCGGTGGGTTTGCCGGGACTTAAAAGTTTAGAGTGTAGTGTTTAGAGTTTAGAGGCACGGAAAGTGATATTAGCGCATCAGAGTAATGACAATATAATTGATATCAGGTTATGAATAAGAGCAGAGTGGCCGTAGTGGGATACGGCAACATCGGCCGATATGCAGTGGAAGCGCTGCAGCAGGCCCCCGATTTTGAAATCGCAGGCATCGTCCGCCGCAACGCGGCCGATGTCCCCGCCGAAATTGCGGCATACAAAGTGGTATCCGATCTCAAAGATCTGGAAAATGTGGATGTCGCAATCCTCGCAACCCCCACCCGCAAAGTGGAGGAGCACGCATTGGAAGCCCTCTCGATGGGCATCAACACCGTGGACAGCTTTGACATCCACGGCAAAATCCCCGCGCTGCGCGCCACCCTCGATGCCGCGGCCAAAAAGGCGGGCAAGGCGTGCATAATCTCGGCCGGCTGGGATCCGGGCACCGATTCGATGGTGCGCGCAATTCTGGAGGCCTGCGCCCCCAAGGGTCTCACCTACACCAACTTCGGCCCCGGCATGAGCATGGGACACTCGGTGGCGGTCAAAGCCATCGAAGGAGTTTCCGACGCCCTGTCTATGACAATCCCGACGGGCACTGGGGTGCACCGCCGCATGGTGTATGTGCAGCTCAAGAGCGGATATAAGTTTGCAGACATCGAGGCCGCAATCAAGGCCGACCCCTATTTTGCCAGCGACGAGACCTATGTGACAGAAGTCGCCAGCGTGGACGCACTCAAGGACATGGGCCACGGTGTGCATCTGACCCGCAAGGGTGTCTCGGGCAAGACCCAGAACCAGAACTTCGAGTTCACGATGAGCATCAACAACCCCGCCCTCACCGGGCAGATTCTGGTGGCCGCCGCACGCGCCGTGCTGCGTCAGAAGAGCGGATGCTACACGATGATAGAAATTCCGCCGGTGGATCTTCTCCCCGGCGAGCGCGACAGCTGGCTGCGCCTCGTGTAGCGCACAGAGCCTGCCAACCACGCAAAACCGTCTGTCGGGTTAAACCCTCAGGCGGTTTTTGTATCTAAAGAGCCGGAATTCAATTTAAAATAACAATAATGAACAAGATTTACAGAAACCTGCTGATTGCGGCGCTGGCCATTGCTCCCGCGACCCTCTCGGCGCAGAACGAAATGCCCCGCAGGCCCGAAGAGGGACAGCGCCCTCCGATGGGCGAGATGCGCGAGCCGGGCAAAAAGCCCACTCTGCAGCAAATCGCGCACAAGATCACCGATGAAATGGACCGCGAGCTGGATTTGACCGACAAGCAGTACCAGAAAATCTACAAGCTCAATCTCAAAGAGCTCAAAGAGGCGGAGGCCGATTCGCTCTATCTCGGGCGCGGCGGCATGCAGATGGGCTTCGGCCCCGGTCCCGGCCCCAGACCCGGCGGCCCCGGTATGGGTCCCGGTATGGGCGGTCGCCCCGAGAAGCAGGAATTCCAGCCCCTCACCGAGACTCAGATGAAGGAGCTGCGCGAGGCGCACGAGAAGGCCCGCATCAAGAAGGACAAGAAGATGCGCAAGATTCTCTCCGACGAGCAGTACTACAAGTGGATCCGCTCCGAGCAGGAGCGCCTCTCCAAAATGCGGCAACACCGTCACGGCGGTCCGCGCCCCGAGGGAGCGCCGCAACCCGCCGGCCCCGCAAAAGACAACTAAACCACACGACTGCAGGACTACAAGCAAAAAAGGCCACGGGAAAAACCCCGCGGCCTTTTACTTTTACCTCTAAACTCTACACATTGATTCAAGGCTGCGGGCAATCATCTCGCGCACTGCCGGCTTGTAGTCGGTATTGCTGTCGCCCGCATAGCGGTTGGCAATGGCGCAGCATACTGTGACTGCATCGTGCCCCAGCTGAGCCGCCAACCCGGCAAGCGCGCCGCTCTCCATCTCGAAATTGGTGATGCGCCGCCCGTCGTAGCGCCACGCCTCCAGCTTCTGCAGCATATCGGGCATCGCCAGCGGCAGGCGGATCACCCTCCCCTGCGGCCCGTAAAATCCGGGGGCGGAGATTGTCATTCCCTGCATAGTCCACCCGCAGAGGGCGTCTATCATCTTCTGCGACGCCTTCACGAAATAGGGGCGCGGCAACCCCGCCTCATCCCACTTCATAAAGCGGAGGAAGTCCTGCTCATAATCCTTGAGATTGATTTTGTCGATGCCGGCATACCAGCGCAGCAGGCAGTCAAAGCCGATGCTAACGTGGGAGAGGATGCAGCTGCCCAGAGGAATGTCGCTCTGAATGGCGCCGCAGGTACCCATGCGCAGCAGCGACAGGCGGCGGTGTTCGGGGCGGATTTCGCGCGTGGCAAAGTCGATGTTGGCCAAGGCGTCCAGCTCCGTCATCACAATGTCGATGTTGTCGGGGCCGATGCCGTGGGAGAGGCAGGTCATCCGGCAGCCTTTGTAAAGACCGGTGGCATAGCGGAATTCACGGCTCTGCCCCTCCGCCTCGATGCTGTCGAAAAAAGAGGCCACCATCCCCACCCTGTCGGGGTCACCCACCAGCAGGACCTTGTCGGCCAGATTTTCAGGTTTGATATGGATGTGAAACGCAGATCCGTCCGCGTTTATTATAAGTTCCGATTTTGCTATCATAATGTCTGTATCTTATTGGAAGATGTTCAGACAAATTTAGCAAAAGTTCGCAATTTGTGCTACAGCAGCTTGGAGATGGCGTTGACCAGCGCCTCCACCGTGGCGGTGATGATATCCTTGTTGGCGGCAAATCCGTAATATATCTGCCCGCGGTTCTCTATCTGGATGTGCACCTTGCCGATGTCGTCCGTCCCCTTGTTGATGGACTGGATAAGCATCTCCTCGAGGTTTATCTTGCGGTGCACAAGGCTCTTGACAGCAGAGAAAGCCGCGTCGATGGGGCCGATGCCGCCGCTGGTGCAGGTGCACTTCTCTCCGTCGATGTCAAGGGTAACGGTGGCCATTGGAATTGAATTCTTGCCGCAGACGACCTGCAGATATGTAAGGGCGATTTTCTGCTTGACATTGCCCTCCGCAACCCCGGCAATCTCGTAGAGGTCGGCATCGCTGATGTCCTTCTTGCTGTCGGCCAGCCGCAGGAACTTCTCGTAGGCGATGCCCAGATCCTGTGCGGAAAGGTTGATACCCAGGCGGTGCAGATGGTAGTTGAGAGCTGCGCGGCCGCTGCGGGCGGTGAGCGCAATCACCGAGTCGGTGAGCCCGATGTCGGTGGGGTCTATGATTTCATAGCTCTCGCGGTTCTTGAGCACGCCGTCCTGATGGATGCCGGAAGAATGGGCAAAGGCGTTGCGCCCCACGATGGCCTTGTTGGGCTGCACCGGCATGCGCATCATTGATGACACCTGGTGCGAAACCTTGGTGATGTGGTTTATCTTTATATCGGTATATACGGGGAACTCCTTGCGGCTCTTGATGGCCATCACAACCTCTTCCAGCGCGGTGTTGCCGGCGCGTTCGCCGATGCCGTTGATGGTGACCTCCGCCTGGCGCGCCCCGGCCATCACGCCAGCTAGGGTGTTGGCGGTGGCCATTCCCAGGTCGTTGTGGCAGTGGGTGGAGATTATCGCCTTGTCTATGTTGGGCACGTTATTCTTGAGGTAGGCGATTTTGCGCCCGAATTCCTCGGGGAAGCAGTAGCCTGTGGTGTCGGGGATGTTCACGACAGTGGCGCCGGCGGCAATCACCGCCTCCACCACGCGGGCCAGGTATTCATTGTCGGTGCGGCCGGCATCCTCGGCGTAGAACTCAACATCATCCACTTTGCCGCGGGCATACTTAACAGCCGCCACGGCACGCTCCAGAATTTCGTCGCGGTTGGAGTTGAACTTGTAGCGGATATGATAGTCCGATGTGCCGATGCCGGTGTGAATTCGCTTGAGGCGGGCAAAGTGCAGAGCCTCGGCCGCGGCGTCTATATCCTTTTCCACCGCCCTGGAGAGGGCGCAGATGCGGGACTCGGTTATGATTTTTGAAATCTCTGCCACCGATTTGAAATCGCCGGGGCTGGAGATGGGAAATCCGCATTCGATAATATCAACCCCCAGAGTCTCAAGCAGTTTGGCAAGTTCAATTTTTTCTATCGTATTCAGCTGACAGCCGGGAACCTGCTCGCCGTCGCGCAATGTAGTGTCAAAAATGTAGAGTTTGTCGTTCATATTAACAGTATGGACTTTCTTTATGCGTCGCAAATTTGCGCAATTTTGATGAATTATAATAAAAAAAAATTACATTTGCAACGGAAAACAAAGTATGATGAACACCCGAATTATCGTCGTTAATCTAATTCTGGCAGTCGTGGGGCTGCTAGTGGTCGCCGCGCAATAGGGTGAAGTCCGGTTGTTTGTGATAAACTTAAACTTGTATGTTGGATTTCGCCCTTTGCAGTGAAATTCAACTTTTTTTTAATTGATATGAATAAACTTCGCAGCAGCATCACCTTCGAGGGAAGGGAAATGGCCGGGGCCCGCGCCCTATGGAAAGCCAACGGAATGCAGAACAGACAGGTTGGCAAGCCTATAATCGCAATCGTGAACTCGTTCACACAGTTTGTTCCGGGCCACGTGCACCTGCACGAGGTGGGCCAGATGATCAAAAAAGAAATCGAGCGTCAGGGCTGCTTTGCAGCGGAGTTCAACACAATAGCAATAGACGACGGCATCGCGATGGGCCACGGCGGAATGCTCTACTCGCTCCCTTCTCGCGAAATAATCGCCGACAGCATCGAATATATGTGCAACGCCCACTGCGCCGACGCGATGATCTGCATCTCCAACTGCGACAAGATCACCCCCGGCATGCTGATGGCGGCCATGAGGCTCAACATCCCCGCGGTGTTCGTCTCCGGCGGCCCCATGGAGGCGGGCAACGTAGGTGGCAAGGACTGTGACCTTATAGATGTGATGGTTGCCGGCGGCGACAAGGGCGTCGGCCGCTTCACTCTTAAGAAATATGAGGACAAAGGGTGCCCCACCTGCGGATGCTGCAGCGGTATGTTCACCGCCAACTCCATGAACTGCCTCACCGAGGCGCTGGGCCTGGCCCCCGTGGGCAACGGCACCGTTCTCGCCACCCACGTCAACCGCAAGAACCTCTTCATAAAGGGGGCGCGCCTGATTGTGGAGATGGCCAAGGAGTATTATTTCAACGACAACAGCAATGTGCTTCCCCGCAGCATCGCCACCAAGGCGGCGTTTGAGAATGCGATGAAGCTTGACATAGCGATGGGCGGCAGCACCAACACCGTGCTGCACCTGCTGGCAGTGGCCCACGAGGCGGAGGTCGACTTCACGATGGCCGACGTGGACCGCCTCTCCCGCCAGATACCCGTGCTCTGCAAGGTGGCCCCCAACGGCCACTACCACGTGCAGGACGTCAACCGCGCCGGCGGCGTGATGGGCATACTGATGGAGCTGGAGAAGAAGGGGCTGCTGGACAGCTCCGTTTACCGCGTGGACTACCCCACCCTCAAGGAGGCCCTCTACGCCAACACGGTGTTCTCCGCCCCCAAGGATTCCATCTACCTATCGGCTCCGGGCGGCAAGCGCACCACCGAGATGGGCAAGTGCAAGAAGATGTACAAGGAGTTTGACACCGACCGCGCCGGCGGCTGTATCCGCGACACGGAGCACGCCTACCTCAACGACGGCGGCATCGCGGTGCTCTACGGCAACATCGCCCCCAACGGCTGCATCGTGAAGACCGCCGGCGTGCCGGAGGAGATACTCCGGTTCACCGGCCCTGCTATCGTGTTCGAGAGCCAGGAAGACGCCGTGGACGGCATTCTCCACGACAAGGTCAAGGCGGGCGACGTGGTTGTGATCCGCTACGAAGGGCCCAAGGGTGGCCCGGGAATGCAGGAGATGCTCTACCCCACCTCGTTCCTCAAGAGCAAGCATCTGGGCCAGAAGTGTGCCCTGATCACCGACGGCCGCTTCTCGGGCGGCACCAGCGGCCTCTCCATCGGCCACATCTCGCCCGAAGCCGCCAACAAGGGGGCCATCGCCCTGGTTAAGGACGGCGACATTATCCGCATTGACGTGCCGGGCCGCAGCATCACCCTGGATGTCAGCGACGAGGAGATGGCCGCAAGGCGCGCCGCCATCGAGAAATATGAACCCAAGAACCGCCAGCGCACCGTGAGCCGTGCGCTCAAGGCATACGCGGCGCTGGCCGACAGTGCCGACAAGGGCGGAGTGAGAATCGTCAAATAAGACTTATGCAACAAAAGCCTAAACACATATCGGGAGCCGACGCTCTCATAGAAACAATACTGGCGGAGGGGATAGACACCGTGTTCGGATATCCGGGCGGCTCCATCATCCCCATCTACGACCGCCTCTACGACTATCAGGACCGGCTCCGCCACATTTTGGTGCGCCACGAGCAGGGCGCAGTGCACGCCGCTGAAGGGTTTGCCCGCGCCAGCGGCAAGGTGGGCGTGTGCATGGCCACCAGCGGCCCCGGCGCCACCAACTTCGTGACCGGCATCGCCGACGCGATGATAGACTCCACCCCCATCGTGTGCATCACGGCGCAGGTGGATGCCGACAAGCTGGGCACCAACTTCTTCCAGGAGGCGGACATGCTGGGCATCACCACCCCCATCACCAAGTGGAACTATCAGATAACCAGCGCCAGCGAGATTCCGGTGGTGGTGCCGCAGGCCTTCCACATCGCCCGCAGCGACCGTCCCGGGCCGGTGCTCATCAGCCTCACCAAAAACGCCCAGACCGAGATGTGCGACTATGTCTACGACAAGGAGTACGCCCTGAGCAAGATGGTGCAGGTGGTCCGTCCCGACGAGAGCGGCAAGGTCTCGGCCCGCATACAGGAGGCCGTCGACCTGCTCAACAATGCCCAAAAGCCGCTGATTATCGCCGGGCAGGGCGTCATAATCTCCGGAGCGGAGGACATCCTGGCCAAATGCGCCAACAAGGCCTGCATCCCCGTGGCCTGCACCCTTCTGGGACGCAGCTGCATGAACTTCCACGACCATTACTACATCGGGATGGTGGGCATGCACGGCAACATCCCGGCCAACAACATGACCCAGCAGGCAGATGTGATTCTGGCGGTGGGCATGCGCTTCTCCGACCGCGTCACCGGCAATGTGGCGGCCTACGCCCCCAACGCCAAGATAATCCATATCGACATAGACAAGACCGAGTTCAACAAGAATGTGGTGGTGGATGTCAAAATCCACGGCGACGCAAAGCGGATGCTGGAGCGCATCTACGACGGACTCGAATACAGAGACCGCGAGGCGTGGCGCAAATATGGCTATGAGCGCTACGACTACGAACAGCAGGCTGTGATAGAGCCCAAGCTCAAGAGCCCCGCGCTGAACATGGCGCAGGTGGTCAACGCCATCAACGACCACTACATCGAGCCTGTGAGCCAGAACCGGCAGACAAGCTTCGGCGAGAATGTCGTGGTGGTGACCGACGTAGGCCAGAACCAGATGTTCGCGGCGCAGTATCTCAAGCTCACGATGAAGACCGGCTGGGTCACCTCGGGCGGTCTGGGCACGATGGGATTCGGACTTCCCGCCGCAATCGGCGCCAAGTGCGGCCGTCCCGACGCGCAGGTGGTGCTCATCTGCGGCGACGGCGGCCTTCAGATGACAATGGAAGAGCTTGGCACCATTCTGCAGTCGGGCATCGACATCAAGATAGTGCTGCTCAACAACTCTTTCCTGGGAATGGTGCGCCAGTGGCAGGACCTATTCTACGACAAACGCTTCTCCCACACCCGTCTGGTGAACCCCGACTTCGAGCTCATATGCAAGGCATACAAGGTCAAGTACCGCTGCTGCAACTCGCCCCGCGACATCGCAGACGCGGTGGAAGAGATGGCTGCCTCGCGCGGCCCCTTCCTGCTGGACGCATTCGTGGATGCGGAATCCAACGTGTTCCCGATGGTCCCCGGCGGCAAATCACTTAACGACATCAGAATCAAATAGAGCGGAAGATTATGGAACAAATGGACAAATATATAGTTGAAGCCTCGGTGCGAAACCGTCTGGACATACTCAACCGCATCACCTCGCTGTTCATAGTAAAGAACCTGCCGGTGCTCAATCTCGTGTATTTCGCGGGCGCCGACGACATGGCCACGATTAACCTCATCTGCCTCTGCCCCAAGGAGGAGATAATGCAGCGCATCATGAACCAGGCCAACAATTTCGTGGACATCGCGCAAATATGCTACACCAAGGTTTACAGAAAAGACAGATAATTTCTTTCAAACGATAAATTAAATCACAGAACAATGGCAAAAATCAATTTTGGCGGCGTTGAAGAACAAGTTGTTACACGCGCCGAATTCCCCCTCGAGAAAGCTAAATCGGTATTGGCAGGCGAGACTATCGCCGTGCTGGGCTATGGTGTACAGGGCCCCGGCCAGTCGCTCAACCTCCGCGACAACGGTTTCAATGTAATAGTAGGCCAGCGCAAAGGCTCCAAGAGCTGGGACAAGGCCGTCGCAGACGGCTGGGTACCCGGTGAGACCCTCTTCGAGATAGAAGAGGCTTGCCAGAAGGCGACCGTCATCGAGTTCCTGCTCAGCGACGCAGGCCAGATTCAGGCTTGGCCCACCGTCAAGAAGCACCTCACCGCAGGCAAGGCCCTCTACTTCTCCCACGGCTTCGCCATCACCTACAGCGACCGCACCGGCATCATCCCTCCCAAGGATGTGGATGTAATCATGTGCGCCCCCAAGGGCTCCGGCACATCGCTGCGCCGCCTCTTCCTGCAGGGCCGCGGCATCAACTCCTCCTATGCAATCTATCAGGACGCAACCGGCAAGGCATACGACCGCACCATCGCCCTGGGCGTAGGTATCGGCAGCGGATATCTGTTCGAGACCACCTTCAAGCGCGAGACCTACTCTGACCTCACCGGCGAGCGCGGCACCCTTATGGGCGCCATTCAGGGCATCTTTGCCGCACAGTACGACGTGCTGCGCGCCAACGGCCACACCCCCAGCGAGGCATTCAACGAGACCATCGAAGAGCTCTCCCAGAGCCTTCTGCCGCTGGTAGGCGAGAACGGTATGGACTGGATGTATGCAAACTGCTCCACTACCGCACAGCGCGGTGCGCTGGACTGGTGGAAGAAGTTCCGCGACGCCACCAAGCCCGTGTTCGAGGACCTCTACAAGAGCGTTGCCACCGGCAACGAGGCTCAGATCTCCATTGACTCCAACAGCAAGCCCGGCTATCGCGAAGGCCTTGAGGCCGAGCTCAAGGAGATGCGCGAAAGCGAGATGTGGCAGGCCGGCAAGGCTGTCCGCACCCTCCGTCCCGAGAACTGCAAATAATCCATTCTCTTTCAAACACACAGCCCGCAGGGAATCCCTGCGGGCTGTGTGTTTTTAGTGCCGCCTCACCGGCAA
>CAVHPI010000045.1:0-9193 GCA_963637965.1 bacterium
CAAAGCCCCGGCAGCCTACCGCACATTCTTTATTGATGACCCCAACCCTAAATCCCTTCCCCCGGGAAGGGACTTGCCCCACGGCACTATCGCGCCTCTAAACTCTTGTAGTCTGCGCTCCGCCTATAGGGGTTTCGCTTTTTGATGCACTAAAGCATTACTGATCTCAAATTTCTTTGCGCATCAGAAATTGCGAAGGTATGAAGGGGCGTAGCGGGTATTTTCTTTACCCACCAAGTCCCCTTCATACGAAGCATCTGATGCGCCGATATCTCTTGTTGTCCCACTTCTCACTCGCCACTCCTCTACACTCTAAACTTTTAATTAAGGCTGCGGAAGTAGCGCACGATTACCGGCAGGGCGACTGCAAAGGAGAGGAGGTCGGCGGCGGCCTGGCAAATTTCCACGCCGGTGAGGCCGACAATGCTGGGCAGCGCAATTATCAGCGGGATAAAGCAGATGCCGTTGCGGCAGGCGGCCACGATGTTGGCCGACAGGCTGCGTCCGCTGGTCTGCAGAATCATATTGGCAAAGGTGATGAATGCGGCCACGGGCCAGCTGACGATTTGCCAGCGGAGGGCGTCGGCGCCAATTGCGACCACCTCCGGGTCGTGCCGCAGCAGGTCCACAATCGCGGGGGCGAAGATGAATCCGGGGATGCCGCAGAGCAGAGTGAAGGCGACGCCGCACCGCAGACAGAAGAAAAAGCCCTTTCTGACGCGGCCGTAGAGGCGGGCGCCGTAGCTGAAGCCGCACATCGGCTGGAACCCCTGTCCTATGCCGATGACGATGGCAAAGACGACGGATGAGATGCGCCCCACGATGGACATGCCGGCGATGGCGGCGTCGCCGTAGGGCACGGCGGCCAGATTGAGCAGGAACACTGCAAGGCTGGCGAGGCCCTGCCGGCTGAGCGACGGGGTGCCGTCTTTGAAGATCACGCGGTAGAAGCGTTTTTGGCGGGAGAATTCGGCGGTGCGGATGCGGATGCCGCCGCTGCGCCGGCTCATCAGCAGCAGGGCGGCAAATCCCACGATCTGTCCGATTACGGTGCCGATTGCTGCGCCGCGGATACCGAGGCCGAGGGTAAAGGTAAAGATGGGCACCAGAATCACATTGAGCAGTGCGCCTGCCACCACGCCGACCATCGCGTAGAAGGCGTTGCCCTGGAAGCGCATCTGGTTGTTGAGGGTCATTGAGGCGGTCATAAATGGTGCGCCCAGCAGCAGGATGCCCAGAAATTCTTTGGTGAATGGGAGAATCGTGGGGGTCGAGCCCAGCGCGCGGGAAATCGGCTCCAGAAAGATCAGACCCAGGGCGGCGATGAGGGCTCCGCTTGCAAGGGAGCAGAAGAATGCGGTGGAGGCCATTTTGCTGGCGTCGGCGCTTTTCTGCGCGCCGAGGCTGCGGGAGATGTAGGTGCCCGAGCCCTGCCCGAAGAAGAATCCGAAGGCCTGGATCACCGTCATCACGGGAAAGACGACTCCGACCGCAGCTGTGGCCTGGGTGCTGATTTTGCCCACAAAGTATGTATCAACTATGTTATACAGGCTGGTGACCAGCATACTGATGATGGTAGGCACCGCCATTGTGGCGATCACGCGCCCCACTGGGGCTTGCGTAAGGAATTCGTAGTTGCCTCTCTTTTTCATCGGCTCAAATCCATAAGCGGAACTTAGTTTGGGATGGCGTCAGCCTATCATCACGATGCGCTCGGGGCCAAGGACGCGCTTAAGGTCGCGGACGTCCATCCAAATGGTGGCCGTGTTGTCGTTGGGGTGAATGCCGATCATTCCCCCTTCCCGTTCAAAGTTCTCATCCAGGAAGTATCTGACCCCGGCGGAGGTCGGGTTCAGCAGGCAGAGGGGCGAGACGCTTCCGGGCCTGACTCCCAGTAGAGCGAGCAATTCTTCCGGCGTGGCAAAGCTCAGGCGGCGCAGTCCATAGCTGTGGCGGAAAGCATTCAGGTCAAATTTATGCTCGCCACGGATGGTTATCAGGCAGTAGGTTTCGCGCTTTTCGTCGCGCACAAAAAGGTTTTTTGCCAGGGAGTCCTTGCGGGGCTCATCCAGCGCGGCGACCTGCTCCATCCCGTACACCGCCTCGTGTTCGGTCACTTCAAAGGGGACTAGGCGCCCGCGCAGATAATCGTAGATTTCTTGTTTGCTCAAGTTCATGATTACGGTTTTGACCGCTCAAATTTAAAAAAAGCAGCCCATTAATCCCGACACCGCCCCAGATTTTGCCGTGCCTCCACAGGGTGACGATCCGTGGTGGATGAAAATGGCTTTTTGCAGTGGTGGACATCACGGAAAATAATCCTCTGGCGGGGACGCGGCGGCTCGGCGGTAGCGTTCATCCCGGGGAGTGCCCCTTTTACGGGACGCGGCCGCTCGCCGGGGCTGTCTGTCCTGGAATACCCCTCTGGCGGGGACGCGGGGACTCGCCCGGGCCGAGTATCCACAAAACATCCCCTTTTGGTGGACGAAGTGGCTTTTGACGGCGGCGCATCCACGGTAATGCCCCTTTTGGTGGATGAAATGGCTTTTGCTGCTGGCGTATCCACGATGAACCCCTTTTGGTGGATGAAATACGATTCTGCCGCGCATCACGCTTCGCCTATAATGAAGGGGGCAAGCCCCCTGTGACCCCCTCGCTCCAGCCTAGCTATCGCGCAACGCAACCCTGCCCGGCTTCCGCTAGCCGCTGATGCGGCTTCTGGCGGGTAGAAAAAATACCCGTTACGCCGCTATAATACTGGGGCGCTGCCCCAAATCCCACCGCTACGGGGCCGCTATTCTGAGGTCCTGCCATTCGTCCCATTCGCTAGCGTCTGATGGCGCTTGGCCTCCGCGATATTGATGCGCTGAAACGCTACCTTACACTCCCCATTCCTCTACTCCTCTCTCCTCTTTCCTCTAAACTATTGTCGTCTTAAATTCTCCTTCGCAGGACGGCGAGCCAGAATACAAGGGCGGCGAAGGCGGCGACTGCAGAGAGGGGGCCGAGCAGGCGCAGGGAGAGGTGGGTGCAGATGGCACCTCCGGCCACTGCGCCGGTGGATATGCCGAAATTGAAGATGCCGGAGTAGATGGACATCGCCACGGCAGATTCGTCGGCGGAGACTGTCGCGAGCAGTTCGCGCTGCAACGCAAGGTTGTAGGCGGTGACGGAAAAGCCCCATAGGGCGCAGAGGGCCATCAGCAGCGTATGGCTGCGGGAGAACGGGAGCAGCAGTGCCAATGTCAGCGCCAGAGCCGCGATGGTGACGGTGACAAATCGGCGGCGGTCACGGCTGTAAATCTTGGAAAAGAGCACGCTGCCCAGCAGTCCGGCGCATCCGAACACCATAAGCGCAATGGTAATGAGGGTCTCGGGCATCCCGCCCACCTGCTTGAGATAGGGTTCGACATAGCTGTAGGCGGTGTAATAGCCCACCACAAAGAGGAAGGTAAGGGCGTAGATGCACAGCAGAGTGCGGTTGGAGAGCATCTTGGGCAGATTCTTGAGGCTCACGCCACCGCCGGCGGGGGTCGGCGGCAGAGTCAGCGCCACAAACGCCAGCGTCGCCAGCGAGAAAAGGCCGAGGCAGAGAAAAGCTGTGCGCCAGCCCGCAATCAGGCCGACGGTGCGGCCGAGCGGCATTCCCAAGATAACGGCGATGGAGGTGCCCGTCACCACTACGCTCATTGCCAGGTCGGCGAACTTGGGCGGGACGCTCTGCACGGCGATGGGAAGGATGATGGCCCAGAAAAGCGCGTGGGCGCAGGCCACACCCATTCGGGAGACTAGCAACATCGCGTAGGTGCCGGAGATATATGAAAGCCCCTGAAATATCGTGAACACCGATATCACCGCCAGCAACAGTTGCCGCATCCGCATCCGGGAGAAAGCCATCGCCAGCGGCAGTGAGAGCAACATCACCACCCAGGCGTAACTGGATATTAGCATCCCGGCCTGGGCCTCGGTACGGCCGAAGTCGGCGGCGATGTCGCTCAGCAGCCCTATGGGGACGAACTCCGAGGTGTTGAACACGAAGGCGGCGCAGGAGAGTGCCACCAGAGTCAGTATGTTTTTTGCAGAAAGCGTCTGTTGATCCATATCCGTCATTATCCGTTTATAAACGTTTAAAGTCGTTTATAAACGTTTATTGAAATAATTTACAGTCTCAATATAGCCCTGCAGGCAGGTGCCCAATACCTCCGGGAGGGGCGAAGGCGGCAATGGTTCTACGTCAGGGCGTTTAAAACGCAAATTTCACCATCGCCTGTATGCGGTGGTTGGTGATCCAGTGCAGATTGTCCTGCGCCAGGCCGTGGGAGCCTATCATCTTGACTGCGTCCACGGTTTTGTAACTTCCGTATTGCACGCTTGTGATTTCGTATTCGAGCCCGAGCGACAATTTGCCGATATTGCGCACCACGCTCGGGGTGAGGCGCCACATCCGGTTCATATTAGAGAAACTGTACTTGCAGAAGTAGAGGTTGGCGGCGGGGGCGTAGCCGTCGCAGCTGCCCAGCAGTGGGTCGCGGGTGCCAAAGTTGCGCACATATCCGCCGAAAAGTATCCACTGCGTCCGCTTGCCGCAAATCAGGCTGACCCACGACGAGGAGTTCCGTGTCGGAGTGTATTCATAGCTAACCCCGTCGCTCTTGATGCCGCAGATGCCGTAGCCGCCGTTAAGATCGAAGTGCTCGCCCGCCTGGGCCATTACGGTCTTGGCTTTGAGACTGAAGAGGCCGCTGCGCAACTGAGCGTAGGCAAAGGGGTTGATGGTGGTGATGCGGTCGCTGACGAAAGTGTTGCCGTCATTTGTGCGGGGCTTGATGGAGAGCAAATCCACTCCCAGACGGAGCAGCAGGCCGCCCGAGGCGAAGTTGACTCCGGCGTAGATCTCGGGGGTGCAGCCGTATTTGATGTAGTTGGCCGACGGGCCTGCAGGGCCAGTGGAGGTGTATTGCATCTGCCAGAGAGCGGCGGCGGTGAGCGAAATCGGCCCGCCAAGCGGCACATCCAGCTTGAATTGCGGGCTGCGGTTGAATGGACCGAAGGGAGCGCCTATGTTCAGCGAAATGACATCTGGCTTGTCCTCGGCCATCGGATGCCAGGCCTGTCCGGCAAGGAGCCCCCACCCTTCTGCCGCAACGGTTGCATAAGCCTGACGCAGGCGCAAAGTGGCGGTGCCGGTCACCCCGGAGAGCCCGCTGTAGAAGTCTGTCTCTATCTTGGCCCCCATCTTGAGGCCGCCGAATTCGTATCCGGTGACATTCACCCCGAGGCGGGAGGTCAGCGCGGCAAAGCGCAAAGACATCTGTCCGTTAAGGTCGTCGCCCGCGGCAGTAATGTTCTCGTCCTTGGGCATACAGTAGAAGAAATCCTCGGTGCCGGCGACGCTTTCGCGGGTATCAAAGGCGCAGTAGGTGCGCACAAAGCCGTAGAATTTCACCTGCGCGGCGGCCTCGCGTCCCTTGCCGGGGGCGGCAACTTCGCGCTGACTCCGGAGAGTTGCGGGGGCGTCTCCGCTACCGGCAGGTATTTCAGCGCAGACTTCTTCGACAAGGGCCGTCTCACTCACTGGTTCGGGTCGCCCGGGGACAAAGCCTACAGCGCAGACGGCCCCGGCGGGAAAGGCGGCAAGCAGCGCCGTCAGAATGATTGCAGCACGGTTCATAGGCTATCGCATTCCAAAGGGGAAGATGGCCGTAAGCCAGAAGTAGCCCAGCACAAATCCGACTACGCCAATTATCAGCCCAACCTTGGCCATATCTTTGGTCTGGACCAGCCCGGTGGAGGCGGCGATGGCGTTGGGAGGGGTCGATATGGGGAACATCATTGCCAGCGAAGCGCACACGGCGATGAAGATTATCATCGCCTGACTGCCGCCGGTGGCCAGGAATTCGGCGTGGCTTGCGGCCGCGGGATCGGCCATACCCGCCGCCACCACAAGCAGGATGGGTATCAGCAACGCGGCGGTGGCGGAGTTGCTGATGAAGTTGGAGAGGAACCAGCATACGAAGCCGGAGACTATCAGCACCACCACAACCGACATCGAGCCGAAGGGGATGACATCTATCAGCACTTTTGCGAGGCCGGTGTCCTGCAGCAGATAGCCCAGGGCAAAGCCGCCGGCCACTAACCAGAGCACCGACCAGTTGATCTCCTTGAACTCGTCCTTGCCAAAGAGACCGGTCATCGAGAAGACGCCCAGCGGCAGCAGCGCCACGATGTTGGAGCTGATGTGGTGGATCTCCTCGGTGGCCCAGAGCAGGATTGTGGCGAAGAAGGTGATCCAGGCCAGAACGGTCTTCCAGTCCTTTTTGCGGTCGCTGGCGGGGATTTCAAGTTCCAGCTTCTTGGTCTTGAAGGGGAAGAGGCGCAGCAGCACGAACCAAGAGAAGAGCACCATCAGCGCAACGTAGGGGATCATATGCATGCTCCAGTTGCCAAAGGCGACATCGATGCCGGCCTGCTCCAGGTAGCCTTTCGCAGTGGCGTTGGGAGGAGTGCCGATGGGGGTGCCGATGCCGCCCAGGTTGGCGGCGATGGGTATCGAGAGGGCGAGGCCGATTCTGCCTTTGTCATCGCCCGGGAGCTTGGAGAGCACGGGGGCCAGGAAGGAGAGCATCATCGCGGCGGTGGCGGTGTTGCTCATGAACATCGAGAAGAGGCTGATGACAATCAGAAAGCCCAGCAGCACGAATTTGGGTTTGGTGCCGAATATGCTCAGCAGCGCCTTGGCCAGAGTGACGTCAAGGCCGTATTTTTCTGACATTATAGCCAGCACGAATCCGCCCAAAAAGAGCATCACCACGGGGTCGGCGAAGGAGGCCATTATCTTTTTATAGCTGACCATCTGTCCGAATTCGGGGCGACAGAGAAATTCGAGGCCTTTGTCGGAGACGGTGAGAAGGGCGATGACGATTATAAGGATGGATGTGGTCCAGTTGGGGATAATTTCGAATATCCACATCAGGGCGGCAAATACGAAGAGGGCGATGACGCGCTGCTGCACGACTGTGAGTGCGGCGATGCCAAAGAAGCTTGTGGGAACGCACCATAGGAAGATGGTCACCAGCAGCACGAGCGGAAGGAGGACGCAGTATTTTGCGTTGAGTTTCTTTTGTGACATAGTCCGGTTTTAAAAACGGGCGCAAAGATAATAAAAATGCCCGCCGCCGCACACTGCCACGCCGGCAGAGATCTCTGGCGGAAGATACGGCTGCGAGACAGCGCCTTTTGCCAGGAATACCGCCTCGGGCGGGGACGCGCCGGCTCGTCAGGGTTTTCCGTCCCGAAAAACGCCCCTTTTCGGGCACGCGGCGGGCTCCGTATGTCTCTCGTCCCGGAATACCGCCTCGGGCGGGGACACGCCGGCTCGTCATTATCTCCACTCGCCACTCTTCACTTGCCACTCCTCTAAACTCTAAACTCTACACCTTCGCAGTATTATAAAATCCTCTCGCCGCGGATGTAGATGCTGCGCACGAAGGGGGTGTGGTGCAGGTAGGCGATGCGGGTGAGGTTCCAGCCGGGGAGGGTCAGGATCAGGTCGGCGCGTTTGCCGGGGGTGATGGAGCCGGCAAGGCGGCTGACGCCCATCGCATAGGCGCCGTTGATGGTGGCGGCGTTGAATGCGCGCACCGGGGTGAGCTTCATCTTGATGCAGCCCAGGGCCATCACAAAGCGCATGTCGCCGCTGGGGGCCGAGCCGGGGTTAAAGTCGGAGGCGAGGGCGACAGGCAGGCCGCTGTCGATGAATTCGCGGCCGCGGCCGTAGGGCAGCCCGAGGAAGAATGACGAGCCGGGCAGCATTGTGGCGATTGTGGGGCCGATCGCTCTATCGCAAGCAGTGCCCGCCGCTGCGCCGTCTTGAAGGCCTGCAGTACTGTCCGCCGCCGCGCCGTCTTGAAGGCCTGCAGTACTGCCCGCCGCTGCGCCGTCTTGACGACCAAAGGCACCGCCGCTTCTTGAAGCCGCCGCCCCGAAAAGAGGATCGGCGCCGGCCGCACTGGAGGAGTCTCCGGTTGCACTGCGCCAGTAATTCCGATCGCTGACGCGAGGGCTCAAAACATTTCTGTCACCGCCACAAGCGCGCCACGACTCAAGGCTGGCGAGCAGGGCGGCAATTTCCTCCGGGCCTGTCTGCTCGAGATGGTCCACCGAGAGGGCGCCGCATTTTACGCCGACCTGCACCCCGCCGCTGCAGGAGAGCTGGTTGGCGTGTATCTTGCCGCGCAAGCCGTGGCGCTCGCCGAGCGCGAGAATTCGCTCGGCATCGTCGGTTGTAAAGAAGCCGCGTTCACAGAAGATGTCCACAAAATCGGCCAGGGAGGCCGCCTCGGGCATCATATCGCACACCGCGCTGACATATTCGCCATGGCTGTAGCCGCGGCCGACGGCATGCGCTCCCAGGAAGGTAGAGCGCACAAGGGCAGGCGCCGAGCGCTTTATGCGGTCGATGACCCGCAGCATCTTGAGCTCGTCCTGCGGATTGAGGCCGTAGCCGCTCTTGATTTCGATGCTGCCGGTGCCCTGTCGCATCATCTCGGCGACGCGCTCCATTGCCTGAGCGAAGAGCTCGTCTTCCGGGGTGTCATGCAGGCGCTGCGCGGAATTGAGGATACCGCCGCCGCGGGAGGCAATCTGCTCGTAGCTGAGGCCGCCAATTTTGTCCAGGAACTCCCCTTCGCGGCTGCCGGCGTACACGATGTGGGTGTGGCTGTCGCAGAAGGCGGGCAGGAGCATCGCCCCGCGGCAGTCGATGATTTCGTCGGCAGCGGGCAGAGCGGCGCAATCCCCTGCCCTGCCGGCATTGCCGGAGCTTTGCTTTCCCTCGCAGGCCGATGCAGTGCCGTCCGCTTCTGGGCACGACACAGGGCGCCCGACACCCATGGTGCCGAAGCCGGAGGCGATGCCGCCCTCGCTGTGAACGCCACACATGGTGCCGAAGCCGGCAATGATACCGTCCTCGACCAGCAGCCATGCATCGGACAGACTTTCCACGCTGTCCATCTCGTGGCCGCATTTGAGCAGCACCCCTTCAGGCACCACCCCTGTCAAAATCGCATTTACAAACAGTCTTCGCATACTCTAAACTTCAAACTCTACACTCTAAACTTCAAAAGCCCCAGCAACCCACCGCACATTTTTTATCAATTACCCCATTCCTAAATCCCTTCCCCCGGGAAGGGAC
>CAVHPI010000046.1:0-8877 GCA_963637965.1 bacterium
CCACATCCGTCAATATGGCAGGCCCGTGCGCTGCATGAAGATGCCTTCTGCAGAATAACTGATTGAATGTTATAATTTTCCAAGGAGGGGAGGCCCGCGGGGCCGCCCCTCTTTTTTTTATTGCAAATTTTACTATCTTCGCAGCGCATTTTCTGCATATGCTTTTGTTTATGAAATGAGCGAAGACAACATCATCATCTCGCTGGACCACATATCCAAACGGTTCGGTGACAAAAGGGTATTGGACAACGTAAGCCTTAACATCAAAAAAGGCGAATTCGTTACCATTCTTGGGCCTTCCGGTTGCGGCAAGACCACGACTCTGCGCCTGATAGCAGGCTTCGAGACCCCCGACGAGGGCAATGTTTTCATAGGAGGCAATCTGATGAACAAGGTGCAGCCGCACAAGCGGCCTGTGAACACCGTGTTCCAGCGATATGCCCTGTTTCCCCATCTCAATGTGTTCGACAATATCGCCTTCGGCCTCAAGCTGAGCGGGGTGGGGCGCGCCGAGATAGAGAAGAGGGTCAAGCGGGTGCTCAAGATGGTGGGAATGACCGACTATGAGTGGCGCAATGTGGACTCCCTCTCCGGCGGACAGCAGCAGAGGGTGGCGATTGCCCGCGCGATTGTCAACAGCCCCTCGGTGCTGCTGCTGGACGAGCCGCTCTCCGCCCTTGACCACAAGATGCGCAAGGATATGCAGATAGAGCTGATGCAGATGCACAAAACCCTCGGCATCACATTCGTGTACGTGACCCACGACCAGGAGGAGGCGCTCACCCTGAGCGACACCGTGGTGGTGATGAACGAAGGGGTGGTGCAGCAGATAGGGACCCCCACCGATATCTACAACGAGCCGGTCAACTGCTTTGTGGCCGACTTTATCGGGGAGAGCAACATCTTCAACGGCACTATGGTCCGCGACCGCCTGGTCTCTTTCATGGGACACGAGTTCGAGTGCGTTGACTCCGGCTTCGGCGAGAATGTTCCGGTGGATGTGGTGATACGTCCGGAGGACATCTACATAATGGCCCGCAACGACAAGGGGCAGTTTACCGGCACTGTGTCGGGCTGCATATTCAAGGGAGTGCACTATGAGATGACGGTGAACACTTCCGACGGCCACGAGCTTATGATTCAGGACTACAACGCCTTTGAGCCCGGGACCGAGGTGAGTATGATAATCAAGCCCTGCGACATACAGGTTATGAAGAAGGAGCGCATCTGCAACACGCTGGAGGGGACTCTGATCGACGCCACCCACGTGGAGATGCTCGGCTGCGAGTTCGAGTGCCTGCCGCAGGAGGGGATCGCCCCCGGCAGCGATGTGCTGGTGGAGGTCGATTTCGACAAAGTGGACCTGATGGACGACAAGCGCGACGGCGTGTGCGAGGGGGATGTCACCTTCATACTCTACAAGGCCGACCATTACCACCTGACGGTCCGCACCGAATATGACGGGAACCTCTATGTGGACACTCAGGATGTCTGGGACGACGGCGACGTGGTAGGTATCAATATCCGTCCGGAGGATATGCGCATATCCCCCGCAAAAGCGCGCTCTTAACCGATGGCCGCGCACGCAAGTTTTATGGGCAAGCGCAGCAACTGGGCACTCCCGTATGCGGTATTTCTGCTGCTTTTCGTGGCTCTGCCGCTTGTGCTTATAATGGGCAACGCCTTTGTGGACGAGGCGGGCCATTTCACTCTGAACAACATCGCCCGCTTTTTCGGCGACTCGGACGCCCTGAGCACATTTGCCGTCTCCATCGAAATTGCGCTGGAGACCACGCTGCTCTGCCTGCTGCTGGGCTACCCGGTGGCCTGGCTGCTGGCCAACTCCAAGTTCAACCGCAGCAGCGTCACCATAGTGATATTCATATTGCCGATGTGGATCAACGCCCTGATGCGGACGCTGGCCACCGCCAACCTGTTCAATATGCTGGGAATCCCGCTGGGCAAGGGGACGCTGCTGTTCGGTATGGTGTATGACTATCTCCCCTTTATGATTTACCCCATCTACAATGTGCTGAGGCGCCTGGACCCCTCTTATCTGGAGGCGGCGCAGGACCTGGGGGCCAAGCCCGCCACGGTGTTCCTGAACGTGACGCTGCCCCTGTCGCTGCCCGGCATCGTGAGCGGGGTGATGATGGTGTTTATGCCCACGGTGAGCACCTTTGCCATCTCGGAGTTCTTGACCAACAACAAGATAAAGCTCTTCGGTACTATCATTCAGGAGAACATCAACTCCTCCATGTGGAATTACGGCGCCGCGCTGTCGTTCATAATGCTGATTATAATCGCGATCTGCACGCTGCTCTCGGGCGGCGAGAATGAGGACCGCAAGGGTGAGGGAGGGCTCATATAGGCCATGAAGAAGTTTTTTGCCCGCCTTTATCTGCTGCTGATATTGCTGCTGATGTATGCGCCGCTGATTTTTATTGCGGTGTCGTCGTTTACCGAGAGCCGCGTGCTGGGCAACTGGACCGGCTTCTCCACAAAGCTTTATGAGAATCTTTTCACCGGCAACACTGGAGGCAGCGGGCTGATGGGGGCGGTGTACAATACCCTCACAATCGCGCTGATATCCTCTGTGATAGCCACTGTTCTGGGAACTCTTGCCGCAATAGGCATCTACTATACCCACGGGCGGCGCAAGAGCGTGCTGATGTTCTTGAACAACATTCCGATGGTGAATCCCGACGTAATCACCGGCGTGTCGCTGTTCCTGCTCTTCGTATTCCTCGGGGTGACGCAGGGCTATGTATCGGTGGTGCTGGCCCACATTACGTTCTGCACCCCCTATGTGGTGCTCAACGTGTTGCCCAAGCTGCATCAGATGAATCCCAACATCTACGAGGCGGCGCTGGATCTGGGGGCGACCCCCGGCCAGGCGCTGCGCAAGGTGCTGGTGCCGCAGCTGCTCCCGGGAATGGTTACCGGCTTCATACTCTCCTTCACGATGTCGCTCGACGATTTTGCGGTGACCTTCTTTACCCGCGGCACCGTGGGGCTGGAGACTCTTTCGACATATATCTACACTGATGCCCGCAAGGGTGGCCTCACCCCCGAGCTCAGGCCTTTGATGACCATTATATTTATTGTTGTTTTCGTGCTGCTGCTGGCCTACAACATCCGCCAGGAGCGCGCGGCAAAGAAAAAAGCCTCTTTACTCAAGTAATGAAAAGATTGTTTTCCTTTGCAGCTTTGGCTGCATTGCTCCTTTTGGGCGGCTGCAAGGCCGACAGGAGCACAGTTCTCAAAGTGTACAACTGGTCTGACTACATCGACGAGTCGGTGATAGGGGAGTTCGAGACCTGGTATGAAGAGCAGACGGGAGAGAAGGTGACGGTAATCTACCAGACCTTTGACATCAACGAGACCATGCTCTCCAAAATTGAGCGCGGACAGGAAGATTTTGATGTCGTCTGCCCGTCGGACTATATTATCGAGCGGATGATAAGGGAAGATCTGCTGCTGCCTCTTGAACGCGACTACGGCGACACCCCCAACTATATCGATGATAATCTCTCGCCTTATGTGCGCGGAATGTTCTCCAAGCTGGACTGCGGCGGCAAGAATGCAAACGACTATGCCGTGGCCTATATGTGGGGCACCACCGGCATCCTCTACAACGCAAAATATGTCACCGGGGAGGAAGCCTCTACCTGGGATATAATCCGCAACCCCAAGTTTGCGGGCCGTATCTTTATAAAAGACGCTCCCAGAGACGTTTACTCGCAAATTATACTCTATCTGCACCAGAAGGACATAGAGGAGGGTAGGGTATCTCCCGATTCCCTGATGAACTACACCTGCGACGAGGACATCGCCGCCGTGGAGTCCTATATGAAGCAGGCAAAAGAGCTTGTGGCGGGCTGGGAGGCCGATTTTGGCAAGGAGCAGATGACCCAGGAGCTGGGCTATGTGAATCTGACCTGGAGCGGCGACGCCGTGTGGGCCATCGAGGAGGGCCGGGATATAGGCGTGGACCTGCGCTACACTTGCCCCAAAGAGGGATTTACGGTGTGGTTCGACGGCTGGGTAATCCCCAAATATGCAAAGAACGTGAAGGCGGCCAACTATTGGATCAACTTTATGAGCCGGCCCGATATCGTAGTGCGCAACGTGGATGTAACTGGCTATGTGTCAGCTTCTAAGGCTAAAGAAGTAATGGACGCGTTCGTGGATGAGAGCCTGGAGCCTATAGATGTGAGCTATTTCTTTGGCGACAGCGCCACCGCGGTGCGTCTGGATCCGGTGCTTTATCCCGATACAGAAACGATTGCGCGCAGCACGATCGAGCACGACTGGGGCGAGCATACTGCGGACCTGGTGTCGATGTGGTCGCGCGTCAAGGGCAATACGATGAACATTTCCACGGTCATAATTCTGGGCGTATGCGCGGTTATCGTGATTGCGATAATCGTTTTGCGCACGCAGAAGGCGCGCTCGCACCGCAGCGGCCGGCGTCGCGGAAACAATAGTCGCAGAAGACGTTAATTTGACTATATTTGTAAGAATCCGGTTCGTATTCCGGATTTTTACACAATTTATATTATGTAAAATAGGATATTGTGGAGCCCCCTATGGAAGATGAACTGCTGACTCAGACCAAACCCCTTGCAGAGCGGATGCGCCCTGCAACGCTTGAGGAATTTGTGGGTCAGGAGCATCTTCTTGGCCCGGGCGGAGTCATCCGCCGCATGCTGGAGTTTGGCAATATCACCTCGTTTATTCTCTGGGGCCCTCCGGGCTGCGGCAAGACCACGCTGGCCAACATAATCGCCCGCAATCTCGGGCGCGAATTCTACACCCTCAGCGCGGTATCCAGCGGCGTCAAGGATGTGCGCGACGTCATAGCCAAAGCCTCCGGCGGCCGCATGTTCAATGCCCACGGCGCCCCCATCCTGTTCATAGACGAGATTCACCGCTTTAACAAGGCGCAGCAGGACGCGCTGCTGGCGGCTGTGGAAAACGGCACAGTGGTGCTCATAGGCGCCACCACGGAGAATCCGTCGTTCGAGGTCATCAGCCCGCTGCTCTCCCGCTGCCGCGTGTATGTGTTCAGGTCGCTGGAAGTTAAGGATCTGGATGCTCTGATGCGGCGTGCGCTGGAGCGTGATGAATACCTTAAGAGCCTTAAAGTCAAGGTTCTGGAGACCGAAGCCCTGTTCCGCTTCAGCGGAGGCGACGGCCGCAAACTGCTTAATATACTGGAGCTGGTGTGCACCAACGCCGCCAGCGCCTCCAAAAATGGGGTCGAGATAGACAACAAGCTGGTCACCGACACGCTGCAGGAGAATATAGCCCTCTACGACAAGGACGGTGAGCAGCACTACGACATAATTTCCGCATTCATCAAGAGTATGCGCGGCAGCGACCCCAACGGGGCCATATATTGGCTGGCGCGGATGCTTGCCGGGGGCGAGGATCCCCTCTTTATCGCCCGCAGGATGCTGATTCTGGCCAGCGAAGATGTCGGCCTGGCCAATCCCAACGCCGCGCTGCTGGCGCAGAGCTGCTTTGACGCGGTGCATCAGATAGGCATGCCGGAGGCCCGCATAATTCTTGCCGAGACCTGCATCTATCTGGCCACTAGTCCCAAGAGCAACAGCGCATACAAGGCGATTGACGCCGCTCTGGCGGCCGTGAAGGGGAGCGCTCCCCTACCCGTGCCGCTGCACTTGCGCAACGCCCCCACCAAGCTGATGCAGGATCTGGGCTACGCCAAGGATTACAAATATGCCCACGCATATCAGGGGAATTTCGTGCAGCAGGAATTCCTCCCGGAGGAAATTTCCGGCACCTCTTTTTACGAGCCGGGAGACAATGCAAAGGAGAAAGCCACAGGAGAGCGTCTGCGCTCGCTATGGGGCGATAAATACAAGTTTTAGAGATGCCTAGAAAGAAAGTCAAGCCGCTGCTGGAAAATGTCAGCATAGAGGCCGTTGCGGCCGAGGGCAACTGCCTTGCCCACATAGACGGCAAGGTGCTGTTTGTGCCCCAGACCGTGCCGGGAGATGTAGTGGATGTGCAGGTGAACAAAGTGCGCAGGGCCTATATGGAGGGTTATGTGACCCGCATTGTGCAGCCTTCGCCAGACCGGCTGGAGCCCGAATGCGGCCATTATGGCGACTGCGGCGGGTGCAAATGGCAGATACTGCCCTACTCTATGCAGCTTGAGGCCAAGCAGAGGCAGGTAGAGGACCAGCTGAGCCGCATCGGCCACCTGGATCTGCCCGCAATATCCCCCATTCTGGGGAGCGAAAAGCAATATTATTATCGCAACAAGCTGGAATATACATTCTCTTCCCGCCGATGGCTCAAGCGCGGCGAAGACCCCGAAGCAATCACCGGCAGCGACCGTCTGGGGCTCGGCTTTCATGTGGCCGGAATGTTCGACAAGGTTCTGGATGTCCGCTGCTGCCATCTGCAGGCGGAACCTTCCAACACTATCCGCAATTTCGTGCGCGAGTATGCGGTGTCCCGCGGACTGTCATTTTTTGACCTGCGGGAGCAGCGGGGGCTGCTGCGCACCATGATTGTGCGCACCGCCTCAACCGGCGAGATAATGCTCACGGTGGTGTTCGGCCCTGAGGGCGAGCAGTGGCGCGAGGCTTCTGGGCGCGCGGCGGCAGGCTCCCCCATTGCCGGTCTGCTCGATGCCATAGCTGAAGAATTCCCGCAGATAACATCGCTCAACTACGTGATAAACAGCAAGCACAACGACGCCATCGGTGATCAGGATGTGTACACTTGGCGCGGCCGCGACTGCATCTACGAGCAGATGGAGAACCTGCGGTTCAAAATCGGTCCCAAATCGTTCTACCAGACCAACAGCGCCCAGGCCTACCGCCTCTACGGCGTTGTGAGAAGCTTTGCTTCAGATAAGGATGGCTTATCGGCTTCTGACAAGTATGTTGCCGTGCCCGAGAATCCGATTGTGTACGACCTCTACACCGGCACCGGCACCATTGCCCTATTCTTGAGCGGCATGGCCTCCAAGGTTGTCGGAATCGAGTATGTGGCAGAAGCCATAGAAGATGCCAAGGCCAACGCTCAGCTGAATTCCATAAGCAACTGCACGTTCTATGCCGGCGATATGAAGGATGTGCTAAACGGTTCGTTTATAGAGAGCAATGGGCAGCCATCGGTAGTGGTGCTTGACCCTCCCAGAGCGGGTATCCACCCCTCGGTGGCCGAAGTTCTGCTGGATGCAGCCCCTGCACGTATTGTCTATGTCAGCTGCAACCCCGCCTCGCAGGCGCGCGATCTGGCCCTCTTTGCCGATGCATACGACATACTTGCGGTGCAGCCGGTGGATATGTTCCCCCAGACCCAGCACGTAGAAAACGTGGTGCTTCTGGCACGCAAAGTTGAATAAATAGTATAAACATATATGTTACAAGATTTATCTGACAGTACAATATGCGCGCCGGCTACCGCGATTGGCGCAGGAGCGATTTCTGTGATAAGGGTCAGCGGCCCGCGGGCCTTGGAGTGCGTGTCAAAGATATTCGTATCGGCCAGGGGGCGTCAGCTCTCGCAGATGAAGGGTTTCACGATGTGCTACGGCACGCTTATGGCTGCCGGTGGCGAGGTGCTCGACGATGCTGTAGTGGCGGTTTTCCGCTCCCCCGAGTCATACACCGGAGAGGATATGGCAGAAATCTCCTGCCACGCTTCGCCTTACATCGTTTCTGAAGTGCTCCGGCTGCTGGTCGATGCGGGCTGCCGCAACGCCGCTCCCGGCGAATTTACCAAGCGCGCCTTTCTCAACGGCAAAATGGATCTTACCCAGGCAGAGGCTGTTGCGGATGTCATTGCCAGCGAAACTAAAGCTTCTCACAAGATCGCAATCCAGCAGCTTCGCGGCGGCTTCTCAAAGGATTTGGACGATATGCGGCAGCAGCTGCTCAAGATTGTGTCGCTAATGGAACTGGAGTTGGATTTTAGTGAAGAAGAGGTTCAGTTTGCCGACCGCACAGAACTCAAGGCGCTGCTTGACAAAGCCACGAAACATATATCGGACCTTATCTTAAGTTTCAAATTGGGTAATGCCATTAAAAACGGTGTGCCCGTGGCGATTGTGGGTGCTACAAATACCGGTAAAAGCACCCTTCTGAACGCGATTCTCGGAGAAGACCGAGCCATTGTCTCCTCCATTGCCGGCACCACCCGCGACACCATCGAGGACACCGTGAACATAGACGGCATTCTCTTCCGCTTTATAGACACCGCCGGTATCCGCCGCACTCTTGAGACAATAGAGATTGCCGGCATAGAGCGCACCTACTACAAGATTAAACAGGCTTCTGTGGTGCTGCTGATGCTGGACTTTACGCGTCAGGATAATTTTGAAGAATCGCTTAAGACGCTCGGT
Organism: bacterium; assembly: GCA_963637965.1. Classification (GTDB taxonomy): domain Bacteria; phylum Bacteroidota; class Bacteroidia; order Bacteroidales; family UBA932; genus Equibacterium. Next base: position 8,390 of record CAVHPI010000046.1, read on the forward strand.
TCTAAACTTAGTAAAGACAAGACTTTAATCATTCTGCTAAATAAGATCGACGAGAAGCCGGTGGCCCTCACCAACCTCTTCGATGCCAAAGATGCCGAAGGCGCTGCGGCCGATGACAGCGTGGAAAGCGTCAGGGCACATCTCGCTCAGATGGCCGCCCTCTACGGCCTCTCCCCCCTTGGTATCCTCCCTATCTCCGCCAAGAAGCAGGAGGGGCTTGACAAGCTGCGCGAATTGCTCTCCTCTTCGCAGAAGTCTGTGCGTCCCGGCGGCGAAAGCGTGCTGGTGGCCAATCTGCGCCACTACAACGCCCTTAAGGATGCCTACGACAGCCTGCTAAAAGCTGCCGTCGCAATCGACGAGCGCCGCCCCGGCGATCTCATATGCCAGGACATCCGCGAGGCCCTCTACTCCATCGGCACCATAGTGGGCGAAATCTCAAACGACGAAATCCTCGGCAACATCTTCAAGAATTTCTGCATCGGAAA
>CAVHPI010000047.1:0-8796 GCA_963637965.1 bacterium
TCGGGAGCTTAGCTCAGTTGGTTCAGAGCGTCTGCCTTACAAGCAGAGGGTCGGGGGTTCGACTCCCTCAGCTCCCACAAAAAGAGAAGTTCAGAAATGAGCTTCTCTTTTTTCTTGCCATTTTGTCAGCCTTCGCGAGCTGGTATTCTTTTTGCCCTGTCGTCTCCCCGGAATATAAAAAACACAAAATATGGCAACAGGTAAAATAGGCGTTACAACCGAGAATATTTTCCCGGTGATTAAAAAATTCCTTTACAGCGACAACGACATTTTTATCCGCGAAATCGTGGCGAATGCGGTGGACGCAACTCAAAAGCTCAAGACTCTCGCCTCCGGCGGCTCTTTTGCCGGCGAACTCGGCGACCTCACTATTGACATCGCCACGGGCGAAGTCACCGTCCCCGGAGAGAAAGAGGGGGAGGAGAAGAAGGTCAAGACCATCTCCATCACCGACCGCGGCATAGGTATGACGCAGGAGGAGGTTGACAAATACATCAACCAGATTGCATTCTCCTCTGCCGGCGAATTTCTGGAGAAATACAAGGACCAGAGCATAATCGGCCACTTCGGGCTGGGCTTCTACTCCGCATTCATGGTCTCCAGCAAGGTGGAGATAGATACCCTCTCATATAAGGAGGGGGCCACGGCGGTCAAGTGGAGCTGTCACAGCGACCCCGAATACACAATGGAGCCCTCCGGGCGCACGCAGCGCGGCACCACCATCACCCTCTACCTTACCGATGAGGACGAAGGATTTGCCGACCGCTACAAGCTGGAGCAGCTGCTCAAGAAGTACTGCCGCTTTATGCCGGTTCCGGTGCGCTTCGGCAAGGAGCAGGAGTGGAAGGACGGCAAGTATGTAGACGGCGAGAAGGACAACCTCATCACCAACTGCGAGCCCATCTGGACCCGCAAGCCCTCCGAGCTCAAAGACGAGGACTACGACAAATTCTACCGCGAGCTCTACCCGATGCAGGACGACCCTCTGTTCCACATCCATCTGAATGTGGACTACCCCTTCAATCTGACCGGCATCCTCTACTTCCCCAAGATCAAGGACCGCATGGACCTCTCGCGCAACAAGGTGCAGCTCTACTGCAACCAGATGTTCGTGACCGACTCTGTGGAGAACATCCTGCCTGAATTCATGACGGTGCTGCACGGCGTCATCGACTCCCCCGACATCCCGCTCAACGTCTCCAGAAGCTATCTGCAGAGCGACAACAACGTGAAGAAGATAAGCGGCTACATCACCCGCAAGGTGGCCGACAAGCTCGACGAAATCGCCCGCGAGAACCCCTCCGACTTCGAGGCAAAGTGGGATGACCTCAAGATATTCATCGAGTACGGCATGATTACCGACACCAAATTCTGCGAGAAGGCGCTGGACTTTGCCCTGATGAAGAACACCGACGGCAAATATTTCAAATATAAGGACTATCGCACCGCAATCGAGGGGAATCAGACCGACAAAGACAAGAAGGTGGTTTATCTCTACACCAACGACCCCGTGGCCCAGTACACCCAGATAGAGGCGGCCAAGGGCAGGGGATACGACGTTCTGGTGATGGATTGCACCCTCGACGCCCACTTTGTGGGGCTGCTGGAGCAGAAAATCCCCGACAGCCGGTTTGTGCGCGTAGATTCCGATGTGCTGGAGAAGCTCATAGAGAAGGAGGAGGTTAAAAACGTAGAGCTCTCGGAGGATGAAAAGAAGCATCTCGACGAGGAGTTTGCAAAGATTCTCCCTTCTGAGGGCAAGTTTGAGGTCGCGCTGCAGAATCTCGGCGAAGATGCCGATGCCATCACCATCACCCAGGGCGAGTTTATGCGCCGCTATCAGGATATGGCCAGGGTGAGCGGCGGTATGGCAGTGTATGGCGACATGCCCGCCTTCTATAATGTAAGCGTGAATGTAGACAACGCCCTCATCGGGCAGATTCGCGAGAGCGAAGGGGGCCTTTGCGCAGACAATCAGCTGCTCAGGCAGCTCGCCGACCTGGCGCTGCTCTCCGCAGGCCTTCTCAAAGGCAAGGCGCTTGCCGACTTTGTGCACCGCAGTGCGCAGCTGCTTAAAAAGTAATACCTTTCCAAGCTTATGTCAAGCCGCTGAAAATCAGCGGCTTTTTTATTGTCCGGCGGCGCGGCGGGGTGGGGTTTATGGTTTTTCGCTCTAAAATGCTATCTTTGCAGTTTGACAAATAATTTGCAAAGAACATGACTGTCTCAATAGTCCCGGTAAAGACAAGGCGCCAGATGAACAAGTTCGTGAATTTCACGATTGACCTCTATCGCGATTGCCCTTACTATGTCCCGGAGCTGACATTCGATACAAAAAATACACTTGACCCCAAGAGGAATCCCTCATTCGAGTTTTGCGAGGCCCAGCCGATGCTGGCATACCGCGACGGCAAGATTGTGGGAAGGGTGGTGGCCCTCATCAACCACCGCGCCAACGAAACCTGGCACCACAAGGTGGTCCGCTTTGGCTGGATAGATTTCATTGAAGATTATCAAGTGTGCAAGACGATGCTTGATGCCGTTTGCGCATGGGGCAAGGAGCGCGGGATGAACAAGCTCGAGGGGCCGATGGGCTTCACCGATTTTGACCGCGAAGGGGCCCTGACAAGCGGTTACGACCGCATCGCCACGATGGCCACCATCTATAACTACCCCTATTACATCGAGTATTACGAGCGCTATGGCCTGGGCCTCGGCGCCGACTGGATAGAGCAGATAATCACAATGCCGGAAAGCCTGCCGGAGCGTTTCGATTCCCTGACCGATCTTGTGAGGCAGCGCAACGGCCTCCGCGTGCATTTTGCAAAGAATGCCCGCGAGATGAAGAAATACTACGCCAAGCCGGTCTTTGACCTCCTGAACCAGTGCTATGCAGAATTGTATGGCTTCTCCCATCTGAGCGACCGTCAGATAGACAAATATGTGTCGGATTACATATCGTTTGCCGACTTTGAGCTGATTCCGCTCATCCTGAACGAGAACAACGAGATTGTGGGGGCGGCGCTGATGATTCCCTCGCTGGCCAGGGCCATCGCCAAGTGCCACGGCCGCCTCTTCCCCTTCGGGTGGGTGCATCTGCTGCGCTCGCTCTACTTCAAGCAGGGAGACACGGTGGAGTTTCTGCTGATTGCCGTCCGGCCCGACTATCAGGCAAAAGGGGTCAACGCCCTCATCGTATCTTCTCTCTACCCCGTGTTCAAGAAAAAGGGGTTCAGGCAGGCCGAGACCAACTGCACTCTTGTGGACAACAACAAGATGATAAACTTCTGGAGCCATCTGCCCCACGAAGTCCACAAGACGCGCCGCGCCTTTATAATGGACATCTAGATGGGTGGCAAGAAGTGGCTGTTCGGTTTTTTCGGCTGTCTTATCAATCCGATAGGAGGGCTGCTCGGCTTTTTGATAGGATCCTTCTTTGATCTTGCCGACGACACCAGGGAACTGGAAAGCGGCAGCGATGCCAAATCCGGCCGCACCTCCTCTGCACAGGATAACCGCAACAACCAGCGCAGCAGCTTTATGATGAGCCTGCTGGTGCTCTCTACCGCCGTGGTCAAGGCCGACGGCAAGGTGAGCGACGCCGAGCTGGCCACCATAAAAAGTTTTATCCGCACCAACTTCGGCAGTGCCGCCGCCGAGCAGTCGGAGCAGATTGTCCGCACCCTGATGACCAAGGATATCAACATCTACGAGGTTGGGGCGCAGATAAAGATCTATATGAACTATTCGCAGCGGCTGCAGCTGTTCCAGTATCTGGTGCAGTTGGGACAGTGCGACGGGATGAGCAAGCCCGTGGTGGATGTCCTGGAGAGCATAGCCGCCGCCATCGGTCTCTACAACACCGACCGCGACTCGCTGCTGAACATGTACCGCGGCGCGGCCGATTCGGCCTACAAGGTGCTGGGCATCGAGTCCACCGCCACCGACGACGAGGTGCGCAAGGCCTACAAGCGGATGGCTCTCAAATATCACCCCGACAAAGTAGCCACTCTGGGCGAGGATGTGCAGAAAGCTGCAGAAGAGAAGTTCAAGAAGGTGCAGCAGGCATACGGACAGATCAAGAAAGAGCGCGGACTCTGAACTTTCCGCACCAAAATATGAGACAGATAATCAACCACTTTACAGACAACGACCTTTATACTTTCACCTGCCAGTATTACATCCTGGAGCAGTACCCCCGCGCGGAAGTGGAATACTCTTTCATAGACCGCAACGGCACGGTGTATCCCAAGGGCTTCGACGCCCTGCTGCAGGAGCAGGTTAATTATATGGCCGGCGTCACTATCACCGACGAAGAGGTGAATTATATGAAGGTGCGCTGCCCCTGGCTGCCCCTCTGGTTCTTTACCTACTTGCGCGGCTACCGCTTCAAGCCCTCGGAGGTGAAGATAAATCAGGACGAAGAGGGGCACCTCGACATCAAGGTGCAGGGTAAGTGGTTCTCCACCATAATGTGGGAGATGCCTCTTCTGAGCTGTGTGTCGGAGCTTATGCACACCATAAACGGCGATTTTGAGCGCTACGACGCCGCCCTTGAAGAGCGCCGCGCCCGCGAGAAGTCGGAGCGCATATTCGGCGCAGGTCTGGTGCTGGGCGATATGGGCACCCGCCGCCGCCTGAGCTTCTCTCATCAGGAGATGGTGGTGCGCACCATGGCGGATGTTTACCGTCGCGGCGGCTGGAGCGGCAAGTTCACCGGCACCTCCAACGTGTGGCTGGCGATGAAAAACGACCTCCCCTGCCTGGGCACTATGTCCCACCAGCTCATCAGCTTCGAGGAAATCGTGAGCGGAGTGTTTGAGTGCAACTTCAACGTGATGAAGAAATTCTCCGACGTGTTCGACGGCGACAACGGCATATATCTCTACGACTGCTTTGGAGACAAGGTATTCTTTGGCAATCTCTCAAAGCGTATGGCAATGATGTACAAGGGACTGCGTGTGGACAGCGGCAACGAGGAGGAGCAGACAGAGAAAATCATTGCCAAATACCGCTCGCTGGGCATTGACCCGGCCCACAAGCAGGTTGTGTTCAGCAACGGCCTCAACATAGACCGGGCCATAGAGATCCATAAATACTGCGCCGGACGTGTGCAGGATTCCTACGGTGTGGGCACCTTCCTGACCTGCGACGTGACGGGCTGCGCCCCCTCCAACATCGTGATTAAGCTCACCAAGGGGCGCATCACCGAGAGCCGCGAGTGGCACGACTGCGTAAAGCTCTCTTGCGACAAGGGCAAGACGCTGGGCAACAAGCAGAAGTGCGATTTTATTCTGAGTCAGATCGGTTGATGATGGCCATTTGCTGGCGGACGCTCTCCTTGTGGATGGCGCTGAACACCAGCTTTATGAATTCGCCGTCCATCTGACATTTCTCTCCCTGCACAGATCGCTGCTGCAGTATCTCGCTGTAGCGCGGGGTGTTCACTATCGTCATGTTGTGCTCCTTCTTGTACTGCCCGATTTCGCGGCAGACGCGCATCCGTTTGGAGAGAATCTCCACTATTGTGTCGTCGATTTCGTCTATCTGGCGGCGCAGGTCGCGGATGTCTTCTGTGCTGCAGGTTTCGCTGCGCACCGCGAGGTGCTCCACAATGTAGCTAAGCTGCTCCGGAGTGACCTGCTGGGAGGCGTCGCTCAGCGCCACGGCGGGGTTGCAGTGGCTCTCGATAATCATTCCGTACAGGCCCAGATCCATCGCCTGCTGGCAGAGCGGCGATACAAGCTCCCGCTTGCCGCCGATGTGGCTGGGGTCGCAGATGATGGGCATTCCCGGGATGCGGCGTCCCAGTTCGATTGGGATGTGCCACATCGGCTGGTTGCGGTAGACGGTCTTGTCGTAGGTGGTGAAGCCGCGGTGGATGGCTCCCAAACGGGTGATGCCGGCGCGGTTGATGCGCTCCAGCGCCCCTATCCAGAGCTCGAGATCGGGGTTCACGGGGTTCTTGACCAGCACCGGAATGTCGTGCCCCTCGAGTGCGTCGGCTACAGCCTGCACCGCAAACGGGTCGGCAGTGGTGCGGGCCCCCACCCAGAGCAGGTCCACGCCGTATTTCAGGGCCAGACGGACGTGCTCCGGCGTGGCGACCTCGGTGGCGGTGAGCATCCCCAGTTCGTCGTGAACCCTGCGCAGCCAGGGGAGGGCCTCCTCTCCGCGCCCTTCGAATCCCCCCGGCTTGGTGCGGGGCTTCCACACCCCGGCGCGGAAAATCTTGAAGCCGCGCTCTTTGAGGTCGCGTGCGGTGGTCATAACTTGCTCCTCGCTCTCTGCAGAGCAGGGGCCGGCGATAATCAGGGGGCGCTTGTTCTCCACGCCCGGGAGGTTGAGGGGTTGTATATTGAGTGTCATAATCGGTCTGTTAATTGGTTTTGGTTGTTGCGGCATATTCGCCCAGGATGGTCAGGCGGCTGGTGAGCGGGGTTATAGCGTCCACGCTCTGGCGGAAGCGGGTCAGATTGCCGTAAATCACGTCGATGTAGAACATATACTCCCATTCGCGCCCTATCAGCGGCAGCGACTGGATTTTGGTGAGGCTGATGTCGTAGAAGCTAAGGATGCTGAGCACCTGGCTCAGAGAGCCTTTCTCGTGGGGGAGGGAGAACACCAGCGAGGCTTTGTCGCAGCTCTCCATCGGCCGCATGAACGAGGCCTTGCCGGGGACGGTGCACACCAGAAAACGGGTGAAATTGTGCTTGTTGTCTTCTATCGACTCCTCCAGCACCTTGAGGCCGTAGACCGCCGCGTTGTCTTTGTGGCAGATGGCGCAGTGGCCCCGCAGCTGCCCTTCGGCGATGGCGCGGGCGCTGGAGGCGGTGTCGCCCCCCTGGACCACCTTGAGCGAGGGGTGTCTCTCCAGGAATTCGCGGCACTGCATCAGCGCCACGGGGTGGCTGTTGACCTCGCGGAGGCTCTCCCAGTCATCTTCCGGAAGGCAGAGGAGACTGTGGCTGATGTGCAGCTTGTGCTCGCCCACGACGCTGAGGCCGCTTGCGCGCAGCAGCTCATAGTTGTGCAGCAGGCTTCCGGCTATGGTGTTTTCTATGGCCACGAGGGCGATGACCGTGGGGTCGGCCTTGACGCAGGCGAACACCTGCTCGAATGTTTCGCAGCAGATGATGTCCAGCTGCTCGCCCTGGAAATACTGGTGGGCGGCGATGTCGTGAAATGACCCCCTGATGCCCTGAATTGCTATTCGCTTCATTTTAGTCTTAAAAAAAATCCCGCCTCAAACTGAAGCGGGATGATATCTGTTGGAAATTTTACATCAGCATTCCGCTTCACACTGTCGGTGCAAAGAACCAAAAGTAAAAGAAGAATGCGCTATTAAAATTCATTGTTTTTCGTATTGCGGCGGCAAGATTACGCCATAAATTCCAAATCTCCAAATTTATCTTGATGCGGCGAAGGCCTGCTCAAAGTCGGCGATGATGTCGGCGGCATCTTCCAGGCCCACAGAGAAGCGCACCAGGTCGGGCTGTACGCCGGCGGCAATCAGCTGCTCGTCAGTGAGCTGGCGATGAGTGTGGCTGGCGGGGTGCAGCACGCAGCTGGCGGCGTCGGCCACGTGGGTCACTATGTTTACAAGTTTGAGGCTGTCCATAAATTTGATGCAGCGCTCGCGGCCTCCCTTGAGACCGAAGCACATCACGCCGCTGCTGCGCCCTTCGCGGAAGTATTTCTGCGCGAGAGTGTGGTATTTGTCGCTTTTGAGGCCGGGAAATTTAACCCAGGCGATTTCGCTGCAGCCGGCAAGGTATTCCGCCATAATCTGGGCATTGGCGCAGTGGCGCGCCATTCTGGCCTGCAGGCTCTCCAGCCCGAGGTTGAGCAGATAGGCGTTGAAGGGGGAGGGGATGCTGCCCAAGTCGCGCATCAGCTGCACGGTGGCCTTGGTGATGAAGGCTTTATCGCCGAAGGCGGATGAGTAGGCTATGCCGTGGTAGGATTCGTCGGGCTGAGTCATGCCGGGGAAGCGGCTGGCGTTGGCCGCCCAGTCGAATTTGCCGCTGTCCACAATTGCGCCGCCGACCTGTGCCGAGTGGCCGTCCATATATTTGGTGGTGGAGTGGGTCACTATGTCGGCGCCGAATTCAATCGGGCGGCAGTTGACGGGGGTGGGGAAGGTGTTGTCCACAATCAGGGGAACGCCGTGGCTGTGGGCTATGCGGGCGAATTTCTCGATGTCCAGCACGTTAACGCCGGGGTTGGTGAGGGTTTCGCCAAAGAGGAGCTTGGTGTTGGGGCGGAATGCGGCACAGATCTCTTCTTCGCTTGCATCGGCATCCACGAATGTGCATTCGATGCCCATCTTCTTGAGGGTTACCCCCAGCAGGTTGAAGGTGCCGCCGTAGATGGTGCCGGAGCTCACGATGTGGTCGCCGCATTCGCAGAGGTTGAGCACTGCAAAGAGATTGGCGGCCTGACCGGAGGAGGTCAGCATAGCGGAGGTGCCCCCTTCGAGGGCGGCGATTTTGGCCGCGACGAAGTCGTTGGTGGGGTTCTGCAGGCGGGTGTAGAAATAGCCGGACTCTTTGAGGTCAAAGAGGTTGGCCATCTGCTCGCTGGTTTCGTATTTGAATGTGGTGCTCTGGTAGATGGGCACTTGGCGGGTTTCCCCTTTCCCCGGGTTCCAGCCTGCTTTCACGCACAGCGTCTCGGGACTGAATTTCTTTTCTGTCATATATCGTAAACTCTAAACTCTAAACTCTAAACTTCCAACGCCCCGGCACCCCACCGCACATTTTTTATCAATGACCCCAACCCTAAATCCCTTCC
>CAVHPI010000048.1:0-7899 GCA_963637965.1 bacterium
TTAGAGGCGCTGAAGGCGCCGACAGCAAGTCCCTTCCCGGGGGAAGGGATTTAGGCAGGTCGGGTCACCATTTGCGATGGCCTTGAAACTGCCCTCTCCGCTCACCTTGACCTTTACCATGCAGCTGTCCACAGGAACAGGATTGCCCTCCTTGTCCACAAGGCTCACAGTGATGTAGCACAGGTCATCTCCGTCTGCCTTGAGACCGGTGCGGTCGGGCGAGACTTTAAGGGCGTTTAAAGCAGCACGAAGAGGCGCGCCACAAGCATCCCCAGATAATTGCCAATCGCAAATCCGATGATGCCCACGGTGATGCCGGGCACCAGCACCCTGCGGTTGCCCATCGCAGTGGTCATCATGGGCACGAAAGGTGGCGAATTGATGAGCGACACGCTGGTCACTATCATCATGTCGGCATCTATCTTCATCAGCTTGGAGAGCACCAGCTGCAGCAGCAGCGAGCCGAATATTATGCACACCAAAAACAGCAGAGTGTAGATTTCCGTGGCAAAGCTCAGCTTGGTGACATCTGCCATAGAGGCCACCGCCAGGGAGAATATGTAAATCAGATACAGTCCCCAGTTATAGCTCTGGGAGAGCTTGCGCACCGGCCCGAGAAACGATGCCGCCACCGCCAAAGTGGTGAGGGCCAGTATGAACACCGGCATAAACCAGCCCGCCGAGAAGGCGCCCGTGACGGTCTTGACGCCGAGCGGCACGGCGTTGACAAGGGATATCACCACATTCACCGCCACCGCAATCAGGGCGGAGCACAGCAGGCAGAGCACCACCGCCAGCAGTATGCCGGGCACCTGCCTGATGCCGGCGCGGCTCCAGAGGCCGTCGTAGGCATCCTTCTCCATCACCGCCCCGTTCTCCTTTGCCGAATCCTCCTGCACAGGGGTATAGGCGCTGTTGCCCAGCACCTTGCGAAACCATTTGATACCCACGGTGAGCAGGAACACAAAATAGAGGAAGCAGATTATCATATCGTATGAGTTGAGCAGCACATAGCGCTCGTTGCTCACCCCGAGAGCCTGCTTGAGGGCCGCCATATTGATGGTGCCGCCCGTTTCGCAGCCCACCAGCATCCCGGCTATCTTGGGGCCGTCCTCTATGCGGCTGCCCAGCAGCAGATAGCCCGCCACAGTGGCCACAATCACCGCAATCACGCCGGCAATGAGGCTCTTGCCCACCCCGCGCATATCTTTCATATTGAACTGGCAGCCGAAGAGCATCATCGGCAGCGCCAGGGGTATCATCACAGTGGTGACGGTGTTCTTGAGGGCGAAGGAGGCGTCGTTGTTCAGGCCGGGGATCTGCCCCAGCAGCACGCCCACGATGTAGAGCACCAGTATCGGCCCTATCTTGCCCAGGAGAGGGACCCTGCGGCACAGGTTCACTACCAGCGCCGGACCCAATACAAATATCAGCGCATAAATAATTACGGATAGCATAGCAAACAGAAAAATTAAGTCTAAAAGTAGACATTATGCTCCGCAATTGCAAAAACGGATACTATTTTGACTCTAAGACGGGGATTGAATTACAATCTGTAACCTGTTGAAAAGTGGGTTAAAAACTAATTAAAGGCTTCAATACTTGTATTTTAAATAATTCACCTATATTTGCGCCCGTAAAAAAGATAAAATCTGTAATCAATTCACTAATACAACGACTATGACAGCAAAAGAGTATGCAGAAAAGCTGATGGCTGATGTCATCGCCAAGAACCCCGGCGAGAAGGAGTTCCACCAGGCAGTGCGGGAGGTTGTGGAGAGCGTGGCTCCGATGATCGTGGAGAACCCCCAGTTACTCAAACTTAAAGTAATGGAAAGAATCGTGGAGCCCGAGCGCGTGATTATGTTCCGCGTCCCCTGGGTTTCCGACTCCGGCGAAGTTATGATCAACAAAGGTTACCGCATCCAGATGAACAGCGCCATCGGCCCCTACAAGGGCGGCGTCCGTTTCCACCCCAGCGTAAACCTCAGCATCCTCAAGTTCCTGGCTTTTGAGCAGACTTTCAAGAACAGCCTCACCACCCTCCCCATGGGCGGCGGCAAGGGCGGCAGCGACTTCAACCCCAAGGGCAAATCCGACATGGAGGTGATGCGCTTCTGCCAGAGCTTCATCACCGAACTCTACCGTCACATCGGTCCCGACACCGACGTGCCTGCAGGTGACATCGGCGTGGGCGGCCGCGAGGTGGCTTATATGTTCGGCCAGTACAAGCGTCTTGCAAACGAGTTCACCGGCACATTCACCGGCAAGGGCCTGAGCTTCGGCGGCTCGCTTATCCGTCCCGAGGCCACCGGCTACGGCGCATGCTACTTTGGCGAGTCGATGCTCGCAACCCGCGGCGAGAGCTACAAGGGCAAGGTGGTTGCAATCTCCGGCAGCGGCAACGTGGCTCAGTATGCGGCTCAGAAGGCCACCGCGCTCGGCGCAAAGGTCGTGACCCTCTCCGACTCCAACGGTTTCGTTTACGATCCCGACGGCATCGACGCGGAGAAGCTCCAGTATGTGTTCATGCTCAAGAATGTGCAGCGCGGCCGCATCCGCGAGTATGCGGAGAAGTATCCTTCTGCACAGTATTTCGAGGGGGAGCGTCCCTGGGGCATCAAGTGCGACATCGCAATGCCTTGCGCAACCCAGAACGAGCTCAACGGCGAGCAGGCTGACATGCTGCTCAAGAACGGCTGCTTCTGCGTAGTGGAAGGTGCCAACATGCCCACCACTCCCGAGGCTATCGCCAAGTTCCAGGCAGCCAAGATTCTCTACTCTCCCGGCAAGGCGTCCAACGCCGGCGGCGTGGCCACTTCGGGTCTGGAGATGACCCAGAACTCCATCCGTCTCGGCTGGAGCAAGGAGGAGGTCGATGCAAAGCTCAAGGACATCATGGCCAATATCCACGCCCGCTGCGTAGAATACGGCACCGAGAGCGACGGCTACATCAACTATGTCAAGGGCGCCAACATCGCCGGCTTCATGAAGGTTGCCGATGCAATGCTTGCCCAGGGCATCATCTAAGCTGCACGCTTCTTCACAGAAAAAGGACGGCCCCGCGCCGTCCTTTTTTTATAAGGCCAAGACTGAAAGTTAGAAGCAGGTCAATACTCCAGCAAGCGGCCGCCGCCGTTCCACTCTCCGATCATTTTGCCGTCGCGTGCGGCCTGGATGTATTTGCCGAGCATGTACAGGGCGCGCTCTTCGCTGATGTGCTTCCGGTACCACTGAATATTGTAGATGCGCACGCGGCGATGGATTCAATGATAAAAATGAGCATACTGATCCTCAGTTAAATGTTAATGTCAATCTCCTTGCCGAACGGAGTCAGCGAGAGGCCCGCCATCTTGAAGTGCTGCCTGGCGAAGGGGATGCCGACTATCGTGACGGCCAGCGCAAGACTTCCCGTAAAGTAGCCCACCGCGGCCTCAAGACCGCCGAATATCCACCAGAGTATGTTACCTAATACCTTCATATTGCCGCGAATTTATAAAATTTTCAATTTGGATGCGCCGCGGAAGCGAGACTACAAGAGTGTAGAGTTGAGAGGCTAAAGCGAAAGACCACGGGAGCAGCTCCCGTGGTCTTTTAAGCTTGCAGTCCGACTTATTGACTTGCAGCCCTGCAGTCTTTACTTGCAGCAGGAAGCGGTGTCGGCCTCGGCCTTGCAGCCTTCGCCCTTGCACTCACCCTTGCCCTCTTTGCAGCAGGAAGAGTCAGCATTTGCCTTGCAGCACTCGCCCTCGCCAGTCTTGCCGCAAGTGGAATCGGCAGCGGCCTTGCAGCAGTCGCCCTCGGCCGCTTTGCAGCACTCGTCAGAAGCGGCGGCATCGGGATACAGCACCCTGTTAAGATTGTCCAGCCCCTTCTTCATGCACATCATAGGGCACATACCCATGCTGGGATTGTCCTGCTCCACGATGATCCACTTGCTGTGGGCATCCTTGAAAGCCTGCACCAGAGCGGGCACATCCTGCAGACCGCAGCCCAGAGGACGGAACTCGAACACAGTCTTGGGAGCCTCGGCAGTCTTCTCGTCGCCAAGCAGAGCATAAGGATCGCCCTCCTTGGGGCCTTCGAAATAATAATCCTTGAAATGCACCAGAGGAGCGCGGTCGGCATACTTGCGCAGATACTCGGCGGGGTCCTCGCCAAAATACTTGATCCAGCACAGATCAAGCTCGCTCTGCAGCTCGTCGGCAGGGGTATTTGCATAAATGTAATCGAGACCGTAAGTGCCGTCTTCCAAAGTCTGGAACTCGAAATCGTGGTTGTGATAGAGCAGAGTCATGCCGGCGGCCTTCACCTTCTTTGCAATCTCAGCCATGGAAGCCACGGTAGCCTTGAAAGCCTCGGGATATGCGGCGGGGCGCAACGCCTCGGGCAGGAAAGGAACGGCGATATACTCGCAGCCGATAGTCTTATAATCGCTGATGACCTTGTCGATATCGGCCTGCATCTCCGCCAGAGCGACGTGAGCCGAAATGGGCACCAAACCCAGCGAATCGCACCAGAACTTCACCTGCTCAGGGGTGTTGCCATAGAGGCCGGCAAGTTCGAGGCCGTCGTAGCCCATATCCTTGACAGCGGCCAGAGTTCCCACGAAATCCTTCTCAAGATTGTCGCGCAGACTGTAGATCTGAATGGCAACGGGGATCTTCTCCTCTTTGGGAGCACTTTTGCAGGAAAACAGAATTGCACCGAAAAGGGCAATCGCAATTAAATTTTTAAACGTTTTCATTATATAAAGTTTAAGTTAGAAATGTCGGTTAAAAAAGAAAACAAATATAACTACAATTTCTCCAAAAAACATCGTTTAACACCGATAAATTACTAATTTAGCCGACTGAAAATTATTAAGCGATGATAGTAATGAAGTTTGGCGGAACCTCCATCGGAGACGCCGTCGCAATCAAGAGAACCATCTCAATTATTTCCAAGAAAATCCACACCAAGCCCGTCGTAGTGCTCTCAGCCTGCTGCGGCGTCACCAACCTGTTGCACTCCCTTGCGGACTGCACGGAAAGCGGCGACAAGGAGAAATGCGAAGAGATAATCACCGGCCTCAAAGAGCGCCACAAATCGATAGTAGACGCCCTGGCTTCGGGGGTGGATCCCAAGCGCCCCACCCCCGATGTCTCCGGCATATACAAAACCGTGGACCAGCTCTGCAATTCGCTCTGGACCCTCTCCAAGGCCCATCTGGGCGGGCAGATTCCCGATGCCGACAAAGCCTACATCCTCTCGATGGGAGAGTACCTCTCCACCAACATCGTGAGCTTTATGATGAATGCCGTGGGGCTGTCCACCGCGCTGGTGGACTCGCGCCACTTCATGATCACAAACAGCGACTACCTCAACGCCACCGCCATAGTACCGGAGGTCACCAAGCGGGCCAACAGCGTCATCTGCAAGGCTTTCAAGAATGCCGACATAGTGGTTGCGCAGGGCTTTATGGGAGTCACCATGACCGGCGATCCCACCATTATGGGGCGCGGCAGCAGCGACTACTCCGCATCCCTGCTGGGTATGGTGCTGGATGCCGACAGGGTTGAAATCTGGACCGATGTGGACGGCATCTGCACCGCCGACCCCAATATAGTGAAGAGCGCCCGCGGCATCGGCAAAATCTCCTACGAAGAGGCGGCCGAGCTGGCCCGCTTCGGCGCCAAAGTGCTCCACCCCCTCTCCATCGAGCCCGCAGCCTCCAAGAACATCCCGCTCTACGTGCTCAATTCGATGAATCCGGAGGGCGAAGGGACATCCGTGATGAGCAGTTCCTGCATATTCGACGGGGTCAAGTCAATCTCATATAATGAAAACATACGGGTCATAAGCATCTATAACCCCAATATGATAAACACCTCCGGTTTTCTGGCCAAAATCTTCGCGGTGTTCGACGATTTCGGAGTGTCGGTGGACATGATAAGCACCTCCGAGGCCAGCGTGTCGGTGACTGTAGACGCAGGCGTGTCAATAGAGCCGCTGGTGGAGGCCCTCTCCAAATGGGGCAGCATCACCGTGGACCGCGACAAGTCGCAAGTCTCCATAATCGGCAAGAACCTCATCGGAGTCAAGGGGGCCGTGGCCGCCGTGTTCGACGCGGTGAGCGAGAGCAAGATATATATGATGTCCCAGGGCTCATCTTTCCTTAACCTCAGCATAGTGGTGGACCGTCCCGAGATGCTCTCGGTGATCCGCAACCTGCACAAGACTTTCTTTGAAAATGGCGACTAAGATTATAATAAGCGGATATGGCAAAATGGGCCATATGATAGAGGATGTGCTGCGCAGGCGCGGCATAGAGAACCCCCTCTGCAGCGAAGACATCGCCTCCACCCCCGCAGAACTCGCGCGCGAGTGCATCTGCATAGACTTCACCACCCCCGACGCCTTCCGGGCAAACTACCGCTTCCTGGCGGAGAACTTCAAGGCGGTGGTGGTGGGCACAACCGGCTGGAACGACATCAAAAGCGAGGTCATCGCCTGCTTTGAGCAGTGCGGCACCCCTATGATTTATGCCTCCAACTTCTCCATCGGAGTCAACGTTCTCTTCAAGGCGGCCGAGCGACTCTCGCAGCTTTGCGCGGCCCACGGCAGCTATGCCCCCTCGATAGAGGAGATTCACCACATACACAAGCTGGACGCCCCCAGCGGCACCGCCATCACCCTCGGGGAGATTGTGGACAAGGCGGGGAATTTCTCCACCCCCATCACCTCGCAGCGCATCGGAGAGGTGCCGGGCATCCACACCCTCACATTCCGGAGCTCCTGCGACAAGATAGTCCTCAGCCACGAGGCATTCTCGCGCGAAGGGCTTGCACAGGGGGCCGTGGAGGCCGCCCTTATGACAGAGCACACCTCAGGCGTACACGAATTCAAGGATCTAATTTAATTTTCAGGAGCTAAGTATATGAACAGATTGAAACTGCAAGGTTGCGGAACCGCATTGATAACCCCCTTCAAGAACGAGGAGGTGGACTACAAAGCTTTTGAAAATCTCGTCAAAGAGCAGATAGAGGCGGGCATACACTTTCTGGTGCCCCTGGGCACAACCGGCGAGACACCCTGCCTGCTGGACAAGGAGCGCATAGAGCTGCTCAAGATAGCGAAGGAGAATGCCTGCGGACGCCCCGTGATGGTGGGCGTGGGCACCAATTCGCTGGTGATGACACGCGCCAACATAGACACGCTGGCCCCTTATGAGCCCGACGCGTTTCTGGTGGTCACCCCCTATTACAACAAGCCGTCGCAGGACGGCCTCTACTCCTACTTTACCGCGGTGGCCGATTATGCCCCCAAGCCGGTCGTGCTCTACAATGTGCCGGGCCGCACCGGGGTCAACATCAGCGCCGAGACCACTCTGCGACTGGCGGAGCACCCCAATATTATAGCGGTGAAGGAGGCTTCGAGTAATTACACGCAGATTTCGCGCATAATCGGTCACGCACCGGCAGATTTCACGGTGCTTAGCGGCAACGACGACGAGACCCTCTCGCTGATGGCGACAGGGGCGTCGGGCATCATCAGCGTGGCTTCCAACATAGTGCCGCGCGAGATGGTGGCCCTCACCGAGGCGATGCTGCGTGGCGATCTGGCCACGGCGCGTCCTATTCACCACAGGTTGTTCGATCTCTTCAAGAATTGCTTTGTGGAGAGCAACCCCATCCCGGCCAAGGCGGCGCTCAGCCTTATGGGCAAAATCCAAAACGAGCTCAGGATTCCGCTGGTGCCGGCACAGGAGAGCACGATGGCGCTGATGAAAAAGACGCTGCAGGAGCTGGGGCTTCTGTAGGAGAGTTTAGAGGCACGAAGTGCCGACGGCAAGTCCCTTCCCTGGGGAAGGGATTTAGGGTTGGGGTCATCAATAAATAATGTGCGGTGGGTTTGCCG
>CAVHPI010000049.1:0-7789 GCA_963637965.1 bacterium
GTTTTGTGGATGTGCGGCCCGGGCGAGTCCCCGCGTCCCCGCAAGAAGGGCTATTCCGGGACAGACAGCCCCGGCGAGCGGCCGCGTCCCCGCAAGAGGGGGGGGGATTTGGGGACAGACAGCCCCGGCGAGCGGCCGCGTCCCGTAAAAGGGACTCTTCCCGGGATGAACGCTCCCGCCGAGCCCCTGTTTTTGTCAAATTGAGAATTTGCACTACCTTCACCTGCGCAAAAAATTGACAAATGGAATTTACTTCAGTAAATAAACTGCTGCAAAACAGCTTTATACAACATTGGGACCGCCCCGCGCTCTCAAACTACAAAGGCATCACCCTCAAGTATGGCGACGTCGCCCGCCGCATCGCCAAACTGCACATCGCCTTCGAGCAATGCCATCTCCCCAAAGGGGGCAAAGTGGCCATCTGCTCCCGCAACCAGGCCAACTGGGCGGTGAGCTTCCTGGCCTCGCTCACATACGGCGCCGTGCCCGTCCCCATACTGCACGAATTCAAGCCTGGCAACATCCACTTTCTGGTGAACCACTCGGAAGCGGCCGTCCTCTTTGTGGACGACGACATCTGGGAAAACCTGCAGATAGACGAAATGCCCGAACTGCACGTGGTGGTGCAGATGGACAATTTCGACTTCCTCTATGCCCGCAGCGAAGAGCTCTGGGCGGTGCGCGAACATCTCAACGAGAGCTTCGGCGCAAAATATCCCAACCGCTTCGGCCCCGACTGCCTCGACTATTATGAGGACAGCCCCGAAGAGCTGGCCCTTATAAACTACACCTCCGGCACATCGGGCTTCAGCAAAGGGGTGATGGTGCCTTACCGCGCCATCTGGAGCAACGTCAACTTTGCCCACACCCGCGCCATGCCGGGCCTGAACAGCGAGAGCACCATCGTGTCGATGCTCCCCAGCGCCCATATGTACGGCCTGATGTTCGAATTTTTCTTTGAAATGACGGTGGGTATGCACGTGCACTTTCTCAACCGCGTTCCCAGCCCCAAAATCATAATGCAGGCCTTTGCCGACATCAAGCCGGACGTGATAATCTCGGTGCCGCTCATAATCGAGAAAATCTACAAGACCAAGCTCAAGCCCATCCTGGACAAAAACCGGGTCATATTCGGCATCCCCTTCATAGACCACATCCTGCAGAAGAAGGTTTGCCGCCAGCTGGTGGAGACCTTCGGCGGGAACTTCAAGGAGGTCATTATCGGCGGCGCCGCCTTTAACCCGGAGGTGGAGCGCTTTTTCCGCAAAATCGAGTTCCCCTTCACGGTAGGCTACGGAATGACCGAGTGCGCCCCCATAATCACCTACGCCCCGCACGACGCCACCAAGCTCTTCTCAAGCGGGCAGATTGCGCCCGATATGGAGATCCGCATCGACTCTTCCGACCCCGAGAACGTTCCGGGCGAGGTGCAGGTGCGCGGCGCGAACGTCTTCCTGGGCTATTACAAAAACGAGGATGCCACTGCGCAGGCCTTTACCGCCGACGGCTGGTTCCGCACTGGCGATATGGGCGTGCTGGATCCGGAGGGGTATCTGTTCTTGCGCGGCCGCTCCAAGTGCATGATCCTGGGGCCGTCGGGGCAGAACATCTATCCCGAGGAGATCGAGGGCGTGCTCAACAATCTCAATTATGTGGTGGATTCGCTGGTGTTCGAGGAGGAGGGCAAGCTCACGGCCTTGGTATATCCCGATTGGCAGAAGGGGTCACAGGACGGCATGGAGCGCAAGCAACTTGAGGAGTTGCTCACGGCGCAGCTGCCGCTGGTGAATAAGGAGTTGCCCAATTATGCGCGGATTGCCAAGATCGAGTTCTTGCCGGAGGATTTTGAGCGAACCCCCAAGCACAGCATCAAGCGATATCTCTATCAGAGGAGTTGAGAGTTTAGAGGGGGGACGGTTTAGCGCAGTTGCGCCAAATGATCCCACGGAGGCGGTGCGCTGATGCGCATAAAAAGCGAGTGCAATCAGTCGCGGCGGAAGATGTCGCGGGTGTAGACCTTGTCGGCGACATCGGCGAGACACTCGTCGTAGCGGTTGGCGATAATCGCCTTGCTCTGCGCCTTGAACTGCTCCAAATCTCCCACGACCCGGCTGCCGAAAAAAGTGCTCCCGGCGGGCAGCGTCGGCTCATAAATAATCACCTCCGCCCCCTTGGCCTTGATGCGTTTCATAATGCCCTGGATGGCGCTCTGCCGGAAATTGTCCGAATTCGACTTCATCGTGAGCCGGTAAACCCCGACTGTGCACGGCTCGCTCTCGGCAGCATACTGATTGTTGCTGTAATAGTCATACCAGCCCGCCTTGCGCAGCACCGCGTCGGCAATATAATCCTTGCGCGTGCGGTTGCTCTCCACAATGGCCGTCATCATATTCTGCGGCACATTCTGATAATTGGCCAGCAGCTGCTTGGTGTCCTTGGGCAGGCAATATCCGCCGTAGCCGAAGGAGGGGTTGTTATAATGCGTGCCGATGCGCGGGTCCAGCCCCACGCCCTCGATTATGTCGCGCGTGTTGAGCCCCTTGACCTCCGCATATGTGTCCAGTTCGTTAAAATAGCTAACCCGCAGCGCCAGATAGGTATTGGCAAAGAGCTTCACCGCCTCGGCCTCCGTGGGCCCCATGAAAAGGGTAGGGATGTCGCTCTTGAGCGCCCCCTGCTGCAGCAGACGGGCAAAGCACTCCGCCGCCTCGCGCAAATCGGGGCGGGACGCGGGACAGCCCACTATTATGCGGCTGGGGTAGAGATTGTCGTAGAGCGCCTTGCTCTCGCGCAGGAATTCGGGCGAAAACAGCAGATTGAGCCGCCGCCCGGCGCCGTATTTTGCATAGAGACTATCGGTGTAGCCCACAGGGATGGTGCTTTTAATCACCATCACCGCATCGGGATTCACGCTCAGCACCAGATCGATGACCTCCTCCACGTGGCTCGTGTCAAAATAGTTCTTCACGGGGTCGTAGTTGGTGGGGGCGGCAATCACCACAAAGTCGGCGTCGCGATAGGCCCCGGCCCCGTCTACAGTGGCAGAAAGATTCAGCCTGCAGCGCCTTCCGTCCTTTTCATAGGTGCCGAATTCGCCCCGCAGATATTTCTCTATGTATTCGTCTTGAATGGGGCTGATGCCCTTCTGCAGCTTCTCCACCTTTTCGGGCACGACATCCACAGCGGCAACGGCGTGATGCTGTGCCAGCAGTGTGGCGATGCTGAGCCCCACATAACCTGTGCCGGCCACCGCAATCTTGAGATCTTCGAACTTTTTCATTTACTTCGGAAATTAATGCGTCCCCTAATTTAACACTTTTTCGTAGCAGTTGGTCTCGCGCAGCGAAAAATCCAGACTGCGATAGAGCGAATTTGCGGCAATGCGCGAGGGGCGGCTGGTCAGATGTAACTTGTCGCACTCAAGCAGGCGCGCCTGCGCAATCAAATGCTCCATCAGCAGACGTCCGTAGCCCCGTCCGCGGCAGGAGGGGAGCACCGCCACCGCCTCCACTGCGCCCAGCGTCATCTCAGGGGTGCGGCACACGCACAAAGTGGCCGTGGCCACAATCGCCCCGGCTTCGCGCATCACATAAATATGGGTCGCCGCATCGCCTGCGGCCGCCTCCAGCTGCGCCGCGCTGCAATGGGAAGTGGGGGAGAGGCACTGCATCAGGGCCTCCATCGCCGCCGCCTCCGCGGCCGAGAATGTTGTAAGTTCGCTTATCATTTATCTTCAGTCTTGTGGTGGGTCTGGCGGTAGAGCTGCCAGGAGTTGAATACGTTGTGCCAGATGCTGTAGAAGCCGCCGGCGATGCTGGTCACGGGGTTCATAAAGGTGTATGCCATCCAGATTGCGAACACGGTGTTTTTCTGCCCCAGCGCCTGGCCGGCGGTGACCTTGTCGCCAAAGCGGCCGCCGATTTTGCGTCCGAGATAGAATTGAAGCGCGCAGCAGAGCAGCGACACGGCAGCTATGCCAAACAGGTAGCCGACGGGGATGTCGGTCTTCACAATCGCCCTTGCGGTGACGGCTATCGCCAGAGCCAGCGCCACCGACCAGAGGTAGAACGCCAGATCGGTGTATTGCAGCAGGCGGCGGTGGAGCCGGGGCAGCAGAAAGCGCACCAGCCACGCGCACAGGCAGGGCATTATCAGCAGCGGGAAGGTCTTGGCGATAATCATGCTGAACGCCGTGCCAAAGGCGATGCCTCCCGTGGGGTGCACCAGCGGTACAATTGCGGGCACCACTATGGCTGCGGTGATGTTGATGAGGATGGTGTAGGTCATTATTCCCGGCATGTCGCCCCCCAGTTTGCCGGTGATCACCGCCGCTGCGGTGGCCGTGGGGCATATCATACATATCATCCAGCTTTCCACAAGGGTGGCGTAATGCCCCTCGCCGGTGAATATGAGCACCGCCCCGGGTATCGCAAACGCCGCCACCTGAATCAGCAGCAGGCGCAATTGCCAGCGGTGGGGCTTCATCTGCCTCGGCGCAATCTTGCAGAACGAGAGAAACAGCATCGCAAAGATCAGCATCGGCTGCAGCGTGCCCACCGCCTTCTCCAGATAGGGGCCGGCGGGGGCGAGGGCGGGGATGTTGTGATAGATGAGATATGCCGACACGCCCGCAGTCATCGCTATGGGCAGCATCCAGTCCTTGAGAATTTGTCTGAGCTTTTTCATAACCGCCCGCAAAGATAAGACACTGTTTTTAAAAGTGTATCCGGGCGGGGTAGGGCACCGGGGGTGTCGCGGGGGCTGTTTGTCCCGGAATACCCCATCTTGCGGGGACGCGGGGGCTCGCCTAGGGCCGATCATCCACAAAACATCCCCTTCTGGTGGATGAAACGGCATTTGGCGCTGGAGCATCCACGAAACACACCCTTTTGGTGGACGGCTGGAGATACTGCCGCGAATGGGCGCTTCGCACAAAGGGGCTTGGCGGGTAGAAAAAATACCCGCTACGCCCCTTTGTGCCTCCGCGATATTGATGCGCTAAGACGTTAATCGCATTCGGTGCCCGTAATGTGCCTCCGCGGGTACGAAACTAGACAACAATCTCAATTCGTGTTCCATACGAGTTTACTTGGGCACGAGTGGCAGCGATAATCCCAGTCCGTGCCAAAAACGGCCCTCCCCGGGCACGGGCGTGGCGATTCGCGCTTATAACACCGTCTTATTCATATCGTCTTTCCCTTCTAAACTCTCAACTTCAAAAGCCCCGGCAGCCCACCGCACATTTTTTATCAATTACCCCAACCCTAAATCCCTTCCCCCGGGAAGGGACTTGCTGTCGGCGCCTTCTGCGCCTCTAAACTCTCAACACTCGAGTTCTTGCAGGAATCGCAGGAATCCGATACCTTTGGTTGTGCAAATTGAAAAAATGGCGCGGATCACACTTTACTGCCGGACTACATCGGCGCGGGGAACCACGAACTTGCGGTTCCGGGTCACGGACGGGCGGAACCTGACTATGTACTACTCGACAGGGCGGAAGATACCCAACGAACAGCTCTCGGTGTTCACGCCCGAGGGCACGCTGCGGCCGCGGGTCACCGTCTATAACGCCAAGCTGAAAAAGGAGATTGAGGAGTATATGGCAGCCATCAACGCCGCCTACAACCATATGAAATTGACCGGAATGGATATGCGCAGCGAGGTCCTGCAGGTCGAGGTGGACAAGGTTCTGAATCCTGAGACCCCGGAAGCCATCCTGCACCCGAACGGCGAGGAGAATCTGGTCCAGCGGTTCAGGCGCTATATCGAGGAGGCCTTCCGCGACGGCATCATCGGCGAGCACCGGCATATGCACTACGATGCGATGTGCCGGAGGATGGATAGATTCCTGCGCATCAAAGGCCACTCCAATATGATGCCGGAGCAGTTCGATGTGAATATGCTGATGGACTACCGCGCCTTCATCGCCGACGAGTACCTCTATGTCGAGAAGTACCCCAAGATCTATGTCAAGGACGGCCGCAAGCGCTACCCCACCAAGCGCATCTCGAACAACTCCGTCGTCCACGAGATGAAGGGCCTGCGCGCCTTCTTCAACGAGCTCGAGAACACCGACGAAATCTTCAAGTCCCCGTTCCGCAAAATCTCCCACGAGCGTTTCAAGACTATGATGAGGATGAAGAACGACGAACCGTTCTTCCTGCGCAAAGCCGAGTTCAAACAGATATTGGACGCCGAAGTGCCCGACGAGCTGAAGATGGCCAAGGATATATTCATCCTCAACTGCTGCATCGGCGCGCGCATCGGCGACTTTATGTCCTTCGATATGAGCCACATCGCCGTCTCGCCCGAAGGCATCCCGTTCATCCACTACATCCCGCACAAGACTATGAAGGAGATGGAGAACGTCACCGAAATCCGCACTCCCCTCGTGCGCACCGCCTACGACATCGTGATGCGCACCAGGTTCTCCTTCAACCGCCAGAACGAGAACTACTCCGTGCCCGTCTATAACCGCGAGTTACGCAAACTCCTGAAGCACTGCGGAATAGACCGGCCGGTGGCCAAGTTCAACGAAGAGAAGGGCGACAACGAGTACTTCCCGCTCTGCGAGGTTGCGAGCAGCCGTCTCGCCCGCAAGACGCACGTGGACATAATGAACAAGGTGCAGGTGAACGCCTACGTTGCCGGTCTGCACGCCGAAGGCAGCGACGCGGTCTATCGCTACACGAACCTTGAGATCGGAGACAGGTTCGCCCTGATGAACGTGGCCTTCGGCCAAAAGCCGTACCGTGTCAATCCCGACTTGACGCTTGTAAAAAGGGGGCGTCCGAAACAGGCCCCGCAGACGGCGGAGGAGGAGGCTCCGGCGGCCTCAGAATACGTTCAGACCAAGCGCCGCCGCGGCCGGCCGAGGAAAATGAAGGAGGATGGGACGACGACTCCGAGCCAGACGACGACAACGGATTCTTCGACGAGTTCTACGGCGACTGTGTCCGAGCCGCAGAAGAAGCGCGGGCCGGGAAGACCGAGAAAAGAACGGCCGGCGGAGACAGCGCCGAAACGGGGTCCTGGCCGGCCGAGGAAGGAAAAGCCAGCCGAAGATACCCCGAAACGCCGTCCAGGCAGACCGAGGAAGAACCCATAGACTGGGCATACTACGCGAATATGAGCAAACAGGAGGAGCCACCGGAGCAGCAGGTGGTCCTCCTGTTTTTGGTTATGCGGCGGCTGGAAGAGCTCGAGGCACGACTCGGGCGAATCGAAATTGCAGTGTCCGGGCGGCCTGCGGCCAATGAGAACACGACCCGGCCTGCGGCCAATGAAAACCTCTCCCGGCCTTCGGCCAATGCTGAAGCGGAGCGGACACCAAAGCTATTCACGGAGTTCATCAAGACTGAGGAAAAGGCAGCGGAGATACTGCGCCAGCTGCACGACTGGATAGACCGAACAGAAAGGGTCAAAGCTCTGATCTATCTCAAGGCCGCCATCGAGGCGAGAGTCCTGTCCCGCCCGCCGTTCGAAGTCGCCTCCACTGAGTTCCCCGGCCGCCTCGGCAGCAAATCCCTCTACTTGCGTCTACACCGGCGAACCTCTGGCCTTCACGGAAGAGGATTTGGAAACGTTGAAAGAGGCGAAAGAATTGCTGGCAAGACTATGAGCCACGGCCAAGAAAATCGAGCCTTCGAAATTTTACGGCGGTAAATTTTACCGCCGTTGCAAAAGCAAAACGATAGGCTGATTCAGACAAAATCATACCGGGCAGAACGAAAAGTTCAGCCTTTATAAGAGCAATGTTTCTTGCCCTTTTCTTGCCCTTTTCTTGCCC
>CAVHPI010000050.1:0-5918 GCA_963637965.1 bacterium
TTATGACCCCAACCCTAAATCCCTTCCCCCGGGAAGGGACTTGCCCCACGGCGCTTTCGCGCCTCTAAACTTTCCGCACCTCTAAACTCTAAACACTACACTCTAAAATCTTCCCCTCGATCTCCTTCAGGCTGATGCGCCCCTCGTAGATGGCCTTGCCCACAATCACCCGGCGCAGCCCCTCACTCTCCAGACGCAAAATATCGTCCATAGAACTGACGCCCCCCGACACCGTGAAATCAATCGCCGGATATCGCCCCTGCAAATCGCTGTAAAGCTCAAACGACGGCCCCTGCAACATCCCGTCGCGGCTGATGTCAGTGCAGATAATCTGGCTGACGCTCCCGAATCGCCCTATCAGGTCGTCTATCGTGAGCTCGCAATCCTGCATCCAGCCGTTCACCGACACCTTGCCGTCGCGCAAATCCGCCCCAAGTATCATCTTGGAGGGGCCAAACGCCATCAGCCACTCGTCAAACAGCTCCGGCTGCAACGCCGCCACACTCCCCACGATGGCGTATGTAGCGCCATAATCGAACACCGCGCGCAGGGCGTCGGTGCTCTTGATGCCGCCCCCCAGCTCAATCTCCAGCGAAGTGGCGGCGGCAATCTTCTCCAGCGTGGCCAGATTCTGCGGCCCGCCCGCCTTGGCGCCGTCCAGATCCACCAGATGCAGGCGGCGCACCCCGGCATCGCGAAAGCGCAGCGCCATGTCCAGCGGCGAGGCGTCATACACCTTGCCGCGGCTGTAGTCCCCCTCGCAGAGACGCACGCAACGGCCGTCAATTATGTCAATTGCAGGAATTATCTCTATCATAATGCAAGAAAGTTCTTAAGGATTTGCGCCCCGGCAACCCCGCTCTTTTCCGGATGGAACTGGCAGGCGTAGAAATTGTCGCGCCCCAGCGCAGCGCAAAAAGAAGTGCCGTACCGCGCCGTAGCAATGACCTCGGGGCAGATTTCGGGATAATAGGAGTGCACGAAATATACATAACTGCCCTCGTTCAACCCGGCAAACAGCGGTCCCTTGAGGCCCGTGATGCTGTTCCAGCCCATGTGGGGGATTTTGAGACCCGGCTGCGCATCAAAACGGCGGACATCGGTGTGGAAGATGTCCATGCAGCGGACATCCCCCTCCTCGGAACTGCGGCACATCAGCTGCGCCCCCACACAGATGCCCAGCACCGGCTGGCGCAGAGTTGGGATAAAACTGTCCAGAGAGCGGCTGCGCAGCGCCTCCATTGCCCACGAAGCATCTCCCACTCCCGGCAGAATCACCTTGTCGGCTGCAAGCAGGGCGTCCCGGCTGCCGGTGTAGAGCAGATCCCGGGCCCCGGCGCGCCGCAGCGCATTTGCCACAGAGCGGATATTGCCCACGCCGTAATCTACAATCGCTATCATAACACCCCCTTGCTGCTGGCCAGGTCATAATTGAACGGCCGGCGGTAAATGGCCTGCCGCAGGGCGCGGGCAAAGCCCTTGAACACAGCCTCGGCCAGGTGATGGTTGTTCTCTCCGCGGGCGCGAATATGCAGGTTGCACATCATCGACTCGCACAGCGACTTGTAGAAGTGACGGAACATCTCGGTGGGAGTGTCGCCCACATACTCGCGGGTAAAGGGGACATCCCAGCTGAAATCTATCCGGCCGCCCAGATCCAGCAGCACCATAGCCTCGCACTCGTCCATCGGCAGGCAGAAGCCGTAGCGCTCTATGCCCCGCTTGCTGCCCAGCGCACGGCGCAGCGCCTCGCCCAGCAGTATCGCCACATCTTCCATAGTGTGGTGCTCGTCTGTCTGCAGATCGCCTTTGGCCTCGATGTGCAGCGAAATGCCGCTGTGGTGTGCAATCTGGTCCAGCATGTGGTCAAAAAAGTTGAGACCTGTGCTAATGCCGCTCTCTCCGCGGCCGTCCAGGTCCACTTCCACGCGGATGGCGGTTTCGCGGGTCACGCGCTCCAGAGAGGCGCAGCGGCTTTCGCGCCGCAGAAAGTCGGCTATTTCTGCCCACGAAGCGGCCTTGAGAGCACATCCTTCGGCGCTTTTGCTGCCCGAAACATCCAGCAGAATAGCCCGACAGCCCAGATTGGCGGCCAGCTGAACGTCGCTCTCGCGGTCGCCTATCACATAGCTTGCGGCCAGGTCATAGCCGCCCTCGAGATATTTGCCGAACATTCCGACGCCCGGCTTGCGGGTCGGCAGATGCTCGGAGGGGAAACTGCGGTCTATGAGGATGTCGCTGAAGCGGACCCCCTCCCCCTCCAGAGTCCGGAGCATGAGGTTGTGGGGGCCGATGAACTGCTCATAAGGGAAGCTCGCGGTGCCCAGGCCGTCCTGGTTGCTGGCCATCACCAGCTCGTAATCCAACTGCGCGATGCTCTTGAGGGCCGATATCGCCCCCGGCACAAACTCCGTTTTTTCAAACGAATCGACCTGCTCGCTGGGCATCGGCTCCACCAGAATGGTGCCGTCGCGGTCTATAAAAAGGGCTTTATTCATAATTTCTGACGGTTTCTATCAGTTTGTCGTTCTCCGCAGGGGTTCCGATGGTGATGCGCAGGCAGCCGCCGCACAAGGGCACGCCGCTGCGGTCGCGCACAATCACCCCGGCGCGCAGCAATCTGCCGTAGAGTCCCCTAGGGTCGCTGCAGCGCACCAGCAGAAAGTTGGCATCGGAGGGGAACACCCGCTGCACGCAGCCGGCTTCTTCCAGAGCCGCCGCCACCCGGGCGCGCTCAGAGGCAATCTCCGCCACCTGCGCCGCCACATCATTGTGCGCGAGCATTTCCAGCGCCAGAGAAAGGGTGTCGGTGCCGATGTTGTAGGGATATTTGACCTGGCGCATCACGCCGATTATCTCGGGGTTGCCAATCGCCAGTCCGATGCGCAGACCAGCCATCCCCCAAGCCTTGGAGAGGGTCTGCAGCACTATCAGGTTGGGGTATTTCTCGGTGAGAGGCACTGCGCTCTCACTGGCAGAGAAGTCTATGTAAGCCTCGTCCACCGCCACTATGCCGCGGAATTCGCGCGCGAGGCGCTCGATGTCGGACAGGGCAAAGCTGTTGCCGGTGGGGTTGTTGGGAGAGCACACGAACATCAAGCGCGAGTTCCCGTCGGAGGCCGCCAGCAGCGCGTCCGCATCCAGCGCAAAACTCTCCGCACGGAGGGAGACCATCCGGCGCTCCACGGCGTTGATGTCGGCGCAGACGCTGTACATCCCGTAGCTGGGGGCGATGATTATGGCATTGTGGCGGTGCGGCTCGCAGAATATGCGGTAGAGCAGGTCGATAGCCTCGTCGCTGCCGTTGCCCAAGAACAGCCGCTCGGGGGCGACATTCCTGATGCGGGCCACCTCGCCGCGCAATTTTTCTTTGAGGGCCGAGCCCGGATAGCGGTTCACGCCGCTGCCGTAGGGGCTTTCGTTGGCGTCCAGCAGGATGCCCAGCTCCCCTTTGTATTCGTCGCGGGCGGTGGAATAGGGATCCAGCGCCGCAATGTTCTCTCTGATATATTGTCTAATTCCGTCCATCCTGCAAGCGGTATTTGACGGCTGCGGCGTGGGCGTCGAGCCCCTCCGCCTCTGCCATCGCGATTATGGTGTCCCCAAGAAGGGCGAGCCCTTCGCGGGAGAGTTCCTGATAGGTTATCGAGTGCATAAAACTGTCCAGGCCGATGCCGCTGTAGGCCTTTGCCAGCCCCATAGTGGGGAGGGTGTGGTTGGTGCCTGAGGCGTAGTCGCCCGCGCTCTCGGGGGAGTAGTTGCCTATGAATACGCTGCCCGCGGCGGTGATTCTGTCCGCCGCCTCCCAGGGGTCTTCCATTGCTATTATCAGGTGCTCGGAGGCATACCGATTTGCAAAATCAATGGCGTCGTCGCGGCTTTCCAGCACTATCAGGCGGCTGTTTTCCAGAGCCTTGTCCACTATGCCGGCGCGCGGCAGCAGAATCCGCTGCCTCTCCACCTCATCTCTGACCTCTCGGGCAAACTCCTCGCTGCGGCACACCAGCATCGCCTGGCTGTCGCCGCCGTGCTCTGCCTGCGAAAGCAGGTCGCTGGCCACAAATCGGGGATTGGCGCTGCCGTCGCAGAGCACCATAACCTCCGAGGGACCCGCAGGCATATCTATCGCCACCCCCTCTGCGCTGACCATCTGCTTGGCCTTGGTCACATAGCGGTTGCCGGGGCCGAAAATTTTGCTCACCGGCTCTATGGTTTCGGTGCCGTATGCCAGGGCGGCGATGGCCTGCGCCCCTCCCAAAGAATAGATGCAGTCCACACCGCAGAAATCGGCGGCATAAAGCACTGCCGGGGCTATTTTGCCATCCTTGCCGGCAGGGGTGCAGAGCACTATGCGGCGGCAGCCGGCAATCTTGGCCGGCAGGGCCAGCATCAGCAGCGTGGAGAAGAGGGGGGCGCTCCCGCCGGGAATGTAGAGCCCGACGCTGTCGATGGGCAGGCTGCGGCGCATGCAGCGCACTCCGCTCACGGTCTCCAGCGACACGGGAGCCGTTTTCTGGGCCGAATGGAAGGCGCTGATATTGGCTGCCGCGGCCTCTATCGCCTTTTTGAGGCGTTCGCCGACATTGCTGCGGGCGGCGGCAATCTCTTGCGCGCTGACCCTGAAGTCGGCCACAGAGCGTCCCTCAACCTCACTTGTGATGGCCCGCAGAGCGGCGTCGCCCCCCTCGCGGACCCTTGCAAGGATGTTTCTGACCCTCTCGCCGATTATGGCGTCGTCGCTCTCCGCACGGCGGCAGAGGCTCTTCCAGAGTGTTCTGGAGGGATTCACTATTATCTCCATCAGTCTATCACTTTATCGAGGTGCAACACCAATATGCCCTCGGCGCCGATGGCCTTGAGCCGCTCCACCTTGTCCCAGAGCTCGCTCTCCCTCACCACTGAGTGCAGAGAGCACCACCCCTCGGCCGCCAGCGGCATCACGGTGGGGCTGCGCATTGCGGGGAGAATCTTCACCGCCTCTTCGATCTTGTCGGTGGGTATGTTCATCAGGATATACTTCTGGCCAGCGCTGTCGCGCACCGCGTCTATTCTGAAGAGCAGTTTTTCCAGAATCGCCCGCTTCTCTGCGCTGAGGCTGCGGCCGCTGATGAGCACCGCCTCGCTGCGCAGCACCGTCTCCACCTCGCTGAGGCCGTTGGAGACCAGCGTGCCGCCGGAGGAGACTATGTCGAATATGGCATCGGCGATGCCGGCGGCGGGAGAAATCTCCACCGATCCCATTATGGTGCGTATCTGTGCGCTAATCCCCTGCGCGGAAAGCCAGCGGGAGAGGATCTTGGGGTAAGATGTGGCGATGCGCTTGCCGTTGAAGAATGCGGGACCGGTGTAGTTCTGCTCTTTGGGGATGGCCAGCGAGAGGCGGCACTCCCCGAAGCCCATGTTGCGCACTATCTCGACGTCCGCCCCCGTCTCTTCTACCTCGTTGAGCCCCACGATGCCCAGGTCGGCACTGCCGTCGGCCACCACTGCGGGGATGTCGTCGTCGCGCAGGAAGAGGACCTCCAGGGGGAAGTCTGCCGCGCGGGCCAGAAATTTACGTTTGAGCGGGTCAATCTTGATGCCCGCCTCCTTGAGCAGCGCGAGACTCTCCTCGCTCAGCCGCCCCTTTGACTGTATCGCTATCCTAATCATAATCTATATAACTTTTACTCTAAATCCTTAACTCTAAACTCTACTCGCTAAACTTCCAACGCCCCAGCACCCCACCGCACATTTTTATAAATGACCCCAACCCTAAATCCCTTCCCCCGGGAAGGGACTTGCTGTCGGCGCCTTCCGCGCCTCTAAACCCTAAACCCTAAACTCTAAACTTCCAACGCCCCGGCACCCCACCGCACATTAATTATTGATGACCCCAACCCTAAATCCCTTCCCCCGGGAAGGGACTTGCTGTCGGC
>CAVHPI010000051.1:0-5794 GCA_963637965.1 bacterium
TCCAGGGCTCCGCCGAGAGAGGGTCCTGAATGTCCATCCATACCTTTTCTCCGTTGCGGGCCAGCAGATATTCTCCTGCGGCGCCACCGCTCTGGCGCGCGACGCGCTCGGGGAATGCCATTGCCAGCAGATAGCCGGCATCTTCGGCGGCCGGAGTATGGCTGTCCGGCTCCGCATGGATTATTCTCATATACTGTCCTGCAATCTGCAGTATTCTGCCCATAGCTCCACAAGTCTGCTTGCCGGAGTTTCTCTGCGAGCGCAGCGCGGACAGGCGCAGGGAGAAGTCGCTGCCGGCCTCTGTCGCGGCCAGAGGGTCTTTCTCCTCCAGCAGCGCGGCGATGTCGCAGCCCAGGGCCCCGAGCCCTTTTTCCTTGGCCGAAAGCAGCATGTGTGCGATTCGCGGGTGGCAGGGGAGTGACAGCATATCCCTCCCGTGGCGGGTGAGTTTCCCGTCCTGCGTCACCGCTCCAAGCTTTCTGAGCAGGGCGGCGGCATCTGCCAATGAACGTTCGGGCGGTGGAGTGAGCCATTCCATGGCCCCGAAGTCTCCGACTCCGGCTCCCGCTGCCAGCAGCATGCAGGCCGCGAGATCTCCATCCAGGATTTCCGGGATGCGGAACTGCGGCATTGACCTGAAGGTGGCCGGGGAGTAGAGTCTGTGGCATACCCCATCGCGGGTCCTTCCGGCGCGGCCCGCCCTCTGATTGGCCATATCCGCAGAAATCCTCACCGTCTCAAGGTGCCCGAGGGCTCCGCCGGCCCCTTTGTAGACCATCTTTCTGCAATAGCCGGCGTCCACGACAGCGGTCACTCCGTCTATTGTCAGAGATGTCTCCGCAACAGGGGTGGACAGGATTACCTTGCGCCGGCCGCCGCTCGAGGGGGCTACGGCCTTTCTCTGCTCGGAGGGCGGCAGCATCCCGTAGAGCGGGAACACGTCCACATTCCCGCCGGGCGAACTCCCCAGCATAGCGATGCATTTTTTGATGTCGGCCTCGCCGGGGAGGAATGCCAGAATGTCGCCGTCGGTTTCCTTCGAGCGGAAAATTCCGCGAATCTCACTGCACACCGCGTCCGGGACTCCTTCTGGCGGGATGTCTGTCCTGGAATATGATATTTCTACAGGGAACATCCGGCCCGGAGATTCCACCTTCCCCGCTCCCAGCGCATCGGCGACCGCCGTGTCCAGGGTGGCGGACATTATGACCATCGACAGGTCGGGCCGCAGAATTGCCCTTGACTCCCTGACCAGCGCCAGAGAGAAGTCGGCGGACAGGCTCCGCTCGTGGAATTCATCGAAGATTATGGCCGAGATGCCATCCAGGGTGGGATCGGCGCAGATCATCCTCTGCGCAATACCTTCGGTGACCACTTCCAGCACTGTCCTCTCGGACACTTTTGTCTCGAAGCGGGTCCTGTAGCCCACCCTACCCCCGGCTTTCTCTCCCAGCAGGGCCGCTGCGCGCTCTGCCACATGCACGGCGGCCAGCCGTCTGGGCTCGGTCATGATTATGCGCCCCCGCTTGCCGAAGGTCTCCAGCAGCGCCAGCGGCAGCAGGGTGGATTTTCCGGCGCCCGGCTCTGCGGTCACCACGGCCGCCCCGTATTTTTCAAGAGTCTCCAGAAGCTTCTGTCCCAGATTGTAGGCGGGCAGTCCGGTCGCCATCGCGGCGTCAAGCGAAACGGGGTATGGAGTTGTGGGGGAAATGTTCATATGTTAGATCGGCTTGGACAGCGTGTGGGTAATGCCTTTTCGGACGTCAAGATGCTTAAATGAGAATTAGCTCTCCCGGAGGGAGAATCACCTGCCGCCAAAGCGTAACGCCAGGCCGAGGTTGACTCTGCAGCTGAATTTGTCCACCGGAATGAAGTCGGAAGTCATCGTACCCAGATAGGAGTCGATGCCGGCAAAGGGCGCCGCCTTGACCTCCACAGAGAAATCATCTTTGCTGCCAACTCTGGCGATGATGGACTCTATCGGCCGCTCTGTCTCTATCACGGAGAAGATCCCGTTTTCGCATTTGAGGAGTTCCGCCTTCACGCTCACTGCGAGCGACAATCCTGCTGCACACAACAGCAGCGCCGCTTCCGGCAGATGAATTTTGATCATATTTCGGATATTGGGGTTAGCAAATTTAAAGTAACGCATATTTTCCCCATAAAACAAAGAATTTTTTCCGTCTGATACAATTGTCCGCCAAAATGGCGACAGCGCCGTTTCCGAACTTTTTGTACATTTGCGCCGCAAAATCGAGGCAGCTGAAGATTCATATATATGGTTTGTAGGTGACTTGCAGATTTGCAGCTTGGAAGAACTGTAAACTCCACCGAACATTTAATTAATCATAATTATGAATCAGTCAAAAAAACTGACCTACACCATTCTGTCCATTTCCCTGCTCACCGTGATGGCGGGAGCGGCCATCGCTCCTGCGTTGGGAGTTATTCAAGAACATTTTGCCGGATGCAGCGGCGTGCTTGTGCAGCTTATCGTGAGCATGCCGGCGCTGCTTATCATCATCACCAACCTTTTTTTTGCGCCGCTCTGCAAGCTTTTCAAGACCCGCACGCTTGCCCTGACGGGCCTCGTTATGTATATAATTTTCGGCGCAGGGGCATTCTTTGCGCAGGATATCCGCGTTGTGCTTGCATTGCGGGCTCTTCTCGGTGTGAGCGTCGGTATGATAATGCCGCTCTCTACAGGGCTGCTGTCGTATTATTTTCCCCCGGAGGAGCAGGCGGGCCTTATGGGGCTTTCCGCATTCATGAACCAGATGGGCGGTGTGGTGGCCACACTCTTGAGCGGACTGCTCTCCAACATCAGCTGGAACTGTTCATTTCTGGTTTATCTGCTGGGGGTCATTGCGGTGGTGCTTGTGGCCGCGTTTCTGCCGAATGAGCGCCTTGTCACCGGCGATGAGACAATGAAAAAATCGCCTGACTATTACGAAAGCGAAACCGGCATCACAAAAGCCCGCAAGAAGCCCGGCCGCCCGGCGGCATCGCTGATGCGCTTTGCCCCGTCGGTGGTGGGGATGTACCTGCAGATGCTGCTGTTCTTCATCTTCCCCACCAACTTTGCCATTACAGCCCGCGCAAACGCCGCTCTGAGCGGCAATGACATCACCCTCATTATGGTGGGACTGGATGTGGTGGCCGCCCTCATCGGTCTGGTATTCGGCTGGATGATGGGACATATCAGCCGATATATGAAATATATAGCGCCGCTCACCTTCATACTTGGCTACGGCTGCTATTACCTCGGAGTATCAACTCCCCTGCTGCTTGCAGGCTCGGCCTTTGTAGGGCTTGCCAACGGCATCGGAATGCCTTACCTGAACACCATCGCATCCATCAAGGGCGGCAAGAATGCCGCCACCACCGTGATGCCGCTGATTTCCGCCGCGCTATATCTCGGACAGTTCACCTCTCCTCTGATCGTCAGCCCGCTTGCCTCAATAGTCGGCGGAGCAACCGCTCCGTATCTTGTCGGCGTCATTTTCGGCGTGATCTATCTGATCCAGGCTTTCTGTTCAAGAAAATACCAGGCCCTCGCGCCTGTCAGATAGGATATTTTTAATATCTTTGCCGCTTTAATTTTATAAAAATGAAGAAAATCAATTATCTCTTTCTGATTTTGTCAGTCTTGAGCCTGACTCTCGCCTCCTGTACCAAGGATATTCAAGGACCTGACACGGATGACGTCTTTTTTGAGATAGACCCCAGCGGCACTCGCGAGTGGACTGCCGAGGAGCTGGCCGACGAGCTCTACGGAGCCGATGGCGCCCAGAATGCCGAGCTGCGCGAGCAGTTTCTGGAGAATATCGCTTTGCGCGAAGCCGAGCTCTGCGAGGAACTCGGAACCAACGGCGTGGCGATGGGCTTCGTAAGCTACAAATATTACTATCAGTCCAAAGATGTCAAAGGAGACACAAGGACACTCTCCGCTAGGGTGGTTTGGTGCAAATACTGGCTGTTCGGCTGGCACAATATGGATCCGGACAACCTCTATATTATGGAGCACCCCTTCATCACCGATAATGCTGATGCTCCTTCCGAGTGCTCATCCTTTGACATGGACCTCTCCACTCAGGATTTTATGCTGATTTCTCCCGACGGTCTGGGATATGGCATCAACAAGGAGATGATTGCCCCCTATCAGAACCACGAGATATCCGCGCAGAACTCTCTCGATGCACTCAAGGCAGGCTATGCGCTGTGGAAAGAGAAAGGCAGCGGCACTATGGAAGATGGCTGGAAGACCATTATCCTCGGCCTCTCGGAGGGCGCCGGCAAGGCTCTTGCCCTGCACAAATACTTTGACACTCACGATGACGAGGCCGCAAAATGGCACTTCGGCTACTCTTTCACCGGCGCCGGAAGCTATGTTCCCTCCCTTACTTGGGAAACATATTACAGCTGGGGCAAAACCGAGCATATCGCGGTGATTCCGATGACAGTCAAGAGTATGCTCGCAAGCTATCCCGACATTCTCAAGGGTTACACCGAGAAAGATTTCTACTGCGAGAAATATCTTAAAGTCAAAGACCAGATAGACAATCTGCTCTCCGCCAAGAATATGGACTACGAGACGCAGGATGCCAAAATCAATCAGTTGCTCGGCACCGAGACCCCTACCCTCGCGGATGTCCTGAGCGAGACTTTTCTGGACAAGAATTCCGACATATACAATGCATTTATGGAATGCCTCAGCAGAAACGACCTTTCTACCGGCTGGACTCCTAAGCACAGAATTCGGATTCTCGCCGCCGTAAAAGATGAATTCATACCTTTCGCATCCGCCGAGGCCATCAAGACCGCCTTTGGAGAAGACAAGGTGGCTCTGACCGGAATCACCGACTGCGGTCACGAAAGAATCTGCGAATTGTATAACTTGGCATACACTAACGTAGTCTGGTAGCTGATTTACCGCTTCTTAAACAACAAAGTCTCATCATTTTGGCTGATGCCATTTGGTGAGATTTTTTTTAATTCAGATTCAATGCAAACTTCAATCACAATCCAGCACTTTGACTCACCTTGCGGAAGAATGCTTTTGGGGGCGGTCGGCGGCCGGCTGTGCCTGTGCGACTGGAGTGAGAGCCCCCGTGTGCTGCGCAACATCCGGCATCTGGAGCAAGCTCTCGGCGCAAAAGCGGTGTTTCCAGCAGAACTCATTGGTGCGGGGATGGCGGAATCGCCGCTACATCAGGCAGAGCTCGCAACTGTCGCGCAGGATTCAGATTCCGTGCGGGTGATAGAACAGGCCGGACGGCAGCTCTGCGAATATTTTGAGCGCAGGCGCACCGCCTTTGAACTGCCTCTGCTGCCTGTAGGGACCGCCTTCCAAAGGCGGGTGTGGGCAGCTTTGCTCACAATCCCCTACGGCGAGACGCGCAGCTATGGCGACATTGCCCGTCAGGTGGGCAACCCTCGGGGGGTGCGTGCAGTGGCACAGGCAATCGGAGCCAACGGTATCGGAATAATCATCCCCTGCCATCGCGTCGTCGGCAGCGACGGCTCCCTCACCGGCTTTGCCGGCGGCCTGGCCGCCAAGCGGATTCTCCTGGGTTTAGAGTGTAGAGTAGTTTAGAGGCACGATAGTGCCGTGGGGCAAGTCCCTTCCCGGGGGAAGGGATTTAGGGTTGGGGTCATAAATAAAAAATGTGCGGTGGCCTTTGGGTGTTTAGAGTGTAGCGTTGATACGCGGCGGAATCCAAGGCTGCAACTAAACGCAAAAAAAGACCACGGGAACTTTTTCTCGTGGTCTTTTCACTGGGCCGCTGCTTCT
>CAVHPI010000052.1:0-4353 GCA_963637965.1 bacterium
GATGACCCCAACCCTAAATCCCTTCCCCCGGGAAGGGACTTACTGTCGGCGCCTTCCGCGCCTCTAAACTCTACACACTAAACTCTTATAATGAAGGCTCAAATAAATGGTCCTCACGGCCAGGTGCACGAAGTAGGCCAGCATCAGAATGTGGATGGCGGTCTGATTGCTTGCCGCGTTGCCCGCCACGCCTATTCCGCCAAACCAGGTGGCGAAAAAGCCGATTGCGCACAGTACCGTGGCATTGCGCAGCTCGCGCGAGGCGGTCGCCCCCATATAGATGCCGTCCCACAGAAAGGCGGGACAGCCGATGAGCGGCATCGCCAGCAGCCACGGCAGAAACTCCCGCCCCGCCTCCACCACCGCCTCGTCGGAGGTCATCATCCGCAGCAGCGGAGTGCCCAGCGCCCAATAGACTGCAATGAACAGCAGCGAGAGACCGAAGCACCATTTGAACAGGGTTCGGACAGTGCACCGCAGCCCCTCGTGCGACTTCTCTCCGATAAAGCGGCCGGCAAGCGCCTCGCCCGCATAGGCAAACCCGTCGGTGAAGTAGGAGAATATCATCAGCAGCTTCATCATTATGGAGCTCACCGCCAGAAGCGTGTCGCCGTAGCGGGCAGAAATCACCGTGAAGCCGATATACACTGCAATAAAGCCCAGCGAGCGGATGAACAGGTCGCGGTTCATCGCAAAGTAGGGCCTCAGCGACCCTTTGAACACCTCGCGGAAATTGTAGCCGGCAAAGGTGGCGCGGTGGTGGCGCACCACCATCGCCAGGGCAAACGTCAGCCCGCTCCACTGCGCAATCACCGTACCCAGCGCCACTCCGTCGAATCCCATCCCCGCGATGCCGGGCAGCCCGAAGCAGAGCAGGATGCTGCCGGCGATGTTCACGCCGTTAATAATCAGGTCGGTCTCCATCGGATGCACCGAATCCTGCATCCCGATGAACCACCCCTTGAGGGCAAACAGGCTCAGCGTGGCGGGGGCGGCCCAGATGCGTATCATGAAGTAGCGCTCTGAGAGGAGGCGCACCTCGGGTGAACATTTTATGAAGAGGAAAGCTCCCTGCAAAATCAGCCACTGCAGCAGAATCAGCGCGATGCCTGCCCCCAGGGCGATGTACAGCGCCCGGCACAGAGCCTCCGCCGAGCCGGCAGCGTCGCCCCGCCCGAAGGCCTGAGCCGTGAGCCCGCCGGTGCCCGCCCTCAGAAAGCCGAAGCACCAGTACACCAGGTCGAAGAGGGTGGTGCCGATGGCGATGCCGCCCAGCAGGGCCGCCACCGGAATGTTGTCGGAGCCGTCGAGATGCCCCACCACCGCCATATCCACCATACCCACGAGCGAGACGGTGACGTTGGCCAAAATGCTGGGCAGGGCCAGTTTGAGTATTTGCCGGTTGAGCCGCATAGGGGCAAAGTTATGCGTTTTGCTTCAGAAATAGTTGCGCATTTGCATCAAATGCGTACATTTGCCGCCGATAAACTACATAGGGGTGCGTCGCGTTATAAGGTGCGCGAAGCTGAGATTAAACCCAACGAACCTGATCGGGTTAGGACCCGCGCTAGGAAAATGAAAAAACTAATGGCTTTGGCGGCTATTCTGCCGCTGTGCGCCACTGCTATGGCGCAAACTTACTCAATTTCTGACTTGAAAGACGACGGTGAGCAGTTCAGCTCGCTGGACAGCATTGTGGTGTCGGCATCGAGAGCCGATGCCAAGAGCCCCGTGGCCTTCAGCAATCTCACACGGGAGCAGCTCTCCAAGATCGATCCCTCCTATTCGCTGCCGATGATGCTCTCTCTGCAGCCTTCTGTGGTCACCACCAACGAGGGCGGCACCGGACTGGGCTATTCCAAAATGAGGGTGCGCGGCAGTGACCCCACCCGCATGAATGTCACCCTCAACGGCATCAGCTACAACGACTCCGAGTCGCAGGAGGTGTTCTGGGTCAATCTCCCCTCGCTCTCCTCGATGCTCGGCTCTGCGCAGCTGCAGCGCGGTGTGGGCGGCTCCACAAACGGGGTGGGGGCCTTCGGTGCCAGTCTCAACCTGCAGAGCGCTCTGCCGCAGGAATATCCCTATGCGCAGGTGGATCTGGCCGCCGGTTCATACTTTACTGCAATGGCGGGCGTCAGGGCAGGCACTGGCATCAGCGAGCACGGCTTCAGCCTCGACTTTGACTTCAACATCAACCGTACCGACGGCTACATACGCAACGCCTTTGCCCGCGTGCACTCGTTCATGGCCGAAGGCAGCTGGTATGGAGAGCGCAGTCAGGCCAAAATCGTCTATATCCACGGCAAACAACACACCGGCATCACCTGGAACGGCATCAGCAAAGAGCAGATGGAGGCGGACCGCCGCTATAATTCTGCCGGCGAATACACCGATGCCGACGGCAATATCTGCTACTACGACAACGAGTCGGACAACTACAGGCAGCATATAATCCAGGCCATCTACTCCGCCCGCATCAGCGATCGCGTGAGTGCCAACGCCACCCTCAACTACACCAAGGGCGCCGGCTACTACGAGCAGTTCAAGGAAGACAAGAAGCTCAGCGGCTACGGCTTTGACACCGACATGCGCAGCGATCTGGTGCGCCTCAAGCAGATGGACAACGACTTCTACGCCGGCAGCGCCAACATCAAGTATGAGAGCCGCATAGCCCTGGCGCAGGCGGGCGTCAACTATTCCATCTACGACGGCAAGCACTTCGGTACCCTCAAGTGGGTGGAGGCGCTGAGCGAGCTGGATACCGACCGCCACTACTACGACAACACCGGCCTCAAGAAGGACTTCTCCGCATTCCTCAAAGGGGCTCTCTATTTGTGCGACGGCGCACTTAACCTCTACGGCGATGTGCAGGTGCGAGATATCCGCTACAACATGGCGGGTTACGACGACGATTTCGTGACTCTGGACAGCGACCACCCCTATAACTTCGTGAACGGCAAGGCGGGGGCGAGCCTGCGCGCCGGCGAGAGGGGCAATGTGTATGCATCTGCGGCCGTGGCCCACAAGGAGCCCTGCCGCAGCGACCTCAAGGATGCTATCGTGGGGGGCGGCGAGGTGTTGCCCGAGCGGCTGCTGGACTATGAGTTCGGCTACCGCTACAGCGGCAAAAAGCTCTCTCTGGCTGCCAACTGCTACTTTATGGAGTACAAGAACCAGCTGGTGGCCACCGGCAAGATTTCCGAGTCGGGCTATATGATCAAGAACAACGTGGCGCGCAGCTGGCGCCGCGGCGTGGAACTCTCCGCCGGCTGGCAGATTCTCTCCGGCCTGCGCATAGACGCCAACTCCACCTTCAGCCGCAACAAGATTGCCGGCGAAAGCGCCACCACCGACCTTATGCTCTCCCCGAATTATATCGGGGCGTTCTCGGCCACCTGGAAGCCGGTCGCAAAGCTGGATATCGTGCTCAGCGACAAGGTCGTGGGCAAGCAGTATTACGACAATCTCTCCAATCCTGACCACGTGCTGCCCGCCTACAACACGCTCAATCTTGCGGCAAGCTATGACTTCGGCAAACTTAAAATTGCTATCTTTGCCAACAATATTCTCAATGCCAAGTATGTGGCCGACGCGTGGTATGATTATGAGTGGGACGAGAGCGGGTTTTTCCCCGCTGCCACCGCCAACGGCATTCTGAAGTTAAGCTACAGTTTCTAAAATGACATTTGATATTTTTCTGCACTACTTCGAGTATTTTGCCACAGCTGTTGCATTCATATATGTGATATTCCAGATTCTGCAGAAGCCGCTGATGTGGTGGCTCTCCATTCTGGCGGCGATGTGCTATGTCGTGGTTTACCAGCACAACGGTCTGTATGCGATGGCGCTTGTGCAGTGTTACCTGATTTGCGCGGGAATTTACGGTCTGGTGGACTGGACCCGCTCTAAGCGGAGTGCGCAGAAGACAGAAAACGAGGGGAGGATACTTATCCGCCCCTTTCAGTATTCTGTAGGGGCCGTGTCGGCGCTGCTTGCAGTGGCGGTGTTTTTTGTGCTGCACCATTTTCTGGAGCAGGCCGCCGCGCCGGGCGATATGGCGTGGAAGCCCTGGGCCGATGCATTTCTGGCCACAGGCACTATGCTGGCGACTTTTTTCACCGGCCGCCGCTACATTGTCTCGTGGGTGATGTGGTTTGTGCTGGACAGCATTTCCGTGGGGATTTATGCGCGGCTGGGGATGTACCCGACTGCAGTGTTGTTTTTGCTGTATGTGATTATGGCGGTGATCGGGTTCACCAACTGGAAGAGGAACGGAGTGTTGGAAGTTTAGAGTGTAGAGTTTAGAGGCACGAAGTGCCGTGGGGCAAGTCCCTTCCCGGGGGAAGGGAT
>CAVHPI010000053.1:0-4028 GCA_963637965.1 bacterium
GCCGACAGCAAGTCCCTTCCCGGGGGAAGGGATTTAGGGTTGGGGTCATCAATAAAAAAATGTGCGGTGGGGTGCCGGGGCGTTGGAAGTTTAGAGTTTAGAGTTTTATGAAAAAGATTTATAATTACAAAACAAGATGCAAGAAGGTGCCGGGGGATATGGTGACCCCGGTGGGAGCATACATGCTGCTGCGCGACGCATATCCGCAGAGCGCGCTTATGGAAAGCAGCGACTACCACGGCGGCGAAAACAGCCGCTCATTCATCGGCCTCCATCCGATAGCAAACATCGCGATAGCCCACGGCCGCGCCACCCTCACCTTCCCCGACGATACGGCCGAGAGCCGCGCCATCGACTTCTCATACAGCTGCCACCGCGCCCTGCGCGACTTTGTGGACTGCTTTAAGGTCACAGGCCAGGGGAGCGAATACTGCGGCCTGTACGGCTACACATCGTTCAATGCCGTGCGCTACTTCGAAAACATCGCCGTAAAAGACGAAACGCAGAAAGAAAACGACGCCCCCGACATCTGCTACATCCTCTATAAATATGTCATAGTGTTTGACCACTTTTCCGACACAATGCAGATTGTGGAGCTGCTCGAAGATGGCAAGCAGAGCGACATCGAGCATCTGGAGCGCGACATCCTGGGGCGCCACGGCACCCCCTACCCCTTCCGCAAAGTCGGAGAGGTCACCTCTTCCCTGACCGACGAAGAGCACAAGGCCAACATCCGCCGCGGCATCGCCCACTGCAAGCGGGGCGACGTGTTCCAGATAGTGCTCTCCCGCCGCTTTGAGCAGCGCTACGAGGGGGACGACTTCAAGCTCTACCGCGCCCTGCGCAGCATCAACCCCTCTCCCTACCTCTTTTATTTCGACTTCGGCGGCTTCCGCATATTCGGCTCGAGCCCCGAGACACACTGCCGCATAGAGGGGCGCCGGGCCTTCATCGACCCCATCGCCGGCACCGCCCCGCGCACCGGAGACAGCGCCAAGGATGCAGAGAACGCCCTCTACCTGAAAAACGACCCCAAGGAGAATGCGGAGCACGTGATGCTGGTGGATTTGGCCCGCAACGATCTCTCGCGCAACTGCCACGACGTCAAGGTTGACTTCTACAAGGATATGCAGTATTACAGCCACGTAATCCACCTGGTGAGCAGGGTCTCCGGCACGCTCGACGACGGAGCCGACCCCATCCGCGCCCTGATAGACACCTTCCCGGCAGGCACCCTCTCCGGCGCCCCCAAAGTGCGCGCGATGCAGCTCATCAGCGAATACGAGCCCCACTGCCGCGGCGCCTACGGCGGATGCATCGGCTTTATCGGTCTCTCCGGCAACCTCAACCAGGCCATCACCATCCGCACCTTCGTGAGCCGCAACAACACCCTCTCCTTCCAGGCGGGCGGCGGCATAGTGGCGGCCAGCAATGAGGATTATGAGCTACGCGAGGTCAACAACAAGCTGGGGGCGCTGCGCCGCGCGATAGAACTGGCAGAAACAATATAAATCAAGGTTATGAAAATAGCGATTATAGACAACTACGACTCGTTCACCTTTAATCTGAGCCACATCATCAAGAGCCTCGGGGTGCAGG
Organism: bacterium; assembly: GCA_963637965.1. GTDB lineage: Bacteria > Bacteroidota > Bacteroidia > Bacteroidales > UBA932 > Equibacterium. The sequence continues at coordinate 1,600 of CAVHPI010000053.1, forward strand.
TGGACACCCTGCGCAACGACCGCTTCCGCCTGGACGACCTGGCGGTGTACGACAAAATCGTGCTCTCGCCGGGCCCCGGCATTCCCTCCGAGGCGGGGCTGCTGACTGAGGTCATCGAGGCCTACGCCCCCCACAAGCCGATGCTGGGGGTCTGCCTGGGGCATCAGGCAATCGCAGAGGTGTTCGGCGGCCATCTGGAGAACCTCGCGCAGGTGTACCACGGCGTCGCCTCCGAGATTAAAATCACCGGCAGCGACTATATCTTCGACGGGCTGGAAGAGACCTTCGAGGCAGGGCGCTACCACTCCTGGGCGGTGAGCGAACCGCTGCCCGGCTGTCTGGAAGCGACCGCATACAGCGCAGAGGGGCAAATAATGGCCCTCAAGCATCGGACGCTGGATGTGCACGGCATCCAGTTCCACCCCGAGAGCGTGCTGACACCCAAGGGGCGCATCATTCTTGAAAATTTTGTAAAACGCTAAAACGACATATCATTATGGAAATCAATATGAAAGACGCTCTCGAGCGCGTAATGGGACAGATGACTCTCTCCCGCGAAGAGACAGAAGCAATACTTATAGGAATCACCGAGGGCAAATATCAAGATGCGCAGATTGCCGCGCTGCTCACCGCCCTGCAGATGCGCGGCATCACAGTGGACGAGCTGCTGGGGCTGCGCGACGGCATTCTGGCCACCGGCGTGAGCGTGCCGCTGCAGGCGGAACGCTTCATTGACATCGTGGGCACCGGCGGCGACCAAAAAAATACCTTCAACATATCGACCTGCGCCTGCTTTGTGGTGGCCGGGGCGGGCTACAAGGTGGTCAAGCACGGCAATTATGCCGCCACCAGCGTGAGCGGCGCCTCCAATGTGATAGAGCAGCACGGTGTCAAGTTCACCGGCGACATAGCACTCCTGCAGCGCTCGATAGACGAGGCAGGCATCGCCTATCTGCACGCGCCGCTGTTTGCCCGCGCCATGAAGTTCGTGGCGCCTATCCGCAAGGCGCTGCAGGTGCCCACCTGCTTTAACCTGCTGGGCCCTCTGGTGAACCCCTCCCAGCCCAAATGCCAGCTGCTGGGAGTTGCCAACCTGGCCCAGATGCGCCTCTACAACGAGGTTTACCGCAAGATGGGCATTGACTATTGCATCGAGACCAGCATCGACGGCTACGACGAGATTTCACTGACCGGCGACTTCAAGATTGTTACCGGGCGCTACGAGCGCATTTTCAAGCCTGCGGAGCTGGGGCTCAGCGTGGCCGATGCGGCCGATTTGCGCGGCGGCGACACCAAGGAAGAGGCTGCCGCCATCTTCGACAGCATTTTGGAGAACCGCGGCAGAGAGCGCCACAAAGAGGTGGTGATTGCCAACGCCGCCTTTGCCATTGAGACGCTGGACCCCGCCAAGCCGCTTGAGGAGTGCGTGGCAATGGCCCGCGAGAGCATCGAGAGCGGGCGCGCCCTGTCTGCGCTCAAGAAATTCGTGGAACTCAATTCATAGACGGTTATGGCAGACATTCTGGAAAGCATCGTGGCCGACAAACGGCTGGAGGTGGCCGCCGCACGCGCGTCAGTGCCCCTGCAGGTTATGGCCGCCAGTGCCGAGACGGCCGCAGCAGAGCGCAAATGCATCTCGATGAGAGGGTCACTCGCGGCATCCAAGAGCGGCATCATCGCCGAATTCAAGCGCCGCAGCCCCTCCAGGGGGTGGATTTGCCAGAGCGGCCGCCCGGAGGAGGTGGTGCCCGCCTATGCCGCCGCCGGAGCTTCTGCGGTGAGCATCCTCACCGACAGCAAATATTTCGGGGGCTGCACCGATTACATATCGTTTGTCCGCGCCCGGGTGCAGAACACTCCGCTGCTGCGCAAGGACTTCATAATAGACGAGTACCAGCTCTACGAGGCGCGCGCCATCGGGGCCGACGCGGTGCTGCTGATTGCCGCCTGTCTGAAAAAGGAGCAGTGCCGCGCTTTGGCCGCAACCGCCCGCAGCCTTGGGTTGGAGACTCTTTTGGAGGTGCACAGCGAGCCGGAACTGGAGTATTTCGGGGATAACATCGATATGCTGGGGGTGAACAATCGCAATCTCGGCAGTTTTGCCACCGATGTGCAGACCAGCTTTCGCCTGGCCGCCGCCCTCCCTTCCGGCACGCTGTTGGTGTCCGAGAGCGGCATCGGCAGAGCGGAGACGGTGCTGGCGCTGCGCGAGGCGGGATTCCGCGGCTTCCTCATCGGCGAGACATTTATGAAGGCCCCCGACCCCGGCGAGGCGCTCGCCTCTTTTTTGGAGAGTGTAGAGTGTAGGGTTTAGAGGCGCTGAAGGCGCCGGCAGCAAGTCCCTTCCCGGGGGAAGGGATTTAGGGTTGGGGTCATTGATAATAAAATGTGCGGTGGGATGCCGGGGCCTTGAGAGTTTAGGGTTTAGA
>CAVHPI010000054.1:0-3767 GCA_963637965.1 bacterium
GCGGATGCCTGAAGGGGCGTAGCGGATATTTTTTCTATCCGCCAAGCCCCTTGCAGGCGGAGCGCGATGCGCGGCAGAATCGAAGACCACAAGATAGTTTATGGTTTAGAGGCGAAAGGGCCACCGGAAACGCATCTCCGATGGCCTTTTTACTTGTGGCCTTTCCACGGCTGATGGCCTAACTCGTAGTCCTCGCAGTCTTACTTAAGCTCTCGCTCGCCCAGCAGCTCCCGGGCAAGCAGCGGAGCATTGGTGGTGATGCAGTCAACGCCAAGGTCAATCATTTTCTGGATCTCCTCGCGCCCGTTCACGGTCCACACATTCACGCTCATTCCCAACTCGTGCGCACGCGCCACCCATTCCGGATGAGAGCACAGCACGCCATACTCATAATCGATGCCGTTGATCCCTTCTGAGAGCACCGCGTCAGGATCCAGGTCGCCGTTAAGATACTGATTGGTAAAACCCGGGCATAGATCGGCGATGCGCTTGCATATGTTCAGGCTGAATGAGATGAACATCACCCGCTCCGGATCGTAGATGTTGCACCGCTTGAGCGCCTCGATTGTGAGATCTGTCAATTCGTTCTCCAGATCTTCGCGGTCCGGGTAGCTTTTGAGTTCGTACACCAGCATCGTGCCTTCGCAGGCTGCGCCGGCAGTGAGATATTCGTCAACGGTAGAGGGGTGTTCGCCATTCGCGAGTGTGGCCTGCCGGAGGGCTTCCAAGGTGGTGTCAATAATGCTCATCCCGCCCACCGTGGGGTCGTGATTCACAATCAGCTCTCTGTCGGCGGTGATGCGCACGTCAAACTCGCTTCCCCAAAGCCCCTGATTGTGGGCCTGCTGCAGCGAAGCGATAGAATTCTGGGCATAACCGGCCGCCTCGCAGTCCCAATAGCCGCGGTGCGCCGCAATGGCAATCTTATGCTCTTTGGGGCTGCAGCCTGCAACCATCGCGCAAAGGGCAATCATCAGACAGATTTTTTTCATAACATCATAGGTTTATACACATAATGCAAATTTAAAAATTCTTATTTTAGTGGTTTGAAACTAAAATGAAAATAATGAAACTGAAAACGACCCTGCTTGCCGCCATCGCCGCCGCGCTTCTCTGCGCCCCCGCAGCAATGGCCCAACGCACCGTAATCACCCTTGACAAAGGGTGGGACTACCGTCCTATCTCATCTGCCGGCAACGACCTCTCCCCCCGCGACACCGTGGACGTGCCGCACACCTGGAATGCCAGTTACCTGCCCGGCACCCACACCTACAACCGCGAGACAATGGTTTACCACAAGGCGGTGGAGGTCACTCCGCAGATGGCCGAGGGGCGCCTGTTCCTCTACTTCGAGGGAGTCAACTCGGTGGCAGACGTCTTTGTGAACAAAAAACACGTCACCTGCCACAAAGGAGGCTACTCCGCGTTCAGTTTTGAGGTCACCGACAATATGAAGGCGGGCCGCAACGACATAGAAGTCTGGGTCAGCAACGCCTGGCGCAGCGACGTGCTGCCGCTCACGGGCGACTTCAACATCTACGGCGGCATCCACCGCCCCTGCCACCTGATAGCGACCGGCAAGGACTGCATCTCTCCCGTGTTCTACGCATCCCCCGGTCTCCTGCTGCACCAGAGCAATGTCAGCCGGGAGAGCGCCGACCTGCGCGTAGAGACCATAGTGAACGCCACCAGCGGCAGCGACCTCACCCTCAAGACCACCCTGCTGGATCCCGACGGAAAGGTTGTGGCTTCGCAGACCGCTCCGGTGCAGGGGGCGACTGTGAGTCAGAACTTCACCGTAAGCAAGCCCAGCCTCTGGAACGGCCGCAAAGGGGCACCTATGTATAAGGTTGTCGCAGAGCTGCAGTGCGGCGGCAAAACCGTGGACTGCGTGGAGCAGCGCACCGGCCTGCGCTACTTCTCTGTGGACAAGGAGAAAGGCTTCTTCCTCAACGGCGAACCTTACACCCTGTGCGGCTTTGGCCGCCACGAGGATTTTGCCGGAGTGGGCAGCGCCCTGCGCCCCGAGCACTTCGAGCGCGACTATGAAATAGTAGATGAAATCGGCGCCACCGCCCTGCGCTTTGCCCACTATCAGCATTCGCAGCGCGACTACATAATGAGCGACGAGCACGGCATAGTAGTCTGGACCGAGATCCCCTTTGTGGGCCCCGGCGGATACAGCTTTACCGGCTACATTGAGAACCCCGACTTCAAGGCTACCGCGCGCGAGAATGCGCTGGAACTGGTCTATCAGAACCTCAATCACCCCTGCGTGTGCATCTGGGGCATCTTTAACGAGGTGCGTGCCGACCAGGGCGCCTACGACGACCCGATCCCTTTCATGCAGGAGCTTGACACCCTCTACAAGAGCATCGACCCCAGTCGCCTGACCTCATACGCCATCTTTACCAAAGCCGGCGACTACTACACCGTGGGCGACCTTATCGGCGTGAACAAGTACAACGGCTGGCAGGGTGGCCCCGACGGTCCTTTCGGTCAGTATTTCGACTCCATCAAGAATGATCCCAAGGCGCAGCCGGTGGGCGTTTCTGAGTACGGCATCGGAGGCAGCATAATGCAGCACGGCCCGCGCGAACTCTATACCGGCCCCCTGTGCGGCTTCTATCACACCGAGGAGGAGCAGTGCAAGATCCACGAGCAGTTCTATGAGCAGATTCAATGCCGCCCCTACCTGTGGTGCCGCCTGGTGTGGAATCTGGCCGATTTCCAGTCCGCCCTGCGCGAAGAGGGTGACACCCCCGGCAAGAACGACAAGGGTATGGTGACCTACGACCGCAGCGTCAAGAAGGACATATTCTACTTCTACAAGGCGCAGTGGAATCCCGAGCCGATGGTCTACATCACCCAGCGCCGCTACATTGACCGCCCTGAACCCAAGGCGGACGTGCGCGTATACACCAATATGGACAAGGCGACCCTCTATGTGAACGGCAAGAAGCTCTACAGCGTGAAGCCCGACCACATCGGCCGCGCCTGCTGGGACGGCGTCGAGCTCACCGGCGGAGAGAACATCATCCGCGTGGTGGGCGTCAAGGGGCGCACCAAAGTGGAGGACACTTGCACTTGGAACGTTAAATAACCAATTAAACTATAGGAGATTATGAAGGGATTAATTTTGATTTTGAGCTTTTTGCTCGCCACAGGCGCCGCTTCGGCGCAGACTTCAATTGACGGCACTTGGATTGTGACCGGTCACGAGACCGACGACAATTTGGGCGACGAGAATGTGGACGGCTCGGGAGAGATGAAGATGGAGGGGTGTTATGTCTTTAGCGGAGACACTTATTCCGCAGATGTCAAGGCCATCATAAATATGGACTTCTCTGCCAAAGACAAGGAGGCTGCGGCCGAAGGTCAGAAGCTTGAATTTTATATCGAGGTGCTTGCCGCCAACAGCGGCACGATGACTCTCGAAGGAGATGTCCTCACACTGACACCGACTCCCAAGCAGAAGCCCAAGATAGATGTGAATACCCGCATTAATATCCCTGCCGGCGGCCTTGTGAAAAGTATGATTGTGGGGCCGCTCAAGAGAGAGCTCGCCGCCGAGATGAAGAAGACCGACCGGATGCGGGTGGTGACAGTCACAAGCGACACTCTGGTGCTTGAGGACATCCTCACCGACAAGGAGATCAAGAAGGGCGAGAAGCCCGAGCGCTTGACGCTTTCGCGCAAGTAGAAGAATTACAGGACAACAAGTTTAAAGGCCATCGGAATCGCTCCGGTGGCCTTTTTGCCTCTAA
>CAVHPI010000055.1:0-3714 GCA_963637965.1 bacterium
CACCACCTATAAATATCTGATTTCCGGCAGCGGCCAGGTCCGCTGGTAGATTCGGTCGGCGCCTTCAGCGCCTCTAAACTTTCCGCACCTCTAAACTCTACACTTTCAAAGCCCCGGCACGCCCACCGCACATTTTTTATCGATTACCCCAACCCTAAATCCCTTCCCCCGGGAAGGGACTTGCCCAACGGCACTTCGTGCCTCTAAACTATAGAGTAGCGTAGGTGTCGCCGTAGATGAGCTGCTGCTCCACAAAGTCGCTGCAATACTCAATCTTGTAATCCACCACCTTGCCGTTCTTCTCCACGGGAACGATTGTGGGGTTCACGAAGCCGCGGTAGGGCTTCAGCTCCAGAGCGGCGTAGCGCTCCAACACCTCGCGGTGCAGGTCGGGGTCGATGTTCACGGCATACTTCTCCACCAGGTCGCGGCCGGCGGCATAGTCCCCCTCGCTCTTGATGCGCTGGATTTCCGAGAGCAGATCTGCAAAGAGAGAGCGCAGCGCTTCGTAGTCGTTTATCACAAAGTAGGTCTTGCCGTCGCGCACCTTCATCTCTATCACATTGTCGGCGGCACCCTTCTCAAAGCACCAGTCGGCAATCAGCTTGCGGTTCTGCATGTGCGCCTCGGTGTTCTGCTTGCCCGGCTCGATGCGGGTGAACTGCGTGAATATTCCGTTGCGGATGTAGGTGTCATACTCCGCCTTGTAGGCCTCGGGGTCAGGGAGCAGCCCCAGCTCCACCAGCTTGGGGTCGGCCAGATAGTAGAGGGCGAACAGGTCGGCGCGGGCCTCCTCCAGAGTGGAGCTGTACTCCTTGAGGGCGTTGGGGTTGGTCCCTTCCAGCAACTGGCCCGATGCGTGCCCCAGACACTCGTGCAGGTCGGTGTGCAGATTGTCGGTGAGGTAGCCGTATTTCTTGACGCGGTCGATCTCCGCCTGGTCCCAGGCGAACTCGGAAAGCAGGCTGCGGGGCTTCTCGTTGGAGGCCTTGTCGTATGCCTCGGTGATGTTGGCGATGGTCACCGACTTGCTGCCGTGCTCCTTGCGGATCCAGTCGGCGTTGGGCAGGTTGATGCCGATGGCGGTGGAGGGGTAGGTGTCGCCCGCAATCACCACTGCGTTGATAACCTTGGCGGAAACGCCCGTCACGTGTGCCTTCTTGAAGCGGTCGTCCACGGGGGAGTTGTCTTCGAACCACTGGGCGTTGCCGCTCACAATCTCGGTGCGGTGCGAATCCTCTATGTCGCGGAAGTTGACCATGCTCTCCCAGTTGCCCTTGAGCCCCAGCGGGTCGCCGTAGACCTCTATGAAGCCGTTGATAAAGTCCACGCGGGAAATGGTGTCGTCGGCCCACTCGATATTGTATTTGTCCCAGAGGCGCAGGTCGCCGGTGCGGTAATATTCGCAGAGGTCGGCGATGGTCTGCTTCTGCACATCGTTCTCCGCCACTGCGGCCGCCTTCTCAAGATTCTCCACTATTTTGGTGAGGGCCGCGCCGTAAAGTCCGCCGGCGGTGTATTTAAGCTCCGTCAGATTGCCGTCGGCATCCTTTATCAGGCGGCTGTTGAGGCCGTAAGAGATGGGGTGCGGGTCAGAGGGGTCCTCCATATCGGCATAGAACTTCTCCGCCTCGGCCTGTGTCACGCCGTCGTATAGATGGTTGGCCGATGCCAGAATCATGTCGCGGTCGGTGCCCTGATATTTGCGCACGGGGGCGATGTCGGGGTTGTAGATTATCTCCAGCAGGGCGTCGTCGCCCACGCCGCACTCTGCAAAGAGGCCGCCCATATAGAGCCGGTCACACTCGGGAAAGAACTTGTGCTCGCCGTAGTGGTGATGGATGCCGTTGGAGAAGAACACCCGCTTGGCATAGACCATAAACTGCTGCCACTGCCCGCACTGGCGGTCGCCCTTATAGTTTTTGATAACGCTCTCCAGTGCCTTGCGGATGGGGAGGTTGTATTCATAGTTCTGCGCCCAGATTATGTCGCGTCCATATTTTGCAGCCTCCGCAAGGTAGTAGATATACTCTTTCTGCCCCATTGTGAGGGAGTCCCAGTCGGGAATCTGATATTTGATAACCTCTATGTCGGCGAATGAATCCACGCAATATTTGAATTCGGGCTCCGCATTGTTAGCGCAGCCTGTCGCCAGAAGTGTCAGGGAAGATGCCATTGCCATAATTTTACTCTTTCTCATAGACTTTTCGTGTTTAGGTGTCGCCAAAATTAGTAACTTTGGCGCTCTCACCAAGCAATAATTTTCAAATTTATGTTAAGCCCCCTTACCGCCGTGTCCCCCGTGGACGGCCGCTATCACTCCAAGACCGAGGCTCTCGGCAACTATTTCTCAGAATTCGCCCTTATCCGCTATCGCGTCAGGGTCGAGATAGAGTATTTCATCGCCCTCTGCAACATTCCCCTGCCGCAGCTTGCATCGTTCGGCAAGGAGCGCTTCGAGGCGCTGCGGGACATCTACCGCAACTTTTCCGAGGCAGACGCCGAGGCGGTGAAGGAGATCGAAAAGGTCACCAACCACGACGTGAAGGCGGTGGAATATTTCATCAAGAAGAAGTTTGCCGCCCTGGACATCGATGCCGGCTACGGCGAGTTCGTGCACTTCGGCCTCACCTCGCAGGACATCAACAACACTTCTGTGCCCCTCTCCATCAAGGAGGGCCTCGCCAGCGTGTTCCGCCCGCAGCTGAATGAGGTCGTGGATATGATTGCCGGCTTCGAGAGCGAGTGGAAGGAGATCCCGATGCTGGCCCACACCCACGGGCAGCCCGCCTCCCCCACCCGTCTGGGCAAGGAGTTCGGGGTGTTCCGCGCCCGCCTGAGCGAGCAGATGCGCCAGCTGGACAGCCTCTCGTACCCCGCCAAGTTCGGCGGTGCCACCGGCAACATGAACGCCCATCACGTGGCATATCCCGACATCGACTGGAAGGCTTTCGGCGACAGCTTTGTGGAGGGCACTCTGGGGCTCAGCCACTCCTGGCCCACCACCCAGATAGAGCATTACGACAACCTGGCGGCTATCTTCGACTGCCTGGGACGCATCAACACCATACTGATTGACCTGTGCCGCGACATCTGGACCTACATCTCGATGGACTATTTCAAGCAGCGCATCAAGGCGGGCGAGGTCGGATCTTCTGCAATGCCGCACAAGGTCAACCCCATCGACTTCGAGAATGCCGAGGGCAACCTGGGCATCGCCAATGCCGTGTACCGCCACCTCTCCGGCAAGCTGCCCATCTCGCGCATGCAGCGCGATTTGACCGACTCCACGGTGCTGCGCAATGTCGGCGTGCCTGTCGCCCACTCCGTGATTGCGCTCGCATCGCTCAAGAAGGGGTTGGGCAAGCTGATTCTGAATCAAAGCAAGATGGCCTCTGACCTCGAGAACAATTGGGCCGTCGTGGCGGAGGGCATCCAGACCATTCTGCGCCGCGAGGGTTATCCCAATCCCTACGAGACTCTCAAGGCGCTCACCCGCACCGGCGAGGCCGTCAGCAGCGAGACCATCGCCCGCTTTATCGACACTCTGGAGGTGAGCGAAAGCGTGAAGAACGAGCTGCGCGCCATCACACCCTGCAGTTATACCGGACTTTAATAGTGTAGAGTTTAGAGGCGCGGAAAGTTTAGAGGCACGAAGTGCCGACAGCAAGTCCCTTCCCGGGGGAAGGGATTTAGGGTTGGGGTCATCAATAA
>CAVHPI010000056.1:0-3655 GCA_963637965.1 bacterium
GTTGTATTCCTGGCGCATGCCGGTGCGGAAGGCTTCGTCGATCCAGTCGTCGGGCATCAGGGTGTAGAACTGACCGTTGCTGTAGACGCGGTTGCCGAGGGTGGCGTGAGGGTTGAGCCTGCCGTTTGTGCCGATGAGATACTCCCCGCCGGGCACAGAATATACGAGGTATCCCAGACCGCCCTGTGATGCGGGACGCCCCAGGGAGTTGTTGGCGGCCACGTGCGCATCGTATGCGGAGAGGCCGTTGTCGCGGACATTGTAGTTATAGAGGCCCTGATAGTAGAGCTCATAATACTGCCCCGGGTCGGTGATGTAGTCGTATTCCTGGGTGGCGCGGGTGTTGAGGCCCCATTTGGTGTTGAGAGTCACCACGGCATCTTCCGCCTTGCCCTTCTTGGTAGTGATCATAATCACGCCGTTGGCGCCGCGGGCGCCGTAGAGGGCGTTGGAGGCGGCGTCCTTGAGCACGGTGATGCTCTCCACATCGCTGGGGTTGAGGTTGTTCCAGCCGCCGTCATAGGGGGCGCCGTCTACAATGATCAGCGGCGATGTGCCGGCGTTGATGGATCCGAAGCCGCGGATGGCCATCGAGGGGGTGGCGGTGGGCGAACCTGAGGTGCTCACCATCTGCAGGCCGGCCACCTGGCCCTGGAGGCCGCTGAGCACGTTGGTCAGCTGCTTTTTCTCCAGATCCTCCTTCTTGACGACGGAGGCCGAGCCGGTGAACGAGGATTTGGTCTGCTGTCCGAAGGCAACCACGATTACATCGTCCAGCATCTGCTGGTCAGTTTCGAGTATGACGGTGAGCTCCGGCTCCACTGCAACTTCGCGGGTTATCATGCCCACGCAGGAGACTACGAGGATGTCGCTGGACTTGAGCCCTTTCATCGAGAACTTGCCGTCGAGATCGGTGACGACGCCGTTGCTCTGCGAACCTTTCACAAGCACGCCGGCTCCGATCACGGGCTCGTTGTTCCCGTCAAGGACAATACCATTCACACTCACGTTCTGGGCCGACACCTGCAGCGAAAATATCAGTGTCAGAAACGGAATTAAAAACAGTTTAAGTCTCATAAATCTTGAATCTTAGATGTTTATCGGTTAACGGTCCCCCAGGCGGGCAGTATTATGCCGCACTTGTCGGGGTCAGACCACAGCCACACCAAGGCGGAGGTCTTCTTGATTATATGCAAATCGGTGAACTTGAGTCCGCTCTGCCCCAGCGTGCCGGAGACGCTCCCCTGCACAAAGCCATTTTCCGACGGTTCCCCGCTCAGGGACAGCGTCAGGCTCTGCTCCCCGCTCTCGTCGGTGAAGCGGCAGATGCCCTTTGAAGGGCTGTACATATACTGGTACTTGGTCATGTCGATGGCAAGCAGCATTGTTTCGTCCTTACAGATGCCGCAACTCTCCAAGTTCTGGAAATTTTCGCGCAGCGCGGCGGTGTTGTCGCTGTTGCAGCCCGCCAGCAGGGCGGCGAGGCAGAATATGATGCAGAGGCGTTTCATACTCAGAAGATTACATTGACATATCGGATATAGTATTCTTTGCTGCCGTCCGCGAGGGTGGCGGTGGCCTGGATGCGGCGCTGCCCCTTCTTGAGGGTGACGTAGCCGTCGGTCGTGGCACCGTCAACGCTCCAGCGGACATCCTGCAGGTCGCCGCAGTCAGAGAGCAGGAGCACGATGGGAGCCTTGGAGGTGAGTTTGTCGCCGGAGAGGGTGATGCGGGGGTTGCGCCCCTGCTCGCCGGCTGTCGTGAGGGTGAGGCTGGCGCCGCCGCCCCTGTCGTTTTCAATGGAGACGGAATAGCTGCAACCCGCTTTGAGGGCGGGCAGATGGGCCGCCGGCGAGCTTACGGTGACGGTCCGCGCTTCGCCGCTCTCTTCGGGGGCGAAAGTCACTGTCCACCCGGTGGCTTCTGCATCGGTCCAGGTGAGCAGGGCGTCGTGCTGCCAAACCTGCGTGGCGATGTCGCTGATGGCGGAGGTGCGGGTGCTGACGCGGAATGTCACCGCCTTCTGCGCCTCATTGAGCTCGATGCCGGTGATGTCGTAGGCGGGCTTGCCGCCGTCGCGGGCCACGTAGCCTCGCGTCGAACTGCTTCGGATTGCGGTCACCGCGTTCCCTCCGGGGAAGAAGCAGTGCGAAGGGAGATATGCAGCGGCGTAGTTTCCGCCCCAGTTGGGGTTGGAAAAGAGCAGATTGAAGCATTCGCCGCCGGTGGTGGCGTTCACGGAGTTTATGCGCCAGACAATATCCTTGGAGACATCCACGTGGTAGGTCATCAGCCCCCAGTAGGCCCCGGTGCCGTAGTAGTCCATATATTCGGGCTTGTCCCATACGTTCTGCCCCGCGCCGCGGCATTCGAGCAGGAAATACTCCCCGCTGCTGGCGGAAAGCATTATGCAGCCGGAATCTCCGGTCACGGGATACAGGATGCAGTCGCCTTCGGCATCGAGCACTGCCGGCTGCGCCCAGCCGAGCATCCAGCGCTCCAGTATGTTCAGCGCCGGAGGGGTGCGGCAGGTGTTATTGTAGCAGCCGACGTCCATAAGGGAAAAGTTGGTGGGGCCGGCGGGGTTTGTGGCGGAGCCTGTGCCGGTGTTGTAGAAGTCGGGTAGGCCCAGCGTGTGGCCGAATTCGTGGCAGAAAGAGCCGATTTGGGTAAAGCCCACCGATACCCCGTCCGCCAGCAGGCAGAGCTCGGAGCTGCAGGCATAACCCGTGAGGCTGACGCCGTCCAGTGTTATGGGGTCGAAGTAGTTGCGGTGGGGCCAAATGCCCTCCGCGTCGGAGCCGTCGGCCTCCTGACCGCCGGAATAATAGATGAAGAGGTCATACCCCATCTTGCCATCGGCGTATTCCGAGTAATCGATGTCGGCATCGGCCAGGATGGCTGCCTCGCGGGCCATTTCGCCGGCGCGGGCATCGCTGTCGGCGGTGTAATACGCCCGCTCGTGAGAGAGGGTGTAGGGGCCGGCGATGGTGAATTCGGGGTCAAACCGGAAGTTGGAGTTGTCGTAATAATACTGCCAGGCGCTGCCGGTGGAGCCGCCATAGGTGTAGTCACGTCCGTTCATGAGGTCGTCGAACATCTCCGGCGTGCTGCTCTCCCGGAAGGGGACGTCTGCAAAGGCGACCAGAATCACCAGCGACTTCTGATGCCCCGATGCCTTCATCGAGGTGCCGCTGAGCAGCGGAGGAAGCAGCTCTTCGCCCGGGACGCTGCGGGTGGTGGCCTGCATATAGGCCTTCATCTGCATCTGATGCGGGGTGGGAGCGGGGCGCAGGTCCTTGCGCAGCAGTGCCCGCTCGGCAGAAGATAGGCGGGAGGCGGGGGCGACCCTGATGCCGGTGGAGGTGAGAGCGCCCGAATTGTCCATCTGCGCAAAATACCAATCGCCGTCGGCGCCGGCAACGATGTTGTAGCCCTCTGCGGTGGTGATCCAGTGGCAGAACTCGTCGCCGTGGATGCGGGCCTTGAACGCTCTGCCGTCTTTCTGTTTGAAAGTCACCGCCGAGGGGCGGGCTGGCACGGCATAAGCGTCTGAAAATGAGTTGACAGAGAGAATTAGCAGCAGTATGTACAGAAACAGCTTGCGCATACACGGAGAATTAATGTTACAAATTAACATTATTTCCCGCAAAAC
>CAVHPI010000057.1:0-3360 GCA_963637965.1 bacterium
AGACACACCCCGTTGGTCAGAAGAAGCCCAATGCCTGGGGCCTTTACGATATGCATGGTAATGTATGGGAGTGGTGCGCCGACAAGTATGGAAGCTACGGTACAAGCGTTGTGACAGACCCGACCGGCCCGACGGCTGGCGCCTACCGCGTTTTGCGCGGCGGCAGCTGGTACCCTGATGCGAGAGACTGCCGTTCTGCCAACCGCTACAAGAGTACTCCCGATAACGCCCACGTCAATGCCGGCTTCCGCGTCTGCTTCCCGCTAGATGCAGCAAACAGTCCCACCCCCACCATCGAACTTGACAAGACCAGCGTGACCGCACGCGCAGAGGGCGACTCAATCAGCGTCAACGTCAACGCCAGCGGCGCTTTCGTCGCAACCTGCGCTGAGTCGTGGGCAACCATCAACTGCTGCGGCGAATCTTGCGGCATAGAACTGGCTCCCAACACCGCCGCCGCAAGCCGCACCGCCACAATCACCTTCAACTGCGGCGGCACCGCCAAGACCCTCACCATCATCCAGAGCGGCAAGATGGATGTCGTCCTAATCAAGGCCGGCACCTTCACGATGGGCTCGCCTACTACGGAAACTGGCCGCCGCAGCGACGAGACGCAGCATCAGGTAACGCTTACGAAGGACTTCTATATGGGCAAATATGAGGTGACAAATGCCCAATTTGCAGAGTTCCTGAATGCCAGGGGTGTCGGCAGCGACGGCAAGTTCGCCACCGCCGATCATGGTACGCAGACCTTGATAATTACATATCAGTGGAACGTTACGTACAGCGACGGCAATTGGGTGTCGCAGAGTGGATATGAAGATTATCCGGTTGTGTATGTTACCTGGTATGGTGCAAGTGAATACGCAAGATGGATAGGCGGAGCACTGCCTACGGAGGCGCAGTGGGAGTATGCCTGCCGCGCCGGAAGCACCACTGCATATTGCTTTGGAGACAGGAGTGAAAGTCTCGGAGAATATGCTTGGTATAAAGGCAACAGCGGCAGCAAGACACACCCCGTTGGTCAGAAGAAGCCCAACGCTTGGGGTCTTTACGATATGCACGGCAATGTGTGTGAGTGGTGCGCTGACAAGTATGGAAGCTACGGTACAAGCGTTGTGACAGACCCGACCGGCCCGACGACTGGCTCCAACCGCGTTATTCGCGGCGGCAGCTGTTTCGACTATGCTGACTACTGCCGTTCTGCTGACCACGACGGCGATTTTCCCTACGAATACAGCATCTACCGCGGCTTCCGCGTTTGCTTCCCCTGCGAATAACCGCATTAGCGCATCAAAATCGTGGATGCACCAGCTCCAAAAGCCACTTCATCCACCAGAAGGGGGTGTTTTGTGGATATGCAGCGTCAAAGCCGCATTAACGGATAGAGGAGTGCGAGTAGGGCTACTGCGGCGGAATCTTGGATAAGGTTGATCCCAATGTGGAAATTCGGTGTAAAAAACGAGCGATTTTCTCACCGATTTTGCTCAAGGCGAAATTTCGTGTGAAAAGGCGGGCTTTTTCTCACAGAATGTTGTTTTTTAAACATTTGATGTGCAAAACGGCGTTTTTTCTCACCAAAAATCACAAACTCGAAATTCGGTGAGTAAAACCCCTTTTTTTCTCACCGTTTTTCCGTCCGTCCAGTTTCCCGGCTCTCCGGCCCGACTAGCCCACAATTTCCGGCCCTGCTGCCCCCGCCTCTCCATTCCCCACAACACGCAACAACTCCATACTCTCCTCACATCTCCACTTACCACGCTCTCCCCATCACTTCCCCAAAAAACACTCTCCACTTACCACTCTCCACTCCTCTAAACTCTCAACTTCTCGAGGGCCTTACCTCTCCAGACACTCGAACAGCTGCCGCAGGGCCTCGCGGGGGTCGCCGCAGGCATCGAGCAGCGACACGAACTTGCTGCCGATGATGGCGCCGGCGGCGTTGGAGAGGGCTGCCTGCAGCGTGTTGCGGTTGGAGATGCCGAAGCCTATCATGCGCGGATTGCGCAGGTTCATAGAGTTGATGCGGGAGAAATACTCCAGATTGCCGCTGTCAAACTCGCTTTTTGCGCCGGTGGTGGAGGCCGACGACACCATATAAATGAAGCCGTCGGTGTGCTCGTCTATAAAGCGGATGCGCTCCTGCGAGGTCTCTGGGGTGATGAGCATTATGATTTTGAGGCCGTAGCGATCGGCGACAGCCTTGTACTCCTCCATATAGTCCTTGAATGGCAGGTCGGGAATTATCATCCCGTCGATGCCCACCTCGCTGCACTTGGCGCAGAAGTTCTCGAAGCCGAAATGCATAATCGGGTTGAGGTAGCCCATCGCCACCAGCGGAATGCTCACCTTCTCGCGAATGCCCGCTAGCTGCTCAAAGAGCACGCGCAGCGACATCCCGCCCTTGAGGGCCTTGGTGGCGGCGTCCTGAATCACGGGGCCGTCGGCCATCGGGTCGCTGAAGGGCATCCCGATTTCGATCATATCCACGCCCCCTTCGGCAAGTGCCGCGATGGTGCTGGCGGTGGAGTCCAATGAGGGGTGTCCCGCGCAAAAATAAATCGAGAGTATCCCCTGTTTCTTCTCTTGAAAAAGTCGGTTGATTCTGTTCATATCATTTTATTTTCTGATTTCGTTGATAAATTCGGCCAGCAGCGCGGTGTCTTTGACTCCCGGGGCGCTCTCGAAGCGGCTGTTGAGATCGATGCCGGCAAATCGGGGGTGGCAGAAGGTGCGCAGGGTCTCGGCGTCGCCGGTGCCGATGCCGCCGCTCAGCAGAAACGGCAGCGTGCCGCGGTAGGCCTCCAGCAGGCCCCAGTCAAATTTGGCGCCGCTGCCGCCGAAACCGCTGCAGCGGGTGTCAAAGAGCAGCAGGTCGGCACACTGCCGGTAGTCGTCGGCCGCCGCCAGGTCGCACTCGGATGCTACCGGAAGGGCCTTGATGATGCCGCAGCCCTCCGGTAGCCGCGAGCGGAGCGTCCGGCAGAATTGCGGGCTCTCGGAGCCGTGCAACTGCACGTAGTCCAGCGCGTATTCCGCCGCACGGGCGCAGATTTCGTCGGCCGGGGCGTTTACGAAGACGCCGGCGCGGCGGGCCTTGGACGGGAGGTAGCCAGGCCGGTACTGCACGCAGCGGGGCGATTTGCCGTAAAAAATCAGGCCGATGAGGTCAGCCCCCAGCGCTTCTGTCTGACGGATATTCTCCCCGTCTCTCATTCCACATACTTTTATAATCATACCCTAAACTCTAAACCCTAAACCCTAAACTCTCAAGGCCCCGGCATCCCACCGCACATTTTATTATCAATGACCCCAACCCTAAATCCCTTCCCCCGGGAAGGGACTTGCTGCCGGCGCCTT
>CAVHPI010000058.1:0-2967 GCA_963637965.1 bacterium
CCTGAATGCCCTGTGCACCAGTATCGCCCTTCTCACCTTTCTCTCCCTGAATGCCCTGTGCACCAGTATCGCCCTTCTCACCTTTCTCTCCCTGAATGCCTTGTGCTCCAGTATCTCCCTTATCGCCTTTCTCGCCCGTGGCCTTCACGCCGGTGCTCTTCCAGGTTTTGCCGCTGTCGGTGGAGATTTCCCACTCGTTGGTGTCGGTGTTGATGCGTACCTGCGGGGCTATGGCCTCTATCGCCGCTCCGCTGTCGCCGGGCTCGCCCTTTTCACCTTGTATGCCTTGGTCGCCCTTGTCTCCTTTCTCTCCCTGGATTCCTTGCTCGCCTTGAATACCTTGAATACCTTGTTCACCCTTCTCGCCGGTCACACGCAGCTTGTTGCCATTGTCATCCAGCAGCCACTCGCCATCAAGTGTCCAGTAGTATACCCCTTCGTACAAGCCCACACTGATTTTCGGCGTATGACCCTTCTCGCCATTGGCGCCATTGGTGCCGTTGTGCACCGTGACGGGCTCGCCATTGGCAAACGCAATGGTGTAGCCGCTGCCGTCGGGCAGTGCCGTCACATCAGTGATGTAATTGCTTGTCTCCAGAGTTGAGACCAGCTGGTTCAGCGCCTTGATGTCGCTGTTGATGCTGCTCTCGGCACCCTTGATGTCAGTCATCTGACTGCGGAGATCGGTGTTCTCCTTCTGCAGATTCGTGATGAGATTCCGCAGTTCGGAATCGTCGTACTTCTGGCATCCGCCAATAGCCGTAAGCGTTAAAGCGCTCGCTACCACCCATTTAGAAAATCGGGGGGGGGTAAAATTGAATTTCATGTGATTATTTGGTTTGTTATCTTGAAACTATTAAGATTTTGTCTCTGATGTTAAAGTCCTTATGTTTATTCGACGGGGAAGCAAACACGGAACCCGCTAAGGCCGTTGTAGTTGGCGGGATAGTTGGCGTAGCGGGTGGCAGAACGGCAGTTGTAAGCATTGCTGTCACAGCTGCCGCCGCGCAAAACGCGGGAGGTGCCAGTCATCGGGCCGGTCGGATCCGTTACAGCGCTGGTGGGGTAGTCTCCATACCAATCAGCGCACCACTCACATACATTGCCGTACATATCGTAAAGACCCCAGGCGTTGGGCTTCTTCTGTCCAACAGAGCGTGGCGCGGCATAATCATCGCTGTAGAAATACCAGGCATACTCGTTGATCCTGTCGCTGTCGTCGCCAAAGAAGAATGCAGTCGTACTTCCTGCCCGGCAGGCATACTCCCACTGCGCCTCCGTAGGCAGGGCCCCGCCTATCCATTTAGCATATTCATTGGCGCCATACCAGGTTACGAACACAACAGGATGATTTACACCTCCGTTCGGTATCCACTTGCCGCCACTATACTTCACACCCTCCACACCCCGTTCATTTGTCGATATCAAGGTCTGTGTACCATAATCGGCGGTGGCGAACTTGCCGTCTCTGCCGATGCCATAGTTGTTGAGGAATTTGCAGAACTGAGCATTGGTCACTTCGTATTTGCCCATATAGAAGTCCTTCGTAAGCGTTACCTGATGCTGAGTCTCATCATCATAGCGGCCAGTTTCCCTAGGAGGCGAGCCCATCGTGAAGGTTCTGGCCTTGATCAGGACTTTTTCCATTTTATCGTGCCAGTATTTTGCAGTGCTACCAATCTGGGTCACGCTGAAGGTCTTTACGGAATCACCGCAGGTGAAGGTGACGGTTGCAGCGCGCTCTGCAGTGGCGGTATTTGCAGCAACGGTAATCGTGCAGCAGCCGGTGTCGCTGGCGATTGTAACCCACGATTCGGGGCAGGTCGCAGTGAACGAGCCGCTGGCGTTGACATTGATTGTGATGGAGCCGCCCCCGGCGCCGATGGTCTCGCTGCTCTTGTCAAGCTCGAAGTAAGGGGTCTCGGTATTGCTGGAGGGGAAACAAACACGGAACCCGAAATTTTCGTAGCAGATGTCGGGTTTGCTGTAGCCGCGCTTGGCAGAACGGCTCCAGTGAGCATTGTCGTTGAACCAGCTGCCGCCGCGAGAAACGCGGTAGGTGCCAGTCGTCGGGCCAGTCGGATCCGTCACAGCGATTGTGCCGTAGCTGCTGCTATACCAGTCAGAGCACCACTCAAATACATTGCCGTGCATATCGTTAAGGCCCCAGGCGTTGGGCTTCTTCTGACCAACTGGGTGTGTCTTGCTGTGGCTGTTGATGTAATACCATGCGTAGTCTCCGAGATCGTCACTGCTGTCGCCAAAGCAATATGCAGTGGTGCTGCCGGCCCGGCAGGTATACTCCCACTGAGCCTCTGTGGGAAGGGCCCCGCCTATCCATTTAGCATATTCATTGGCGCCATACCAAGTAACCCATACCACAGGATAATTTTCGTATCCGCTCTGCGGAATCCAATTGCCGTTGCTGTACTTAACGCCCCAAGAATGGGTGTAAACCAAGGTCTGCGCGCCATAATCGGCGGTGGCGAATTCACCGTCGCTGCCGATGCTATTTTCGTTGAGGAATGCGCAGAACTGTGCATTGGTCACTTCGTATTTGCCCATATAGAAGTCCTTCGTAAGCGTTACCTGATGCTGGGTCTCATTATCATAGTGGCCAGTTTCCCTAGTAGGCGAGCCCATCGCGAAGGTGCCAGCCTTGATCCGGACTTTCTCCATTTTATCGTGCCAGTATTTTGCAGTGCTACCGCTCTGGGTCACGGTGAAGGTCTTTGTAGCACCACCGCAATTAAAGGTGACGGTTGCGGTGCGCTCTTCCGTGGTGACGTTGGCCGCAACTGCTATGCCGCAGCTGCCGGTGCCGCCGGCGATTGTAACCCACGATTTAGTGCAGGTTGCGACGAACGAGCTGCTGGCGTTGACCTTGATTGTGATGGTGCCGCCCCCGGCGTCGATGGTCTCGCTGCTCTTGTCAAGCTCGATGTAAGGGGTCTCGGTATTGCTGGA
>CAVHPI010000059.1:0-2653 GCA_963637965.1 bacterium
GCCGTGGGGCAAGTCCCTTCCCGGGGGAAGGGATTTAGGGTTGGGGTCATAAATAGAAAATGTGCGGAGGGGTTGCTGAGAGTGTAGAGTTTAGAGTTATTGGTTTATGTTAGCGAAAAGGATAATACCCTGTCTGGATGTGAAGGACGGGCGCACGGTCAAGGGGGTCAACTTCGTGGGGCTGCGCGATGTGGGCGATGCGGTCGCTCTCGGGGCGAAATATGCCGCCGAAGGGGCCGACGAACTGGTCTATCTGGACATCAGCGCCAGCAGCGAGCAGCGCACCACCTTCTGTACGCTGGTGGAGCGCATTGCCGCCGAAATCAACATCCCCTTTACCGTGGGGGGCGGCATCCGCAGTGTGGACGACGCGGCGCGTCTGTTGGATGCCGGGGCCGACAAAATCAGCCTGAACACCGCCGCCATAGCCAATCCCCGTCTGATAGACGAGATTGCGGGCAAATATGGCTCGCAGTTCGTGGTCATCGCCATAGATGCGCGGCAGATCGACGGCCGCTGGATGGCCACGACCCACGGCGGCAAGCGCCCCACCGACCTTGAACTTTTCTCCTGGGCGCACGAGGCGCAGGAGCGCGGGGCGGGGGAGCTGCTGTTCACCTCTATGGACCACGACGGCACCCGCTGCGGCTATCCGTGCGAGACCTACGCGGCTCTTGGAGAGTCGCTCTCGATACCGGTGATTGCATCGGGCGGTGCCGGGAGCGTGCGGGATATCGCCGATGTGCTGACTCTGGGGGGCGCCGACGCCGCTCTGGCCGCATCCATATTCCACACGGGAGAAATCCCGATTCCGGTGCTAAAACAAGAATTAAGCAAATTAAATATACCTGTGAGATTATGATCAAGTTTACCGATTTCAATTTGGAGAAGTGCGCCGACGGTCTGCTGCCGGCGATTGTTCAGGATGCCGACACCCTCAAGGTGCTGATGCTGGGCTATATGAACCGCGAGGCGTTTGAGAAGACTCAGGAGAGTTCGCTGGTGACCTTCTACAGCCGCACCCGGGGCAAGTTGTGGACCAAGGGGGAGACGAGCGGCAATTTCCTGCACGTGGTGGAGATGTATCCCGACTGCGACGGCGATGCGCTGCTGATCAAGGCGCATCCCGACGGCCCGACCTGCCACCGCGGCACCGTCGCCTGCTTTGACACGCGCGACAACGAGGGCTTCCTGGGGACTCTGCAGAGTTGCATCCGGCAGCGTCACGCCGATATGCCCGAGGGTCACTACACCACTTACTTGTTTGGCAAGGGGGTCAAAAAGATGGCCCAGAAGGTGGGCGAGGAGGCCGTGGAGACTGTGATCGAGGCTGTGGATGGCAACCGGGAGCGTTTCCTCTACGAGGCGGGCGACCTGGTGTATCACCTGATGGTGCTCTGCGAGCATATGGGAGTCTCGCTGGAAGATATCGAAGAGGAGCTCGCCGTGAGACATAAGTAAAGACTACGGGAATACAAGCAGGACAATAAGCGAAAGGCCACGGGAAGATGCTCCCGTGGCCTTTCGCTTTAGATCCCACCCGCGCTTCGCTAGCGCCTGATGGCGCACGCGATATTGATGCGCTAAAATGTTCCCCATCACTCTCCTCACTCCACTCCTCTAAACTTTAAACTCTCCACTCATGTCGTCTTTTTATTTGGATAACTGCGGCGAAGTGGGTACTTTTGGTGTACTTATTTCTAACCGAAAAACTCAATGAAATCCAGTTTTACCCCTCCCGCTTATAAATGGGTGGTTATCAGCACATTGGTGCTAATTTCTCTTGGCGCTTGCAAAAAGTATGACGATTCCGCGCTGTGGAACAAGATCGCGAGTCTGGAGAAGGACAACACCGACCTCCGCACCCAAATCACGAACCTCAAGAGTACGGAGATCAATGTGAACAACGACATCAAGGTGCTCAATCAGCTGGTGTCCACACTTGAGACAAGCAATTACATCACTAATATAACGGCACTGCCCGATGGCAGCGGCTACACCATCGCATTTGCCAACGGTGAACCCATAATCGTGCACAACGGTACCCCCGGCGCCAAAGGCGAGGACGGCCATACCCCTAAAATCAGCGTCGAACTGTACGAAGGAGTCTACTACTGGACCCTTGACGGCGAGTGGCTGCTGGATGACGACGGCAACAAACTGCGCGTGACCGGCGAGAAGGGCGAGAAGGGCGAGAAGGGAGATACTGGGGCACAGGGCATCCAGGGTGATAAAGGAGACCAAGGAATACAAGGCGAAAAGGGTGAGCCCGGCGACAGCGGAGCGGCGATAGAGGCTATAGCCCCGCAGGTGCGCATCAACACCGACACCAACGAGTGGGAAATCTCCACCGACAGCGGCAAAACCTGGAAGAGCACCGGCGTGAAGGCCACGGGCGAGAAAGGCGATAAGGGCGATACCGGAGCACAGGGCATCCAAGGTGAGAAGGGTGATAAAGGTGAGCAAGGCATCCAAGGCGAAAAGGGCGAAAAAGGAGACCAAGGCATACAGGGCGAGAAGGGAGATAAGGGTGACCAGGGCATCCAAGGTGAGAAAGGCGATAAAGGAGACCAGGGTGAACAAGGCATCCAAGGCGAAAAGGGCGATACCGGAGCCACGGGTGCGGCCGGAAAGGATGGGAAGGATGGCGTGG
>CAVHPI010000060.1:0-2065 GCA_963637965.1 bacterium
GCCCGGGCGAGCCCCCGCGTCCCAGAAACGTGGCTTTTCCCGGGACGGTAGGCCCAGGCGAATCACTTCATCCCGGACAAGTGGCACTTTCGGGGATGAGACCGCTCCCGGCAGGCTAAGCCGCGGGGACTGGCGATTTTGTATTCGGACTCTATGACCTTCTTAATACTCAGGTTAGGGACAGGCCCGGCAGAAAAAAGGCGGGCGCCGAAATTCGGAGCCCGCCGCAATGTCCGGCCGCAGAGGCGGCGCGGAGTGTTTATCCCCTGGAGGGGAGCGGGGTGCAGACCTGTTCATCGATATCACCGGTCATTGGCCGCCGGCGGCCGTCACCATATCGTTGAGCTGGAGGGGAAGCAAACACGGAACCCGTTATTGTTGTTGTAGTTGTCGGGATTGTTGTTGTTGCGGTTGGCAGAACGGCAGTTGTCAGCATTGTTGTTCCAGCTGCCGCCGCGCAAAACGCGGTTGGAGCCCCCGTAAGCCACACGGCTTCTCAGTCTGCACCCGTGCCGAAGGCCATCCGCCGCAGGGCGGTGGCATCGGCATATCTGGTAAAGGCCACCAGGGGCCCGATATGCCGCGCGTACTGCTCCTGCGACCACTCGCCACGGCAAAGTTTCATATCGTATCTCTTTACTTTTCTCAAAAAACGTTTTTTGCTGCCGCATCGCAGGCGCACCTTGCCGGGGAACAGCACATATCCCAGAAAGGGGAGCCCGTGCGTGCAGGAATTTATGCAGAGCGGCTTGAGTTCCAGCCCAAGCTCTTCCGCGACAAAAATGCGAAACAGGGCGGCGAGGCGCACCGCCTCTGCTCGGTCGTCGCACCAGAATACCATATCGTCCATATAGCGCACATAGGCGCGCACCCGCAGCCTCTCCTTTATGTAGTGGTCGGCGTGGGCCAGGTAAAAGTTGGCAAAGTACTGGCTGGTGAGGTGGCCGATGGGAAGTCCGCGTCCCGGCGCAGAGGCGTAGCTGCAGATTATTGCGCGGAATATCTCCATCAGGCGCGCATCTCCAAAGCGACGCTCCAGCAAATCGCACAGCCGCCCGTGGCTGATGCTGTCAAAGAACTTGCGCACATCCATCTTGCAGAACCATCCGTAGCGTCGCGTGTAGCCTCTGGCGCGATCCAGCGCGGCATACTGTCCCTTTCCGGGGCGGGTGGCATAACTGTCGAATATCTGGAACCGCTCAAAATGGTCGTGGCAGACATTCATCAGGGCGTGGTGCAGCACCCGCTCGCCAAAGTCGGCAGCGCAAATGACGCGCTCCTTGGGGTCGAAAATGCGGAAGGTGTGGTAGCGGCCCACATCAACGGTGCCATAGAGCAGGCAGAGGCGCAACCGGCGGAGATTCTCTTCAAGACGGCTGCGGTAGGCGATGACCTCCGGGCGCGACTCCTTGCCGCGCCGCGCCTTCCAGAAGGCCAGGCACAGGTTGTCGGGCGCCGCAACCAGCTCAATGAGATTCTCCACAGGATTCTTCATGCGCCGGGCAAATCTGCCGTCTCTCCTGCAAACAGCGATGATTCAGTGCCGGAGGCGGGAGTGTCGGGTGCGGCACTCCCGAGTTGGATGTCCGCCGCCGGGGCAACCTGCTCCGCAGCATTGTCCGTAACACCTTCATCAGCGGCGGGCGATGCGGCTCCACAGAGACTGTCCTCCGCAAGAGCAAACGGCTCCGTGCCGGCGGCACCCACCTCCACCGGATTGGCCAGATAGCGCTCCAGCAACTTCTTGCCGTAGCGCTCTATCTTGCCTTTGCCAATCCCCTTCACAGTGAGCAGCATCTTGGGGGTGTACTCCGCAAGGCGGCATACCGACGCCAGCTCCACATCGGTGAACACGTTGTAGGGGGCGGTGCCGTCCTCTTTGGCAATCTGCTTGCGTATCTGCCGCATCCGCTCGAACACCGCCTGCTGCAGCTCGTTGAGCCCAAGGTCGGGCTTGCGACCGCCGCGGGCAGCCTCCTGCGTGCCCCCGATGTAGCTCACGCAGAAGGTCCACACCCCGCCGGCGCCGTTCTGGTAGAACTGCCGCTCTATGTTGAGCACTTTG
>CAVHPI010000061.1:0-2059 GCA_963637965.1 bacterium
GGCCCCGCCGAGCCCCCGCGTCCCCGCCAGAGGGGGTATTCCGGGACAAACAGCCCCGGCGAGCGGCTGCGTCCCGCAAAAAGGACTCTTCCCAGGATGAACGCTCCCGCCGAGCCGTCGCGTCCCCGCCATCTTGTCATACTATCGGAAGGGGATCCAGAGGTTTTCGCGGCCGGGGAAGGTGAGCTCCAGAGTGGCCTTGACGCCGGTGGCGCCGGGGTTCAGCCGGAGATTCTCCCCGGAGTCATCCATCTCGCCAAATCGGCAGCTGGCCACCTCGAGGGCGCCACAGTCAGGGCACATCCTCACTGATGTGGAGTAAAACAGGTGGCGGTATATGTAGTCCGTCATCTCGGCGGCGGAGGCGAACACGCGCGGCAAATTGACCCTGCGGTAGGTCCACCCCACCTTGATTTCGATGTCGCCCGGGGCGGTGTTGGGAGCGTCAAAAGCGATGCGGGCGCGGGCATAGTCTCCCGCCCCGCGGCACATCATGGGCACGCCGCTTGTGGTGCAGAACACAATCTGATTCATATTGGGGGCAATCCAGCGCAGCTCGTCGGCAGAATAGGCAAGCATCTGGGCATTGTTGCGCGAGTGCACGTTGGCCCCGCTGCCGTCGGCTGCCCAGAATCGGCGCTGCGGCGAATTGCATATATTGTATTCCCAATCCTGGATGTCATAGTCGATATTGCCGCGCCACTGCCCCGGCACGGCCTCCCGCGCATAGTCGCCCCCTTTGGAGAACATCGTGGGGTAATGCTCGATATTGAAATTGATGAGGTTTATCCCCTGCGCATATTCGTTGGGGCCGAAATAGGGATAATTGGCCGAGACCTCATCGCAGCAGTTTATCAGAGTTATCGGGTGACACCACACCCCCACCTCATTATCTAAGCCGTTAAAGGTGTAGCCGTAGAGATTGCCGATAGCCCCCAGCTGTATGCATACCAGATGCTCGCCGCTCAGGGCAAAACCCACTCCCAGTCCGACCGCATAGACCGACTGCAGGATGGTCTCGCTGCCGTTGCCCGACCCCTGCAGGCCGCGGATGCCGATGCATCCCTCCACGCCGATGCGGAATTCCTGGTCGGGCTCGGGGCTGCGGTTGTAATAACGCGTGCCAAGGCGGGCGCCGCTGACATTCAGAGCGCCGAGATAGTAGCCGTCTATGCAGATGATGGGCTTCTGATTGTCTGGGAGGGTTATGGAGATGTCGCTCACCGAGAGCTCCTGCGACATTATGGCGTCGAACGAGGCGTCCTCATCGCCGCGGATCACCGCGCACTGCCGGTCGGCGGCAAGGGCGTCGTAGCAGCGGCGGGTAACCTGCAGGTTGGTCCCGGTCACGAAGGTCTCATTCTCGCGCACCGGACGCCCGTTGGCCCGCACCGAGCCCTGAATCTTGACTTTGGAGACTGGCTGCGCCAGCGGCACTTTGATGGCATAGTCGGGGCCGACCTCGCTGCGGTGGAAGGTGTCGATGTAATAGTTGCCCGATGCAAGGTGCACGGTGCCGCAGCCGCCCAAGGCATCCACGGCCCGCTGGATTGCGTCCTGATCGTCGGTGCCGGTGCAGACGATGTCGGCGCGGGCCTTGTCCGCCGCACGCGAATCGACAGCCGCCACATAAATGTCATCCGAATGTTTCACGCTCCTGCCGCGGGCATTTGCCGAGTGCGGCATCAGCAGGGCCATTGCGGCCGCCAGTATTGCTGCAGTAATTCTCATCGCTTTTTTGGGATAAAACTGCAGCAAGTTAGCGATTTTACCAGAAAAGTTTAGAGTTTAGAGGAGCGGAGAGTAGTGAGTGGAGAGTGGGTAGTGGGAAGTGGCGTTTTAGCGCATCAATATCGCGGAGGCCAAGCGCCATCAGGCGCTAGCGAAGCGCGGGCAGGGTTGGACTGAGCAATAGCAAGCGCGTAGCGGCGGGGTTTGGGGCAGCGCCCCAGTATCATAGGGGCGTGGTGCGCGGTAAGATATTCAGCCGTCCACCACAGAGTGCCTTTTCGTGGATGTGCGGCCGCAAAAGGCCATTTCATCCACCAAAAGGGGCATT